>NZ_VRYN01000001.1 GCF_008124605.1 Halobacterium salinarum DSM 3754
ACCGTGCACCAAGTGCACGACTTTCTAAGCTAGTAACTCTCTATAACAGTCAGAAACTCTATCATAGTGTGTGAAGACTTCTATGACACCCTCGTTATTGCCAACAGCAGTGGAGGGGGTATCGCAGGCCCAGATCACCGGACGTCCGGAGTGGATCTGGCTAGCGCTCGGTACGGCGCTAATGGGACTCGGGACGCTCTATTTCCTCGTGAAAGGGATGGGCGTCTCGGACCCAGATGCAAAGAAATTCTACGCCATCACGACGCTCGTCCCAGCCATCGCGTTCACGATGTACCTCTCGATGCTGCTGGGGTATGGCCTCACAATGGTACCGTTCGGTGGGGAGCAGAACCCCATCTACTGGGCGCGGTACGCTGACTGGCTGTTCACCACGCCGCTGTTGTTGTTAGACCTCGCGTTGCTCGTTGACGCGGATCAGGGAACGATCCTTGCGCTCGTCGGTGCCGACGGCATCATGATCGGGACCGGCCTGGTCGGCGCACTGACGAAGGTCTACTCGTACCGCTTCGTGTGGTGGGCGATCAGCACCGCAGCGATGCTGTACATCCTGTACGTGCTGTTCTTCGGGTTCACCTCGAAGGCCGAAAGCATGCGCCCCGAGGTCGCATCCACGTTCAAAGTACTGCGTAACGTTACCGTTGTGTTGTGGTCCGCGTATCCCGTCGTGTGGCTGATCGGCAGCGAAGGTGCGGGAATCGTGCCGCTGAACATCGAGACGCTGCTGTTCATGGTGCTTGACGTGAGCGCGAAGGTCGGCTTCGGGCTCATCCTCCTGCGCAGTCGTGCGATCTTCGGCGAAGCCGAAGCGCCGGAGCCGTCCGCCGGCGACGGCGCGGCCGCGACCAGCGACTGATCGCACACGCAGGACAGCCCCACAACCGGCGCGGCTTTTCAACGACACACGATGAGTCCCCCACTCGGTCTTGTACTCGCACGATCGCGCGACGACGGCGACGCCGACGGCGACTTTCCAGCGTCGCTCAACAGGCTGGCTGTCGTCGCGCTCGCTGGTGCGGCTCTCGTCGGTGCGGCGGGTCTGTTCGCCGTGCCGTTCCTGCGGTCGTTCGGCATGACGTTTTGGGAAGCGTTCACCGTTGTTGGTGTCTCCGAGTTCGTCTCGGCCATCGTGGCGGCCCTCGCGGGCTACCACCTCTACACCACGCCCGACGACTAGCAGGGCCCGCTGGCGAGCCATCACTCCCGCTGTGGCGAGGCGACGGCCGTTCTGTACCGCTACCGCCGGCCCGGAGTCCGGGACATCGGCGGGGCGATGCGCATCGAACGGTCACCCCACGATTGCCGGCATGCACCGGGCGCCGGGTCGGTTCGTCCGGCCGAGACGCGCTGTCGATCCCGGCGAGACGACACTGATTTACCCGCGGTCGGCGTACTGCCGTCCCGACATGGAGGAACGGACCCGTGCGTATCTCCGGGGGCGGTTCGGCGACGTGTACCGCCGTGCGGAGATCGACCTCCCCCCGCGCGCCGACGACCGCGAGTGGGGGTATATCCCGTGGACTGCCGGCCCCGACACGACGATGGTTCGGCACAAATCCACGCTGGATCTGGGGTCGATGACGTCGTTCCTCGAACGGAAATGCCCCCGGCACGTCTATTTCTCGGCGGGCACCTACGACGCTCCGGGGGCGGCGACGATGGACGAAAAACACTGGCAGGGCTCGGATCTGGTGTTCGACCTCGACGCCGACCACCTGCCGCGTGTCACCCTCGGGGAGGATTCCTACGCGGAGATGCTGTCGAAGTGCAAGGACGCACTGCTGCGGCTGCTCGATTTCCTCGAGCGCGATTTCGGGTTCGAGGAGCTGACCGTGACGTTCTCCGGCGGCCGCGGATACCACGTGCACGTCCGCGATGCGGGCGTCTACGAGCTCGGCAGCGAGGAGCGCCGGGAGATCGTCGATTACGTGCGCGGCAACGACCTGGCGTTGGAGACGCTGGTCGAGGCCGAACCCGTCGGCGGGCGCGGGCTAGAGAACCCCACCGAGAAGCGGATGCTGCCGGCCGACGGCGGCTGGGGCCGTCGGGTCACCACCCGCCTCGAAGCGTTCGCCGACGACCTCATCGAGCGCGGCGAGGACGACGCCGTGGCGACGCTCACGGAGTTCGACGGCGTCGGAGAGAGATCGGCGCGGGCCATCTACAACGTGGTCGCGGACAACACCACGGCGGTGAAGCGTGGAAACGTCGACGTGCATCCGGCGTTCCTGACGGTCGCGCGGCGCTACATCGACGAGACCGTCGCGGCCGAGCAGGCACCCATCGACGAGCCGGTGACCACCGACACGAACCGCTTGATCCGGCTGCCCGGATCGCTGCACGGCGGCAGCGGGCTGGAGGTGCAGCGCCTCGACCGTGCCGCACTCGATGACTTCGATCCGCTCGTCGACGCCGTTCCGGAGACGTTCGTCGGCCACGACATCACCGTCGAGCTACCCACAGAGCACACCGTCGAGCTGCGTGGGGAAAGCCTTACAGTCGGGCCGGGCGTGAGCACAGTTCCAGAGTACGCGGGTGTCTTCATGATGGCCCGCGGTACCGCCGAGAAGGCCACAGAATGAACTTAGACGACTTACGGGCGGCACAAACACAGGAGCGCGCGACCGACGGCCTGCAGGACCTCCAGGAGTCGTTTTACGCGGACGTGGCGGCGTTTATCGAGTCACTGAAAGACCGCCGTGACGACGCCGCGGCCGCGGCCACCGATCCGTTCGGCGATCCGGAGGTCCAGGAGCTCACGGACAAAATCGAGACCGCCGAGCAGGTCACGGAGGCCATCTACGAGCGCCGCATGGGGAAGCTCGTCAAGCAGGCCAGCCTCGCGGCCGCCGGGATGCCCGACGACCAGGGCGGGCTCACCGCCGAGGAGCGCGACCTGTACGGTGACCTGGTTGCCCGCATCGAGGACAACAAGGCGCACGTGCTCGACGTGATCGCGGGCGACGCGGCCAGTGCGCGTCCCGATGGCGACGACCCGGCCGATCCTGGCTCCCCGGCCCCGGACAGCGATGCCGGCGACACGTCTCCCAGGGACGCCAGCCCGCCGGCGGGCGGCTCCTCGGTGGCTGCCGCAATGGGCGGTGACGACGGCGGGACCCTCGACCCGCCACCGGCTCCGGAGCCCCCGGGGGACGGTGGGGCAGACCGGGTTGACACGACCACCGATGGCGGCGTGCAAAGCGAACCCGCGGACGACGCCGGCGTGCCCGACAGCGGCGACGCGGCGACCGCCCGGGTTCGTGTCCGAGTGACCGACACCGTCGGTGAGATCCTCGGCGTCGACGAGCGACCCTACGACCTCGAAGCCGGCGACGTGGTCACGCTCCCGGAGGCGAACGCCGACCCGCTCATCGAGAAAGACGCCGCCGAGAAGCTGGACTGAGGCCGGGCGGGCGACGGCCTGCTGTCGGTCGCTACGGGACGAGCGCAGCGTGCGTTCGACACAGCCAGGCGTCGTTCCGGGGCGGCGCGTCGGTCAGCGGAACGCTCCGGACGCGGGTTCGTCGTCGGTCGGCGTGTCCGCGGTGTTGAACCGCTGTTCGATCTCCTCGTAGTTCTCCTTGACGTCCGCGTCGACGCTGGCCGTGACCTCCCCGAGCGCGGCCTCGAAGTGCGCCATCGTTACGCGGACGTTCCCCACGGAGTCGCTGGCGTCGGCGGGGTCGACGGAGTTGATGAACTCGCGGGTGGCGTTCATCGTGGCCTCCCGGACGAGCGCCTCCACGTCCGCGCCGACGAACCCGTCCATCCGCTGGGCCACGACGTCGAGATCGACGTCGTCCGCGAGGGGTTTGTCGCGCGTGTGCACGTCGAGGATCGCGCGGCGCGCGTCGGCGTCGGGCACCGGCACGTGGATGTGGCGGTCGAGGCGGCCCGGCCGCAGCAGCGCGTCGTCGATGAGGTCCGGCCGGTTCGAGGTCGCAACCACGACCACGTCTTCGAGGGCCTCGATGCCGTCCAGTTCGGTGAGCAGCTGGGAGACGACGCGCTCGCCCACGCCCGAGTCGCTGGTTGCGCGCCCGCGCTGGCCCGCGATGGCGTCGATCTCGTCGAAGAACACCACTGTCGGGGCGTTCGACCGCGCCTTCTCGAACACCTCACGGACGCCCTTCTCGGACTCGCCGACGTACTTGTTCAGCAGCTCCGGGCCTTTCACGGAGATGAAATTTGAGTTCGCCTCGTTGGCGACGGCTTTCGCCAACAGCGTCTTGCCGGTGCCCGGCGGGCCGTACAGCAAGACGCCTTTGGCGGACTGGAGATCCATCTCGGAGAACACGTCCGGGTAGTCCAGGGGCCACTGGATGGTCTCCCGGAGGCGTTCTTTGGTGTCCGTGAGGCCGCCGACGTCCGCCCACGTGGTGTCCGGCACCTCCACGAACACTTCGCGGAGCGCGGACGGCTCGATGCCGTTCAGCGCGCGCTTGAAGTCGGCTTCCGTGATCGAGATGGATTCCAGGAGTTCGGCGTCGATCTCGTCGGATTCCAGGTCGATGTCCGGGCGCACCCGGCGCAGTGCGTTCATCGCGGCTTCCTTGGCGAGGCTCTCGATGTCCGCGCCGACGAAGCCGTGCGTGCTCTCGGCGTAGTCGTCGAGGTCGATGTCCTCGACCAGCGGCATGCCACGCGTGTGCACCTGCAGGATCTCCTTGCGGCCGTCCTGGTCGGGGACGCCGATCTCGATCTCGCGGTCGAAACGCCCGCCCCGGCGGAGCGCGGGGTCGATGGCGTCGACGCGGTTGGTCGCCGCGATGACCGTGACGTCGCCGCGGTCCTCCAGGCCGTCCATGAGGCTCAACAGCTGGGCGACCACGCGGCGCTCGACGTCGCCCTGGGTTTCGCCTCGCTTGGGCGCGATGGAGTCGAGCTCGTCGACGAAGACGATCGCGGGGGCGTTCTCCTCGGCCTCGTCGAAGACCTCGCGGAGCTTCTCCTCGCTTTCGCCGTAGTATTTGCTCATGATCTCCGGGCCGGAGATCGTCTCGAAGTGCGCGTCGATCTCGTTGGCGACGGCTTTCGCGATGAGCGTTTTGCCGGTGCCGGGCGGGCCGTGGAGGAGCACGCCTTTCGGCGGGTCGATGCCGAGTTGCTGGAAGAGTTCGGGGTGACGCATCGGCAACTCGATCATCTCCCGCACCTGTTCGAGTTCGCCGTCGAGGCCGCCGATGTCCTCGTAGGTGACGTTCGGCGTGGGGTCGCCGGTCTCGGCTGCCTCACCGGCCCCCGGCGCGATCTCTTCGGCGGGGCGCTCGGAGAGCTGGATTTCGGTGTCGTTGCTGACGACGACCGTGCCGCTGGGCTCGGTTTCGGCGATCTTGACCGGGATCTGTTGGCCGGAGATGGTGCTCATGCCGCCGAACCCGAACGAGATGGGGATGGTTTGCCCGGCGGTGACCGGGCGGCCGTTGAGCCGGTCACGAACCATCGGCGCGATGTTGCCGCGCACGCGAAGGTTCTGCGGGAGGGCAACGGTGACGCCGCCGGCGGGCTTGATGTCCGCGGGTTCGACGGTGACTTGATCGTCGATCCCGACGTCGGCCTCCTTGCGCAGCCGTCCGTCGATGCGGACGACGCCGTCGCCGTCGTCTTCGGGGTAGCCCGGCCAGACGCGGGCGACCGCGCGCCCGTGGTCGCCCTGCCCGTCGATAACCACGTAGTCGCCGTTTTCGAGCGCCAGCTCGTCCATGGAGTCGCGGTCGACGGCGGCGAGACCGCGACCTGCGTCCTTCTGTTTGAGTGGTTTGACCGTGAGTTTCATCGTGACACCTCGACTGTTACGACGCCGTTGTTGATGAAGGCCCGCGTTGAGTCACCGTCCGGAACGGGGAGTTCGTACTGGTCGGTCGGCGAATCGTCGCGGGTGACGATCGCGGTGTCCTGGACGACGTCGACAGCAACGCGGTCGTCGTCGACTCCGAGGTCGGCGGCGACGATCACCGCATCGCCGTAGTCGTAGCGTCGAACCAACGGATCCGATTCGGTGAGATGGGTTTTCGAAGTCATATTACTAACGTAAGGTAATCGTTCAGCACACTTAAGTCCTTCGTCTGGTTGTGGGGGACGTGATGGGGTTTCCCGACGACAAGTAGAATTGCGGTTCACACCGTCGTAGGTCTTATGCCCTTGGTTGCTCTCGCCGCAACCATGGAGACGCTTGCCCACCACGGACGGTCGACAGCCTACCGCGTCCGTGGGTCCGCAGACGCACCCACCGTGTTGTTCGTCCACGGCAGCGGCGGCACCCACGCCGTCTGGAAAGCACAGCTGGCACGCCTCGCGGACACGTATCGGGTCGCCGCCCTGGACCTACCGGGGCACGGCGACAGCGACGACATCGAAACCGACCCTGGCCCGGAGACGCTTGACGCGTACGCGGCGGACGTGCGCGCCGTCGCCGCCGATGTCGGTGCGTCCGTCCTGGTGGGGAACAGCCTCGGCGGTGCGGTCGTGCTCACCGCAGTCCTCGACGGAGGCGTTGAGCCGGACGCCGTGGTGCTTGCCGGATGTGGCGCAACGCTCGCGGTCGCCGACTCGCTTCGCGCCTGGCTCGCCGGCGATGGCCCCGGGTTCGAGCGGGCACTGGCGTTCCTCCACGACAGCGGCCGGCTGTTCCACGACCCCGACGACCGCACGCTCGCCCTCTCGAAGGACGCAATGCGGGACTGCGGGCGCGCCGTCGTCAACCGCGACTTCCGGTCGTGTCACAGCTTCGATGTCCGAACGCGACTCTCGGAGATCGACAGCCCGGTGTTCGCGCTCACCGGTGATCACGACCACCTCACACCGCCCTCGGCCCACGAGTTCCTCGCGGAACACGTGCAGACAGGGGGGTGGACGACGCTCCCGGATGCCGCACACCTCTCGATGCTCGAAACACCCGACCAGTTCAACGACGCCCTCGATGCGTTTCTCAGTGACCCCGCGCTAGTGGCCCGCCGATAGCGGTGGCACTGCCGTGTGCGGCGAGTCACTTACCAAGCTACAGGCAGTATACGTTCCCGATGACACACGTCTCCGCGGTGGTTGCCTAGATGGGAACATTCATTTCCTCCCGACCGTTCGGTAGGCATAGAGGCCAAGCGGTTCGGCACCAGGGCACGACGACACGACCGACACAGTAGATCGGACCCTCACCGACTCACGCACGGCTCTTTCCGATGTCACAAACAACGCACTGAGATGAATTCCAACCGAAAACGTACTTCACGAAGACATGTTTGACTCCCAATCAGTAAGCAAACACGCATCGCGTATAACTGTTCTGGCCGTTGTGGTTCTCATCACGCTCTCGGCAGTTCCGTTGTCCGTGAGCGCGGCCGACAACACCGTCACGGGGAAGCCCGACATCTCGCTTTCCTCGCCTGACGGTCCCGTCGGCGCTGAATCAGCACACGCGTTCACCGTCACGGTGTCGAACTCCGGGACGCTGATCCAGGGCGGACAAGACCGATACGAGCGCGAGGTCCAAACGGCAGAGGCCCTCAAACTCGACATCGCAACGGAGAAACTGGACGCCAACATCACCCCGAAAAGCGGGACGTACACGATCAGTAGCCTCCCCAGCGGACAGGGCACCGACGTCAAGTTCCAACTCGAAGTCGGAGACGTCGAGCCCGGGACGTACCGCATCCCGATCGACATCGCCTACGAACACACGCGATCGGTTTCCTACGGCCGATTCCAGGAAGCCTCCCGCACGAAAACCGAGGAGGAATCCACCCAGTACGTCGACATCACCATCGAGGACAAACCACAGTTCTCGATCGTCTCGCAGGGCGAAAACGAGATCTACGGCGGCGACACCGGGCAACTCTCGCTCGACGTCAAGAACACGGGCACCGAGACGGCGACCGACGCCTCGGTGCAGCTCAGCAGCCAGTCCCCGACGCTGTACTTCGGGCAAATGACCAGCCCCCAGCCCAAGACGAGCGTGTACATTCCGGCGCTTGACCCCGGCGAAACAGCGAACATCTCCGCGAAAGTCGGCGCGGAATCCAACGCGGATGCCGGCGACTACCCGATCAACGCCGTCGTCGCCTACACCAACAGCAACGGCGTGACGCGGAAATCCGACTCGCTGACTGCCGGCGTGTCCGTCCAGCCCGAACGCACGTTCGAACTCCGGAACGTCGACACGGAGAAGTTCCGGGTCGACGAGTCCGACGCCGAGATCCACGGCGAAATCGTGAACACCGGCTCGGGATCCGCGAACAACGTCGCCGTCCGCCTGGGATCGATCCCGGGCATCGAGCCGACCAACGGGGAGTCCGCCGTGGGTGACCTCGCACCCGGCGAGTCCAAGCCCGTGTCGTTCACCGTCGCGATCCCAGGCTCCGCTGAGCCCGGCAGCAACTCCTTCCCGTTCAACGTCGAATACGAGAACGACAACGGTGACGTGCGGACGATCTCCAGTCCGCTGCGCCAACCCCTCGAAATCGGCGCCGAGCAAGACCCCTTCGAGGTCGTCAACGTGAGTACGTCGGTCTCCCCCGGCGGTAGCGACACGGTCGCGGTCTCCCTACGGTACCAGGGCGACGAGCCGGTGTCCGCCGCGAACGCCAAGCTGTTCGTGAGTGATCCGCTGTCGACGTCCGACGACGGCGCGTACCTCGGCGAACTGCAGCCCGGCGAAACCACCACAGCGACGTTCACCGCTAGCGCCGACAGCGCGGCGATCACCAAAGAGTACGACGCGTCGGTGGAAGTGCGCTACGACGAACCGGACGGTGACACGAAATACACGGACGGCCTCACGGTCGGGGTGCCGGTGTCGCCCCAGTCCGGCGGGCTCCCAGTGCCGCTGCCAGTCATCATCGGACTCGTTGTGGTCGTGGCTGGCGTGGGCTACGTCCTCTACCAGCGCCGGTGAGCGCAGCCTGGAACTAATCCATGCCCAAACTACGTAGTGCGTTCGCTTCGATTGGTGATCGCGTCCAAGCGCGGCCAGTCGCAACACTGCTCATCGCAGGACTGCTCATCCTGGTTGCGATCGGCGGCGCCGCACAGATCACGAGCGTCACCGGAGACGACGCGTTCGTCGGGAGCAACCCCACCTACGAAGCGTTCTCCGATTCGTTCGACCACGGGAACATCGCGGTGCTCATCCGGGGTGACATCACGGAGCCGTCGGCGATCGAGGCGATCGACCGCTACGACAGGCGGATGTCACAGACACAAGACGTGTATGCAGTGCGCAGTCCCGCCGACCAGGTGCGGGCTGCGTACGGCCGCATCCCGGACTCGAAGTCGAAAATCGAGTCCGTGATCGGGTCCCCCGATTACACCACGATCCAGATCGCCACCGACACCGACCTCACACAACAACAGCAACGCCCGATCTACACCGAGGCTGTGAGCACCAGCGACTGGGCGCGGTTCCCCGCCAGCGTGACCGCCACCGTCACGGGTGACGCGGCGTTCTCCGCGCAGCTCTCGACGGTCATCCAGCAGAGCACGCAGAAGCTGCTGGGGCTGGCAGTCGGCCTGATGGTGATCGCGTTGTTCTTCCTGTTCCGCGGGGTTCGACTCCGCCTGCTGCCCATCGTCGCCGTCTTCGTGGGCGTCATCTACACGTTCGGCGCGATCGGCTACGGCGGGATCCCGAACTCCACGATGACGAGCGCGGTGTTCCCCATCCTGATCGGGCTGGGGATCGACTACTCCGTGCAGTTCCACGAGCGGTACGAAGAGGAACTAGAGACGCATCCGCCCCGCGAGGCGCTCCCGAACGCCCTCGGCGGGGTTGGGCCGCCGGTCCTCATCGCGATGCTCGCGGCAGCCCTCGGGTTCGGTGCGACCTGGGTGTCGACGTCCTCGCCGGCGATCATCTGGTTCGCACAGACGTCCATCCTCGGCGTGTTGCTCACGTACGCCGCCGGTATCCTGGTGTTGCTCGCCGGGCTGACGATCTACATCCGGCGCTGGGGCGACGACAGTCCGGCGGCGGCCGACGGCGGAGACCCCGAGGCCGCGCACGCTGAGGTCGACGAGGACTCGCGTATCGGCCTCGTGGGGTCGACGCTCGGCCGGACGTCGCGGATCCTCGCAAGCCACCCGATGACGGTGCTTGCGATCGCGCTCGTCCTGTCGGGCGTCGGCTTCCAGGTCGCCAGTTCGCTGGGGACGCTCGCGGACACCGAAGAGTTCATCCCCCAGGACTTGCCCGCATACGTCGACCTCCAGCAGTTCCGCTCTCAGACCGGTGGCGGAACGAGCACCAGCTACGACGTGCTCGTCACCGGCACCCACCTCAAACACCCTGAAACGTTGCGCTGGATGGACGGCCTCAACGACGTTGCCACACAAGCCCCACTAGTCGAAGGCGTGGACACGCCCGCTGGGGCTGTGAAACAGTACAACGGCGGTGAGATCCCGCGCACGACCAGTGGCGTCGAGCGCGTCCTCGCGCAGATGCCGACCGAGCAGCGCCAGCGGTATTACAACGACGGGCGCGCACACATCACCGTGGCGTCCCCACAGGACATGACCACCGGGCAGGTGTTGTCGTTCCTGGAGAACTCACAGGAGTCACTGGATTACAGCAACCCGCCGCCGGGAGTTACTGCTGAGGTCACCGGCACGTCGTCGATCGCGGTGCCGTCGATCATCGACCAGATCAACTCGCGGAACACCACGACCGGCCTGGGCATCCTGTTCGTGTTCGCGCTCCTCGGGTTGTACTACCGGGACCTCGTGAAGGCGGTGGCACCACTGGTGCCGATGGTGTTCGTCATCGGCTGGCAGAACATCTACATGCTCGCGCTGGACATCCCCGTGTCGCCGCTGGGTGCCAGCCTGGGCGCGATGACCGTCGGCATCGGCGCCGAATACACGATCATCGTCATGGAGCGCTACTACGAGGAGAAACAGCACAACGGCTACGGTCGCCTCGACGCCGTGGAGATCGCGGCCAGCCGCGTCGGGAAAGCCATCACCGTCTCCGGGATGACGACGGTGTTCGGGTTCTCGGCGCTGATCCTGTCACCGTTCCCGGTGCTCAGCAGCTTCGGGTTCCTGACCGTCGGCGTGATCTTCCTCACGCTGATCGCGTCACTGGCGACGCTGCCCCCGACGCTGGTGGTGCTCGATGGGCTGGCCGAGCGGGTCGCGGCGTTCCGCGCCGCCGACTAGCTCAGTACACGTCGTCGACGTCGTCGGCGACGTGGCTGTGCTCGGCCGCCGGGAACGATCCGGATTCGACCGCGTCGACGTAGTCGTCGACCGCGGCCGCCATTTCTCGGTTCACGTCCCCGAACTGCTTGGAGAACGGCGGGCTGCGTTCTGACATCCCGATCACGTCCGAGATCACGAGCACCTGGCCGTCGGTGTCCGGCCCCGCGCCGATACCGATGGTCGGGATGTCGATGGCGTCGGTGATGTCGGCGGCGACGTTCGCCGGCACGTGTTCGAGCACGAGCGCGAACGCGCCGGCGGCCTCGTGGTCGCGCGCCAGATCCAGCATGCGCTCGGCGCTGTCCTGGTCGGTGCCCTGCCGGAAATACCCCCCGAGCTGGTTGACGTGCTGGGGGGTCAACCCGAGGTGCGCCATCACGGGAATCCCCAGCGACGTGAGCGTCTCGGTCAGCGACACCGTGTGCGGCCCGGATTCGAGTTTCACCGCGTCGGCGTCCTCCTCTTTGAGCATGCGACCGGCGTTTCGCACGCTCTCGGTCTCGTCGGCGCCGAAGCTCAGAAACGGCATGTCCGCGACGACGACCGCGTCCGCGGTGGCGCGTGCGACCGCGCCGGTCGCCGACGCGATCTCGTCGACGGAGACGGGCAGCGTCGTGTCGTATCCGAGCTTCGCGTTCCCGACGCTGTCCCCGACCAGGATCATGTCGACGCCGGCGTCGTCGACCACCGACGCCGTGGGGGCGTCGTACGCGGTCAGCATCGTCACCGGGTCGGTTTCCTCGTCGGTGTTGCCCGCACGCCGCACTGAATTCACCGTTGGCATACGACGATGTCGGTGGGTCGCGGTGTTAAACGTATGCGACGCGGCACCGTGACGGGAGAGTTAAGCACACCGCGACCATCTAGACCGGTGTGCCGGAACTGGAAGCACGCACCGACCCGGACGGCGTCGACTACGCGTGGGTGATGCAGACCACGTTCGTCGTCACCATCGTCGTCGGGGCCCCCATCGTGACTGCGCTCTCGACGGGCTACTCACTCCCCACGTGGGCCTCCCGCGTGTCGTTTGCCGTGCGCATCGGCGCGATCATCTGGTTTCTGACCGCGGTCACCGTCTTCGCGTACGCGCGCCGCCACGCTGCGTGACCGCTACACCCACTGGAAGTCAGCGCCGGCGCGCTCGGCGGTCGTCTCGTCGGACGCCGAATCCCCGACGAACAGCGTGTCAGCGGGGGCCACACCGAGTTCGGTTGTGACCCATTCGAGCGCCCGCGGGTCGGGCTTCATCGCGGGTGTCGTGTCTCGGCCCGCGACGACCGCGACCGCGTCCGCGAGCTCGTGGGCGGCTAAGGCGCGCCTGCAGGCCGCCTCGGCGTTCAGCGAGCACACACCGACGGGGACGTCGCGGGGGATGTCGTCGGCCGCGGGAAGCCGGGCGGCCGTGTCCGCGCCCGCGAGTTCGTGCTCGGTGATGATGTCGTCGACCGCCGTTCTGACGCCGGCGTCATCGGCGGTCGCCAACACCGACCACATGTCGGCGTCCGTGGTCTCCCGGCCGGCCTCACGGAGCACGCGGGACACCTCGGTTTTGACCGCCGCCCAGTCGACGTTCAAGCGCACGAGCGTGCCGTCGAGGTCGTAGACAACCGCCTCGTAGCCGCCTGTCACGGCACACGGTTCGCCCCCGTCGCCGTTAGTGGCTTCGGTGGTCGAAGCGGGCACGCCACCTCGGGGGACTTTTCCCCGGGGCTGCCCGAGGATACCGCATGCACGACACCAGCATCACACGCAACCGCCCGCCGTGGTCGTTCGACACATCGAATGTACGCACGCATCCGTGAGGACGTCCGTGCGATGCGGCGACGCGACCCCGCAGCCGGGAGTCGCCTCGACGTCGCGCTCACGTATCCCGGCCTGCACGCCGTCTGGGCGCACGTCTTCCTCGCCGGCCCGCTGTACGACCGGTGGCCGACCGCCGGCCGCCTGGTCGCGTACTGGGTGCGGCTGCTCACTGGCATCGAGATCCATCCCGACGCCGACATCGGCCGCCGGGTCACCATCGATCACGGCCACGGCGTCGTCATCGGCGAAACGGCAGTCGTCGGCGACGACGTGCACATGTACCACGGCGTCACGCTGGGGGGCAACGACTCCCGGCCGGTCGACCGACACCCCACGGTGCGCGCCGGCGTGACGCTGGGCGCGAACGCGACGCTGCTCGGTGACATCGAAATCGGCGCGAACGCCAGCGTCGGCGCGGCGTCGGTCGTCACCGACGACGTGGCGGCCGGCGCAACGGTGACCGGCGTGCCCGCACAGCGGGTCGACGACGCGTAGCCGCGGTGGTCAGTCGATCAGGCCGCGCGCGATGACTTCCTTCTGGATCTCGGAGGTCCCCTCGTAGATGGTCGTGATCTTCGAGTCGCGGTAGAACCGCTCCACGTCGAAGTCCTTGGTGTAGCCGTAGCCGCCGTGGATCTGGACCGCCTCGTTGGTCACGTCGACGGCCGCCTCGCTGGCGAAATACTTCGCTTTTGCGGCCGCGGTCTGGTGGTCCTCGCCGGCGTCGGCCATCCGTGCGGCGTCCCGGGAGAGCAGGCGGGCGGCCTGCACTTGGGTTTCCATGTCCGCGAGCTTGTGCCGGATGGTCTGGATCTCGGAGATCGGCTGGTCGAACTGCTCGCGGTCGTCGGCGTACGCGAGCGCCGCGTCGAGGGCGGCCTGGCTCAGGCCCACAGCCTGGGAGGCGATCCCGATCCGGCCGCCCGTGAGGATGTGGAGCGCGGCCGACAGCCCGCGGCCCGCCTCTGTGAGCTGGTTGCTGGCCGGAATGCGGCAGTCGTCGAACAGCAACGACGTGGTGTCGCTGGCGCGCAGCCCGAGTTTGTCCTCCTTGGGGCCGACCGTGAGGCCGTCGGCGTCCTTGGGCACGAGGAACTGCGTGATCTTGTCGTCGTCCCCGTCGATCTTCGCGAACACGATGACGACGCCCGAACGCTTCCCGTTCGTGATCCACTGCTTTTTCCCGTTGAGCACGAACTCGTCGCCGTCGCGGCGCGCCGTGGTGGACATCTGTGCGGGGTTCGAACCGGCGTCGGGCTCGGACAGCGCGAACGCGCCGACCGGGCGGCCGTCGGCCATCTCCGGCAGCCACCGCTCCTGTTGGTCGTCGTCGCCGAACTCCGCGATGCAGGAGGTCGCCAGGCAGTGCACCGACAGCGCGGTTGCGACGGACAGCGCGCCGTACGCGAGCTGTTCGTTGACGACGCTGTAGGTCAGCGAGTCCACGTCCAGGCCGCCGTACGACGCCGGCGTCGTCATCGCGGTGACGCCGAGCTCCCCGAGGTCGTCCCAGACCTCTTCGGGGAACGACTGTGTGCGGTCTGCTTCGGCGGCCACCGGACGGATCTCCTCGACGGCGAACTCGCGGACGGATTCGCGCATCCGACGCTGCTCGGCGGACAAGTCCATACACCCTCTCGTGGGTGCTGTCGAAAAAAGCTGTCTGGTTTCCGGGCTGTCCGGCGTGGCGTGGTCAGTCGTCGCTGAGCTGGACGTCGAGGAAGTCCTCGAGCGCGGCGATGACCGACCCGCCGACGTTGGCCTTCGTGGCACGGGCCTGCTCGACGGCCAGCACGTCCGCGTCGTCGATCTCCAGTTCCGCGGCGAGCTCCGACCGCTGGAGGCCGGCGTCCTGGCGGGCGCGCACGACGCGTTCGCCGTAATCGGAGACCAGGTACGGCAGCTGGTCGGTTTCGTAGTTCGTGCCGTCTTCCTCCCAGTGGCTGGAGTCCCCGCGTGTCACCGCGTCGAACTGTTGGGCCTGGTTTTCAACGGCGCGCTGCGTCCGGTCGGCGTCGGCGGCGTCTCCGTCGGCGTCGGCGGCTGCGCTCTCGTCGTGGCTCGCGCAGTCCGGGCAGACGGTGAGCTCCGCCCCGGCGACGTTTGCATCCTGCAACGAGTCGGCGGTCGACCCACAGAGCTCGCAGGCCTGCCCACCGCCCCCGCTGCCGGCGCCACCGGTCGAGTACTTCGGCATGCGTTGCCGTACGTGGGCGATGTTATTTTAATACCCGGTTTGTGACCAAGCCATACCTAAGTACGAGGAGGCGAAAGCCACCCGATATGCGCGGGGAGTTCGCCGATCACGTGTATCTCGCGGCGCTTCACAGCCCCGAGTTCACCGACGCGTTCGGCGCTGACTACACGACGGCCGTTGAACCGCCGCGGGTATCGTCGCTGGTGCGGTCGCTGTCCGACACGCACGCGTGGGCGACGCGGGAGACCAACGTGGTTGCCGACCTGGAGCGCGGTGATTACGTTGTCTTCCACCGCGAGTGGGGCGTGCGCGCTGTCGGCCAGGTGTGGTCGGTGAGCGTCGACAGCGACGACGTCGCACGGCACACGGCGCTCACCGATCCGGCGGGCGGATGGGGCGTGGTCACGCTCACGAACGTCCAGCCGGCCCTGGATCACGTGTCGCTGAAATCCCTGGGGATCGACGACGTGCGCACGTCGCGGTCGCTGTACCGGCTCAGCAACGACGACACGACCGCCGACCTGTCCGGGCGCTACAGGACGGCGGCGCGGTTCGTCGAGGAGCTCGTCGAGAACCCGCTGGCGTTCGACGTGCCACCGGGCGGAACGCCTCCTGACAGGCGGCCCGCGCCCCCGGGGCAGGCCGGCGGTGGCGTGTCACTGCTCGACACCCCCGTGGAAGCCCACTTGGACGCGCTCGACCGGGTGCGGGCGACGGCGTGGCGGGTGCTGGCGTTGGGGGTGGTCCTGCTCGCGGCGACGCTCGGCGTGGTCGAGCGGTATCGGGTGGCTCCCGAGGAGCCGTTCGCGTTCACGCCCGCCGTCTGGGTGGGCGTCGGCGCGCTGGCTGTCGGCGCGGCGCTCGCGACCGGCGTTGTGGTGCATGGCTCGCTTCGACCGCGCCCCGGGCTGCCGACGTTCACGCGCGAGCAGACGGGGGCCGTCGAGCGCGCGGGCGTGACGGACCGCGACAGCGACGCCGCCGGGCACGCGGCTGCGACCGCGGCGGCGTACTGCTCGCACATCCACGCCATCACTCGCCGCCTCGGAGCGGCAACCGGGACGGCGGCCGTCGGCGTCCTGGCGGGGGCGGTCTATCTCGCGTACGGGCTCGGCGCGCAGGTCACCACCGCCATTCGGCCGCTGTCCGTCGTTGCCTTTGTCGGGTTCCCGGCACTGATCGTGGCGGCGTTGGGGTACGCGTTCGCCGTCCACACCGACCACCGCCTGCGCTCCGTTTCCGTCGGCGAGCTGTCGGCGTCGCTGCCGGCGGTGCCACGGATGGGGGCAGCCGTCACCGCCCGCGTCCGCGCGCTCACACGCCGGCTGTTCGCGTTCGCCGAGCGCCACCGGTAGCCTGTGGCGGCGTGCGTTTCCCAGTGCACTGGAACCAGGGCGGGCCATTTATCCCAGTCTGTCGAATACCAATTCACCGATGAGCGCCAGCGAGGACATCGTGTTCACGTGCCCCCACTGCGGGGAGACCATGACGGTCAACCCCGCGATGCGGGACGCCCTCTTCTCGAACGGGTGTGTTGTCTGCGGGGCGGCCGTCGACGGCGATGCGTTCGCGCCGGCCGAGCAGTCGTGTACGTAACCCCTGCGCTGGCGTCGCCTGCGCGTGCAGCGCCGTTCGCGCGGCGCGGATGGCCAAATATAAAGATTCCCACCGGTAAGTGGAGGCACTGACCAATGGCCCTGGACCAACAGACCGAGCTGTCGCGGGCGGAGACGGACGCCGTGCTCGCCCGCAACGAAACCGGGGTGCTGTCGTTGGCGCGTGGCGACGAGCCGTACGCGATCCCGATCTCGTACGGTTACGACGCCGAGTCGCGAACCGTCTTCCTACGCCTGGTCTCGACGCCGGACAGCGAGAAGCGGGCGTTCCTCTCGTCGTCGCCGGCGGTGCGGCTGGTCGTCTCCGAGGAGTCGCCGCCCGAGTACCGGAGCGTCGTCGCTCAGGGGACGCTCACCGAGATCTCGACCGACGAGATGACCGTCGAACGCATCGAGCAGTTCGGGGACGCGAAACGCCCGCTGTTCGAAATTTGGGGGGCTGACAAGCCCGACCTCCGCATCCAGTTGTACGAGTGTGACGCCACCACGATCAGCGGCCGCTGCATCGAGTTGGATCACGCGGCATACGCCTAACGGCACCGCGTCTCCCGTGGATTCTTGTACCGGCACGCGCCTCGTACTCGTAGATGCCCGCTGGGATTCGTGTCACTGTGTCGTTCCCACGGCCACCGGTGTGTCCGATCGCGGTGCTCTCGGAGCGCGCAAACACCACGATCACGAACGTCTCGACGAGCATCGCGGCCGACGGCGCGCCGGTCACGGAGTTCTTGATCGACGCCGACGCGGTCCCCGACGATTACGACCGTGACCCCGTGTTCACGTACACCGACCGCCACCTGTATCGTGTTCGCCACGACGCCGAGGCGGCGTGTCCCTGTGTCTGCTTGGGCGCACACGACACGCCGGTGAACCGGTATCGGGCCCGCGACGGCGAGCTCCAGATCGTGTTTCACGGCCGCGAGTTCGACACCGTCCAGGCGATCGTCGGGGAGCTTCGCGCGGAGTTCGCCGACATCGACATCCAGCGCCTGGTCCGCGCACCCACGGGGACCGCCGCCCAGGACACCGCGTTCGTCGACCGCGGCCAGCTCACCGACCGCCAACTGGAGGTGTTGACGACCGCCTACGAGGCGGGCTACTTCGAGCGCCCCCGCGGCGCGACCGCGCAGGCGCTGGCCGACGACCTCGGGATCGCGCCGTCGACGTTCACCGAGCACCTGCTCGCCGCACAGCGCAAACTCCTGGGGGACGCCCTCGAAACCGACGGCACTTAAACCACCCCCGTTGTTGGGGGGTGCAATACCTCCCCGGGTAGGTATTCCGATGAGATACAATGAGTCAGTCGCAGCTGGCAGCACCATCCCGGACGGCCGACGACGACGACAGCGATATCACCGCGACCGGCGAGCTCATGCAGCGGATCCTCGACGCCTTCGACGACGCCGAATGCCGGCAGATCCTCGAATCCACCGACGATGCCGCGTTGACTGCCGGCGAGATCGCCGATGAATGTGATCTCCCGTCCTCGACCGCCTACCGCAAGATCGACCGCCTCACCGAGGCCGGACTGCTCTCGGAGACGCTCCGCATCCGCCGCTCGGGGAAACACGTCAGCGAGTACACCTGCACCGTCGACGACGTGACGCTCTCGGTCAGCCACAACGGCGTCGAAGCAACCCTCTCGTGTACGCCGACGGACGCCGGCACCGCCGGTCCCGCACAGCCGTTTGCGGACTGACTCACGGGCCAGGTTCTCCGAGGCGTGGCCGCCAGGAACGGCAGCCCCTGGGCTGTACGAATCGACGCCAGTAGGAAATTGTGCGTGGGTGATGTCCCGGGAGGGGAAATCACCGTGCATCGCAGCGCCACGTGGTGTGGCAGGCGGTGGGAACAACCCACCAGTGCGATGCGTGGGACCGGATTCGAACCGGCGAACCTCTACAGGACAGCGCCCTCAACGCTGCGCCTTTGACCTAGCTCGGCTACCCACGCTCGCGTACGGTTGCTGCTGCACTCAGTGGTACCCGCCCCCGAATTAAAACCCCTGCGATTCGCGCTCGGCGCGTGAGACCGCGACACGGAACCGATTTGGTGGGTTACGCGTAACCCATGGGCATGGCTGACGGATTCGTTCGGCGTCACGTCGCCGGGCTGGCGGCGGTCCTCGGCGTGGCCTCCATCGCGGTCGTCGTGGCTGCCGTCCGTGGGGTCATCCCGGCGGGCGTGCTCCCACAGGCACCGGCCTGGTTCATCGGCGCGATCCCGCCGCTGAACGCAGTGATCAGTGCGGCTGCCATCGGCACCATCCTCGCGGGGTGGCGCTGGATCCGGCGCGGCGACGTGGCCAAACACCGCGCGGCGATGGCGACGACGACCCTGCTGTTCGTGGCGTTCCTGGGGCTGTACCTCTACCGGCTCGTCGTCCACGGCACCACCGCGTTCCCGACGACGGGGGCGGTCTACACGTTCGTCTACCTGCCGGTGTTGATCATCCACATGGGGTTGGCGATCGCCTGCATCCCGCTGGTCTACTACGTGCTCTTGTTGGCTGGCACGCGCCCGGTCAGCGAGATCTACGACTCGAACCACGCGCGGGTGGGCCGCGTCGCCGCTTCCCTGTGGCTCGTGTCGTTCGCGCTCGGCATCGTCGTCTACCTCATGCTGTACGTGCTCTACTGACCGCTGCCCCGCTGTGCATCGCGGAACCCGTGGCGGTTCCTGGGGCTGGTGAGCGCGGTCAGTCGTCGCTGGACGGCGTGACTGTCGGGCGCTCGGCGTCCCGGTCGGTCGCCTCGCCGTCGACGTCGTATGGGTACGCGCCGGTCACACACCCCGCGCACATGTCGGCTTCGCTCTTCCCGATGGCCGCCGTGACCGCGGACAGCGGGAGATACGACAGCGAGTCCGCGCCGATCTCCGCCGCGATCTCGTCGGCCGTCCGGTCGGCGGCGATGAGTTCCTCGCGGGTCGCCATGTCGATGCCGAAGTAACACGGGGCCTGTATCTGGGGGGCGCCGATGCGCACGTGGACCTCGGTTGCGCCCGCGTCCCGGACCAGATCAACGAGCTGGCTGCTGGTCGTGCCCCGTACGATGGAGTCGTCGATGATCGTGACCGACTGCCCCTCGACGGTGGACTTGATGGGGTTGAGCTTGAGCCGGACGGCGCGCTCGCGGGCCTCCTGGGTGGGCATGATGAACGTGCGGCCGACGTACCGGTTTTTCATCAACCCCTCGGCGAACTCCACGTCGCTCCCGTCTTCGGTGGCGGCGTCGGCGTAGCCGGACGCGAACGCCCGCCCGGAGTCGGGGACGGGCACCACGACATCGCTTTCGACGCCGGTCTCGTGCCACAGTTGGCGGCCGAGGTTGCGCCGGACCTCGTAGACGAGTTCGTCGTCGATGACCGAATCCGGGCGCGCGAAATACACGTACTCGAAAAAGCAGTGGGCAGTGGTGTCGCGGTCGACGAGCTGGTGGGCGGAAAACCCCGTGCCGTCGTCGTCGAGGACGATCGCCTCGCCGGGACGGACGTCACGGACGACATCGCCGCCGATGGTGTCGATCGCGGCGGACTCGCTGGCGATGACGTAGCCGTCCTCGACGGTCCCCAGCACCAGCGGGCGGTTCCCCCGTGGGTCCCGGACGCCCAACACGGTGTCGTCGTGCATGATGGTCAGCGAGTACGACCCGTGGATGCGCTCCATGGTCCGCTCGACGGCGTCCACGAGGTCGGCGTCGAGGAGGTTGCGCGCGAGGTCGTGGGCGATGACCTCGGTGTCGCCGTCGCTGGTGAACGCGTGCCCGCTTGCCGCGAGGTCCGCGCGCAACTCGTCGGCGTTGACGAGGTTGCCGTTGTGGCTCAGGCCGAGCGCACCGCCCTTGAACGACACCGAGAACGGCTGCGCGCAGGACTTGTCGACGCTCCCCGCGGTCGGATAGCGAACGTGGCCGATGGCGGCCGAACCGTGCAGCGCGTCGATGTCGGCTTCGTCGAAGGCGTCACCCACCAGCCCCATGCCGACGTGTTGGTGTTGCTGGAAGCCGTCGTGGGCGACGATGCCCGCCGACTCCTGGCCGCGGTGCTGGAGGGCGTACAGCGCGTAGTACGTCGGAAGCGCGGCGTCACGGGCCGACAGTGAGGCACCGACGACCCCACATTTCTCGGTTGGATGGTCACTCATGGGTCCGTCCGCGGGGCCGCCTGACATACCTCCCGCTTGCGGACACCATAGGGTAAACCTTCCGCAACCGTGTCGAATACACGCCCCGATAGCCGTGAAGTATGCACAACACTGCAGTGAGGGGTGTGTTCAGCACCCATGGCCGGGGGTAAAGACGGACGACTCGGCGAACCGGGCGCGATCACGGACCAGTGGCTGTCCGGACCGGAACGAAACGCGGAGAAAGAACTGCTTAGTTGTCGCCGGTCTTGCCCTGCCACTCGTAATCCCGGCGCTTGGCGGAAGCACCGAAGCCGCAGGAACTGCAGACCTTCTTCTTCGTGTGGTAGGACTTCTCACCGCAGCGTCGGCACTTCGTGTGCGTCGTGGTGTTCTTCTTCCCCTGGCTCGGGGTTCCTGCGCCAGTCATGGTTTGATGGTGACGACGTTATCGCCACGGATAATCGTTGTGTCTTCGCCCTCAATGACGACGTTCATGTGCTGGTCGTAGCCCGTCAGCACGCCGGTGAACTCGTCGCCGTCCTTCAGGCGGACGGTGACGGTTTCTTCGAGTGACTCCTCCAGCACATCCAGTGGTCGGCCGCTCATGTACCTACCGCCGGTGGTGGCATCCATAAGCGTACCGGACCGCTCCCGCCCGACGCTCAGACCGAGACCCCAAACGAGTCCCGGTCCCCGGCGTGGGCGGCGAACGCCGCGAGCACGTCCGCCCCCGCAGCGAGGTCCGCCAGATCAACGACCTCCGCCGGCGTATGCATATACCGGTTCGGGATCCCCAGGTCGGCGGTCGGCACCCCGCCACCCGCCGTCCCGAACGCGTCGGCGTCCGTGCCAGTCGAGATCCGGTGGGCGGCGACCTGCAGCGACGCCCCGGCGTCGGCTGCGGCGTCACGAAGCGCGGACACCACCACGGGGTGGTTCGTGCCGCCGCGCATCACCACGGGGCCGTCGCCGAGCGCGACCGTGCTCGCGCGCTCGGCCGGATACATCGGATCGTCGGCGGCGTGGGTCACGTCGGCGGCGACCACGGCGTCCACGTCGAGGTCGAACCCAACCATCCGTGCGCCGCGGGTGCCGATCTCCTCGTGGACCGTGCTCACTGCGTACACCGTCGCGTCGACGTCGCGTTCGACGGCGCGCCGGAACCCCTCGGCGGCCACCCACAGCCCGGTGCGGTTGTCGAGGCTGCGCGCGTTCAGCCGGCCGCCGGCCAGCTCCCGGGGCTCGGAGACGAGCACCCCCGGATCGCCCACGGACACACGGTCACGAGCGTCGTCGCCGTCCGCCGCCCCGATGTCGACGTACTGCTCGGTCACCGACGGCGCGGCGCCGTCCTCGCTGTGGTCCCGCAGATGAACCGCCGCCTGCCCGATGACCCCGTTGACGGGGCCGTCGTCGGTCTCGATCCGGACCTGGCTGCCCCGCGTCACGGACGCATCCAGCCCGCCGATCGGGGCGATCCGAACGAACCCCCCCTCGGTGATCTCGGCCACCGCGAACCCGATCTCGTCGGCGTGCCCGGTGAACGCCACCGCGGGCGCGCCGCCCTCGGCGACGGCCACGGCGTTCCCGTAGGCGTCCGTCTCCACGCGGTCGGCGTACTGCGAGACGTACTCCACCCACACGCGCTGTGCGGCCGCCTCATGGCCGGTCGGGCTGTGGACTGCGAGCAACTCATCCAGGAACGTGCGACGCGCATCGTCCATACGCGTTCTCCCGTCGCCCACCCGATCAATCCTCCGCATCCAGCACCACCAACAGCTAAATGCGCGCTCGCTGAACACCACCGCATGGGACTGCTTGAAGTCCACTTCCACGATTCGGAGTTCACTGCCGCCCCCAGCATGCGGACTGGTGACAGCGACACCGACGGCGACGAGACCGATCAGACGCCGCCGGCTGACGCGGACTGTGGCGGCGGCTGTGGCGGCCGCGGCGTCGCCGTTGCGGTCGGCGTCCTGGTCGTCTTGGGCCTGCTCGCGGGCCTGCGCCGGCGGCGTGACGCGGCGTAACCTCGCGCCCTCCAGAAGAGATTTGCGTTCAGACGCCCGAACTGCGGTATGTCGATCTTCGAAAGCGCGCGCGCCGTCGTGAGCGCCGACGGCGGTGGCGCTATCGACTGGGATAGCGTCGCCGACGCCGCAACCAGTGCCACGCCGCCGGGCGAACTCGCGCTGGGCGAGGACACCGCCGACGCGTACGCGGCCGACGTGCGGGACGCACGCGCCCGCATCCGCTCGGTGTCCGGGCTGTCCTTCGACGTGCCGGAGACGGTTGCGCTCCACACCCGCCACCACTGGGTGGACGCCAACGTGGCGACGTTCCGGCGCGCGTTCGAACCGATGAACCAACAGCCCTCGCGGCTCCCCGGTGTCGCCCGCACACTCAACACGGCCACCACCGCAGGCGCGCTGGTGTTCATCGCCCGCAACGTCCTGGGCCAGTACGACCCGCTGTTGCTCGCCGACGCCAGCGACGCCCACGCGCTGTACTTCGTGCACCCCAACATCGTCGCCGTCGCCGACAGCCTCGGCGTTCAGTTCCCGCGGTTCCGGCGGTGGATCGCGTTCCACGAGGTCACACACGCCGCCGAGTTCGGCGCGGCGGGGTGGCTGTCGGACTACCTCGAAACCCGCCTCCGGACCGGCGTCGACGCGCTCGCCGACGGCACCATCGACACCGCGGCGTTCGAGGAACTGCAGGTCGCGATGACCGCCGTCGAGGGGTACGCCGAACTCCTCATGGACGAGGCTTTCGACGGCGAGTACGACGACCTCCGGCGGAAACTCGACGCGCGCCGCGGCCAGCGCAGCCCGATTGGGGCGGTGGCTACGCGGCTGCTTGGCCTCCACCGCAAGCGCGAGCAGTACGAACGCGGTCGGGAGTTCTTCGCGCACGTCGCCGGGGAGCGCGGGCTCGCGGGCGCGTCGCGGGTCTGGGACGACCCCGAGTATCTGCCGACCGACGACGAGCTGGACGTGCCGCCGCGGTGGCTCGCCCGCGTCCCCGCCTGACTACTGGAACCCGCGGCCGACGCGGTCCGCATCAACGAGGTCGTCGAGCTCGCTGTCGAGCAACTCGTCGGCGTCGGGGAACTCCTCGGCCAGCCCCTCGACGGGATCCGGGCGGTCGTAGGGGTCGTACTCCATGGGTCCGAACGCCGGGCTGTCGAGGGCGTCCATCACGTCATCGAAGAACGCGTCCGGGGTCGTCGGGGCGTCGGCGTGGGCCTGCACGACTTGCTCCAGTTCGCTGGCTTTCGTCTCGGCGTCGTCCTCGTCGGCGACCGGCTGCTGGACCGCGAACCGGCCGTCGGCGTCGTCGCCGGTGGGCAGGAAGTCGGCCAGCCCGTCGTCGACCTTGCGGGCGATCTGGGTGCCGACGCCGCGCACCTCGTAGGGGTTTTTCGCGTACGTCTTGAGGTGAAAGACGCCCGCCGCGGGGTGGCCGAGGTAGAGGTCCTCGCCGACCCCGGACGCCCGGTCGCCGGCGACCGCCCGCCAGTCGTCCGGGTCGCCAGACGATCCAACAACGTCTTCGACGATGTCGTCCCAGTCCCGTACGCGCATGTCACCACGTGGTTGTGGCGTGGTGGACTTCAACCCTGTCCTCGCAGCCGTCCCACCGGAGAGCGACACCGTTATTCGCCGGCCGCCCCACCCGTCGTGCGTGAACATTCGGGGCGTCGTCACCGATGTCGACACACCCGCGTCGGTGGACACGCAGCACGGCGGCCGGGACGTAGTGACGGTGCGGGTGCGGCCCGATCCCGGGGCCGAGCCGGTGCCCGTGTCCTTGTGGGGGAAGTGGACGGAGACGGCCACCTACCTCGACGCGGGCATGGAGCTTGCGGTGCACGACGCCACCGAGGACGGGGCGGGGTACGCAACCGCGGCGTCGTCGTGGGTGGTCGTCGAACCGGAGTTCGTCGTGGACGTGACCGACATCCGGTCGTTCGTGCAGTGCCCGCGGCTCTACTACTTGAACAAGCTCTCCGGGCTGCCGTTGAAGTATCCGGTGACGAAAGGAACGATCGTCCACGAGGTGTTCGGGGATCTGCTTCGGGGCCGCGATCTGGAGGCGTCGGTCGCCCAACGGGTCGACGAAGCCGGCCTGGAACTCGGGCTGCTGGGTCGGAGCCGCGCGGAAGTCGAGGCCGACGTGCGGGACAACGCCAGCGCCATCGAGGGCTGGCTCCAGCAGGGCCGGCTGACCGACGAGGACGAGTGGCGCTCGGAGTACACGCTGGTTTCCGAGCGCTTCGGCATCAAAGGCCGGTGTGACGCCATCCGGCGCGGGATGCCCGTGGAGCTGAAAACGGGGAAGAACACGAACCGCGAGCCCCGATTCCACGACAAAGTGCAGGCGGCCTGTTACGCGCTGATGTTGGACGAGCACGGCGTCCCCGCGGACACGGGGACGCTGCTGTACACGAAGAACGCGGCCGTCGACCGCAGCGAGGCGTCCGGCGACCTCTCGCCCGCCAAGGAGTTCTCCATCGGCCGGGGGTTCCTGGAGTTCGTCGTGCGGGAGCGCAACCACCTCGCCGCCCTCGAAGCGAGCGACGGCCCGCCGACGGGCTACGAGGCCGACGCCAAATGCGACTACTGCTTCGAGCAGGACACCTGCATGGTGGTCTCGGGCCGCCTCGATCAGGAGTCCAAGGCCGGCCGGATCGGCGATCCGGTGCCCGCCGAGGAGCGCGCGTACTTCGACGAGCTGTACGACGCCATCGAGGCCGAGCGCGGCGCGATCCACGACGAATACCGCAAGCTCTGGGAGCAGTCCCCCGACGAGCGCGCGGCGGACGACCGCGCCGTCGTCGGCCTCAGCCCGGCCGAGCAGACGGAGCTTCCGGACGGCCGCTGGCGGCTGACCGCCACCCGCCCCGGCAGCGCCGCCTCGAAGATCCGGGAGGGCGACCGCGTGCTCGCCTCGGACGGCGACCCCGTGGCGGGGCGCGCGGAGATGGCGCGCGTCGAGCGATTGGACGCCGACCGCGTCGAGGTCACCACCGACGAACCCGTCTCGCTCTGCCGGCTAGACGTCTACCCCTCGGAGCTCTCCGTCGACCGGATGCTGACCGCGCTCCACGACGCCGTGCTGAAAAGCGACCAGCGCCGCACGGACCTCTTATTCGACCGGGCCAGCCCCCGTTTCGAAGGCGGAGACCACGACCTGATCCCGAACAACGACGCCCAGAACGCGGCCGTGAACCGCGCGCTGAACGCCGAGGACTTCGCGCTCGTCCACGGGCCGCCCGGCACGGGGAAGACGTACACCATCGCCACCCTGGTGCAGGCGTTCGTGGCGCGCGGCGACCGCGTGCTCGTCTCGGCGTTCACGAACCGCGCGGTGGACAACGCCCTCGACGCGCTCCGCCAGCAGGGCCACGAGGACATCGTGCGGGTCGGCACGGAAACCGGCGTTCGGGCGGACATGCAGGACCTCCGGCTGGATCGGTCCGGTGACCCCGGCGAGCGCGCGGCCGCCCTGCGGTCGGCGCCCGTCGTCGCCGCCACCACGGCCACGTGTGGCTCCCGCATCCTCCGGGAGTTGGAGTTCGACGTGGTGCTCGTCGACGAGGCCAGCCAGCTCACCGAGCCGGACACGCTGGCCGCGATCAACCGGGGCGCGCGGTTCGTGCTCGTCGGCGACCACGAGCAGCTCCCGCCGGTGGTGCGTTCCGGCGGCCGGCTCTCGAAATCCCTCTTCGAACGCCTCCACGAGACGTACCCGGAGGCGTCGGTGATGCTCGACCAGCAGTACCGGATGAGCCAGCGCATTCAGGCGTTCTCCAGCCGCGAGTTCTACGACGGCCAGCTGCGGCCGGCATCGAGCGAGGTTGCTGGCCAGCGGCTCACCGATGTTGGGGTCGACCCCGGTGGTGCCGTCCACGGCGGGGTCACGTTCTACGACGTGCCCGGCACGGACGACGCCCACGTCGACCCCGCGGAAGCCGATCGTGTCGCAGACGTCGTCACCGCGTACGTCGACGCCGGGCTGGATCCCGGTGAGATCGGCGTCATCGCGCCGTTCCGCGCACAAGTCGCGGAGATCGGGCGGCGCACCCCGGCGGGCGTCGCCGTCGACACCGTCGACCGCTTCCAGGGCTCCTCGAAGGAGGTCATCGTCGTCTCGTTCGTCGCCCGCGGCACGCTTGAGGGCCCCATCTTCGAGGACCACCGGCGGGTGAACGTCGCGCTCTCCCGCGCGAAAAAGAGCCTCGTGCTCGTCGGCGACGAGCGGGCGCTGCGCTCGGAGCCGCTGTACGACCGCATGATCGACTGGGCGGACATGGAGTGACGCCGCCGACTCCCGAACGCTTACCTCGCTTGCTGTCCCCGGGTTGGGCATGCAACTGACGTTTCTCGGCACTGGGTCTGCGATGCCCACCGGCCAGCGGATGCAGACCGGACTGCTGGTCGAAGACGGCGACAGCCGACTGCTCGTGGACTGCGGCAGCGGCGTCCTGCACACCCTGGCCCGCACCGACGTGGGCTACGAGGGCGTCGACACCGTCCTGCTCTCGCATCACCACCTCGACCACGTCAGCGACCTGCTCGCGCTGCTGAAGGCGCGCTGGCTCGCCGGCGAGGAGACGCTGACCGTCGTCGGCCCGGCGGGCACCGACGCGCTCGTGACGGACCTGCTGGGCGTCCACGACTACCTCCAGGGGCGTGTCGACGTGACCCTGCGCGAGGTCGATGTCGGCAGCGTCGGGGTTGCGGGCTTCGACGTGACGGCCATCGAAACGGAACACTCGATGCCCGGGCTCGCCTACCGGTTCGGCGGCGACGATGGCGACCTCGTGTTCAGCGCCGACACCGAGGCGTTCGACGGAATGGGGGCGTTCGCTGACGGCGCGTCGGTGCTCGTCCACGACTGCTCGTTCCCTGACGAAGTCGACGTGTCCAACCACCCGACACCCACGCAGCTGGGCGCGTCGCTGGCCGGCGTCGACGTCGACGACCTCTATCTCACCCACCTCTACCCGCACACCAACGGCGAACACGACGCGATGACGGCGTCGATCCACGAGGCTGGCTTCGACGGCGAAGTCCATATCGCCCGCGACGGTCTCGGCGTCGAGCTCTAGCTGAGCTTGCCGACCGTCTCGCGGACCTCCTCGACGGTCCGGACCTGCTGATCGGTCGCGTCGGCGATGTCATCGAGGGCGGCCGCGATCTCGCCCGCGCGGTCGTCGACATCGTCGACCATCTCGGCGACCTCCTCGGTGCTCACCGCCTGTTCGTCGGTCGCCGTCGACACCTCCTGCATCCCGCTTGCGGCGTCCTCGACGGCGTCGGTGATCTCCTGGAGGGTCTCCATCGCCTCCTCGACGCGCTCGACGCCCTCGCCGATGCGCTGGTTGACCTCGTCCAACTGGTCGACCGTCTCCTCGGTCTCCGCCTGCATCTGCTCGACGAGCTCCTCGACGCGCGTGGACTGCTCGCGGGACTCCTCGGCGAGGGCCTTGACCTCGTCGGCGACGACCGCAAACCCCTCGCCCGCCTCCCCGGCGCGGGCGGCCTCGATGGACGCGTTCAGCGCCAGCATGTTCGTCTGCTCGGCGATGTCGTCGATCACGCCGGTCACTGATTCGACGTCGGCGGCGCGCTCGCGCAGCTGTTCGACGCCCGCGGTGACGCCGTCGGTCGCCTCGTCGATGTCGGTCATCGTGGCGAGCGCGTCGTCGGCGGCCGCCTCGCCCTGCTGGGCCAGCGCCTCGGCGTCCTCGCTGGTCCGGCGGACGTCGTCGGCCGTCGAGGCGACCTCCTCGACGCTCGCGGACACGCTGGATATCTCACGGCTGACGTCAGCCATGCGGTCGACCTGGTCGTCGGTCGCGGCCCGCATCGTGTCCGTGCGCTCGGCGACGTCCTGCGAGGTCGCCTCCAGCGAGGACAGCGGTGCTTCCACGTCGCTGGCGACCGCGTTCGCCAACTCCTGGCGGCTGTCGATCTCGTCGTGGAGGCGCTGGGCGTACGAGTCGATGTAGGTGTCCATTGCGATCTGCTGATCGAAGGTCAACAGCTTCAACATCGGCAGGAACCGGGCCACGAGTTCGTCGACGGCGGCGGCCGCCTCCTCGCCGCGGTCGGCGACCACGTCGTCGGCAAGCGCGTCCAACAGCCCCGTGTAGTATCGCGTGTACGCGCCCAGATAGACGTCCGGTCCGAGCCCGAGCACGTCGTGTATCTTCCCGATACGGGCGCGCTGGGCGGCGTACTCGGTGTCGTACTCGCCGCGCCCGAGGCCCAGCAAGTACTCGGCCTGCGTCTCTTTGAGTTGCTCGACGGTCTTCGTGGAGTTCGCGAAGAGGTCCTGTGTGCGCTCGTAGGACTCCAAGTGGTCGTAGAAGTCGGTCACCAGCGCGTCCGCGGTGGCTTCGAACAGCGGCTGTTCGGCGGCGAGCGCGGCCATCGTGTCGTCGTCGATCCCGGTGAACGACAGCCGCCACGCGATCTCCGCCTCGTCGAGGCCGATCCGGTCCGCGAGTGCGTGCCCGTCGATCCCGTTCCGAACGTCGGCGGTCACGAGAGTGTCATTATCGTTGCTCATTTTCCCCAAGAATGCCGGACGCGCTTTTTAACTCTTTTCTCTGCGTGTGAATTATCGGCGTCAGTCGAGCCGATACCGCAAGACGGCACCGATCCCGCCGAGGTTCCGGAGCTGCTCGCCGGGCGCGAACTCGTGGCTGAACACGGTCACGCTCCCGCCCTGCTGTTCGACGGTCCTGACGAGGTCGTTGACATCGACATCCACCCAGTCGCCCTCGCCGGCGCGCTCCAGTCGCAGGCGCTCATCGAGGATCAGCAGGTCCTCGACCGCGCCGAACTCCACGGCTTTCTGGACCTCGTCGATGCCGTAGGCGGCCTTCCCGTCGGTCGCCATCTGCGTGGTAAGCTCGTCGATGAGCTCGGACTCCTCGGCGATGCGGGTCTCCTCCTGGACGTCCTCGACGGCACCGCGCTTGAGGACTTCGTGGACGCCACGACCGCCGACCGCGCTCGTGTCCACCATCGTGATTGTCTCCTGGAGATCGGGGTACTCCTCGGTGATGTGATCGAGGGCGTCCTGCTTGGTGAACCCGGGGCCGGCGAGGATGATGGCGTCGGCCTGCATGCGCGCCAGCGCGTCCGCGAGCGTCCCGAACAGCTCGTCGCGGCCGCGGTCGTTCTGCTCGCCTTTCCCCGTGGTCGCCGTGAACGACCCCTGCTCGTCGACGCCGTACTGCTGGACGACGTGGATGTGCGCCTCCCCCTCCTCGACGGTGGCGATGGCGACATCCGGCTGATCGGTGGCCTCGACGGCCTCGTTGAGGCGGTTCAACTGATCGGGCTGCCAGTGCTTCTCGACCTCCAGTTCCTCGCGCTCCGCGACGTTCAGCGTGTGATGCAGGCCGAGTTGGTCCTCCCGCGAGCAGTCCTCGATGGTGCCGGAGACCCGCAGCCGGTTCGAGAACTTGTGGAACTCCACGTCCCCGACGTCGATGGTGACGAACATGTGCTCGCGCTCGCCGCCCGTGTCCCGCATCTGGTCGTCGTTGCGCTGGATGCGGCGGTGGGTGTCCCCGGCCACGAAATCCCCGGGTTCCAGGACGTACGCGAGGTGCCAGAGGTCGTCGAGGCTCTCCGGAACGAGCGTGATGCGCTCGCGGCCCCCCTCGACCGTGTGGCGGTCCTTCAGTTGCATGGTCGCCCACAGGACCCCCACGAGAAAAGGCTCACTCCTTTGCGGTCACCCCGGCGCGCTCACTCCTCGACGATCCGGCTGCCGCCCGGCGGCATGTACTTCTGGATCTCGCCCGGGCTGGCGACCTTCCGCACGAACGATTCGTCGGTGAACCGCTCGCGGAACTCCCGGTAGATGCGCTTGGCGGCGTCGCCCTGCGCGTACCGCCCGGGCTCGATTTCGATGCGCGTCTCGACCTGCTCGCGGATGGCGTCCGTCGGCCCGCCGAGCACTCGGGTGTTGGGCTCACACGTGATGCCGACCGCCCACTCGGTCGACAGATCACGGAAGTACGTGCGGTCGCCCCGCACCGCGAACCCGCCCTTTTCGAGGTATTCGCCGGACTCGGGGGTTTTCGACACCTGGTCCGGCGACACCATGTACGCGTCGCCGGCCCCCCGGCCGTCCTTCCACACCGACGAGCACGCGACGGCGAACCGGGCGGCCTGGCGGGCGTCCCGCTCGGGCACCTCGATGTCGTTGGAGGGCTCGCTGGGCGCGCTGGTTTTCAACACCGTGATCGGGCCGCCGTGGGCCTGCGAATGGAAGAACCGGTCGTAGCGGTCCATGTACTTCTTCACCAGCTCCTCGTTCTGGCCGGCGTCCCGGCCGCCGATCACCAAGAACCCCTCGCTCGTTCGGAACCACCGGAACCGCTCGTACCACTGCTCCTGGTGGCGGATCGGGATCGACGACCGCGACAGCCACGCGACCTCATCGTCGGCGTCGTCCTCGTGCTCGCTCTCGGGTTCGGCCTCCCACTCGTCGCGGCGCTGCTTGACGGCGTCGAGGTCCGCGCGCGTGTTCTCGATGGCCGCCCGGGCACCCGCCTTCTTCTCCTCGATGCGTTTGGCCTCCGTGTACAGCCGGTCGGCGTTCTTCTCGACGCCCGCGGACGGATCCAGCGTCACCGTGTGGTCGTCGATCCGCGCCCGGATCATGCCCGCGGACTCGTTGACGCCCACGAACGCCTCGGCGCCCGGCACGTCGCCGGCGGCGTCGTCGAAGGTGTCGGCGATCTGCTGCCACCCGTGACCCGCCTCGCGGGCCTGCCGGACGGCGCTCAACAGCCCATCCACGAGGTCGTAGTGGCCGTACAGCGACTCCGCCTTCTCGCGCTCGGCTTCGGCCTGCGCCTCGAAGTCCTCGATGGCCTGCTCCTGTTGCTCGATGATGCGTTGTTGCTTCTCGATCTCGTTCTCGAAGTCCGGGCGGTCGACGGTCTCGCCGCTGTCCTCGTCCTCGCTGGTGTCGAGGTTCGTGAAGTAGTCGTCGAGCGCGTCGTTGAACGACTCGAAGGCGTCGCTTGGCAGGTCGGCGCGCTCGTCGAGCGCGATCGGCGTCACGTCCACACGCGCCCCCTGTTCGTCCTCGTCGTCGGTCGGCTCGTAGTACACCTGCGGGTCGAGGTCGCCCGCGCTGATGTTCCCGAGCAGCGTCTCGCTGGCGTCGAACAGCGCTTCGAGGGTCGACTCCGGGGCGTCCGCGACCGGCGTTGTCTTCTCCACGCCGGCCCGCGAGCACAACTCCTCGGCGTACAGCCCGCCGAAGTTCAACTGGGTCGCCAGCGTCCGCACGAGGTCGGTGTCCGAGTCCCGCATCTGCTCGGCGAACGCCTCGTAGGACAGGTCGAGGGGGTTCACGCGCGCATCCGGGAAGCCGTAGTCGCGGCCGGGGGCGACGGTTCGGGACTGCAACCGCACCGTGTCGAGGCTGTCGACGACCTCACGCTGTGGGTCCAGCACCGCGATGTTCCCGTCGCCGAACAGCTCCGCGACGATGGTGGTGTCGGCGTCCTCCCGGCGGAACTCGAACTCCAGGATGCGGTCGAAGCCGTGCTGGCGGACCGCATGGAAGTCCGCGCCCGAAAGCCGGTTGCGCAGCATCTTCGCGAAGTTCGGGGGCCGCCCGGGTGCGTCAGGGACGTGCGTCGGGTCGGCGACGTGCGCGCGCTTGGTCTCCCCGACCTCGACGAGCAACTCCACCCGGCCGCGGTCGAAATCCCGCATTTTCAGGCGGAGGAGGTCGTCGCCGTAGAGGTAGGCCTTGTCGACTTTCGCCCCCGCGTACTCGTTCAGCTCCGCCGTGAGGGCGACGAGGTCGACACTCGTCACCTCCCGCTTCTGATTCATGCTCACCCAGTTGTCGGCCCCCACCCCTCTGCCTTACGGTCGCTACCCGGCAGCCGTTGGGAGCGACGGCACGGCACTCAGAGGCGCTTGGAGACGTACGGGCCGTCTTGGTGGTAGCCGAGCTGCTGCTTGTAATACTGGCGCGCCCCGATGCCGGAGATGACCGACAGCTTCTCGAAGCCGCTGTCGGCGGCCAGGTGCTCGGCGCGCTCCATGAGCTGCCGCCCGTAGCCCTGGTGTTGGTGTTGGTCGTCGCCGGTGTCGTCGCCGACGCTCACCTCGCTGCCGTAGACGTGGAGCTCCCGCAACAGCGCGGCGTCGGTCAGCTCCTCGCGCGCCGGCTCGTTGGGGAACCGCAGGCGCGCGAACCCCACCAGGAGGTCCTGCTGGAAGTCCTCGATGCTGATGAACTGCTCCGTGCCGCCGCCGGCAGCGTACGTCTCCACGTCGAGGCTGACGTTCTCGGGGTCGTCGTCGTTCATCCCGGCCTCACGGCAGCGAATGCAGTCGCAGGTGTAGCCGTGCTCGGCCATGCGCTGGCGGGCGAGCTGGCGCAGGTTGGACTTCCAGACGCCGGCGTCGATGAAGTCCGCGGGGATGTCCCGCTGGACGCGCTGCAGGCGCGTGTACCGCGGGATCATGTCCTTGATCTCCGCGACGAGGTCGGCGGCCTCCTCGTTGTGCAGGGGCTCGAAGTCGCCGTTGCGCCACATGTCGTAGGTGATGGTGTCCCGCACCACCAGCGTCGGGTAGATCTTGAGGTAGTCGGGCTTCCAGCGCTCGTCGTCGAACAGCCGCCGGAAGTCCTCCAACACCATCTCCTTGCTCATGCCGGGCTGGCCGGGCATCATGTGGAACCCGACTTTGAACGCGGCGTCCCGCAGCCGCCGGTTGGCGTCCACGGACGCCTGCACGCCGTGGCCCCGATGCATCTCGCGGTTCACGCGCTCGAAGGTGGTCTGGACGCCCACCTCGACTTTCGTCGCGCCGAGATCCAGCATCCGGTCGACCTGCTCGGGGTCACACCAATCGGGTTTCGTCTCGAACGTCGTGCCGATGTTCCGGAGCGCCCCGTGCTCGTTGTCGGCGATGACGTCCTCCAGATACCGGAAGTCGTACTCCGCGGGGTCCTGGGCGAACGACTCCGTCTGGTTGGGTGCGGGCTCCTGGTCGGGGTCGAAGTCGTTGAGCGCTTGCAGCGCGCGCTTCACGAACCACTCCTGGTAGTCGTGGCTGCGCGCGGTCATCGTCCCCCCCATCAGGATGAGCTCCACCTTGTCGACCGGGTGGCCGATCTGGCGGAGCTGGTGGAGGCGCAGGGTCACCTGGCCGTACGGGTCGTAGTCGTTTTGCACGCCGCGCGCAGCGGCGGGCTCGTGGCCGGTATACGACTGGCTGGACGTGAACTCGCTCGCCGGGCCGCCCGGACAGTACAGACACTTGCCGTGCGGGCAGGTGTGGGGGCTGGTCATGATCGCGACGGGCGTCACCCCGGACGCCGTCCGCACCGGCTTGCGCTGGAGCACGTCCTCCAGTTCGTCCCGCCGGCCGTCCGGCGCCACGTCCAGGAGGTCGGAGTGTTTGGGCACCTTCGACGCGGCGTACTCACCACAGACGTCGAGTTTCGCGTCCTCGATGTCGTCTTTGCCGACATCACCGGCGAGGATCCGGGAGACGAGCTCCTCGCAGGCGGCCTGGAACGCGCCGTCGTCGGCGTTACTGCTCATTGCTGACTGCAAGCCGCCGCGGGCGAAAAAGCGTGTCGTTCGGGGCGTTACGCCAGCTGGGCCGCGATGGCGTCGACGACCGCGTCCAGGACGGCGTCGCGCTCTCCGGCCAGGAACTCGATGCGGCCGTCTCGCGCCCCGCGAGCGGTCACACCCGCGGTGGTGGTCAGGTCGTCGTCGATGGCGTCGACGACCGCGTGCACGTCGACGGCGTCGTCGCTGCGCACCCGCAGCGCGTCCTCGCCGGCACCGAGCAACACGTCGGTGCTGTCCGCGCGGCGGTGCAACGCGTCCAACAGCAGGTCGACCGGCGGGAAGTCGTACTGGTGTGTGTAGGCGCCCACGTCGAGCGTCTCGAACGCGACGCCGTCGTGGTGGCGTGTCGACAGATGCGGCTCGGCGGTCGACAGCTCGGTCGCCAGCCGGTCCCGGAACTGCGTGGCGATGTGGTCCGCGAGGTCGTCGTCGGCGTCCCCCCAGAGGAGGTCGGCGATGAGCTCGCGTTTGTCCTCGTAGGACTGATAGAACGCCTCCAGGGCGACGGCGTCACGGAGCGCTTCGCGGGCGTCGCTGTCGTAGCTGGCGTCCGCCGCGAGGTCCGCGTACGCGGCCGGGAGGTCCGTCCAGTACGCGACCGCCGGCAGGTGGGCGAGGTCCTCGCGCACGTCGTCGTTGATGACGGCGGCGAGTTGCGCGCCCAGCGCGCCCGTGTTCACGGGCTGCTCGCCGGCCGCGGTCGGGGAGACGAGCACGTCCATCCCGGCGGCGTCGTCGGCGTACCCGCCGTCGACGACCACGGTGTCGGCGTCGTAGATGTCCAGGAGGTCCAGGGCGTCCGTGGACTCGGTCGTGGAGCCAGTGCCCACGAACACGAACAGTGGGTGTTTCTCGTCGTGGCGGTGGGCCGCCTCGAGCATGCTCGTCACGTCGCCGGTCGCGTCGTCGATGGTGTAGAAGGCGTCGTCGAGGGGGCGGCGGTCGACGTAATGGTATTCGGCGTCCTCGCGGGCGTGCTCGTCGCGGATCAGCGGCAGCAGCGCGCGCTCGATGGCGGTGCCGGCGACGTACCCCTCGACGGTCGTGGGGTGGCGGACGATGACCGGTCGGGCGTCGATGACGGCGCGCCGAACCGCGGTCGCGGCGTCCACGATGTCGTCGTGGACCGCGGCCACGGCGTCGTCGTCGGGCGCAAGCAACGCGGTGGTGGCGGGCGCTGCGCGGTCGTCGAGGGCGGCGTCCATGCGGTTGCGGACCTCGTCGGCGCGGTCGCCGGTGAGCTCGGTGACGGCCTCGGTCTCCACTTGGAGGTCGCCGCGCCGGCGCTCGACGGTGCCCGTGAGCTGCACGACGGCTCCGGGTTCGATCTCGGGGTATGCGCGAACGCCGGCCTCGACGAACGCGGCGGCGTCGACAGCGCCGGTTTCGTCGGTCAACTCGAACACCGTCGGGCCGCTGGTCTGGCGGGCGGCCGTGATCTCCCCTTCGACGGTGACCGCGTCGTCGACGTGGTCGTCGAGGGCGTCGACGCGCACCGTCTCGTGGTCGGTGTCGTCGTCGTCCGCGCCGCTGAACTCGAAGCTGGCGTCCGCGGCGCGCTCGGTCGTGGCGTCCGCGTCGGAGACGCGTTTCCCGCCGTCGGCGGTCTCCGCGTCCCGTGAGTCGTCGGTGGTGTCGCCGTCGTCAGTTGTGTCGCTGTCCGCCTCGTCGTCGGCGGGGAGCGCGGCGTCCGAGTCGTTCGCCGGGTCGTGGACGAGCTCGCCGCGGAAGTCACGCATCGACTCCCGGATCGACCACCCCAGGTCGATGTTGCCGTTGTCGTGGACGTCGGTCACTTGCACGAACACGTCGTCGCCGACATCCCACGCCAGGGAGTCAACGCGACCGGGGACCTCCGAACGATGCAGGAGGCCCGTAACGGTGCCGCCGACGTCGACGAACACGCCGAACTCGGCGAACCCGTCGACGGTCCCGCGGTAGAACCGGCCGGGGGTGAGTTGGTCTGGTGAGTCACCACGGAAATCGAACACGACGTCCTCTTCGTGGGTGGCGCAGATGTGGCCGTCCGTAGAGGAGCCGCAGACGATACAAGTAGCCATTTGCATCGAAGAAGCGGGCGCTGCCCTAAACGATTATCGAAACCGCGCCGGTCACTCGAACACCGGGCTGTCGGCCGTGAGCGCGTCGATGTCGTCGGCGAGCGCGGCGACCTGTTCGGGAAACAGCGCCACCTGGACCTCGTTGCCGGAGTCGTCCTCGAAGACGAGCTTGACGCGTTTGTCACCGAACTCGCGGGCGGTCGCGTCGTCGACGTCGAAGAGCTTCGCGTCGGCGTGTTTGTTCGTGGGGCCGACGTTCTTGATCGAGCCGTCTTTCAGCTCCACCATGAACTCCGAGAGCGTGATGTTCAGCACACACACCGTTGTCGCCGGCGCGTCTAAAATGCGAGCCCTGCCGCGTGGATGACCTGCTCGCCGGCGGGGATGGCACCGAACCCGGCACCGAACGCCAGCACGCCCGGCACAGCGGCGGCGATCACCGCCCGTGGGAGCGAGATCTCGTGGACGACGCTCGTCCCGACGACCAGCAGGCACCACGCCCACACCCCCGCGAGCAGCGTGAGCACCGGCACGCCCAGACCGGTGACCACGCACGGGGCCGCCGCGTACGCGATCAGTTGGACGGTTTCACTGACGCCGCCCCGGGACTCCGAGATCGTCGCGATCACGAGACAGAGCGTCTGAATCGCCGACAGCGCGTGCACCGCCGCCGGCGTGACCAGTAACACGACGAGCGCCACGGTGAGCACGGCGGCCAGCCAGTCGGCGGTCGGGAACGCCAACGCGTCGCTGGGCGTGGCCGCGAGTTCGGTGGCGGCCACGACTCCGACGACAACCATCGCGAACACGAGCCCCGGGGCCTGGTCGCCCGGCGACACCGCCTCGTCGAAGAACGACACCGGATTCAGGAGGACCTGCGTGAACGACTTCGCGAGCCCGAGCGGGCCACGCTCACGGCCACCCTCCGGTTCCACCCAGGTCGTCATGGGTTACTCACGGCGCACGACATGGCAGTTCCGGCACCGCGCCTCGTAGGTCTCCTCGGCGCCGACCATGACGGTGGGGTCGTCGTAGTGGGCGGGCTCGCCCTCGATGAGGCGCTGGTTGCGGGTGGCCGGTTCCCCACACTGCATGCAGATCGCGCGCATCTTGTCGACGTATTCGGCGATCGCCATCAGCTGTGGCACCGGCTCGAAGGGCTCCCCGCGGAACGTCTGATCGGTGCCCGACAGCACCACCCGACGTCCGTCCGCCGCGAGCTCCTGGCAGACGTCGACGAGTTCGGCCGGGAAGAAGTTGGCTTCGTCGATGGCGACCACCTGCTCGCCGTTGAGCAGCGTGGGGATCGACGCGACGCCCTCGGCGGTGGGTTCGACGACCGTTGCCGCCCACGACCGGCCGGCGTGCGAGCCCAGCGTCGCCTCGCCGTACCGGTCGTCGACGGCGGGCGTGACCGCCGCGACGTCTTGGCCCGCGATCTCCGCGCGCCGCAGTCGCCGCAACAACTCCTCGGTTTTCCCCGAGAACATCGACCCCGTGATCACCTCCACCCACCCGGAGTTCGTGATGGCGTGCATGCCACAGCCAGCGGGTGGCTGGAGGAAAACGCTTGCTTTTCGCCACCTCCGCAGTCGGCGCGCCGTCTGCACGCTTTTTTAGGGGGCGGGGTGACAATGGGGACGCATGTACGATGACATCCTCCTGCCGACCGACGGCAGCGACGCCGCCGACGCCGCGGTCGCCAACGCCATCGACCTCGCGTCGAAGTACAACGCCACCCTCCACGTGCTGTACGTCGCCGACACCACCGAATACAGCACGGTCACCTTCGAGGACGCCGTCACCGATCCGCTTGAGCGCGAGGGCGAGCGCGTCGTCGACGACGCGGTGGCGCGCGCCGAGGACGCGGGCGTGGTGGCGATGGGCGTCGTGCTCCACGGCGGCGTGTTCGAGACGATTCAAGCGTACGTCGACGACGAGGGCATCGACACCGTGGTGATGGGGACCCATGGCCGCCGCGGCCTGGGTCGTGCGCTCCTGGGGAGTGTCACCGAGCGCGTCGTGCGAACCAGTGACGTGCCCGTGTTGACGGTGCGGGAGACCGACGACGACGGCGCGGCGTAACCCACTGGGTGGCGGCTCACGTGGTGTCCACGCCGAGCACGCGGTACACGCCACACGTGTTCATCGCGCCGCTGGCGAGCAACAACAGCGCCCCCACGCCGAGGGCTGGGGTCAGCGCCGAGGGGCCGCCGCCGTAGCCGGCCAGGGTCGCCAGCGCGGCGCTGCCCAGCACTGCGCCGCCGAGCAGTCGTGCCAGTGCGTCCATGGGGCCGACGTTGTGTTCCATATGGGGCGTGTTGGCACGGCGGGATCAAAAGCGGTGTGGGTCGGCGGCTGCGCGGCACAGCCCGATCGGGGCCGGGCTATTCGAGGCGGACGACCGTCCGCTCGCCCCGGTACTCGGTCCGGACGAGCCCGTCGTCGGCGAGATCCGACAACAGGCCGCGCAGCCACTCGCGGCCGTACTCGCCGTCGGGCGTGTAATCCACGCGAACCCGATGGCCGAGCGCGTCCAGTTCCATCTCGTCGTGCTCGCCGAGCAACCGAACGATCCGCCCCCGGAACTGCCGGCGACTCCCCTCGAAGCTCGGCTGGGTGGGCACATCCGGCGCGGTGAAATCCCCGGTTTGGTAGGCGTGACACCACTCCCGCAGCGGGCACTCCGCCTCGTCACAGCGCGGGGTCTGCTGGCAGGCGACCGCCCCCAGTTCCATCACGGCGTTGTTCCACACGCGGGACGTGCCGTCGGGCAGCAACTCGTTGGCCAGCGGCCGGTAATCCGGGTCGTCGTCGTCGCGGATCCCCTCGAACGCGCGGTAGAGCACGCGCTTGACGTTCGTGTCCACGACCGCGTTGCCGGCGTTGAACGCGAACGACGCCACGGCGTTGGCGGTGTACGGGCCGACGCCCATGAGCTCCGAGAGCTCCGCGGGCGTCCGCGGGATCGCGCCGTCGTAGTCGGTTTCGACCTGTTGGGCGGCCTCGTGGAGGTGGGTGGCGCGGTTGTTGTACCCGAGGCTGTGTGCGGACCAGAACCCGACCACGTCGCTGCGGTCGGCGGCCGCCAACGCGGCGGTGGTCGGCCACCGATCGAGGAACGCCCGCCACGCGTCGATCACCCGGGAGAGCTGGGTCTGCTGGCTCATCACCTCCGAGACCAGGATCTCGTAGGGGTCGGTGGTCTCCCGCCACGGGAACGACCGGTGGGAGTCGGTGTACCAGTCGACGAGTGCCGTCTGGAGGGCTGTGGTGTCGGCCGGCCCAGTCGCGCCCGCGCGGTCGCTCCCGTCCCCTGTCGTCATGGGGGGGCGTTGGCGGGCGGCCGTCTTGGGGATGATGGTTCGGCGGCGCACGGCGCTGCCGAAACGCGTATGTCCACCGGCACGTTCGACGGCCGTATGGGACTTGACGACTTACAGACAGACGTCGAGCACGCGGCCACAACCCTCGACGACTACGCGTTCCTGGATCGGGAGACCACCCAGGAGTTGGCGATGCTGGCGGCGGCGCTGGACGCCGACACCGACGAGCTGGTGCGGCGCGCCGTCCACGCGCTGTTCCAGTCGCTGACCGAGACCGGGCGACTCGACTTCCACCTCCGGGGCGCGTACGACACCACGTACGACGAATACCTCTCCGGAATGGCGTACGACGACCTCGTGGCCGGTGGCTACCAGGCACCCGACGACAACGACACCCAGGACCGGCCGTATCGGTTCTGAGCGCGCATGCCTGAGTGTGACAGGACAGCAATGCGCTTTTTGAACTCCGCCACCTGAGGGTGTTCATGGGGGAATCCGCACGCGGCGGCGGCAGCGCTGAGACGACCGGCGGACTGGCTGCAGCGGTCAAGACGTATCTCGAATACACGCCGACGGGGGAGTCGATCCCGGCGGCGGCGTGGCGGCGTCGCCACCGCAACGTTCGCGTGTTCGTGCTGGCGCACATCCCGCTGTTGCTTGCGCTCGGGCTCTACGAGGGGACCGAGTCCGCAGTCACGGGCGCGACGATCCCGCCGACACCGGGCATACTCATCGCGGCGGAGCTGGGTATCGTGGGGGCGCTGGTCGGGCTTGCGTCGATCCCGTCGGTGTCCCGGCGGGGACGCACGGCGCTGGCCTCGACGGCCGTGCTGGCGTCCTCGGTGGTGCTCGTGCAGTTCTCCGGCGGGTTCATCGAAGCGCACTTCCATTTCTTCGTCGGGATGGCCGTCATCGCGGTCTACGAGGACTGGCTGCCGTTCGCGCTTGGACTGGTGTACGTCGTGTTCACGCACGGTGTCTTCGGGATGATCAACGCCGAGCGCGTCTACAACCACACCGCCGCGATCAACAACCCGTGGGTGTGGGGTGGCATCCACGGCGCGTTCGTGTTGCTGTTGGCGGGCGCACTGATGGCCAACTGGTACTCCACCGAGCGCTCGCGGGAGGCCTCCCAGAAGCGCCTGGAGGAAGCCCGGCAAAAGGCCCAGCAGGTCGAAGACCTCGAAGCCCGCCAGGCGGAGATCGAGGCCGAAAAGGCCGAAGCGAAGCGGCTGAAAGCCGACGCCGAGGAGGCACGCGAGGCCGCCGAAGCCCAACAGCGGGAGGTCGCGGCCCTGAACGAGCGCCTCGAAGCGACCGCCAACACGTACGGGGCTGCGATGGCGCGGGCCGCCGACGGTGATCTCAGCGTGCGCCTCGATCCCGACGTCGAAAACGACGCCATGGCGGCGATCGCGGCGTCGTTCAACGAGATGCTCGACGAAACGGAGACCACGATCCGGGAGATCCAGGCGGTCGCCAGCGACGTCGCGGCCGCCAGCGAGGACGCCGATGCGGGCGTCGTCGAGATCGAGGACGCCAGCGGCCAGGTGAGCGAGACGGTCCAAGAGATCGCCGCCGGGGCCGACGAGCAGCGCGAGAAACTGGAGACGGTGTCCGGGGAGATGACCGACCTGTCGGCGGCCATCGAGGAGGTGGCGGCGTCCGCCGATTCGGTCGCGGAGCGCTCGCACGAGACCGCGGCGGTCGCCGGCGACGGCGAGCAGACCGCCGAGCAGGCGATCGCGGACTCCCGGACGGTGCAGTCGGCCGTGGAGTCGACGGTGCAGAACGTCGAGGCCCTCGACGACCAGCTCGCGGAGATCAGTGAGATCGTCGACCTCATCAGCGACGTCGCCGAGCAGACGAACATGCTGGCGTTGAACGCCAACATCGAGGCCGCCCGCGCCGACAAGAGCGGCGACGGCTTCGCGGTCGTTGCTGACGAAGTCAAGGACCTCGCGGAGGAGACGCGGGCGTCGGCCGGCGACATCGAGGCGCTGGTCGCCGACATCGACGCGCAGATGCAGGCCACGGTCACCGAAGCCCGGACCGCGGACGAGAGCGTGCAGGACGCGATCTCAGCGGTGGACGCGGTCGTCGACGCGTTCGGGACCGTGGCCGAGAACGCCGAGGAGACCGACACCGGTGTCCAGGAGATCAGCACCACCACCGACGATCAGGCCGCCAGCACCGAGGAGGCGGTGTCGATGATCGCGGAGGTCAGTGACATCAGCACGGCGACCGCCGCCGACGCACAGCAGGCCTCCACGGCGGCCGAACAGCAGACCACCGCGGCGGCGACGATCAGCGAAAACACGGCCGCGCTGCGCGAGCAGGCGGACCGGCTGCAGGGGTTGGTGTCGACGTTCGACGTGCACGACGAGTCGGCGTCGACGGCTGCGCGCTCGGAGTGAGCGTTACGCAGTGGGTTCGCCTTCGACCTTCGAGGTGCCGGCGTGGCGAACGTCGGGGTCGTCGAGCGCCTCCAGGAGGATGTCGACCGCGATGTCGATCTCGCGCTCGGTGACGTCGAGCGGCGGCAGTAGTCGCACCGTCTTGTGGCCACAGCCCAACACGAGGAGGCCACGCTTGACGCAGGCGTTCACGACCGCTTCGCGGCGCTTCTTGGTGTCGAACTCGACGGCCAGCATCAGGCCGCGGCCGCGCACGTCCGTGACGAAGTCGGGATCGGCGTCGTGGAGTCGGTCGGTGGTCTGCTCGCCGCGGGCCACGACGTGATCGAGGAGGCCGTCGCTGGTGATGGCGTCGATGGTCGCAACGCCCTGCGCGGCGGCGACAATGTCCCCGGCGCCCCACGTCGAGGAGAGGCGGCCGGTCTCGCTGGGGAAGAGGTCCTCGTTGGCGACCGTTGCGCCGACGCGCAGCCCCTTCGCGGAGGTGATGACATCCGGTTCGATCTCGGTGTGGTCGATCCCCCAGAGTTCGCCGGTGCGGCCCAGTCCCGCCTGGATCTCGTCGCTGATGACGGGGATGTCGTGGGTCCGCTGGATGTCGGCGATGTCGGCGATGAAGTCGTCGTTGGGGACCCGGTAGCCGCCCTCGCCCTGCTGGGGTTCCATGATGAGGTACGCCACCTCTTCGGGGTCGATGACGCCGCGGTCGTGGTGGAGCTTGTCAGCGGCCACGTTCCCGCCGGGGCCGTTGGTCTTCCAGCCACACGAGCACTCGCCCTCGCAGGTGCAGTACGGCACCGAGACGACGCCCCCGATCTCGGGGAAGCCCTTCCGGTGGATGGCTTTCGATCGGTTCAGCGACAGCGCGCCGAGCGTGCGCCCGTGGAACGCGCCGTCGAACGTGAGCGCGCGGTGGCCGCCGTTGTTGTAACAGATCTTGATGGCGTTCTCGACGGCTTCAGCGCCCGTGTTCGAGAGGAACACCGTGTCCAGATCGTAGTGTGCGGTGATGTCGGTGAGCCGGTCGAGCAGCTGTGTCGCGGTCGGGATCTCGGGCGACTCGGGATCGGTGCCGCCGCCAGCGTAGAAGTCCTGGCCCGCCATCTTGAGGGGGTCGACGAGGTCGAACGACTCCAGGCGGTCCATGATCTTGGGGTTGTTGTAGCCGAACGGCGCGGCGGCAACGTGGCTGGTGAAGTCCATGAGGACGTTGCCGTCGACGTCCGTGCAGAACGGCCCGATGGCGTCCTCGGTGATGTCCCACACGAAGTCGTAGACGTACGTGGAGGGGGCGGCGTGATTGTGGTGGAAGTTCACCCATTCCGCGGCCTTCTCGCCGGGCATGCTCCGGACGTCAGGCTCGGCTGTTTCACGGTCCATGCACACAGTTGGCACCGCCCCAAATAAAAGTCGTTCGTTCCAGCCACGCCGACATGTCCCACGTGCACCGGACGCGTATCTCACGGCCAGACACTCCCCGGGAACGGCGTCGGACGCCGTGATTGGTCGTCGTTAGGCTGCCAGCACGACCGCAGCGCCGCCACCGACGACCAATAGCCCGGCGCTGTACGCGACGACGCGGGCCGCGAACGTCCGGTTAGCGCTGGTCGCCGACAGCCCCGCTTTCACGCCGATGGAGCTGGCGGTCGCCAACAACACCGCGATCGCCGCTGTGTCGGCGTCGACGGCGTTGGTGCGGTAGAGCACGACCGCCGACGTGGTCGCGCCGGCGCTGGACACGAGCCCGGAGACGACCGCGGTGACGAGCAGCCCGGCGGACCCGAACTGGGTCTCCGCGAGCCCGCCGGCCACGACCACGACGAGGAACATCGCGCCGAACCCGAGGGCGTTCCGCATCGAGAACGGCGTGTCGAGATCCATGGACACCGACTGCGACCAGTCGGCGGTCACGGCCGCGATGGCGATGCTGCCGGTGACGATGACCGCCAGCGGCAGCGTCCCCGTGACGAGGACGCCGGCCGACGCGGTGAACACCACGACGATGAGGAGGTTGCGGAGCGCCATCGCCGCGTTCGCCAACAGCACCCCCGCGACGGCGTACCGTGTCGCGTCGGCGTGCGCGTCCACGTGATCGAGCAGTGTGCCGACGACCGCCGTCGAGGACGCCAACCCACCGAAGAAGCCGGTGACAGCGATCCCGCAGCCGCCGTACGCCTGCACGACGACGTAGTTCACGATGCCGATGGCCGCCACGAACACCACCATCGACCAGACCACGCGAGGCTCGATCTCGACCACCCACCCGCCCCGTCCCACGGTCATCGCGCCGGTGGGCAACACCGGATACACGACGAACGCCAGGATCGCGAACTCCGTGGTTGAGCGGAGTTCTTCCCGGGACAACCCCCACGCGAAGCCGTGGAGTTCGCGCTTGAACACCAGCAGGATCGAACTCGTGACTGCGACGACAGTCGCCGGCAGGACCGCGCCCAGCGCCGCCAGCACGCCGATGCCGTACGCGACGAGCATGCTCACGGCCGTCGTGAGGTGTAGGGTGCCCTCCGACGACCGCAGCCCGGAGACCATCAACACACCGGTGAGCACGATCACGAACACCGCGCCGACGCCGCCCAGGACCGGCGGGCACGCGCCTCCGGCCGCCGCGCAGCGCTCGGTGTCGACCATCGTGAAGATGGCACCCAGCACGCTCACGAGCGCGAACGTCCGGATGCCGGCGGCCTTCTGGGCCCACTCGCGTTCCAGCCCCAAGAACAACCCCAGTGCCACCGCAACCGCGATGCGGACGATCCGGCTGTCGAGTGGCGCTGCCACTAGTGCGTCGACGGTCACGGTCACCACCAGGACGTTCGCCGGTGTGCACATAAACACTGGGTCGAGATCACCCCACGGCCCTGGCGGTGCCCCGGCGGTCAGTCGCGGGGGATCGACACAACCCACTACGTCAGCCGCCCAGCGGCCCGTTCTCGCTTGTCGATGTCGTTTCGGGCCAGGGCGCTCTCTCCCGCTCGACGCTGTAAATAATAACTCGTTGTATGGTACCAAACTCCGTCGCAGCCGTGTCGCTTTTGTACCGTGTCCTGATACGGCGTGGTACAACATGGCAGAACGTGAGACATGGGCATCCAGACTGGGATTCATTCTGGCCGCCGTTGGGAGCGCAGTCGGCCTGGGGAACATCTGGCAGTTCCCGTTCAAGACAGCGACCGAGGGCGGCGCGGCGTTCGTCGTTGTCTACCTGGTAGCCGCGCTCCTGTTGGGGTTGCCCGCCATCCTCGGTGAGTTCGTCATCGGGCGGCGCGCGAACCTCAACGCCGTCGAGGCGTTCGACCGGCTCGACCACCCGGCGTGGACGATCGTGGGGGCGATGGGGCTGCTCACGGGGCTGTGGATCCTGTCGTACTACAGCGTCGTCGGCGGCTGGGTCACGCGATACCTGCTGGGCAGCGCCACCGGGGCGTACTTCGCCGCGCCCGCGGCGTACTTCGGGAGCGTCTCGATGGGGTGGGAGGCGGTGGCGTTCCACGGCGCGTTCATGGCCGCCACGGCCGGCATCGTGGCGTTCGGCATCGAGGACGGCATCGAGAAAGCCACGAAGCTGATGGTGCCGTCGATCCTCGTGATGCTCGTCGGCCTCGCGGTGTACGCGTCCACCCTCAATGGTGTGGGCGCAGCCTACGAGTTCTACCTCTCCCCTGACTTCGGGTTCATCGCCGACAACATCGGGAGCATCGTCCCGTACGCCGTCAGCCAGGCGTTCTTCTCGCTGTCGCTGGGGATGGGCGCGATGATCACGTACGCCTCCTACCTGGGCGACGACGACAGCCTGTTCGCCGACGGCGGCCTCATCGTCGTGTTGAACACCTCCGTGGGGCTGCTCGCGGGGCTGGTTGTGATCCCGCTGCTGTTCGTGCAGTTCGGCACGGTTCCGGATGCCGCGGCCGGCGGCGGTGCCGGCGCGCTGTTCATCTCCGTCGCACAGGCGTTCGCCACGCTCGGCGTGGCGGGGCGCGTGCTCGGGGTGCTGTTCTTCGGCGTGGTGTTGGTTGCCGCGCTGTCCTCGGCGATCAGCCTCCTGGAGGTCGTCACCGCCTACGTCGTCGACAACTACGGCTACAGCCGGCCCGCGACCGCGTTCAGCTTCGGGGGCGTGTTGTTCGCGCTGGGCACGCTGTCGGCGTGGAACACCGCCTGGCTGGACTGGTTTGACTCGCTGGCCTACGGCGTGTTGTTGCCGCTGTCGGTGCTGCTCGGTGTGGTGTTCGTCGGGTGGGTGTACGGCCCCGCCGCGGTCGACGAGATCAAGAAGGGATCGGGCACCGGGACCACGTTCGCCACCGCGTGGCTGTGGTCGGTCCGCACCTACGTTCTCATCGGCGTGTTCGTGACACTCTACTTGGGTGTGACGGACATCTACGCCGCGCCGGCGATCCCGTTCGTCTAGGATCTCTCAGTGAACCCGGATTTTTGCAGTCGATTCGAAGTTCCATAACGGTTTTTCAGGCTGTTTACCGCGCGTTCCTCGCGGTCTGACGGATCGACGGTCGTAACCCTGAAATGGGGTGGTTTGTTACTGCGTTGCAATGGCACGAGATGTGTGGCACTCCCGGCTCGGATTCATCATGGCCGCCGTCGGCTCCGCGGTCGGCCTGGGGAACCTCTGGCGGTTCCCGTGGATGACGAGCGAAAACGGCGGCGCGGCGTTCCTCCTGGTGTATCTCGGCGTTGTACTGTGTGTTGGCGTGCCCGGCCTGCTGGCGGAGTTCGTGATCGGGCGGCGGAGCCGTCGAAGCCCCGTCGGCGCGTTCTCCTCGCTGTCGGACTCCACGCTGTGGCGGGTGTTCGGACACCTCTCGGTCGTCATCGCGGTCGTGTTGCTCTCCTTTTACAGCGTTGTCGGCGGGTGGATCCTGCGGTACTTCGGGGCCAGCCTGACCGGCGCGTACTTCTCGAACCCCGGCCAGTACTTCGCCACGGTGAGCTACGGGCTTGACGCCGTTGGCTTCCATCTGTTGTTCCTCGCGATCACCGGGCTCATCGTAGTACGCGGGATCAAACGCGGGATCGAGAACGCAACCAAGCTCATGATGCCGGCTGTGGTGGTGCTTTTGATCGTGCTCGCCGCCTGGGCGAGCACGCTCGACGGCGCGGGTGCCGGTCTCGCGTTCTACCTGTCGCCGGACGTCGAACTGCTTGAAGCCGACCTGCTTGGGATCCTGCCTGCCGCCGCCGGCCAGGCGCTGTTCACGCTCTCGCTTGGCTCCGGAACGATGATCACCTACGCGTCGTACCTCGACGAGGAGCGGTCGCTGGCCGCCGACGGCGCGGCGATCGCCGTTCTCAACACCTGCATCGGTGTGCTCGCTGGACTCGTGGTGTTCCCGCTGTTGTTCGCGCTCGTCGGCGACGCCGGCACTGGCGGTCCCGGCGCGCTGTTCGTTGGCCTCGCCAACGCGTTCGTTGCGGTCCCCTACGGGCGGGCCGTCGGCGCGGTGTTTTTCGCGGTCGTCTCCCTGGCCGCCATCTCCTCGTCGATCTCGATGCTCGAACTCCCGGTGTCGTTCCTGGTCGACGAGTACGGCGTCTCACGCCGCCGCGCGACCGCGCTGTTCGTGGGCGTGTTCACCGTCACTGGGAGCGCAACCGCGCTCTCGCCCGGGCTCTTTGACTTCGTCGCGGGCACCCTGGTGGACCTCCTGATGACCGCCGGCCTCATCGGGTTCCTGCTGTTCACCGGGTGGGTCGTCGGGCAGAACGCCGTCACCGAGTACGAGCTCGGCGCGGGCGCTGTCGCGTCCGCGTTGTCGACGCCGTGGCTGTACGCGGTCGGCGTGGTGATCCCGGTGTTCCTGATTTTCACGCTCGTCTCCGGGATCGCCGCCGCGCTCGGCGTCTCGATCACGGCCGTCGAGCTGTGGGGGGTCACCATCAGCCAGCCGCGACTGTTCGCGGGACTGAGCGTCGTCATCGCGGTGGTGTCGTTTCTGGGGCTGCGGCGGCCGGCGTCCGTCGCCTGACAGCGCCGTCCTGGGCTGTCGCCGTCTCGGAATCCTTTTGCCGCCGGTTGCGGAACCCTCCTAATCAAATGACGATGGAAGAGCGCATCGAGGACTTGCGCGAGCAGACCGAGCGCGCACTCCTCGGCGGCGGAGAGGCTCGCATCGAGTCCCAACACGAGAAGGGGAAGCTGACGGCTCGCGAGCGCATCGACTACTTCCTCGACGACGGCACGTTCAACGAGTTGGATCAGCTGCGCACGCACCGCTCCACGAACTTCGACATGGACGAAACGAAGCTCCCCGGCGACGGCGTCGTCACCGGCTACGGCGACGTCAACGGCCGGACGACGTTCGTGTTCGCCCACGACTTCACCGTCTTCGGGGGGAGCCTCGGTGAGGTGTTCGCGGAGAAAGTGACGAAAGTGATGGATCGCGCGATGGAGGTCGGCGCGCCCGTCGTGGGGCTCAACGACTCGGCGGGCGCACGCATCCAGGAGGGCGTCGACGCGCTGGGCGGGTTCGCGGAGATCTTCACCCGCAACGAGAAGGCCAGCGGCGTCGTCCCCCAGATCTCGGCGATCATGGGGCCGTGTGCGGGCGGTGCCGTCTACTCGCCGGCGATCACGGATTTCACCGTCATGGTGAAGGACACGAGCCACATGTTCATCACCGGGCCGGACGTCATCGAGACGGTGACCGGCGAGCAGGTCGGCTTCGAGGAGCTCGGCGGCGCGACCACCCACGCCGCCGAATCGGGGGTCGCACATTTCGCCTGCGACAGCGAGGAGGCGGCCCTGGACAACATCAAGCGCCTGCTCTCGTATCTCCCCCAGAACAACGTCGAGGACCCGCCACGGGTCGAGCCCTACGACGACCCCGAGCGCCGCGACGACGCCCTCGAAACCATCGTCCCGGACGAGCCACGGAAGCCCTACGACATGACCGACGTCGTCGACAGCGTCGTCGACGAGCAGTCGTTTTTCGAGGTGCAGGCGGACTACGCGAAGAACATCGTCGTCGGGTTCGCGCGACTCGACGGCCGGTCGGTCGGCATCGTCGCGAACCAGCCCCGCGTGAACGCCGGCACCCTCGACATCGACGCCTCCGAGAAGGGCAGCCGGTTCGTGCGGTTCTGTGACTCGTTCAACGTCCCGATCCTGACGCTCGTGGACGTGCCCGGGTTCCTGCCGGGCACCGACCAAGAGCACGGCGGCATCATCCGGCACGGCGCGAAGCTCCTGTACGCGTTCAGCGAGGCGAGCGTGCCCCTGATGACGGTCATCACGCGGAAGGCCTACGGCGGCGCCTACGACGTGATGGCGAGCAAGCACATCGGCGCGGACGTCAACTACGCGTGGCCGACCGCCGAGATCGCCGTGATGGGGCCGAAGGGCGCGGTGAACGTCCTCTACAGTGATGAACTCGAAGCGGCCGACGACACCGCGGCGCGGCGCCAAGAGCTCATCGACGAGTACCGCGAGGAGTTCGCCAACCCATACACGGCCGCCGACCGCGGCTACCTCGACGCCGTCATCGAGCCGACCGAGACCCGACCGCGGCTCATCGACGACCTCGACATGCTGGCGAGCAAGCGCGAGGAGACGCCGGACAAGAAACACGGCAACATCCCGCTGTGATGCCCGCCGAGATGGACCTGACGATCCCCGAGGACGCCAGCGAGGAGGAGGCCGCCGCCATCGCTGCGGCCGTCCAGAGCCACCTGGCCGCGATGGCGGCGGCCGCGGCAGCCGCCGACGACAACGAGGCGACGTGGCCCGGTGAGAAATGGCGGTTCGCCGGCCGCGTCGAACAACAGGGCGGGCGCTCGGTGCGCGTGCCCGACGGTGCGCCCACCGACGCGTGGAGCGCGGCGGGGCGTCGCGACCGGTTTTAGGCCGTCGCTCCGGGCGAGGCGGCGGCCCAAGCGGGTGTTCTGTGCGCGGGCTGGCGGCCGATCCAGAACCGAAGCTATGAGTAGGCCGTCTCTGAAACGAACGATCAAGAATGTTCGAGAAGGTACTCGTTGCCAACCGCGGCGAGATCGCGGTGCGTGTGATGCGGGCGTGTGACGACCTCGGGGTCGACACGGTCGCTGTGTACAGCGATGCCGACGCGCACGCCGGACACGTGCGGTACGCCGACGAGGCGTACAACGTCGGGCCGGCGCGCGCGGCGGACTCCTATCTCGACCACGACGCCATCATCGACGCGGCCACGCGGGCCGGGGCCGACGCCATCCACCCCGGCTACGGCTTCCTCGCCGAGAACGCCGAGTTCGCGGGCAAAGTCGAGGACACCGACGGCGTCACGTGGGTCGGCCCGTCCGCGGACTCGATGCGCCAGCTCGGCGAGAAGACCAGCGCCCGGAAGACGATGCGGGAGGCCGACGTGCCCATCGTCCCCGGTACCACCGACCCCGTGGAGTCCGTCGCCGACATCCACGAGTTCGGCGAGGAACACGGCTACCCCATCGCTATCAAGGCCGAGGGCGGTGGTGGCGGCCGCGGCATGAAGATCGTGCGCAGCGCCGACGAGGCCGAAGACCAACTGGAGTCGGCGGAGCGTGAGGGTGAGGCGTACTTCGACAACGCGAACGTCTATCTGGAGCGCTACTTGGAGAACCCCCGCCACATCGAGGTCCAGATCCTTGCGGACCACCACGGGAACGTCCGGCACCTCGGCGAGCGGGACTGTTCGCTGCAGCGCCGCCACCAGAAAGTCATCGAAGAAGGCCCGAGCCCCGCGCTCACGGACGAGCTTCGCGAGGAGATCGGGACGGCGGCCCGGCGTGGAGCCGACGCCGCGGGCTACTACAACGCAGGCACCTTCGAGTTCCTCGTCGAGGAAGACACCGAGCGGGAGCCCGGTGACCTCCTCGGGCCGGAGACGGAGTTCTACTTCCTCGAAGTGAACACCCGGATTCAGGTCGAGCACACCGTCACGGAGGCGCTCACGGGCGTCGACATTGTGAAGTGGCAGCTCAAGATCGCATCCGACGACGAGCTCACCTTCGAGCAGGACGACGTGGCACTGGACGGCCACGCCGTCGAGTACCGCATCAACGCGGAGAACGCGGCCGACGACTTCGCGCCCGCCACGGGCGGCGAGTTGGAGACCTACGACCCGCCGGGCGGCATCGGCGTGCGCGTCGACGACGGCCTCCGGCAGGGCGACGATCTCGTCACCGACTACGACTCGATGGTCGCGAAGCTCATCGTGCACGGCAGCGACCGCGAGGAGTGTCTGGCGCGGTCCCGGCGCGCGCTCGCCGAGTACGACATCGAGGGCATCCCGACGATCATCCCGTTCCATCGGCTGATGCTGACCGACGACGCGTTCGTCGGGGGCACGCACACGACGAAGTATCTCGACCGCGACATCGAGGAGTCGCGGATCAGTGACGCCCAGGCGGAGTGGGGGACGACGACGGCCTCCGAGAGCAGTGCCGATGAGAACGTGGTGGAGCGGGATTTCACGGTGGAAGTCAACGGCAAGCGCTTCGAGGTCAACCTGGAGGAGCGCGGCGCGGCGCAGTTCGCTGCCCCCGAAGCGGACACCGGCGGCGGCGGGCCGCCGGAGCCCGCGGGCGGAGCCGACGACGGCGAGACGGTCGTTGAGGGCGACGGCGAGACGGTCACGGCGGAGATGCAGGGGACGATCCTGGACGTGGCCGTGTCCGAGGGCGATGCGGTCGACGCAGGAGACGTGCTGGTTGTGCTGGAAGCGATGAAAATGGAGAACGACGTCGTGGCGTCCCACGGTGGCACGGTCACGCAGGTCGCCGTCAGCGAGGACGACAGCGTCGACATGGACGACGTGCTGGTGGTCATCGACTAGACGGTTCCGCGACCGGAGTCATTATGTCGCCTGGCTGTCTGCTACTCCCACACGACCCGACCGACGACACCGCCGGCTGACGCCGCGCTCCGTGGCGGCGGCAGTCGAACCGTGCGGTGTCACGTGGCCGCACCATGAACCCAGCATTCACGCCGACCACGAGCCCGACCGGGCTGCGTGTTCACGACCGGATCGAGAACGCCCAGTTCGAGCTGTACACCGAGTCCCGGGTGGCCCCAACGCCTATCGCTACCGGCTCGGGGCATGGACTGTCTCGGCAGCCGGATGCGGAGGCGTGGCACACCAGCAGTGATGCTGGGTTCGCGTTGCCCGTCGATAGCGCGGTTGCCTTCGACACGACGCGGATCACGCTGCCGGCACTGGTGGACGTGTTCGTGTGGCAGCCAGACCGGACGCTCGTCGGGAAAACCACCAACCAGGAGTCGGCGACGTATCCCGAGCAGGGAGCGTACGCCCTGGATGTCGACATCGGGTCGATGAAGCTCCAACTGGCTGTAACGGACCCCTTCGAGATCCACCGCACCGACGACTCGACGGTCATCAGCTTCGACGCCACGGCCACCGTGCGCCTGGGCGCGCGGTCGCTGCATACGGCCCCCGAGGCCACGATCACCATCACCGACGACGTGCGGGACGGCATGCGCGCGGTCTCACTGTTCGGATCCGCGCTGAAAACCACCACACCGGAGCGGTCGTTCCCGACGCTACGGGGCCATCCACCGCTCGTGGAGCGCGGTGACGCCTTCGACGCGCCCGCCACCCTCGACGCCCCGGACACCGGGATCGCCATCGAGATCCCGCTCGACTGGGGTGACCTGTACCGGGTGAGCACGCTCGCGTACTATCTCGGGGCGACGGTGCAGCCGGGCGCACAGCGCGCGCTCGTGCTCGACGGCGTCCGGTATCCGTTCCCGTCCGCCAGTGGGTTCGGCGACGCGGTGCAGACTCTGCTGGAGCACGTGTTCTTGCTGGATTGTGTCGTCCGGACGGAGGGGCTGTACTCGGTGTCGATGCACGAACGCACCGCGATCGAGCCGACCCTCGGCATCGACCTGTCGGCGGCCTACGACGCGCCGCCCGCCGAACGGCTGGCGGCATACCTGGGTGTGCCGTTCGCGGTCACCGAGCCACACGGTCCGCAGTGGCCGGTCACCGCGGACATTGCCCCGGACCCCGGACGCATCGCCGCGCTGCCGTTCGTCGTGGATGACCTCGCCAACGTCCGAGTCCACGACGCACAACCGGACACGACATCCGACGCCGGGCACGGAGCCGAGGCTGTGAGTTCGTTCCTTCGGAGCAGGTCACAGCCGGACCGCGACCAGCCACGCGTGGCGGCCGACGCGGACGATGTCGTGGTACCGCCGGATACGGAGTCCATCGAGCACGTGTGGCTCGCCGACGGGGTGCCAGTGGGTGCCAACAAGGCCACCGCTGCGGACTACCAGGCGAGTCTCGCGTGCGATGCACTCGCCAGCGATCCGATCCGGGTCGTGGTCGTCTGCAACGACCCGTCGATGGACGCCGAGGACTGCGTCAGCGCCGTCTACGGGATGCGGGATTTCTTCGAGTTCGACATCTCGGTGCGCCACGAGCTGTCCACGAGCGAGCTCGCCACGGTCTTGGAGTCGACGGTCGACTTCCTCCACTACATCGGGCACACGGACGCCACCGGCTTCCAGTGTGTGGACGGGCGACTCGACGCCCGGGACCTGGACACAACCGGCGTCCGCGCGTTCCTGCTGAACTCCTGTCAGTCGCACGCGCAGGGTCGCGCGCTGGTTGATCGCGGAAGCCAGGGCGGCATCGTCACCGTGTCGGACATCGACAACGACGCCGCCGTGCGGGTCGGGCACGCGATCGCGCGACTGCTGAACAACGGGTTCTCGCTGCTGGCAGGGCTATCAGTCGCTCGCAACGTGACGGCGTTCGGGAACCAGTACGTCACGGTCGGCGATGGGTCCGCGCAGGTGGTGCAGAGCCGGAGTGGCGTGTCGCTGCTCGCTGAGCTGGCAGCAACCGATGCCGGCTACGAGGTGTCTCTGGTCGGCTATCCGACTACGAACACGCCGCTGGGATCGCTCGTCACGCCGTACATTCCCGGGAACGACACGTCGTATCTAAACGCTGGTCACATCGGGACGTTCAACGTTGCTGCTGAAGATCTTCGCTCGTTTTTCGACCATGGGGTCTTTCCAGTTCTCTACGACGGAACACTGACATGGAGTGACAAACTGACCATCGAAGAAACCGGCTGAAGCGTCTTCTTTAGCGAGACAGCGGATTCAGTACGCTTTCTACTCAGCTATGGCCCCTGGATAATCCCGACAGGGTGCCTTGCCGCCGCCGTCCCTGTTGTCGAGAGGAACAGCAGCATCGTGAACAGCGCGCCGATCATTCGTGGGTTATCCGACAGGTACTGCGTGAACTTGGAGTCAGTCATCGACATCTGTATCAACAACCCGCTGAAAATTAAATTTATCTGAACATAACAGATATAAATAAACCGAAAAAAGGTATGAGTGAGTTATTGTGTCGGATTAGGACAGTCTCCTCCGGTGCGGTGTGGCGTTCAACCAGTCGGGTTTAACAGGACACGCCGGATACCACCGGCAATGAGCGACACCCGACGCGCCGTCCTCGACGCGTTGGCCGACGGCCCCACACCCGGGCCGGCGCTGGCCGACGAACTCGGCGTCTCCCGGGCCGCCGTCTGGAAGCACGTCGACGCACTCCGCGACGCCGGCTTCACCATCGACAGCGGCCACGACGGGTACACGCTGGCCGGAGTGCCCGACTACGGCGGGCTCGCGGTCAGCGTCGACTTGGACGCCCCGTTCACGATCGAACACCACGACAGCCTGCCCAGCACGAACGACCGCGCCCGCGAGCGTGCGGCCGACGGCGCGCGCGACACGGTCGTGCTCGCAACCCGGCAGACGAGTGGCCGCGGTCGCCGGGACCGATCCTGGGAGTCGCCCGCAGGCGGCGTCTGGGCGAGTCTCGTGCTCGGCCCGGACCTGCCGCCGGCGCGCGTGCCCCTGCTCACGTTCGCCGCCGCAGTGGCGGTCACGGACGCCGCCCGGGAAGCCGGCGTTGACGCCGCGATCAAGTGGCCCAACGACGTGGTCGTGCCCGGCGAACCCGCCGCGCGCGGCAACCGAAAGCTCGCGGGCATCCTCACCGAGATGGAGGGCGAAGCCAGCCGCGTGTCCTGGGTGGTCGTGGGCTTGGGCGTGAACGTCAACGTCGACCCGGCGGCGCTCGCGCCCGGCGCGACGAGCGTGCGCGCGCTGGCCGGCGAGACGGACCGACGGGTGTTCGTGCAGCGCGTCCTCGAACGGTTCGACGCCCTGCGTGGCCGCCCGGAGGCGGCGCTGGCGGCGTGGCGCGAGCGCGCAGCAACGCTCGGCGAGCACGTGCGCATCACCCAGGATGACGACAACACGATCACCGGTCGCGCCGTCGATGTCACGGCTCACGGCGCGCTCGTGGTTGCCACTGGTGGCGAGTCGACAACCGTCGTGCATGCCGGCGACTGCCAGCACGTGCGGCCCGCCTGACGGGCGTTACTCGTCCCCGCCGCTGACGGTGAGCACCGGCACCGACGACGATCGCACCACCTTCTCGGTGACGCTGCCCAGCAACAGCCGGTCGATCCCACCGCGGCCATGGGTCCCCATCACGATCAGGTCACAGCCGGCGTTGTCGGCGTAGGTCACGATCTCCATGGCGGGGTTGCCGTCCCGGAGTTCGCGCTCGGTGGCGACACCACGGTCGTTTGCGGCCGCGGTCACGGTATCGAGCGCGCTCGTTCCCTCACTGCTCAGCATCGCGGACACGCTCTCCCAGGAGGAGTCCATGGGCAGCCCCGCGTAGCTCGCAGTGTCCACGACGTACAACGCGTGAACCGTCGCGTCGTGCTCGACGGCGAGATCGACGGCGTGCGCGACGGCGTCCTGTGACGCGTTCGACCCGTCCGTCGGTACGAGGATGCGCTCGTAGCGTCCCATCGTGTCGTGCTTCTCACGGTGCTGTGTTAAGTGTACAGGGCGGTCGGGTGGTCACTCCGAGAACCCCGGCGGTGAGTCGTCGGGCGCGTTCACCTCGGTGACGAGCCCGTCGTCGGGGTCCAGCCCGAGCACGCGCTCCGTGGCCCGCCCGACCGCGTCGGTGTGCGCTCGCGGCGTGTAGACGCCGAGTCGCCACTGCTCGCGCTGGGCGGTCTGAAGCGCGGTCACGAGCGTTGATTGCTCGTGGAGCCGCCGCACCTCGCCGTTGACCAGCACACCCGTCGAGGACTCCGGCATCGAGGGCTCGCTGGGCGCATCAACGATGACATCGCGCTCGGGGACGCCGGCGTCGGCGGCGATGGCGCGCTCGAACTCCCGCACGGTGTCGTGGTCCGCGCCGACGAGGTCGTCGTCGACGTCCCCGAGTTCCGCCCACACCGCGCGCTTGTAGAGGTCGCGCTCGAACAGCCGGGCGGCGACCCGGCTGGTGGCGTCGTGGGCGCGGAGCGCGGCCACGAGGTCGTGGTCGTCCATGCGGCGCAGCGCCGGCGCGGTCACGTCCGTGGTGGCGAGCAGCGTTTCGGCCGCGCGCCGCAGCATCGACTTCGAAATGCGGGCGACGTGGTGGCTGTACACGGTCGGGTTCATGAGCGCGCGCGCCAACAGCAGGCTTTCGGCGGATTGCACGTTGCCCGCGCCGAGCACGAGGTCGCCGTCGATGAACGTCAGCCCACGGATGAGTCGTCCGTGGTCGATGGTGCCGTAGGGGACGCCGGTGTGGTGGGCGTCCCGCACCAGGTAGTCCATGCGGTCGACGTCGAGCTCGCCGGCGACCAGTTGGGCCAGTGGCTCGCCGTCGCCGGCCACGAGGGCGGCGATCTCCGCGGGCTGGATGTCGTGGTCGGCCAGCACCGACGCCACCTGGCCGGACGCCACGAGGTCGTGGACGTCGTCGTGGCGGTTGCCGGTGTGGCGCTCGATCACGTCCTCGACGTTGTGGCTGAACGGTCCGTGGCCGATGTCGTGGAGGATGGCGGCGGCGCGAACGCGGGTGGCGCGCTGGCCCGTGATCCCGAGGTGGTCGAGCGCGCGGTCGGCGAGGTGGTAGACGCCCAGGGAGTGCTCGAAGCGGGTGTGGTTGGCTGACGGGTAGACGAGGCTGACGGTGCCCAGCTGTGCGACGTTGCGCAGGCGCTGGAGCGGGGGCGTGTCGAGCAGCGCAGCGACCACGCCGGTGACTTCGATGTGGTCGTGGACGCTGTCCTTGATCGTGGTGGTCATTGGAGGCTGTTGGCGGGGTTTTCGTATAACTCGTGTGACCGAGCGCGCGCCGGACGCGGTGTCGTCCACAGGGGTTTTCACCGTGACACGCGAACCACCGGTATGCGACGGCAACTTGCTGCCCTGTTGGTTGTGGCGCTTGTCGCGGTCGCCGGATGCGCCGGCGGCTCCGCCCCTGCGACAGACGACGGCGCATCGAGCGGCGACCAGATCTATCAGACGCCCCTTGACACGGGGACCGTCGTGGACGCCCACGCCAGCGCGCTCACTGACGCGGGCTCGTACACGATGGAGTCGACGGTCGCACAGTCGCTGGCAAACAGCACGCAGCGCGCCGAGACCACCGGCGTGGTCCGTGGGAACGCCGCCTCGGGTGCGCTGTTCCTGCGGACGCAGTCGCCGCGGGGCCAGACGGTCGCCGTGTACACCGACGGCAACGGCACCGCCTACGAGCGGCGCGCCGCCGGCAACCGGTCACAGGTCCGGGACGCGTCCGGGAGAGCGCCGACCGCCGATCAGTACGCTAGCAGCATCGTGCGGCCGTTCATCGACCTGTTCAACTTCACGTACACGGGCACCACCACTGAGAACGGCGACACGGTCGCGGTCTACGAGGCCGACGGCGTGGCGGACCTGAATACGTCCTCACAGGCGTTCGCGAACCGCGACCCCGAGTCGGTCGAGGCGGCGGCTGCGACGCTGCACATCCGTGACGACGGCGTGGTGACCTCGCTGCAGTCGAACACCACGTTCGCACAGCAGAACCGCTCGCAGACGACGGCTGTCAACTACACCTTCAGCGACATCGGGTCGACGGAAGTCACCCAGCCCGACTGGGCCAGTGACGCCGCCACGACCGCGACCAGCCAGCCGTCGACGACGACACCCACGACCGCGAACGCGACCACCACCGCGAACGCGTCGGCGTAACGCGCGGTCGAACTCCGTTCGTTCTGCTGTCCGGTTAGGCGTCGCCGTAGACTGGGACCGCAGCCCCGTTCGTGGGCGGCGTCGCGTCCGAACACAGCGAGAGCACGACGCGAGCGATGGCATCGGGGTCGACCCAGGAGTCGTGGTCGGCGTCGGGCAGCATCTCGCGGTTCGCGGGCGTGTCGATGACCGACGGCATGACGGCGTTGGCGCGCACCGCGCCGTGGTTCTCGGCGGCGATGGTTTCGGTGAGCAGGCGGACGCCGGCCTTCGCAGCCCGGTAGGGACCGTCGCCCCGGCCGCCCTCTAGGGAGGCCCGCGCGGAGACGGAGACGATGGTGCCATCGCTGTCCTGGAGGTGTGGGATCGCGTGCGCGCTCGCGAGGAACATCGTTTTCAGGTTCACGTCCAGGACCGTCTCGAACGCCGACACCGGCGTTTCGTGGATCTGGTCGCCGCCCTGCCACATCCCGGCGACGTTGCAGAGCGCGTCGAGGCCGCCGTGGTCGGCGACCGTGCTTGAGACGACGTGGGCGGCCTGCGTGTCCTCCGTGAGATCGCCCTGGTAGAACGACGCGAACGTGGGGGTCGGCACGGCGTCGTCGCTCTCCGCGGGGGCCACCACGTCGGTGCCACAGACGGTTGCGCCGGCGTCGGCGAACGCCCGGCAGACGGCGCTCCCGAGCGCGCCGACCGCGCCGGTCACGAGCACAACGTCGCCATCGCACTCGAAGTTGGCATGCATACCCACCACATGGATGGCGCGCGTTGTAAACGTATGCACCCCGTGTCGAAGCGGCAGCACGCGCCGGATTCGGAGACCGATGGGGTTTATGCTGAGCGAGGTTCGCGTTCAGACTGCATGAAGCTTCACGAGTACCAGGCGAAGGAGGTCTTCGCCGATGCGGGCATTCCGACCCCGGAGTCGGCGCTCGCAACGTCCGTCGACGAGGCCGTCGAGGTCGCAGACGCCCTCGACTACCCCGTCGCGGTGAAGGCCCAGGTACACGTCGGTGGCCGCGGAAAGGCCGGCGGCATCAAACTCGCGGAGAACACGGCCGAGGCTCGCGAGGCCGCCGAGTCGATTCTCGGCATGGACCTCAAAGGCTACACGGTTGATCGCGTTCTCGTCGAGGAGGCCGTCGACTTCACCAACGAGTTGTACGTCGGCGTGACCATGGACCGCAGCGAGGGCGCGCCGGTCGTGATGGTCTCCGAGCGCGGCGGCGTCGACATCGAATCCGTCGCCGAGGAGGCCCCCGAGGACATCGTGCGCGAGCACGTCGATCCCTCGTTCGGCCTGCAGGCCTATCAGGCCCGCAACGCCGTCTACGACGCGGGCATCGAGCAGGACGTCGCCGGGGACGTCGCGAAGATCGTGCAGGGCGTCTACGATCTGTGGGCGGACAGCGACGCCACGGAGGTCGAGATCAATCCCGTGATGGTGACCAGCGAGCGCGACGTTGTCGCCGCCGACGCCGTGATGAAACTCGACGAGGACGCGTTGTTCCGCCAGCCGGCGTTCGCCGACATGGAAGAGGACGCCGCCGAGGACGACCTCGAAGCCAAGGCCAACGAGTACGGCTTCGACTACGTCCGCTTGGACGGCAACACGGGCATCATCGGCAACGGGGCCGGGCTCGTGATGACGACGCTTGACCTCGTGGACTACTACGGCGGGCAGCCCGCGAACTTCCTGGACATCGGCGGCGGCGCGAAAGCCGACCGCGTCGCCAACGCCCTGGACATGGTGTTCAGCGACGAGAACGTCGACAGCGTCGTGTTCAACATTTTCGGCGGCATCACTCGCGGCGACGAGGTCGCGAGGGGCATCAACAGCGCGCTCGAACAGTTCGACGAGATCCCGACGCCGGTCGTCGTCCGGCTCGCGGGCACGAACGCCGCTGAAGGCCGCGAGATCCTCAACGACGACCTCGTGACCGTCGAAGAAACGCTCGAGGGCGCTGTCCAGCGCGCCGTCGAGTACGCCGACGAGGAGGACATCCAATGAGCATTCTAGTCGATGACGACACCCGCGTCGTGGTGCAGGGCATCACGGGTGGGGAGGGGAAGTTCCACGCCGAACAGATGATCGAGTACGGCACCAACGTCGTCGCGGGCGCGGTGCCCGGGAAGGGCGGCCAGGAGGTCGCCGGCGTTCCCGTCTACGACACCGTCAATCAGGCCGTCGTGGCCGAGAACGCGGACGCCTCCGTGGTCCTCGTGCCGCCGGCGTTCGCTGCGGACGCGGTCTTCGAGGCGCTCGATACGCCCCTCGATCTCGTGGTCGCGATCACCGAGGGCATTCCGAGCCAGGACATGGCGAAAGTGTACAAGCGCCTCTCGGAAGTCGACACCCGCCTGCTCGGGCCGAACTGTCCGGGCATCATCACGCCGGGCGAGGCGAAACTCGGCATCCTGCCGGGCAACATCTTCGAGGCGGGCAACGTCGGCCTCGTCTCCCGGTCGGGCACGCTCACCTACCAGGTCGTGGATTCGCTGACCGCGCGCGGCGTCGGGCAGACGACCGCCATCGGCATCGGCGGCGACCCGATCATCGGGACGGACTTCATCGACGCCCTCGAACTGTTCGAGGCCGATCCCGACACCGAGGCCGTCGTGATGTGCGGCGAGATCGGCGGCGAGGACGAGGAGGCAGCGGCCGCGTACATCGACGAGCACATGGACACGCCGGTCGCCGGGTTCATCGCCGGCCGCACCGCACCGCCGGGCAAGCGCATGGGCCACGCCGGCGCGATCGTCTCCGGCAGCGGCACCGGCACCGCGGACTCCAAGATCAGCGCGCTCAACGACGCGGGCGTTCCCGTCGGCGACACCCCCGAGGAGGTCGCCGACGATATCGAGGAGCTGCTGTAGCGTCCGCGCGCCCCGTCGAAACTGGTTTGTAGCCGGGTCTAGTCGCGTGACGTGATGGATGAGACCACGCACCGTGTCGCGGTCGGGGATGCGCGCGACCTGCCACTGGCCGCCGACGCCGTGGACCTCGTCGTGACGTCGCCGCCGTACCCGATGATCGAGATGTGGGACACCGTGTTCACCGATCTCGACCCCGAAATCGGCGCGGCCCTGGACGCCGGTGCGGGCGAGCGCGCCCACGACCGCATGCACGCGGTGCTGGCCGACGCGTGGCGGGAAGTCAAGCGCGTGCTTCGCCCCGGTGGGATCGCCGTGGTGAACGTCGGGGACGCCACGCGGTCGGTCGACCGGTTCCGCGTCTACGACAACCACGCCCGCGTCACGAACGCGTTCGCGGATCTGGGGTTCGACCCGCTGCCGGGCGTGCTGTGGCGCAAGCCCACGAACTCCGCGGCGAAGTTCATGGGGTCGGGAATGGTGCCGCCAAACGCCTACGTGACCCTGGAACACGAGCACCTGCTGGTGTTCCGGAACGGCGAGCGCCGCGGGTTCGAGCCGGGCGCGGACCGCCGCTACGAGGCGGCGTACTTCTGGGAGGAGCGCAACGACTGGTTTTCCGACGTGTGGACCGACCTCAACGGGGCCCGCCAAGACCTCGCCGAGCCGGGGCTGCGGGAGCGCTCGGCGGCGTTCCCGTTCGCGTTGCCGTACCGCCTCATCAACATGTACTCGGTGTACGGCGACACCGTCCTGGATCCGTTCTGGGGGACGGGCACGACCAGCGTCGCGGCCGCCGTGGCCGGGCGCAACTCCGTGGGCGTCGACGCCGACCCGGAGGTGGTGGCTGCGTTCGCCGACCGCATCACCGCCACCCCCGAGCTGTCGCGTGCGGTCGCTGCCGACCGCCTGGCTGCCCACCGGGCGTTCGTCGCCGAGACGGACGACGACGCGCTGGGGTACGACGCCGTGAACTACGATGTCCCCGTGCGAACGAACCAGGAGCGGGACCTCCAGTTGTATACGGTTGCGGACGTCGAGGCGACCACGGCCGGCTGGCGGGCAACCCACGAGCCGTTCGTGCCCACCGACGACGAAGCGTAGGCGGTGGCGTCAAGCCCCCGCGTCCGGCAGCGCCCACTGTCGGTCGCCGACGTCGTCGATGGGGATGCGGTCGTAGGCCGCGAGCACGTCGGTTCGGGTGACGATCCCGACCAGCGAGCCGTCGGTGTCGACAATGGGGATGCGGCCGATGTCGACGCGCGCCATGCGGTCGACGAGCGTGAGGAGGTTGGTGTCCGGGGTGGCAGTAACGACGTTCGTGGTGCCGAGTTCCTCGACCGCCGTCGATGGGGATTGCCCGCCGTCGCGTGCACAGACCGCCACCGTCTCGGCGGTGTCTCCGGCGACAGTCACCAGCGGCTCCACGTCGGACCGCACGAGCATGCCCGCGACGGTGTCGTCGGCGTCGACGATGGGGAGGCCGCGGTGGGAGCGCTGCTGGAAGACCCGCAGCGCGTCCATGGCGGAGGTCCCCACGGTGACCGTGTCGACGTCCGTGGACATCACGTCCTTGGCGGCGAGGTCTTCGAGGCTGCCGATGCGGCGCTCCTGGACGGTGATGCCCTTGTCGCGCAGCGCCTCGGTGTAGATGGTGCCGTTGTCAAGCAGTCCTTGTGCGACCTCGCTGCCGATGACGGTCACCGCCAGCAGCGGCAGGATGATCGTGTACTGGCCGGTGAGTTCGAAGATGATGAGCGTCGCGGTGAGCGGCGCGCTGGCCGTGGCGGCGAACACGCCGGCGGTGCCGACGAGCGCGTACGCGCCGGCGCTGGCTGTGCCGGCGAACGCGGCGTTGACGAGCACGCCGAACGCGCCGCCGGCCATCGCGCCGACGTAGAGGGTCGGCGAGAACACGCCCCCGGAGTTCCCGCTGCCGATGGACAGCGAGAACCCCACGACTTTCAGCACCGCCAGCGCCACCAGCACCAGCAGCGTGAGGTCGCCGGCGATGCTGGAATGGATGGTGCCGTATCCGACCCCGAACAGCCAGGTCGCGCTCTGCAGCGGCGAGGCGTCGAGCAGCACAGCCGTGAGCAGGACCGACACCCCGAGAAGGGCACCGCCGATGGCCGGCGTGAGGTAGCCGGGCAGGTCCCAGCGGTCCTGAAAGAGGTGTTCGGAGGCGTACAGCAGCCGCACGACGGCAGCGCCGATGCCGGCGGCGACCACGCCGAGGCCGGCGTAGAGGGGGAACTCCAGGGAGGGCGTGACGATGTGGTAGGTGATCGGCACGAGGAACTCGCGGACGCCGGGCACGGCAGTGAACGCCAGCACCGACCGCGCGACGGCGGTCGCCGTGACCGCGCTCAGCACGACGGTGACGACGTTGGTGAGCGCGTACTCCGAGAGCAGGATTTCGAGCGCGAACATCACACCCGCGAGTGGGGTGTTGAACGTGGCCGCGATGCCGCTGCCCGCGCCGGCGGCGACCAGCGTGCGCGTGTACCGGGAGTGGACGAACGCCCCGAAGTACGATCCCGCGGCGCTCCCGATCTGCACGATCGGGCCTTCCCGGCCGAGGGACGCCCCGCTGGCGATCGCGATGCTCGACGAGACGGTCTTGTACACGGCGATCTTGGGGTCGATCTGGCCGTTGTGGACCATCAGCGATTCGAGCACTTCGGGGACGCCGTGGCCGCGAATCGCGGTGGTGGTGCGGCGGATCACCAGGCCAACGATCAGCCCGCCGACCGCCGGCACGAGCGCGTACCGGAGCGGGCCAAGGGGGGCCAGCGCGCCGAACAGGTTCGGCACGTGGATCGGGGCGAAGCTGACCGCGCCCGGGTTCAGCGTCGCGCCGAAGAACACCGCCTGGGCGGCGAAGATGGTGATGCGGAAGACAACCGCGCCGAGGCCGGCGACGATGCCGACGAGGATCGCGGCGGTGTTGAGCCGGACGCCGTCCCGCGAGAGGAAAAACCGGATGCTGCTGGTGGCCGACCGGTGCCACCGCCGGAGCGTGTCACCGGCGGCGACGGCGGCGGCCGACACGCGTGGTCCGTGCGTGCGCGCCCACCGGCATTTCCCGGGGCGGCCTCGGAACTGCGCGACGAAGTCCAGGGCGCTCACCGCGAACACCAGCACGCCGATGCACAGCGCCGCGTCGGTGAGCACGCCGGGCGTCGCGGCGTCGATGCGCACCGCGGACACGACCAGCCAGAGGCTGAGGATCCCGGCGGCGCGAACGAAATCCGGGTGTTCGAGGGTGTGGTGGGCGATCCGATGGAGGTTGTACGCACTGACGACCGCGAGTCCGCCGCCGACGAGGATCGTGTCAAGTCGTTCGAGTGGTGGGCCGCCGAGCACCACGCCAACGATCGCCACTGCGAGGCCGAGCGCTGCGTTCACACTGTTCGTCCAGGCCCCGAGGCGGTCGATATCATCCGGAACCCAACTCTCCAACGACCGCAGCCGGCGGTGGCTCGTCATCCGACACTCACCATACCAGCTGGTTGTCACGTGACGCGTCTAAACCTGTCCGTTCGACCACGAACCATCGAAAAAGTGACGTTTTGCGCGGTGGCGGCGAACGCGTGGCTCAGCGTCGAGTGTCGCAGCGAAGTAATGGGTCGGGGCGGAGTTGAACCGCCGACCTGCTCCGTGTGAAGGAGCCGTCATAACCGGACTAGACCACCGACCCGGACAGTAGTTCGTACCCGGAGGGCAGCATTAAGGCTTGCGTTCCCCGAGTGGTGGTGGCGGTGACCACCACAGGACTTTAGTATCTTTAGGTATACCTAAAACCTGTGTGGCGGGCGTCGCCGACAGCCCGTCCGCGTCTGTCCCAGCCGCAGAGACCGTCGGCACCTCGCCGTCCCTGGAGAGGGGCGTCGGCATCATCCTGCTGTTGTCCACACGCGATCAGTACGACGGCGATTCTTCGTGAACACCCGCCACGTCGTTGGCCAGCCGCGCGAACACGAACAGCGCGTCCGACAGCCGGTTCAGGTACGCCACCGCGGTGTCGTTGACCGCGTCGTCGGGCTCGTGGTCCTGGAGCGCGACCGCGCGGCGCTCGGCGCGCCGGCACACCGCCCGCGCCTGATGCAGCGCCGCGCCCGCCTCGCTGCCCCCGGGCAGGATGAACGACTCCAGGGGGTCCAGGCGCGCCTCGCAGTCGTCGATCCACTCCTCGACGTGGGTGACGTGTTCGGCGGTGATCTGTGGGTCGTCGGGCTCGGGCTCGGGGTTCGCGAAGTCCGCCTGCACGACGTGGAGGTGGTTCTGTGCCTCCTGGAGCCAGGCGTCGAGGTCGGCGATGTCCGTCGGGCGGATGGCACCGACCGCGGCGTTGAGTTCGTCCACGGTGCCGTAGGCTTCGATGCGCGGGCTGGCTTTCGAGACGCGGTCCATCGTCCGGAGGTCGGTGTCGCCGTCGTCGCCGCGCTTCGTGTAGATCTTCACGCCAGGGTCACCGCCGCGTAGGTCTGGATGCGCTGACTGTCGGCCATCACTACGCCGCGGTCGTCGTCCACGAGGACGGGAACGCTGCGCTGCCCGCTGGCGCGCTTGACCGCGTTGCGCGCCGAGTGGCGCGCGTCCACGTGGACGGTTTCGTGGTCGATGTCGTCCGCGGCCAGCGTGTCGATCACCGATTCGCAGTCCGGGCAGCCGTCCAACGCGTAGAGGGTGAGCGTCATGGCGGTGTTTCGGGCGGCGCGCCCAAATGTGTTCGTCCCGCGGCGGCGCGACTACTGGGGGTCGCTGCGGGCGGGAGCGGGGTCGTGGTCCGGGAGCGTGAGAGTCGGTGGCGTGACGTATCGGAGGCGCGGCGATGCGTCCGCCGGGATCACGTCGTGGGCCGCGAGCAGCGAGCGGATGCCGCTCGCGCCGCCGAAGTCGCCGCGGTACCACAGGCAGACACGGGGCGCGCGTGCGACCTGTGCGTCGGGGTTGTAGTCGGCGGCGTGATCGAGGTAGGTGTCGGTGAGCGCGTCGAGTTGTGCGTCGACGTTGGCGGCGGTGAACGTCACCGCAAGGCCGGGCGCGTGGCGGGCGATGCGTGTCGCGAAGTGGACGCGTTCGTCGAGCTCGTCGAGGCGGTAGCGGCGGGCGAACGGGCTGGGGAACGGATCCGGGAGGTAGCCCAGGCCGTGGCGCCAGCGGTCCGCGCGGAGGATGTCGTGGGTGATGTCGGCGGCGGTGCGGCGGGTGCCGGCGATCCGGCGGGCGTGCTGGCCGGTGGCGCGTGCGCGCTCGACGAGCGCGCCGTGGACGTTCAGCCAGAACGCGGTGGCGGCGGACTCGTCGTCGCCGAGCGTGTCCAGGATGGACTGGTCGAGGGCGGCAAGCGAGTCGAACAGCGCCGACGCCCCGGTGTCGTGGTGGGCGGTGTGGTAGAGGCGCTGAGCGGCGGCGACGAGGTCGTGGGCTGTCGTCGTGTCGGCGGTTGGTGCGAACACGGGAATCACGCCTCACCAGCCGCTATCGTGAGGTATGTTAACATACCTTGTCATAGTGTGCCACGATACAAACGTCTGTCGCCAGTCCGCGGGTCAGTCCAGGCCCGGGCCGACGACCTCGTAGCCGAGATTGCGCTCCCGCAGCGGGTCGGTGTGCTCGGAGAGGCGGTCGGCAGTCACCACCAGCAACACCGACAGTCCCCGGCTCGCTGCGGCGGGAACGGCGCTGGCCGTCCCGAACCGGATGTCCGGCTCGCTGCCGGCGTCCCGCACTGCAACGAGCGCCTCAACGCCGGCGGCCGCGACGATGTCGTGGGCCGCGAGCCGGGCGGTCACGGCGTCGTCCGGGAGCGCACCGCTGCCGCCGTCCTGGACGACCGGCGTCGACAGCACCGTCACCTCACCGGGCTCGTAGTCGAGCATCCCGTCGAACTCGGCGGTCCCCACGTCCTGGCCGGCCGCGGCACCGGTGACCGCGACCGCCGTTGCACTGCCATCAGCACCCGGAGTGGCGTGCATGACGCCGTCGTGCATCGACAGCGAGACGCGCTCGCCGTCGTCGATGTCGGCGTCAGCAACGGCGGTGTCGACGTCGACCTCTTCGAGGACGCTCTCGGAGACGTACTCCACGAACGTCCGCAGGTCGTCGGTCTGGGAGATGAGCCAGTCGACGCCCTCCTTGGTGACTTCGTATCGCCCGCGTCCGTGCTTGCGCGCGTGCCCCTCCTCGACGAGGTCGCCGAGGTAATCGCTGACCGCCTGGGCCGTGACCCCGATCTCGTCCGCGATCTCCTGCTGGCTGACCGCCGGCTGTCGCTCGGCGATCTCCACGAGGATCTGGTACCGCGTGGCGTTGCGCTTGCTCCGGAGCACGCCCAAGTCCCCGTTCGCCCGTGATTCGACCATTACTGCAAGTTCAGACGACCCCAATTCAAGTAGTTTTGTGTAACCGCCGGCGTCGGGGGCGCTCGCGCCCATCTAAGAAAGCTCACTTTCCCTAATACAACCAAAATTGTTTTGGGTGCTTCTGACGTTGTGCCACCGATGGCACAGACACAGCTCCCGCACGACGCCAAAGCGGGACCGACGAAACCGGAAGTCCGAGCGGTCGTTCGGTCGAAGCTCGCACTCACCGACGACGACCACTTCGTCGAGGTGGGCTCCTGTACGGGCGCCGTGACCATCGCCGCCGCTCGCGACGCCGGCCGCGTCACCGCGCTCGAACGCAAGGCCGACCGCCTCGAAACCACACGCAAGAACCTCGCAGCCAACGGGCTCGCGGACGCCGTCGAGTTGCGCAACGCCGAAGCGCCCGCCGAACTGCCCGCCGACGCCGACGCGCTGTTCATCGGCGGCAGCCGGAACTACGACGCCGTCCTGGATCACGCCGCCGAGACCGGCGTCGACCGCATCGTGATGAACGTCTCCCGGCTGGAAGTCGCGGGCGCAGCCACCCAGGCGTTCCGGGACCGCGACATCCTCACCGAGGTCGTGCAGTTCCAGGTGAGCCACGGCTACGAGCTCGCCGGCGCGACCTCCTTCGACTCCGAGAACCCCGTGTACATGCTCGTCGGGAGCGCCAGCGGCGACACGGAGGCCGACCGATGACCGTCTACGGCGTCGGGCTCGGCCCCGGTGAACCCGACCTCCTGACGCTGCGCGGGAAGCGCACCCTGGAAGCCGCCGACGTGGTGTACTCGCCGGGGCGACTCTCCCGCACGGTCGCCACCCACCACGTCCCCGACTCCCGGATCGGCGACCTCGACTTCCCCATGACCAGCGACCCCGAGAAGCTGCGCGCGGCGTGGCGCGACGCCGCCGCCGAGGTCGCGCCCCGTGCCCGCGACGGCGACGTGGCGTTCGCGACCCTCGGCGACCCCAACGTCTACTCCACGTTCGGCCACCTCCGGCGAACCCTCGACGCGTTCCACCCGGACATCGACGTCCAGACGGTGCCCGGCGTCAGCGCGGTGAGCGCGTTCACCACCGCGCTGGGCGTGGAAGTCGACGCCGGCGCGGGCCTGGCGCTGCGGGAGGCCGCACAGGGCGCATCCCCCACCGGCCCCGACCGCATGATCTTGTTCAAGGTGACCGACGCGCCCGCCACCCACGAGGGGCTCGTGGACGCCGGCTACGACGTGACCTACGGCCGCCGGCTGTACATGGAACAGGGCGACACCACGGTCACGCGCGACCCCGCGGAGATCGCCGACCGGGACTACTACACGCTGGCGTACGCCGAACGCGACACCCTCCAGAAGGACCGCGCGACGGCCTTCGACGACACCGAGGTGGCCGGCGATGCCTGAGGACGCGACGCCCCAGGACGCCATCGACGCCGCCAGCCAGCAGCGCCAGCGCGGCCGCGACGCCAGGGTGTACGACCACACTGCCGGCGACACCCAAGCCGGCATCCCGTTCATCGGTGCCGGGCCGGGCGACCCCGGCCTCCTCACGGTCACCGGCAAGGAGCTCGTCGAGGACGCCGACCTCGTCGTGCACGCGGGGTCGCTGGTGAACAGCGAGCTGCTGGACGAGTACTGCGCGGACGCCGAGACGGTCTCCTCGGTGGGCAAGGACCTCGAAGCGCTGATCCCGCTGATGCGGGACGCCCACGAGGACGGCGACACGGTCGTGCGCCTGCACAGCGGCGACCCCGCGATCTACGGCGCGGCGCTGGAGCAGATGGACGCCCTCGAACAGGAGGGCGTCCCGACGTACATCGTGCCCGGGGTCACGTCGGCGTTCGCGTCGGCGGCGACGCTGCGCACGCAACTGACGCTGAACGGCACCGCCAACCACGTCGCGTTCACGCGCCCGCAGGGCAAGACCCTCGACGCCGAGGACGACCACATCGCGGAGTTCGTGGAGATGGGCGACGTGACGACCTGTATCTACCTCGGCACGCACGCCATCCCGGACGTCATGGAGCGCCTGCTGGCGGACGGCCACGACCCGGAGACGCCGGTGACGGTCGTCTACCACGCCTCGTGGCCCGACGAGGACGTGATCGAGGGCACCATCGAGACCATCGGCGACCGCGTCGAGGACGCCGGCTACCGCGCGTCGGCGCTGGCCGTGATCGGCGACGCCGGGGCCGGCGCGGGCTACGAGCGGTCGTATCTCTACGGCGACTGGGCGAACCGCGGCAGCGACACCGACCAATGAGTACTGACAACGACACCGAGACTGACGACTCCGGGGGGCATTGTTCGACGCCGGACTCCGACGGCGAGGTCGCCGAGGACATCGCCATCGTGGCGTTCGAGCGGAAACGAGACACCGCAGCGGAGATCGTGGCTGGCATCGGGGATCGCTACGACTCCATCGACATCCTCGACTACCACGGCGACGTGTTCGCCGAGCATTGGGGGGAGTACGACTGCTTCGTGGGCCTGATGGCGTCGGGGATCGCGATGCGGAAGACCGCGGGGCTGCTCGACGACAAGTGGGAGGACCCCGCAGTGGTCGTCGTCGACGAGGCGCTCACGTGGGCGATCCCGCTGACCGGCGGCCACCACGGCGCGAACCAGGTCGCCGACGACCTCGCGTCGATGGGGGCGGTGCCGGCGATGACGACCGCCTCCGAGGCCGCCGGCAAGCAGGGCGTCGAGGAGCGCGCGAAGGCGCTTGACACCCACGTGGTGAACGGCGACTCAACGGTCGCCACGAACCTCGCGGTCCTCGACGAGAACCTGGGGCCGGTCGCCCGACTCGACGGGCCACAGGCCGTGGTCGTCGGCGACGACGTGACCGTGCTGAAGCGCAACAGCGACGACGGCGTCGTTCTCGGCACCGGCAGCGTCTCCGGTGCCGACGAACAGCAGTTCCGCGACGCCTGGGCGGCGAGCCTGGCGGCCACCGACTACGACCTCGACGACGTGGAGTTCGTCGCCACCGGCACCCGGAAGGCCGACGAGGAGGGGCTGCTGGCAGCCGCCGAAGCGCTCGGGCTCGGCGTCGTGGCCTTCGAGAAGGAGACACTGGAGGCCCACGAGGGGCCGACCCCCTCCCGGTCGAAGGAGCTCATCGGCTGGCCCGGCATCGCGGAAGCGTCCGCGATCGCGGGCGGCCGCGACAACGAGCTGCTCGCGGAGAAAGAACGCTACGACGAAGCCGTGACCGTGGCGGTGGGCAAATGAGCGACGCGAACGAAGCAGCCGACTACGGCACGCTGTACGTCGTCGGGATCGGCCCCGGGCTGCCGGGTGGGATGACCCAGCGCGCGAAAGACGTGGTGCGGACCGCCGACTGCGTGGTCGCGTCGAACCTCTACCAGGAGTTCCTGCGGCGGGACGGCACGCTGCCGCCCGCGGACGCCGGCGAGCGCCCCGACCAGGAGGTCGTGCGCTCGACGATGGGGCGGCAGATCGAGCTGGCGAAGGAGGCCTTCGAGCGCGTGCGCGACGGCGAAGACGTGGCCCACGTCTCCGGGGGCGACCCCAACGTCTACGGGAAATCCGACCTGGTCTACCTGATGGCCGAGGAGGAGGCCGCGTACGACGTGCCCATCGAGATCGTGCCCGGCGTGACGGCGGCGCTCGGCGGCGCGGCGAACCTCGGCGCGCCGCTGTCGAACGACTTCTGCACCATCTCGCTGTCGGACAAGTGGCGGGGCTGGGCGGAGATCGAGGAGAAGCTGCGCGCGGCCGCCATCAGCGGGTTCGTCGTCGTGTTGTACAACTGCTGGCGGGACTACGAGCGCGCCATCGGCGTGCTGCGCGAGGAGCGCGCCGACGACGTGCCCGTGGCCATCATCAACGACGCCGGCCGCGGCGACGCCGGCCGGAACACCGACGGCGAAACGCACACCATCACCACGCTGGGATCGGTCACCGACCACAGCGGGGAAGTCGGCGGGATGGGGGCGTCGATCCTCATCGGCACCGACGAGACGGCAGTCTGGGAGAACGACCACCGGAAGCATCTCGTCACCCCGCGCGGCGGGCGTGACGTGGAGGATTTCTAATGAGCACTGACGACACCACCACGACAGACGACTCGACCAGCAACTGTGGCGCGTCCACGACGGACACCGACGACTCGGCCAGCAGCTGTGGCGGGGCGTCGGGGAGCAGCGACTCGTCGGGCTGCGGCGCGTCGAGCGACACCGACAGCAACGAGCAGACGGTCTCCGCGACCGTCGACGACTTCGACGCCGACCCCGGCAGCCTCGTGGCGGTCGGGCTGGGCCCCGGCCGCCCCGAGGGCATGACCGACCGCGCGACCGCGGCGCTGGCGGACGCCGAGCACATCGTCGGGTACACGACGTACGTGGATCTGCTGCCCGACGAGATCACCGACGACGCCGAGGAGATCTACGACACCCCGATGTGCGGGGAAGTCTCGCGCACCGAGGAGGCCGTCGACCGCGCGCTCGCCGGCAACCACGTCGCCATCATCGGGAGCGGCGACCCCAACGTCTACGCGCTGGCGGGGTTGGCCCTGGAGATCACCGAGTCGAAGGGCGCGACGCCGTCGATGCTGGACTTCGAGGTCGTGCCGGGCGTGCCCGCCGCGCAGTCGTGTGGGGCGCGGCTGGGCGCGCCGCTGGTCAACGACTCCGTGAGCATCTCGCTGTCCGATCACCTGACGCCGATGCCCGAGATCGAGTCCCGGCTGCACGCCGTCGCCAGCGAGGAGTTCACGATCTCCATCTACAACCCGTGGAGCCGCAAGCGCCGCGAGAACTTCCAGAAGGCGTGTGAGATCCTGCTGGCGCACCGCGACGCCGACACGCCCGTGGGCATCGTCCACGGGGCCGGCCGCGAGGACGAGGAAGTGGAGATCACGACGCTCGGCGAGCTCGAATCCTACGGCGAGACCGACCTCATCGACATGACGACGACGGTCGTGATCGGGAACGCCGAGACGTACGTCTTCGACGACCGCATGGTCACGCCGCGTGGCTACGAGACCAAATACGACTACTGATGTATCGCGTGACAATCGACCGCGAGGCCTGCGATGGCGTGTTCGCGTGCCTGACCCGGGACTCGCGGTTCGTCGAGGACGACGCGGGGCTGGCGACCCTGGACGCCGACGACGGCACCGTCGAGCGGACGAAAGAGACCGTCGTCGGGGAGTTCGACGACGACGAGCGCGTCGCCGACGCCGAGGACGCGGCGGCGGCGTGCCCGTTCGACGCCATCAGCGTCGACGCCGTGGAGGCCGACGAATGACCGCCGACGACATCACGCCCCCGGAGTCGATGCTCGAAGCCCACCCGGAGACGGCGTACTTCTGGGGGGCGGTCGCGGGGGCGGGAACGCTCACGGAGTCCTGCGTGACGGTGACGATGAGCGACGAGGCGGCCGCCGAGACGCTGGCCGTCATCGGGGGTGGCGAGCAGCCCAGCCACGAGGTCCGCGAGCGCGCGTACGCTCACGACACCTCGATCACGCGCCGCGAGGACGAGTACACCGTGCAAGTGTTCGGTGATCTCGCCACCCGCGCCGGGGCGGCGTTCGGCCTCCCGATGGATGACAGCGCCGGCGGCTACCGGCTGGACGCGCTGGCCGCCCACGACCGCCAGCTGTTGCGCGGGCTCGTGGAGGCCTGTGGAACGGTCTGTTTCAAGTCCTCGGCGGGCACAGTCGGGCTGTCGTTCGTCCACGAGGACCGGGCGCTGCTGGCGACCGTGCAGTCGCTGCTCGACGGACTGGCGGTGGCCACGCCCTACGAGGAGCCCGCCGAGTCGTCGTCGGGCTATTACTTCAGCGTCGACGACGACGCCGTCCCGGCGCTCGGGGCGTGGCTCTACGAGGGCAGCGCTGACTCCGGGCTGTACGCGCCCAGTCGCCGGCGGAAGCTCCGCCGCAGCCTCGACCAGGCCACTGCCGTGGACGCATCGCTGCCGGAGGTCGACGCGCCGTGAGCCGCACCGACAGCCCGGCCGGGAGTCTGAACGACGAGGCGGTGTTGCTGGTCGGGCACGGCTCCCGCCGCGAAGCGTCCAACGAGCAGGTGCGGTCGCTCGCCGCCGACCTCGAAGGGCGGCTGGGCGTTCCCGTCGACGCCGGCTTCCTGGAGCTTGCGGAGCCGACCATCCCGGACGCTATCGACGCGCTCGCGCCCGCCGTCGCCAACATTTCGGTCGTGCATCTGTCGCTGTTCGCGGCCAGCCACGTCAAAAACGACGTGCCGGCGGCGCTCCAGCGCGCCCGCAGCCAGCACCCCGAGGTGGAGTTCAACAACGGCTCGCACCTCGGCGTCCACCCCGCCATCGTGGACTTGCTGGACGACCGCGCGGCCGGCGTGGAGGCCGACCTGGGCGTCGACCGCGCGGCCGACGACGTGGCGGTCGTGCTGTGCGCCCGCGGGTCCAGCGACCCGGACGCGAACGCCGACGTCCACAAGCTCGCGCGGCTGCTGTACGAGGGCCGCGGGTTCTCTCGGGTGGACGCCACGTTCATCGGTGTGACCGAGCCGACGCTCGACGAGACGCTGCACGACGTCGCCAAACACCGGCCCGACGCCGTCGTGGTGGTGCCGTACATGCTCGGCGACGGCGTGCTCACGGGCCGCATCCGTGAGGGGGCCGCCGAGTTCGACGCCGACTATCCGTACGTCGAGGCGGCCTGTGGCGACCCCCTGGGCACCGACTCGCGGCTGCTGGACGTGCTCGGGGATCGCTGGCAGGAAGCCCGGACGGGCAGCGTCGAGATGTCCTGTGACACCTGCAAGTACAAGGTGGAACTGGACGGCTACGAGGAGGACGTGGGCGGCGCGAAGGCGATGTTGCGCGCGCTCAACCACCAGGAGGCCCACGAGGACCGCGACGACGTCGCCGACGACCCCCACGCCCACGACGCGCCGGACCGCCACGTCGCGGTCTGCACGAACCAGACGTGTGCCGCCGAGGGCGCACCCGCCGTCCTCGAACGCCTCCGCCAGGAGGGCCGCGACGCCGACGAGGGCAGCCTCCGGGTGACGCGCACCTCGTGTCTCGGGCAGTGCGGGGACGGCCCGAACGTCGCCGTCTACCCGGACGGCGTCTGGTATCAGCGCGTCGATCCCGACGACGCCGGCCGCATCGTGTCGTCCCACACCGACCGGGACCGCATCGTCTCCGATCTCGACTCACAGCTACTATGACCTGCCACGAACTCGAAGCACTGCGACTCGGGCTGATGAACGTCCTCGGCACCAGCGACCGGAGCACCCGCGAGCACGCCGAGAAGGAACTCGAGGGCGAACTGCACGGCCCCATCGAGGGGCTGGCGGAGGCGGACTCGCTGGCGGAGCTCCAGCGCCACCTCGACGCGGCGCTGGTGGACCTCGAAGGAGAGGTCGCCGCCACCGACGAGAGCAACGCCGAGTACGACTACCTGCGGGGCCGCCTGGTCGCCGTGCGGGACGCCGAGCGGGCGCTGGCGAGGCTCGCCGACCACGGCGACGCGTACCTCGACGATCTCGGCGCGACCCACCACGCGCTCCACGATGTCTTCCCCGCCGACGAGTAGCGCGCCCCTGGGCGACATCGAGCCCGCCGGCTCCCGGCAGCTCGGCCGTCGCTCAAGCGTCTGTTGGACCGGCGACGGCGTCGTCGCGGGGCTTCCGGACGGCACCGTCGCGGCGTTCGACGGCGCCCTCGATGAGCGCTGGCGGAACGCCGGCGACGACCGCGGCAGCGTCGTCGCGCTGGCGCCGTTCGCCGGCGGCGTTATCGCCGGGGAACGCGGCGCAGCCGGCGAGATCCGGCTGCACGACGGCGAAACCGGCGCGGTCAGGTGGCGCTATCGGGCCGCCGGCGACATCGGCCGTCCACAGGAAGACACCCGGTTCTTCCTGCCGTTCGTCGTGGATGTCGCCACCCAAGCCGGCGGCGACCGGGCGTTCGTGGCCGTGCGGCGCTACGAGCGCGGCGCCGACGGCGATCGGGCGTTCCAGAGCGCGGTCTACGCGTTCGAGGGCGACAACACCCCCGTGTGGCGGTTCCGGAGCGACGCCTCGCCGGTCAGCCTCGCGGCGGACGGCGACCGCGTCGCCGTCGCGTTCAACCGCTGCCCGGGCGACCAGGCGGCCGGCGTGCTCGTATTGGACGCCGCGACTGGCACCCAGCGGCGGCGCTGGGATCCGACGGGGGGCGGCGACCGGCGCGTCGGCGATGTCGCGCTCACGCCCCGCGGTGTCGTCGCGGCGAGTCACGCGGACTACCGCGGGTACTGCCTCGACGGCGACGGCGTGCAGTGGGTCGTTGATCTCGGGCGGCCCGTCGAGCGCGGCGAGCAGACCGTCTACGCGTACCCGAACCACGTGCACGCGACCGGCGACGGTGCCGTCTTCGTCACCGGCAACACGTACCCCGAGGACGGCCGCGAGACGGACGCCCGGCATCCGACCGAGCACACCGCGGTCGGCGTCGGCCGGGACGGCGGGGTCGCGTTCACCGCTGACGTGGGCGGCTTCGCACACGAGATTGCGGCCGACGGTGCCAGGGTCGCGGTGCCGGTCGCCCAGCATTTCCGGGAGCGCGACCCGGCGCGACACGGCGTCCGCGTCTACGACATCGCGGCCGGGCGGGTGGACGCCTGGCGCACGCCGGGCGTCGTCACTGCGGCGGCAGTCGACGGGCGCACCGTCGCGGCCGTCGAGGAACCGGTCGTGTACCACGACGACGGCGAGCGACGTGGTACCCACCGGCTGCACGCCGGGCACGTCTGAGAGCGGTCGGTGCTAGTTCGCGGACAGCTCATTTTCGCGCCTGGCCGACTGCGTGTTCGACGCGGTCGGCGCTGAGCGCGTCGAGGGGCACGCGTTCACCGTCTGCGGCGTCGACGATGTCGCTGGTGAGCCCCCTGGCGTTGTCGCCGGCGTCGACGACGACGACGTGTGCGCCCCGCTCGGCGAGCGCAGATGCGGCCATTCGGGTCGCCGCCGTGGGGGTGTCGGTGGCGTTCGCCTGGCCGTCAGTCACAACGACGACGACGCTCGTGTCGGGGTCAGCGCGCGCGAGCACGTCGTCGGCGGCTCGCAGTCCCGCTGGCAGCGGCGTTCGGTCGCCAGTGGGGAGGTCTTTGAGGTGGCGGGCGGCCAGCGCCACGCTGTCCGTCGGTGGCACCAGTACGTCGGCGTCGTCGCCCGCGAACGCGACCACGGCGATCTCGTCGCGGTGCTGGTAGGCGTCCCGGAGCAGGTCGAGCGCGACGCCTTTCGCGGCGCGCATCGGCCCCCGCATGGACGCGCTGGCGTCCACCGCGAACACGACGAGCGCGGACGCCGACCCCGCGTTGATCGACTGCCTGAGGTCCCGCGATTCGACGGCGTCACTGCCGCGCGCGGCGGCCGCGCGGACCGACGCAGCGGCGTCGACGTCGTCGGCGGGTGTCGCGCGCTCGGTTCGCACGCGCGCCCCCCGGGCGTCCGGGCTCGGAGTGGCGGACGCACGCCCGGAATCGCCGGTGGCGCGCTCGGCGTCCGGCGCGTCGGCGTCCGGGGCCACGCCGGTGCCTGGTTCGACCGTGTCCCCGCGGGGCTGGCCGGGCACCAGCGGCGCGGCGTCTTCGGTGTCCTCGTCGTCGCCGCGCTCGCCGTCCATCGGGTCGTCGCCGGCCTCGGAGTCGGCGGGGGCCTGGCTGCCCTCGGACTGGCTGTCGTCCGGGCCTCCCGTCGGGGCCTCCGCCCCGTCGGTGTCACCGTCCGGTTCGGCGTCGGCTTCGCCGTCGTCGGTGGGTTCCGGGTCGTCGCCGCCCGCCTCGTCCGAGGTCTCGGCGTCGCCTGCCTCGTCGGACTGGTCGCCGTCGTCGTCGAAGTGGTCGTCAACGACGTCCTCGGGGTCGGGTGCGTCCTCGAAGGGGCGGGACTGCAGGCGGTGTGGGAGCGCGAACCCCGCGGCGCGTTCGATGTCGGCCTCGGTGACCGTCGGGCGGCCGTCGAGCGCCGCGAGCGTGCGGGCGGCGCGGGCGGTGGCCACGTCGGCGCGGTGGCCGTCGACGCCGGCGTCCCGGCAGAGTTCGGCGATCTCGCGGGCCAGCGACTCGGGGAGGTCGACGTCGGGCAGCAGGTCGCGGGCGGTCACCAGGCGGTCGCGGACGGCGGCGGTGTCGGCGGCGTAGTCGCCGTCGAAGCCCGCGAGCGCGCGGTCCATGATCTCGACGCGGTCGGCGATCTCCTCGCTGCCCGCGACGGCGACGCGGAGCGCGAACCGGTCGCGGAACTGCGGGCGGAGGTCGCCCTCCTCGGGGTTCATCGTGCCGACGAGCGTGAACTCCGCGGGGTGGGTGACGCTGACGCCGTCGCGTTCGACGCGGTTGACGCCGCTGGCGGCGGCGTCGAGCAACACGTCCACGAGGTGGTCGTCGAGGAGGTTCACTTCGTCGACGTAGAGGATGCCCCGGTTGGCCGCGGCCAACAGCCCCGGGCTGAACTCGGCGTCGCCGGCGAGCGCGTCGGTCACCGACAGCGAGCCGACGACGCGGTCGCGGGACGCGCCCAGGGGGAGTGTAACGAACGGGACCGGACGCGATTCGACCGGCGGGTCGGTGCGGTCCCGGCAGTCCGCGCACTGGCGGGAGGGGTCCTCGGGCGGACAGCCGTAGGGGCAGTCCGCGACGGCGCGCTGGTCGGGCAGCAGGTCGGCGAGCGCGCGGGCGGTGGTGGACTTCGCGGTGCCCTTCTCGCCGGTGACGAGCAGCCCGTCCAGGGACGCGTTCGCGGCGACGGCGAGCAGCCCCGTTTTGAGGTCGTCTTGGCCGACGACGGCGGGGAACGGCGCGCCGGCACGCCGGTCGGGCGACAGCTTTTTGCTGCGTCCCAAATCAACCATAGTTGTAATACTCCAATGGAGGTTTAACAGCGTTGTGACTGTACTTGCACTCTACACCGCGACCGAGAACGAGCTCGGCGCTGTCCAGGCGGCCGCCGGCCGCGTCGACGTGGATCTCGTCGCGCGCTCGGAGAGCGACCTCGACGACGAGACCGCCGTCGAGGCGTTCCTGGACACCGCCGCGGACGCCGACGCAGCCGTGTTCTGGCTGCACGGCGCCGAGGACAGCATGCCGGGGTACGACCGCGCGACCGCCCGGCTGGCCGACGCCGGCGTCCCGCTGGTGGTGAAATCCACCGGCGACGCCTACGCCGTCGAGGACACCACCGTCGCCGCCGAGGACCGCGACACCGTCTACGAATACCTCGACCGTGGGGGGTCGGCGAACGTCGCCAACTGCCTGCGGTTCCTCGGTGACCGCTACTCGGGGACGGAGTTCGCGTACGACGACCCCGTTGCGCTCCCGACGGAGGGCGTCTATCACCCCGACCACCCCGGCATCGACTACGACGGCCTGCGTGCGACCTTCGACCCCGACGCCCCGACGGTGGCGGTGTGGTTCTACGAGTCCCACTGGACCCACGAGAACACCCGCTACGTCGACGGCGTCGTGCACGCCCTGGAGTCCCAGGGTGCGAACGCGCTCCCGGTGTTCTGCAACCCGGCGACCGACACCGACGAGCAGGAAGACGCCGAGTGGGTCACCGATCAGTGGCTGCTTGCCGACGGCGAGCCGGTCGTCGACGCCGTCGTGTCCTCGTTCATGTTCTCGCTGTCGATGGACGAGCGCGGCCGGTCGGCAAGCGACGAGGGCGACGCCGCCGAGGACGTGTTCCTCGACCGCCTCGGGGTGCCAGTCCTCCAGACGGTCACGACGATGCGCTCGCGGTCCCGGTACGAGTCGGCGGACACCGGCGTGATGGGCTTCGAACTCGCGCTCTCGGTCGCACTGCCCGAGTTCGACGGCAACGTCATCACCCACCCCATCTCGGGCAAGGAGCGCACCGACGACGACGCCGGCATCGGCACCGCGCCGAAACAACACTTCCCCATCGCGGACCGCGTCGAGCACGCCGCCAGCCTCGCCGTGAACTGGGCGCGGCTGCGCCACCTCGACAACGACGAGAAACGGGTCGCCGTCGTCCTCCACAACTACCCGCCCAGCGACGACGGCATCGGGACGGCGTTCGGCCTGGACACCCCCGAGAGCACGGTCAACCTGCTGGACGAGCTGGACGCACGCGGGTACAGCCTCGGTGGGAAGACGCCGCCCGAGGGCCAGGCGCTGATCGAGCAGCTGACCAGCCAGCTCACCCTCGACGACCGCTGGGTCGCCCCCGAGGACGTCCGCGAGCGCAGCGTCGACGTGGTGTCGACCGACGAGTACGCGGCGTGGTGGGCCGACACCGACCCCGAGTTCCGGGCGAACGTCGTCGCGGAGTGGGGGGAGCCGCCCGAGCGGCCGTTCGCGATCCCGGGCGTCGAGTACGGCAACGTGCTCGTGACCGTCCAGCCGCCCCGCGGCTTCGGCATGGACCCGGAGAAAGTCTACCACGACAGCGACCTCCAGCCGCCCCACGACTACTACGCGTTCTACGCGTGGCTCCGCGAGGAGTTCGGCGCGGACGCCGTCGTGCATCTCGGCACGCACGGCAGCCTGGAGTGGCTGCCCGGGAAAACCGTCGGCCTCGACGCCGAGAGCGCGCCCGACGCGCTGCTGGGGGATCTGCCGAACGTCTACCCCTACATCGTCAACAACCCCGGGGAGGGCACGCAGGCCAAGCGCCGGTCGTACGCCGCGGTCGTCGACTACCTCACGCCCGTGATGAGCAACGCCGGCACCTACGACGAGCTCGCCGAGTTGGAGGAGCTGGCGTCGCGCTACCGGGAGGCCGGCACCGGAGCCGGCGCGGACGCCGAGTCCCACATCGCGGACCGCATCCGCGAGCAGGTGGCCGACCTCGATCTCGCCGTCGAACTCGGCATCGAGGGCGAGATCTCCGAGAAAGCCGACGTTCGCGGCCCCGACGCGGCCGGCAGCTCGCTCGCGGAGGGCGCCGTGGACGGCGACACCGTGGGCATCGAGGCGCTGGTCGAGCGCGTCCACGAGTACGTCACGGACGTGAAGACGACCCAGATCCGGCTGGGCCTGCACACGATGGGCGAGCCACCCGCGGACGACCGCCTGGTGGAGTATCTCGTGGCGCTCACGCGCCTGGAGAACCCGGGCGCGCCGTCGCTGCGGGAGTCCGTCGCGGGCGTGCTCGGCGTCGACTACGAGACGATGCTCGACTCCCCGGGCGAGTACAGCGAGGCCCTGGGGATGACGTACGCCGAGGCCGCCGACGAGGTGTACGAGACGAGCGTCGACCTCGTGGAGACGCTCGCCGCCGAGGGGTTCGACGTGCCGGCGTCGAACGTCGCGGCCGGCCCCGACGACGAGGTGAACATGAACCTCCTCGTGGTCGACATCGACACCATCGGTGACGCCCGCGCGAAGTCGGGCGCACACGACGACCTGCGTGCGGTGTTGGCGTTCATCTGCGAGGAGGCCGCCCCGCGCGTGTTCGGGGCGGAATCGGAGATCCCGCAGACGGCCGACGCCCTCGACGGCGAGTACGTCGAACCCGGCGGGAGCGGCGCGCCCACCCGGGGCGGCGTCGATCTGCTGCCGACGGGCCGGAACTTCTACACCCTCGACCCGCGGAAGGTCCCCGCCAGAACGGCGTGGGACGTGGGCAAGGAGGTCGCCGACGGCGTCGCCCAGCGCCACCAGGAAGACGAGGGCGAATACCCCGAGGAGGTCGGCGTGGTCGCGTGGGGGACCCCGACGGTCCGCACGCGCGGGGAGACCATCGCGCAAGTACTCGGCCTGATGGGCGTCCGGCCGGTCTGGACGGACGCCGGCCGGGTCGACGACGTGGAGCCGATCCCCCTTGGGGACCTCGGCCGCCCGCGGATCGACGTGACCACCCGGGTGTCGGGGCTGTTCCGGGACGCGTTCCCGCAGGCCGCCGGCGTCGTCCACGACGCCGTGGACGCCGTCGTCGACCTCGACGAGCCACACGACATGAACTACGTCAAAAAGCACGTCGAGGCGGAGGCGGCCGAACTCGAAGCCGAGGGCGTCGAGAACCCCGAACAGGCCGCGAAGCGCCGCGTGTTCACCACGCGGCCGGGCGGCTACGGCGCGGGGACGAACAAGGCCGTCGACGAGGGCGAGTGGGACGACCGCTCGGACCTCGCCGACGTCTACGTCCAGTGGGGCGGCTACGCGATGGGGTCGCGGGGCCGCGTCAGCGAGGCCCACGACGCCTTCGAGCGCCGCCTCGGGAACGTCGACGCGACGGTGAAAATCGAGGACACGATGGAGCAAGACGAGTTCGACTCCTCGGACTGGTACGCGTTCCACGGCGGGTTCATCACCGCCGTCGCCGAGGAGAGCGGCGCGGAGCCGGCCTCGTACGTGGGGGACTCAAGCGACCCGGACAACGTCGACGTCTACACCAACGAGGAGAAAGTGCGCAAGGCGATGCGCGCCCGCGTGCTCAACCCCGAGTGGCTGGACTCCATGGAGGACCACGGCTACAAGGGTGCCGGCGACCTCTCCTCGACGGTCGACGTGACGCTCGGCTGGGACGCGACGACGGGCGTCGTTTCGGACACGCTCTGGGCGGACGTGGCCGAGAAGTACGCCTTCGACGAGGACCGCCAGGAGTGGCTGCGGGACGTGAACCCGTGGGCGCTGTCCTCGATCACGGACACGCTGCTTGAGGCGATCGAGCGCGACCTCTGGGGGGCCGACGACGAGACCGCCGAGCGCCTGCGTGACCTCCACCTGCAGGTATCGGGCGACCTGGAGGCGCGCGCGTCGGGCGAGCACGACACGCCAGCCGACGGCGACGAACGCGAGACACCACTACATGACGACTGACACCACACCGGACGGCGACGACGAACAGGACTTCGAGTCGTACGCGGACCTCGGCGCGACCACGGAGAAGGCCTTAGACATCGCGGAGACGAGCATGGATCGGGTGCGCGAGCTGGTGCCCGACGAGACGCTCGCCGACCGCCTCCGCCAGAAGTCCGTGCACGCGACCGGCGACCCCGAGTTCCAGCACCTGCTGCGGTTCAACGGCGGCGAGCCGGTGCGAGCGGGCGCGCGCGCCGTGCTCGACGAGGCACCCATCGTCACCGACATCACGATGGTGAAAGCGGGCGTGACCGGGCGGGGCCACGACTGCGAGGTGCGCAAAGCCATCGGGAACGGCGCCGAGCTGGCGGCCGAGACCGGGATGACGCGGACGGCGGCGTCGGTGCTCGAACTCGACAAGCAGGGCGTCTACGACGGCGCGATCGCGGTCGTCGGGAACGCGCCGACGGCGGCGCTGGCGCTGGCGGACTGCATCGCGGACGGCACCCGGCCGGCCGTCGCCGTCGCCACGCCCGTCGGGTTCGTGAAGGCCGCCGAGAGCCGAACGCGGCTCCGCGAGGTCGCCGCCGAGTACGGCGTGCCCGCGGTCACGAACGTCGGGCGCCGCGGCGGCAGCGGGCTCGCGGCGGGACTGACGAACGAGCTGGTGCACGTCGCCAGCGACGTTCGGGACGGCGACGTCTCGCTGACGGAGTCATGAGCGAGGAGTACGACCTCGATTCGGGGCCGGATCCGGCGTCGTTCGCCGCCCAGACCCCGGAGCCGGCGGCCGGCGACCACGCCGTGCACGCGGTCGGCATCGGCCCCGGGAACCCCGCGTTCCTGACGGCGCGCGGCGAGCGCGCGATCCGGGACGCCGAGGTGATCGTGGGCTTCGAGACGGTCGTGGAGTTCGTCGCCGATCTGACCGACGCCGACCTGTTGACGTGTGGGTATCGCGACGAGCAGGCCGCGCTGTCGGCGTTCGGCGAGCGCGTGGCCGACGGCGCACGCGGGACGGCGGTGTTGATGGGTGACCCGAACCACTCGGGCTACCAGTTCCTGGGGAAAGTCGAGCGCGCGGTGGGCGAGCCCGTGCGGGTGGTGCCGGGCATCTCCTCGCTGCAGGTGGCGGCCAGCCGGGCGCGCACCCCCATGGAGGACACCACGTTCGTGACCCTGCATAAGAGCGGCGACGTGAGCGACGGGGTGGCGCGGCTGCGGGACGCCGTGGGCGACCGCCACCTGCTGGTGTTGCCGCGGCCGTTCGACCTGATGCCGGGGGACATCGCCGCCGACCTCCTGGAGGCGGCGGACGCGGCCCCGGATCTGGACGCCCTCGTGTTGGAGCGGCTCACCCACGACGACGAGTCGATCACGCGAACCACGCTGGGGGAGCTGGCCGCCCACGCGGGCGAGGAGACGCCGTTCTCGGATCTGTCCGTGCTGGCCGTCCGGCGGTCGGCTTAAGCGCCGTCGCCGTCGGTGGCGAACGCCGGCGCGGTGGCCGTGAGCGTGGTCGCGGCGGTGGTGTCGCGGTCGGCGAGCACGCGCTGCTGGGCCAGCGTGGCTTCGACGGCGTCCGTGAGCCGTGGGTGCGCGCCCAGCGGGTCGGCGTACGCGATGCCGCCGCGGGCCAGGTCCAGCCGGTCGGGGATGTCGCGGTCGGTGGCCGCGCCGGCGGCGACGAACACCGGGACGACGACGGCGTCGTCGGTGCTGAGGTTGTATCGGAGGCATTCGACGGCGGGGTTCTGGACGAGGTGGCTGGTGGCGACATCGTCGTACGTCCCGCGCTCGCGGAGCCTGGCGGCGTGGTATTCGGCGACCTGGCGGTGGTAGGGCAGCGAACTCGCGCCCAGCGTGACGAGGCCGATCGCAGACGGGGCGTCGGCGGCGGCGTCGGTGGCGCGGTCGTGGATCACGTCCGTGACCGCGCCGCTTCGCCCGATGGGCTCGCAGTACTGCACGGTCGCGTCGGTGAGCGCCTGGAGGGCGGCGGGCACGCCGACCGTGGTTTCGCGGGTGTGGGCGGTGGTCATCGGAACGGCGAACACGCGGTCGGCGTCGATGGCCGTGAGCCGGCCGCGCAGATCACGCCGGGGCTCGTGGTCGTAGTGGCGGGCGTGGACGGCGTCCGCGACGGCGCGCCCGCGGAGGCGCTGGGCGTGGGTCGCGAGTGTTTCACGGGCGTGGGGCGTGTCGCGGCCGAGCAAGAGGAGCGCGTCGCGTGTCATGGGTGAAGCAAGCTGGGTTGTCCGAACCCAACTGTGGTTGCATACGGCGTCGTGCCATCGACGCTAATAGCTTGCGCTGGCTCCCCGGCGGCGACCGGGTGATCGACCACCGAATTAAAGAGTGTCTCCACACTGAAACGACGTATGTCCGGAACACCAGACACGCTGTTCGCACTCGCCGCGGGCGCAACCCGAACGGCAGCCATCGAGGGGATCAGTGCCGCCGGCGCGGATCCCGCGCTGATGGCACACACGCCGAGCGCGGACGCCGAACTGCTGACGTACGGCCACACGGTCCGTGCGCCCGTGGTGCCGGTCAGCCCGTCGGGGTGTCCGACGCCCGCGGTCATCACGCGAGCGGTCCGGGAGCTGGTCGGCTTCGAGTCGCTTGTCATCGACGCCGGGCTCGCCGAGCCGACGGGCGCACCCACGGTGACCACGGGCATCAGCCCGGGCGCGGACATCCGCGATGAAACCCCCGTTCCGGACGCCGAAGCGGCGTACAGTGCGGCCTACGAGTTCGGCCACGGCCTCCACACTGACGAGCTCGTGATCGCCGAAACCATTCCGGGCGGCACCACGACGGCGATGGGAGTGTTGGCGGCGCTGGGCGAGCCCCGGATCGTGTCCTCGTCGCTGCCGAACAACCCCGTGGCGCTCAAAGAGCGGGTCGTCGACGACGCGCTCGCGGCAAGCGGCCTCGAACAGGGCGACCTCGCGGGCGAGCCCGTCGCGGCAGTCCGGCAGATGGGTGATCCGGTGTTGGCCGTGGTTGCCGGGCTGGCGGCGGGCGCGCTCGACGCCGGGATCGACGTGACGCTTGCCGGCGGCACCCAGCTCGCGACCGCCGGCGCGCTCGTCCGCCACGACGGCGTGACCGAGCCGATGACGCTCGCCACCACGTCGTTCGTGGCCGGCGACGATTCGGCGGGGATCGACGCCCTGGCGGCCGACCAGGACCTCGCCGTGACCGTCACCGACCCCGCCTTCGAGGCGCGGGAGTCCCACCCCGCGATGGCCGCCTACCTCGACGGCGAAGCCAAGGAGGGCGTCGGGATGGGGGGCGCGCTCGCGCTCGCCGCGGAGGCCGGGATCGGAATGGACTCGGTGCGCAACGCCATCATCTCAGTGTATGACAGAGTCTGAGTCGGCAAGCGGGATGGACGGCGTCGTGCTGGGCGGGACGGCGTCCGGCGTCGGAAAGACGGTGGCGACGCTGGCGGTCGCGCGGGCGCTCGCCGACGCCGGACACGACGTGCAGCCGGCGAAGGCCGGCCCCGACTTCATCGACCCGAGCCACCACGAGCCGGTCGTGGGCACGCCCTCGCGGTCGCTTGACCCGTGGTTGTCCGGGACCGACGGCATGCGCCGGACGTACCACCAGGGGGACGGCGACGTCTGCGTGGTCGAAGGCATGATGGGGCTGTACGACGGCTCCGTGGCCAGCACCGCGCGCGTCGCGAGCGAGCTCGACCTCCCGGTGGTGCTCGTCGTGGACGCCAGCGCGGGCATGCAGAGCGTCGCCGCCACGGCACTGGGGTTCCAGGCGTACGCCGCCGAAGCATCCGTCGACGTGGACGTGGCGGGCGTGCTCGCGCAGCGCGCCCACGGCGGCCGCCACGCCGACGGGATCCGGGACGCCCTCCCGGACAGCCTCACGTACTTCGGGCGCGTCCCGCCGCGGGACGACTTGGACGTCCCGGACCGCCACCTCGGCCTCCACATGGGCTCGGAAGCGGCGATCGACGACGACGCCGTGGACGCCGCCGCCGCCCACGTCGCCGCCAAGCGCATCGCGGACGTGGCGCGAACGCCGCCGCGCCCGCCGGCCCACGATCCGGCCCCGGACACCGGCCAGACGGTCGCGGTCGCGGACGACGCGGCGTTCTGTTTCGCGTATCCGGCGACCCGCGAGCGCCTCCGCGAGCGCGCCGACGTGGTCACGTTCTCGCCGGTTGCGGGCGACGACCTGCCGGCCTGCGATGGGGTCTACCTGCCCGGGGGGTACCCCGAGTTGCACACGGACGCCCTCGCCGACGCGCCCGCCCTGGACACGCTGGGCGCGCGGGCCGCCGACGGCCTGCCGGTGTTGGGTGAGTGTGGCGGCCTCATGGCGCTGGCCGAATCGCTGACGACGACCGACGGCGACACCGCCGAGATGGCGGGCGTGTTGCCCGCTGACGTGCGGATGCAGGACCGCTATCAGGCGCTGGACCACGTCGAGCTCCGGGCGACCGGGGACACCCTCACCGCCGGCTCCGGGGCGACGCTGCGTGGCCACGAGTTCCACTACTCCGCGGCCACCGTGGCCAGCGACGCGCGCTTCGCGTTCGCCGTCGAGCGCGGCGACGGCATCGACGGCGACCACGACGGACTCACCGAGTACCGGACGCTGGGCACGTACGCCCACGTCCACCCCGAGAGCACCGCGTTCGACGCCTTTCTCGATGCATTATGACAGCCACCGACGACGACACCACGACCGCCGACGAACAGGACGCCGACACGATGCGGCCCGCCGAGATCACGCCCACCGCCCCCGCGGAGTTCGGGCTCGTGCAGGTGTGGTGGGGTGACGGCAAGGGCAAAACCACGGCCGCCCTCGGGATGGCGATGCGGGCGGCCGGCCACGGCTTCCGCACGCACGTGGTGCAGCTGATGAAAGGCGGGACCGGCACCGTCGAGGACGTGCGCGGGGAGTACGCCGCCATCGACGCGGTGCCCGGGATCACCTACGAGAACGCCGGCCACTACGGCTGGCACGGGTTCCACGACGGCAGTAGCGACGACGAGCACGCTGCCCGCGCGAACGGCGGGCTCGCGCGCGCCCAGGAGATCGTGGACGCGTCCACCGGGGTGGACGGAGCGGTGCCCCTCGACGCCGACCCCACCGAGGGCGTGCATTTGCTCGTGCTGGACGAGGTGTTGTACGCCGCCAACCGCGGGCTGGTCGACCCCGAGGACGTGGTGGCGCTCATCGACACCAAGCCCGACGACCTGGAGGTGGTGCTCACGGGCGGGCACACGGAGCCGACGTTCGTGACCGAGCGCGCGGACCTCGTCACGGAGGTTCGGAAGCAACGCCACCCCATGGAGAACGGGCAGGGCGCGCGCAAGGGGACGGAGTACTGAGATGACCGCGGGCGAGGACTGCCGGACGATCCTGGTAGCGGGGACCGCCTCCCACGTCGGGAAGAGCACGGTCGCGGCGGGGCTCTGTCGGCTGCTCGCCGACCGCGGGCTGTCGGTCGCGCCGTTCAAGGCCCAGAACATGAGCAACAACGCCCGCGCGGTGCCGGTGGCCGACGGCGCGCCGCCAGCCGCCGACCCGTGGGGTGAAATCGGCGTGTCCCAGTACGTGCAGGCGCGGGCCGCCCGCACGGCGGCGTCGACGGACCACAACCCGGTGTTGTTGAAGCCCCGCGGGGACGCCGAGAGCCAACTCGTCGTGGACGGGCGGGCGGTCGGCCACTACAGCGCGGGGTCGTACTACGAGTCCCACTGGGCGGACGCCCGCGACGCCGCGGCCGCGGCCCACGCCCGCCTGGCCGCCGACAACGACGTGGTGGTCGCGGAGGGCGCCGGCAGCATCGCGGAGCTCAACCTCCACGACCGCGATCTGGCGAACCTCGAAACCGCGCGGTTCGCCGACGCCACCATCCTGCTCGTCGTGGACATCGAGCGCGGCGGCGCGTTCGCCAGCCTCCACGGGACGCTGGCGCTGCTGCCCGACGACATCCGCGACCGGGTGGCGGGCGCGGTGATCACGAAGTTCCGCGGGGATCGGTCGCTGCTCGACCCCGGCATCACCGAGATCGAAGCGCGCACCGGCGTGCCGGTGCTCGGCGTCATCCCGCACGACGACCCGGGGTTGCCCGCGGAGGACAGCGTGTCACTGCCGGACCCCAGCGAGCGCGTGGTGGACGGCGGCCAGGACGGCGTCCCCGACGCGGCGTCGGTGACGGTGGCGGTGCCACACCTCCCCCACATCTCGAACTTCACTGACCTCGCGCCGCTGGCGCGCACGCCCGGCGTCCGCGTTGCCTACCAGCCACTGGACGCGCCGCTGGCGGCGGCCGACGCGGTCGTGCTCCCCGGCACCAAGAACACCGTCGACGACCTGCGGGCGGCCCGGGAGGCCGGCCTCGGGCGGGCGCTGCGCGCGTTCGACGGCCCGATCGTCGGGCTGTGTGGCGGCTACCAGATGCTCGGCGACCGCATCACCGACGCCGCCACGGAGTCCACGGCCGACGACCTCGGGGCCGTCGACGGCGTTGGCGTGCTCCCCGTGGAGACCGCCTTTCAGCCGGACAAGCGCGTCGAGGCGGTCACCCGAGAGCTCGCCGACTGTGGGGCGCTCGGCGGCGCAACGGGCGCCGTCACCGGCTACGAGATCCACATGGGCCGAACCACCGTGCCGGACGGCGTCCCCCAGCCGGTCGGCCCGGCGAGCGCGGCCCGGGGGCGCGTGCTCGGCACCTACCTCCACGGGCTGTTCGGGAACGACGCCGCACGCAGGGGGTTCCGGGACGCCGTCTTCGCGGCCGCCGGCGTCGAACAGCCCGCGCCCGCCGACACCCCTGACCAGTCGCCGTCCGATGCGGCAGCCGCGCTCGTCGACGCGCACGTCGACCTCGACCCGCTCGGGGTGCCCCCCGCCCCGGACGCGTGACCGACCGATTCAAGTCCGCGTGCGGCCAGCGTTCTACCGTGTCAACGTCGTTTGATCTGTTCGGGACGCTCGTGGACGCGCCGCGGCCCGAAGCCCCGGCGACCGCGGTCGCGGACGCGCTCGCCGCCGCCGGCGTCCGGGTGCCCGACGACTGGACGGCGGCGTACCGGCAGCCACACGCCGACCACGCGCCGGGCATGGAGCGGTCGCTGTCCGCGCACGTCGCCGACGCCCTCGAAAGCCGGGGGGTTGAGGCGCCCTCGGACACGGTCCGGGCGGCCACGCTTGCCGCCTTCGAGACGCCCGTCCAGCGTCGCCCCGGCGCGGCCGCCGCGGTCGAGGCGGCCGCCGAGCGCGGCCCGGTGGCGGTGCTCTCGAACTGCAGTGTCCCCGGCCTCGCCGAGCGCGCGCTCTCCCAGGCCGGCCTCGCCGACCGCTTCGACGCCGTCGTGACGAGCGTGGGCTGTGGCTGGCGGAAACCCCACGCCAACGCCTTCCAGGCGGTCGCCGACGCGCTGGATGCGCCGCCGGAAACGCTGGTGCACATCGGCGACGACCCAGAGGCTGACGGCGGCATCACCGCAGTGGGCGGGCGGGCGGTGTTGCTCACCGAAACCCCACTCCAGGCCGTGCCCGCTGCCCTCGACGACGCATGACCGCGGCGGCCGTGGGAGCGGTCGCCGTGGGGGTCGCCCTCGACGCCGCGATCGCGGAGCCGCCGGCCGGCTGCCACCCCGTGGCGTGGTTCGGGCGCGCTGTCGGTGTCGTCGACCGACCGTGGACGCGGCCGCTGGCCGTGGGCGCGCTCGCCGCGATCGCGTTGCCGCTTGCCGCCGCCGCCACTGTCTGGGCGGCAGTCACGGTGGCGACCTGGGGAAGCGCACTGGCGGGCGCGGTCGTGGCCGGGCTCGTGGTGTTCGTGACGACCAGCCGGCGCATGCTGCTGGCGGAGGCAAGCGGCGTCATCGCCGCCACGAGAACCGAGAACAGCCTCGACGCCGCCAGACGCCGGCTGCGCGCGCTCGCGGGCCGCGATCCCGACGCGCTGTCGGCCGGCGAGCTGCGCAGCGCGGCCGTCGAGAGCACCGCCGAAAACCTGGCTGACGGCCTGGTCGCGCCGCTGGCGGCGTTCGCCGTGGGCGCGGCGGTCGTGTCGCTGCCCGTGGGCGCGGCCGCCGCGGCGTGGGTGAAAGCCGTGAACACGCTCGACTCCATGCTCGGCTACCGGTCGAAGCGCGTGGGCACCGCGAGCGCGCGCCTCGACGACGCCGTGATGTGGGTGCCGGCGCGGCTGGCCGCGGTTCTGATCGCGGCCACCGCCCGCGCCCCCGCTGCGGTGTCCCGGGCCGCCGCCGACGCCGGCGCTCCCCCGTCGCCCAACTCCGGGTGGCCGATGGCGACGCTGGCGGCGGTCCTGGACTGCCGGCTGGTGAAACCCGGGGTGTACGAGCTCCGCGAGGCCGCCGCGCTCCCCGGACTGGCAGAGAGCCGGCGCGGCGTCCGCGTGGTGAGCACTGCGGGCGGCCTCGCGTACGCGCTCACTGCGGCGGTCGTCTACGCCGGAGGTGGCGGGCTGTGAGAGACGCCCTCCTGGGTGCGGTGAGCTTCCTCACGCGGCTGCCCGTGGCGTACAGCGAACCCCGCTGGGAGGCGTTCATCACCGCCCCGTGGGCGTTCCCGCTGGCGGGCTACGTCGTCGGCGCGCTCCTCGCCGTGCCGATGCTGGCGGGCGGCGTCCCCCACGGAACGGTCGCGTTCGCGTACCTCGCCGTGGTGTTCGCGGTCACCGGCATCAACCACCTCGACGGCGTCGCGGACGCCGGTGACGCGGCGGTGGTGCACGGCGACCCCGCCGACCGTCGCACGGTGCTGAAGGACACGACGACCGGCGTGGGCGCCATCGCCGCGGTGGTCGTGGTCGTCGCCGGCCTGGTGACCGGCAGCCTGGGTGTGGCTGCCCTCCCAACGTGGACCGCCGTGGGGGTCGTCGTCGCGACCGAGGTGGGCGCGAAAACCAGCATGGCGGCGGTGGCGTGTCTCGCGCACGCCCCACACGACGGGCTGGGCTCGCAGTTCACCGGGAACGCGACGCCCGGCGCGCTGCCAGCGGTCGCGGGTGTCGCGCTCCCGGTGGCCCTGGCGTCCGTGCCGTCGCCGGCCGCGGCCGGCGCGCTGGCGGGCGCGGTCGGCGCGGGCGCGCTGACGCGGCGCTGGCTCACGGGACTGCTGGGCGGAGCGAACGGCGACGTGTTCGGCGCGGTCAACGAGGTCAGTCGCGTGGTCGGACTCCACGCGGGGGTGGTCGTGTGGACGCTGTGATGATGTGTGGCGGGCGCGGCACCAGGCTGGACGCCGCCGCCGAGAAGCCGCTGTTCGAGGTCGGCGGGCGCGCGATGGTCGATCACGTCCGGGCGGCGCTCGAAGCCGCCGGCCGGATCGACACCACCCACGCCGCCGTGTCGCCGCACGCGCCCGACACCGCAGCCCACCTCGCGGCCACGCCGCTGTCGCTCATCGAGACGCCGGGCGACGGCTACGTGGCGGACCTCACGGCGGCACTGGATGCGGTCGGGACGCCCGTGCTGACGGTCGCCGCCGACCTCCCACTGCTGGCCCCCGCCGTCGTGGATACCGTGGTCGCCGCCGCCGACGGCGCGACGACGAGCGCGTGCGTCCCGCGAGCGCTGAAACACGAACTCGGCGTGAGTACTGACGCCGACGCCGACGCGTGGGTGCCCACCGGCGTCAACGTCGTCGGCGGGGGCGACACCGAGGCCACCCACCGGAGCTTCGACGCGCGCCTCGCGGTGAACGTGAACCACCGATCCGACGCCGCGGTGGCGGCGCGGCTGCTCGCGGCCACCGACCGCAGGAATCACCCCCGGTGAGCCCGTGACACACGACAATGCACCCTGACGCCGTCCGCGACGCCGGCCGGGTTGCCCACGGCGGCAGCGACGACCCCGACGTGCTCGACTTCAGCGCGAACACCACCCCGCGGACGCCCCCCGGCACCCGAGCGGCGTACGCCGCCGCGCTCGACGACGCCGCCCGCTACCCCGACGACGACTACCCCGCGTTCCGGGCGGCCGCCGCCGACCACGTTGACTGCGCCCGGGACACCGTCGTGCAGACGCCGGGCGGTCTCGCCGGCATCCGGCTGGCCATCGAAACCCGTGTCACGCCCGGCGACACCGTGCTCGTGCCGGCCCCGAGCTTCAGCGAGTACGCCCGCGAGGTCGAACTGCAGGGCGCAACGCCCGTCTTCGTGCCACACGACGCCCTCCTCGACGCCGACCCCAGCGAGCACACGCTGGCGATCGCGTGCACCCCCAACAACCCCACCGGCGACCGCTACGACGACGACGCATTGCGCGCGTTCGCCGCGCGCTGCCGGGCCGCAAACACCGAACTGCTGGTCGACGAGGCGTTCCTGGGGTTCACCGACGCCCCCTCGATCGCCGGGACCCCGGGGGTCGTGGTCGCGCGCTCGCTCACCAAGCTGTTCGGGCTGCCCGGGCTGCGCGCGGGGTTCCTGGTGGCCGTCGGCGACCGCCTGACGACCCTCCGCACGGCGCGCCGGACGTGGAACCTCGGCGCGCCCGCCGCGGCCGTGGGTGCCCACGCGATGCGCCAGTCCGAGTTCGTCGCCGAAACCCGGCGGCACGTCGCCAGCGAACGGGCGCGCATGCGGGCCGCTCTGTCCGACGCCTTCGACGTGCATCCGTCGAGTGCGCCGTTCCTCCTGCTCGATGTCGGTCCGCGGCCCGTCGACGCCGTCATGGCCGCCGCCAGCGCCGAGGGCATCAGGCTCCGGGACGCCACCACGTTCCGAGGGCTCGACAGCCACGTGCGGGTCGCCGTCCGCACCCCCGACGAGAACGACCGCCTCTTGGCGGCGCTGGCGGATGTTTGAGACGACGCTGCACGACGGCGTGCTCGAACTCGCCGCCCCGGGCGCGCGGTGGCTCTCGACCGGCTGGAACGGCGGCGACACGCGCGCGGACCGCGCGTACAGCATCACCGTGCCCGACGACTGGGCCCCCGACAGCACCCATGAGTACGTCACCGACCGCCTCGCAGCCGCGGGCTTCGCGCCCCGCGACGACGCCCCCGTGTTGCTCACCGGCGTCGCACAGGAGCACGCGCGCATCGCGCGCTGCGGCCCGGTCGCGGTCGCGGCGACCGCCGGCCTCTCGAACCCCGCCGCGCTCCCGATGGACCCCGACGGCGGCACCCTCCCGGACGCCAAGCGCGCACCGCCGGGCACGGTGAACCTCGTCGCCGCGACGACCCGGGCGCTCGACGACGCCGCGCTCTCGAACCTCGTCGCGGTCGCGGCAGAAGCAAAAGCCGCGACGCTGCTCGCCACCGCCGGGTTCCCCGGCACGACCAGCGACGCCGTGGTTGTGGCCTGCGACCCTGGCGGCGAAACCGCGCCGTACTCCGGGAGTGCAACGCCCGTGGGGGCTGCCACCCGAGCCTGCGTCCGGGAGGCCGTGCGCGCCAGCCTCGACAGCCGCGACGCTGCCAGCCCCGACTCGGTGGAATCGGCCGCGCACGGCACGACGACGGACGTGCAGGCGGCCGTGTTTCGGCCGTAATAATACGCCGAGCGTAGTCAACAAACGTACAAATATATAATTAATACAATTGTATATGAGTCAGGATTATATTAAGTCTTCCTGGTCGTTCATCGAGATGTTATTTCGGTCTGGAGACTGGTTCAGCAGGTCAGAGATGATCATATCTTTTCGCGCTTCCAGGAACTCGCCAACGTTTTCGATCTCATAAAGCTCGTTGGACTCTGGGATCCGATGGCGTTGCATATAGTCATCGGAGCGCGTCGGCAGCCATTCAGCAGGAGGTTTATCAGATTTTTTCCGGTTAGGCCTTTCCCTAATCAGTTGTAGGTTTGCAGGGTTATCTCGGAGCTTTTCAATTTTACTAGCCTCTTCTCGCGACATCCCGACCTCATCGACGAGATAATCACTCTTTAATTTTGACTTCGGGAATATATGATCTACCTCAAAGCTATAATTCTCGTTAGCCACGTTGGGGAAGTAAAGGAGAGAAAGTACGACACGGAGGACACGGTTACTCTTAGAGCTGTCATTGAACCACCTCTCTATATTTTCACGGTCGAAACCCATCGACTTATTATAATTATTCAAAGTACTCTCGATCTCATTGAGCGGGAATTCATTTGCAGGTGATTCCCTCAACGCTTTCCTCACACCTCGAATCGTCTGGATTGTTCCACCAGTTGTGAGTTCACCGTTGGTTACGATTGAGCACATCCAGTAGAGGATTTTCTGCCTATTCTCCTTACCATGTTTTGACTCGTACGAGATAGTAGGGTTACCATTGGAATAAAAATAGTATATAACCGGTAATAGAGAGATTTTACTGCGGATGTGGCTAGTCGTAAACCCATAACTTTTCATCAAGTCCAAAGTACGGAAAAGAGATTTTTCAAACTCCGGACTCATCCAAGCATCTTTCATTTTAGACAGAGTACTCTTAGTGAAATTAGACAGAGAGAATGAGAGACTGGAGACCTCTCCAGTCAACATCAAAGCTCGAAGAACAAAATTAGAGTCAAATTCTACGGTCCCTCTTGATTCGTGCTTGTTTAGTTTATCAACAAGAGCCTGAATTTCTTCTCTTGCCACAATACTGTTAGTTTGATCCTCGCGACTCCAATGGGCTGTAGCAATTGAAAGTAGTATATCAGATTTCTTTAACTGCGTGCCGCCTTCATTAGCCCTCAAAAATATATCAAGCACTTTTTCTTGACTTTCTTCTTCTCCCTCAAAGTACGAAATTACCTCTTTATCATGTATTGAATTATATAAATTGTTAATGTTTTTGCTCACTGGCCCCCGTGCCGTTTCTTCATTTATTTCATCCATTTCTTCTATTTCGCTTATTAGTTTCTCACTTTCTTCAGTGAAATCAGTCACGTCCAAAATGTTTTGCACTTTATACCAGTACTCTCCTTTAGAATGTTGTGGATTTGGAGTCTTAAACTCAAACTGGTATCTTCTCTCGTTCACTTCCTCGTTAGTGGGCGACAAAACGTTCAAGTACAGCTGCTTCTTTTCCCAGGATTCTGTGCGACTTCGCCGTTTGTTGTGCTTTTTTGTGGTTAATGTCCCTTTGAGTCCTATAAAAAACGAGGTGAGGCGTTGCTGCCCATCTAAAACCAGGTTGATACGGTTAGGAGATCCATTGATGTCGTCTCTATACCTCTTATTATGATATCTGACATCTTCTAGCTCGTCCGGATGTATTGGATCTACGATGTAGTTTTTGACAAACTCATACTTTATTCTATCCTTAGCATAATCTCCTTTTACTCTCCAAAAGAGGAACGATCCAATGGGATATCCGCGTAGTACAGAATCAAATAGATCTAGAATTTGGTTTTTGTCCCACACAAACTCCCTCTGTATCGCAGGCATTAAGTAATTATAATTTACGTCGTTAACAATGCTAGCGATTGTTGTCGACTGGTACCCCATCAGCTAGGACTCCCTCCGATCTCTCTGTTGCACTGAGTGCAAGGCTTGGACGTAGCAACTATGTAGTTAATTCCGGTTCTACTGCTGGAAACCTTCATTGAGTAGGCTAGGTTGCAACGCAGGATAATAAATAGTTCTATGTGATGCAGGTGTTATATCGTGCTCAGTGAATCTATTCACGCTTATTCAGCGTTTACCGAGGTATAAGTACCACTTGTAATTACAAGATAGCCCACGGCGTCAGCGACGTCTGAATCGCGCCACGCTAGTGCGGTCCACAGCGTGGTTCTCCGTTCGGAACGGCGAGCAGGCGCTCGAAGCGTCCTATCCGAACAGTATTCCCGATCAGCCGGACGGGTGCCCACTGGTAGGGAGACTCGTCGGTGTTCTCTTTGGTCCCAATAATCTCGTCTTCATCGCCCGCTCGATCGCCAGTGAACGGGTCGGACTCGGGAACGTCGATAGCAACGATGCCAGCCCGGTAGAACTCCTCAGTCTCCGAAACCTGACCTAAGAGTCGACGTGCGGCCTGTCGGTACATCTCGCGTATCTGCTGGATGGGGAGGTCGCGGAGATGTTCGTGATGCGCGTGGCCGAGTAGTATTTGATCTGACCCAGTTTGCCCCAATCATCAAAAATAGAGGGTGAATAACTCCCTATATATTTATTTTAACTACTATTCGGTTTTTTACTTTATTAGTGGTATTAATATTGGTGTGTGGGCCGGAAAATCTGTGCCGCCTGATATAGATATGTAACGAAGAGCTGGACAATAGGATGCAGGTGGTCTGAGGTCCTATATGGGGGCATTCAGGCATTGTCCAGTGTCCTCCCCAGTCTGACGTGCTGATTCGGCAGTCCGTCCTGAACTACCTCGAAGGCATTACTTCAGTGAATCCATCCCAGAAGAGTGCGGTGGGCGGTATATCACAAGCAGGCCACCAGCCATGGCCTGCTCAAGTGTCCCCGTCAATGAATTACGGATGATTCCCCCATCATCCGAAAGTATTTATCATATTGTAGATTATTTCAGCATATGCGTCCGCGAATCGTTCTTATAGCCGCTCTGGTCGTTAGTAGCATAGCCCTTGCCGGCTGTTCTGGGACGCAGAGTGGAACACCAACAGCGAGTACGGCACCCACTACATCTCCAACGGTCACCTCAACTACAACAACAGCGGAAGACACGACATCCACGAGTAAAGAACCCCAACAAGGTGACAATCTGTTGTCGACCAGTAAGGTGGGTGAATCGACTGCAAAACGAGTCAATGAGAGTAACAGGGAGATCTTCTCCGAGCTAAACGAGAGCCAACAGCGCGTCTTTCTGAAGTCGTACAACTGCTCTTGTAACGCGGAACAGGATGTATTCGAGTTCCAGGACAAAGACCGGACGAAGTACGTGAAGTACAACGAGGAATGGTACTATCTCCGTGTCGCGATTGTCTAACTGATATGGGCTAGATGAGTGAAGTCGGGAAGCGAGGAGGCCGTGGCGAGAATTGCTTTCAGAGATCTACACCGAAGATGACTTTCGCTTGTCTTCTAAGACGCGTCGGCCTCTCCAGGAGTTACTTCATGTGGCCTTAGTGATAATTATACTGACATTACGTCGCCAGACGCAACTATTTCTTCAGGTAGAGGTATGCCTTCACCCACAGAAAGTAAATTATCCAATCAGCTTATGTTATCATCACTAGACATCGATATCTTCCGCAACTCAGGCAGGCATCCCTGGGTCAGTGTCGATTGACCTCTCAGGTTGTGCAAGTGATCCCCGGTGTGGATTCGTCCGCTCGATCACGCTGGGAGTTGAGACTACAGTGGGTATAGCGGGCCTGTGATGCGTAGTATCGGCCGTATCGTCGAGCAGTATCTGCTTCAGATTGCGCGCTAAACCGGCGTTCTTGTTTGGTGCGTAACTAATTCAGGAGAGTTTTGAGACTCCGGATAGTGCTGCCAGATAGGTCCCGGGCGACTACGACCAGAGAGTTCCGATAGGATCCGATCTCTGTCTCCTTCTCCACCAGCGTCAGCGTGTTCTCAGCCGTCACGATCGACGAGTGTTCATACGCACCGGTCGACTCCACCTGTACGAGCAAATCAGCGGCCCGCCAGATCGAGTACGAGAGACACGCGAACCCGAAGTAGAAGAACCGCAGGCCGAAGTGTTTCGGCGTTGTGGCGGCCATGAACCGTTTGATGGGCTTGTAGCCGCTATCTGCTTCCCACCGGGAGCCGTACCCAGTGAGGTGTCGTCTTCGTCTGTCCGTCGCTGATCTCTTTGGGATTCCCCGAACCTACGCACGCCATACACACTGAGATGACCGGCCTCAACTACGGAGCCCACTCTATCTGTATCGTGATTTGTGGTTTATGCTGTTGGCTACCGCGTGCGTGCGGGCCGGCCAACAGCGAGGTACACGGCCGCTGAATCAGTACGTTCAATTGCGTGGGTTCGCCACCCAACAGTATGGCCACTGAACTCGACCACCACTGCCCGAACTGCGAGGCCGAACGCGCGTTCTACCGGACCGCAGCGATGAACGTCCACCTCGGCCTGAAGACGAAATGGTCGTGTCCGGACTGCGAATACGGGTTCATCCGGATCGCCGCCGACGACGACATCTCGACGGCGACAGCGTAGCTCGCCGCCGACACTGCTTACTCGGGGGGCACTGCGGCCGCCTGTTCGCCGAGGCGGTGAACGGCCCCAACGACGAACAGCGTGATCACCAGCAACGCGACCGCCAGCGGAACGACGGCGTCGATGCCGTCGCTGCGGAACGCGATCCAGATGCGGATCGGCACGGTCCGGGGGGTGGTCGCGACCATCATCGTCGCGCCGAACTCGCCGAGTGCGCGCGCGAACGTCAGCACGATCCCGGCGAGGATGGCGGGCCGGGCCAGCGGGATCGACACCGTCCAGAACGTCGCAAGCGGGCCGCGGCCAAGCGACCGGGCGGCGTCCTCGAAGCGCGGGTCGACGCCGTCGAACCCCGAGCGCGCGGCGACCACGAGGAACGGCGCGGCGACGAACGTCTGCGCGAGCACGACACCGATGGCGCTGTTCGTGAGCGGGACGCCGGCCGCGGCGGCCCACGCGCCCAGCGGGGTGAACCGCCCGACGACCGTGAGCAGCATCGTGCCGCCGACCAGCGGCGGCACCACGAGCGGGAGCACGACCAGGCCGTTCACGAGGCGCTTCCCGGGGAAGGTTGCGCGGGCGAGGGTGTACGCCAGCGGCACGCCGAACACGGTCGCCAAGACCGTGGCGGCCGTGGCGGTGGCCAGCGAGGTGCGGATGGCGGCGCGTGCATCGGGGGCCGTGAGCTGGCTGCCGATGTCGGCAGCGCCGGTGTGCGCGAGGAACGCGACGAACGGCACGACCAGGTACGCCACCAGCACCGCGCCGAGGGCGACGGGCAGCCAGTGGCGTCTGGTGGCTTCGCCGATGGGGGTGCCCGCGGTCATCGCTCAAGCGCGTCGGGGAGCGCGCCCTGATGGGTGGGGAGTGACTCGGGGACCGCCAGCCCGGCGTCGCGAACCATGTCGGGATTGGCTGCGAGGAATCGCACGAATGCGCGGCCGCCCGCGGTGTTCGATGCGTCGTTCAGCACGGTCGTCGCGTAGGTGATCGGGCGGCCGTGGATGCGGGTGCCATCGTCGGTCGTGTAGGTCGCGGACGCGTAATGGTCGGCGCGCTCCGGGGCGGCGAAGTTGTACGCGTCCGGGAAACCGAGAAACGGGAGGTCGTGGTCGAGGGCCATGTTCTCGTAGACGACCGCGGCGGCGTGGTTGCCGGTTTCGACGTCCGCCAGCAGCTGGGACTCGCTCGGTTTGGTGACCGTTGCGGGGTCGAGGTCCGCGCGCAGGTCCGGCGCGTCGTGGGCGGTGGCGGCGAGCGTGAACGCCATCAGCGTGCGGTACCCCAGCGGGTCGAGTGCGGGGTCGCTGACCGCGATGGTGTCGGGCGCGGCGTCCACGGCGGCCCGCCACCACGGCGTTCCCGCCGCGAGACGGCGGCCAAGCGGCGTCGAGGGCACGTAACAGATGCCCAGGCGGTTGGACGCGAACTCCAGGGCCCAGTCGGCGTGGGCGTCGAACAGCCGCGTTCGCAACAGCGTGGCGTCCGCGCTGATGGCGACATCGGGGTGTTTGGTGCCGTCGCTGATCAACTGCAGCAGGGTCGTCGAGCCGTGGTATTCGGGCCGGAGGGTGTGGTCGGTGGCGTCCTCGAAGGCCGGCCGGATGTGGTCCTCGATGGTGGATGTGAGGCTGCCCGCCGCCAACACGTGGATCGACGCGTCAGCGCCGGTGAGACAGCCCGCAGTGGTTCCGATGATCGCGCCGGCGGTCCCCAGGTACTGCCGCCGCGATACTGGTGCGGTGCCCGTCATGAACACAACTCGTTCTCATTGACCGATAAGGCTAACTCAACTGGTTTTGTTTGACCGCGTGTGCTCACAGCCGACGACACGGTGTTGACCGAGCGGCAGGTGGAGGTGCTCACGCTCCGCGAGCAGGGGGACACCCAACAGGAGATCGCGGACCGACTCGGCACCACGGACGCGAACATCAGCGCCATCGAGCGCGCCGCCCGCACGAACATCGAGCAGGCGCGCCGGACCCTCCGGCTTGCGGACACACTGCAGGCACCGATCCAGTTCACGGTGCCGGCCGGCGAGCGCTTCGACGCGCTGGTGGAGGCCGTCTACGCGCACGGTGACGAGGCCGACCTGAAGATCGCGCACTGTCGGCCCGAGCTGTATCTCTCGTTGTACGAGACGCTGGGCGACCACACGACGAAAAACCAGCTCGAAGCCCCGATCACAGTGGGGCTGACGGCCGACGGCGATGTGTCGGTGCACGTCGGGGACACACCGCAGTGAGCGCCGCCGGTTAGTCCAGGTCGTGCCAGGACAACCGCGGGTTGCGGGCGGCGGCCGTCTGGTCGATGCGGCGCGCAGTCGTGCGACTGGGCGCGTCCGCAAGCGCCGCGTCGTCGTCGCCGGCGACAGCGTTGAACGCGTCCGCGAGGTCATCGAGCGTGCGTTTGCTCTCGGTCTCGGTTGGCTCGGTCATCAGCGCCTCCGCGACGAGCTCGGGCCACTTCGTCGTCGGCGGATGGACCCCGTAGTCGAGCATGCGCTTGGCGACGTCGGCGGCGTCCTGGTCGCCCGCGCTCGCGACGAACTCGTGGTGGAACGGCCCCAGCGGGATCTCGTAGTCGAGTTGGTCGGCGAGGTAGTTCGCGTTCAGCACGGCCTTCGCGGAGGCGTCGGCGAGCCCGCTGTCCCCCAGGCGGTCGATGTACGCGAACGCCTTCACGAGCACCGGCCAGTTGCCCTGGAACCCGTGGACCTTCCCGATTGATCGCGGGGGCGTGTACAGCTCGTAGTCGCCGCCCGCGGACTGCCTGACGTGTGGGTCCGGGAGGAACCCCGCGAGCTCGTCGGTAACGCCCACAGGCCCCGCCCCCGGCCCGCCGCCGCCGTGGGGGGTGGCGAACGTCTTGTGGACGTTGAAATGCATGATGTCGAAGCCCATGTCGCCGGGGCGTGCGCGCCCCAGCAGGGCGTTCAGGTTCGCGCCGTCGTAGTACAGCAGCCCGCCGGCGTCGTGGACCATCTCCGCGATGGGTTCGATGTCGCGCTCGAACAGTCCCAGCGTGTTCGGGTTCGTCAACATCAACGCGGCGGTGTTCTCCCCGAGCGCGGCTTCGAGCGCGTCGAGGTCGACGCGGCCGTCGTCGCCGGACGGCAATTCGATGACGTCGTAGCCGCCGAGCGCGGCCGACGCGAAGTTCGTGCCGTGTGCGGCGTCCGGGACGATGACCTCGTTGCGGTGGCCGCCGTCGGTGGCCTCGTGGTAGGCCTCCGCGATCAGGATGCCGGTGAACTCGCCGGCAGCCCCGGCCGGCGGCTGGAGGGTGACCGCATCCATGCCGCCGATGCGCCCGAGGTAGTCCTGGAGGTCGTGCATGACGGCCAGCGTGCCCTGGAGGGCGGTCTCCGAGCGATCCGGATGAACCGCGGCCGCGGGGAGCGCGGCGGCGTCCTCGGTGAACCGGGGGTTGTACTTCATCGTGCAGGAGCCGAGCGGATAGGGGCCGGAGTCGACGCCGTAGTTCTGCTGGCTCAGCCGGACGTAGTGGCGGGCCAGCTCGGGCTCCTCAAGCGACGGCAACTCGACGGTGTCCCGGGTCAGGTCGTCGGGCAGCGAGGGGTCGACCGAGACGGTGGTCTGGTCGTTCTCGCTGAGCAGCGGCTCGTTCGTCTCCCCCTCGGCGGGCGCGTAGCGGGCCTGTTCGTAGTGCTCCATCACTCACTCACCTCCCGGACCGCAGCAACGAACGCGTCGGTCGCGTGCTCGTTGGCGTCCGTAACACACACCTGGATGGTGTGGTCGTCGACGGCGTGGACCCCGAACCCCTCGGCCTCAAGCGCGCTGGCGACGGCGGGCGCGGGTTGTTCGGTGCGGGCCTGGAACTCCCGGATGTGGTGGCGGTCGTCGTGGACCGGCGCCGTCACCCCCGAAACGTCGTCGAGGCGCGCGGCGAGATCACGGGGCAACTCGACCATGCGCTCGGCGAGGTCGACGAGCCCGTCGGCACCCAGCCACGCCGCGTGGATCGCGGCCCGGAGCGCGACCCACGCCTGGTTCGTGCAGATGTTCGACGTGGCGCGCTCCTTGCGGATGTGTTGCTCGCGGGTCTGGAGCGTGAGGGTGAACGCCCGCGTGCCGGCGTCGTCCTCGCTGGCACCGACGAGCCGGCCGGGGACCTGCCGGAGGAACTCCTTGCGGGTGGCGAACACACCCAACCCGGTGCCGTAGCTCGTGGGCATCCCGAGCACGCTGGCGTCGCCGACGACGACGTCCGCGCCCACGTCGACCGGCCGCTGCAGGATCGACATCGCGACCGGGTCCGAGCCCAGACAGAACAGCGCGTCGTGGCTGTCCGCGAGGTCGCCGACGGCGCACAGCTGCTCCTCGACGGTGCCACACGTCGTCGGGTTCTCGGCGTACACCATCACGACGTCGGCGTCCATCGCCGCCTCGAGTGCGTCGAGATCAACGTTGCCGGCGTCGGTGGCGTACCGTTCGACCACCACGTCCGACCCGCTCGTGTAGTTCCGGAGCACGTCGACGTGGCTGTCCCGGACGAAGCCGGGAACGAGGACGCGGTTGCCGTCGGCGGCGCGCACGCGCTTGGCGAGCAGCGCGGCCTCGGCGAGCGCGGTCGCCGCGTCGTACATCGAGCAGTTCGCAACCCCCAGTCCGGTGAGCTCAACCAGGAGGCTCTGGTACTCGAACAACACCTGGAGGAACCCCTGTGTGATCTCGGGCTGGTACTGGGTGTAGGAGGTGATGAACTCCGAGCGCTGGGAGACGCTGTCCACCAGCGACGGCACGTAGTGTTCGTAGTGGCCGCGCCCGAGGAACTCCGTGAGGTCGTCGTTGTCCGACAGCCGCCGCCTGACACCGCGAAGCGCTGCCTGCTCGGATTTCGCGTCGATGCCGAACTCGCCGTCGAAGCTCACTTCCGGGGGGATGTCGAACAGCTCGTCGACCCTGTCGACGCCGACCGCGTCGAGCATCGCGTCGGTGTCCGCCTCGCTTGGGGACGCGTACGGGCTGCCGCTCATCGTTGGGTCCGTTGCCTCCCGGCCGCGACGCCGACGGTTCCGATGGCTCTCATGAGCCGACGTTACGACCCTGTGGTAAAGATTCCCCCGGTTCCGGAACGTCGCACCCCGCGAAAATATGCAAGTACATGCATACTTGGCTGCGGTGAGGGGCGGCTGTACACAAACACGCGGTGTAGTGGACTGTTCCGTGGGCGCGCGACGCCCAGTCTCGTGGCGGCCGGCAGCGATGCCGACGCGATCACCGCCGGCGCCGAAGCCGGCTGGACTGTGTGCCCGCCGTCACGCGATCTGTGCGCGGTAGTCGTCGGAGTCAAGCGTCGCTTCGAGGTCGTCGCTGTCGAAGTCGATCTCGACCAGCCAGCCGTCGCCGAAGGGGGCCTCGTTGACCAACTCCGGCTCGTTCGTCAGGGCGTCGTTGACCGCCGTCACCTCGCCCGAAACGGGCGCGTACAGGTCCGAAACCGCCTTGATAGACTCGACGACGCCGAGCTCGTCGTGCTGGTCGAGCGCGTCGCCGACGCTCGGCAGCTCCACGAACACGACATCGCCGAGTTCGTCTTGGGCGAACTCGCTGATGCCGACGCGGCCGGTCGCAGGGTCGATCCATTCGTGTGATTCGAGATACTGCAGGTCGTCAGGAACGTCGAAGCTCATTGGTCGAGGAAGGGTGGTGTCGTGATGGTTGCTTGCTTGTCGGTGCCACGGATCCGCACCGCAACAGTCGTGCCGTCGGCGGCGTGCGCGCTGTCGACGTATCCGAGCCCGATGGGCTCGCCCAGGGTGGGACTCATCGTCCCGCTGGTGACGGTTCCGATCTCGTCCCCAGCAGGGGTCGTGACGGCGTAGCCGTGCCGCGGGACGCCACGCTCGTCCAGTGTCAGCCCCACGAACTGCTGTTCGGGGCTGTCCGTGTCGGCGAGCGCGTCCCGCCCGACGAACCCCGACTCCGGCGCGACGGCGAAGCCGATGCCCGCCTCGAACGGCGTCCGCGGGTTCTCCTCGGGGTCGAAGTCCTGCCCGGACAGCAGGAAGCCATGCTCCATGCGGAGGGTGTCCCGCGCGCCGAGCCCGCAGGGCTGGCAGTCGTTCGCGATGGCGTCCCAGACCGCGCCCGCGCCGTCGGCCGGGAACACGATCTCGACGCCCGCTTCGCCCGTGTAGCCGGTGTTCGCCACGAGGCACTCGACGCCCGCGACGCCGACGGTCGCGGCCTCGAAGCGTCCGAGGTCGTGGACGCCATCGCCGGCGCGCGCCGCGACCAGGTCGGGCGCGTCCGGCCCCTGGACGGCCACCATTCCGTAGTCCGTGGTGACGTTGTCGACGGACGCGTCGAGGTCGTGGGCGTCCCGGTGGTCGGTCCACCGGTCGAACGCCGCCGCGTCGTGGCCGGCGTTGGGTACGAACAGGAACGCGCCGGGCCAGTCGGCGGGGGTGCGATAGACCACGGTGTCGTCGATCATGATGCCGTCATCGTCGGTGATGGCGGCGTACTGTGCGTCCCCGGGGTCGAGACGCGACACGTCGTTCGTGGTCAGTCGCTGCATCAGTCGTTCGGCGTCCGGCCCGGACACCTCGATCTCGCCCATGTGCGAGACGTCGAAGATGCCCGCGGCCTCCCGAACCGCGGCGTGCTCCGCCTGGATCCCGTCGAAGTCGACGGGCATGTTCCAGCCGCCGAACTCCGTGAAGGAGGCGCCGCGGTCCTCGTGTCGGCCGTGCAGCGGCGACGTTCGAAGACCCATACGTGGCCCGTCGCGTCCCGGGAAGTAAGGCTTTCGTAAACAGGTGTGCTGGTGCGTCCCCCGCGATGGCATAAACCACTGGACGCGATACGAAACGGCGGCGTGTCGGCGTTCACGATGTCGAGCGCCGCCCGCTGTGGCGGTGGCTACGAGAGGTCGTTGAGCAGCGACGCGAACTCGTCGGCGGACGGGATCAGGTAGAACGTCACTGGAGTCTCGGTGAGCGCCGGGAGCTCCACCCCGAGGTTGACCATGATCAAAAGCGGCTGCTCGGTGCCGGACGGGCGGAGGGTGTCGGCGATCACCGGCCCGGAGTCGTGGTATACAGTCGGGGGTCCGTGGATGATCTCGATCCCCAGGGAGTTCGCGATCCCGTCGAGGAACCCCGACGCCAGGATGTTCATCAGCTCTTTGAGCGCGCTCTCCTGCATGTTCGAGAGGGTCCCGGCGATCTCCGTGCCGGTCATCTGTTCGGCGAGTGCCGCACCGCCCGTGTCACCGAGGTTCAGGCAGAACACGCCGTGCGGGCGGGATTCGAGGGGAACCGAGGCGGCGTACGTTTGGGCTGTGCCGAGGTGTTGCCCGAGGTCTTCGGGTGCGAGAAAGGTCAGCCCAGTGACCGAGACGGCGGCCTCAACACCGGCCAGTTGTTCGATGTGTCCGCGAACGGTCGCCGCGCTTGCGTCCGCCAGCTCGTTGATGTCACGGAACGCACGCAGCTCGATCGTGGCACTCATACGCACGCAAGTTGGCGATGCCGAAACTTATATTGCCGGTTGCCGCCAGCCGGAGTCCGACACCGAACGGGAGAGCGGGGTCGTTCCGGCACGCTCTTGGCCGGGGACCGCCCAGCGGGCGTATGGACCGACTGCGGGAGCTGCGTGCGGATCGTGAAACGCCCGGCGGGGTGGCGCTGTTCGTCGACGGCCCGAACGTGTTGCGCGACGAGTTCGACGTGGACTTAGACGACGTCCGGGAGATCGCCGGCGAAGTCGGCCCGCTGGCCGTGACGCGGCTCTACCTCGACGAGCACGCGACGCCGCCGCTCATCCAGGCCGGGGAAGCCCGAGGGTACGACGTGCGCGTGACCAGCGGCGACGTGGACGTGAAACTCGCGGTGGACGCGACGGAGCTGGTGCTCGACGACGGCGTGGACGTGCTGGCCGTTGCCTCCCGGGACACCGACTTCAAACCGGTCTTCGAGCAGGCCGAGCGCCGCGGGGTGCGCACGCTCGCCATCGCCCCGGGCGAGCACGGCCGGTCGGACGCCCTCCGAAACGCGGCGACGGACGCAGTCGTGCTCGGCGGCGACGAGTAGGCGGGCGCACAGGCGTCGCCGGCTCAGATGTCGATGTCGATGCCGCCGTCGGAGTCGTGCTCGGTCATGGGGAGCGCGCCGGCGATGATGCTCGTGAACGCGTCGAGGCCGCGGGTCTGGTACCAGACGGAGCCGCCGCCGGTGAACTCCATTACGAGCCCTTCGCCGCTGAGCAGCGTCGACTTCAGGCCGCCGACGCGGCGGGCGTCGAAGTCCACGGACTCCTCCCAGGCGACGACGTGTTCGTTGTCTACGACGTAGGACTCGCCGGGGTCGAGGTCGACCCGCTCGATGCCGCCGAACGCCTCAAGGAACACCGTGCCGGTGCCCGAGAGCGCCAGCGGTGTGATGCTTGCGCCCGCGAGCAGCGACTTCAGGCCGCCGAACTCGGAGGCCACGTCGAGGCTGGGGTCGGACGCGAGGAACGCACCGTCGACGGCGTACAGCGTCTCACCGTCGAGGTCGTGCTGCGCGATGTCGCCGGGTTTCGGCGGTGCGAGTGTGACCCGGCCGGCCTCGTGGTCGGCGGCGAACTCGTTGGCGAACGCCGACTCGCCGCCGAGCATGGACTTCGCGGAACTGAGGAGGCCGTCACGGGTGGTCGACGTGTCGATGCTGACGCCCGCGGAATGGCTCACCATCGCCCCGGGTTCGGCGAGGATGGATTCGCCGGGATCGAGGTCGACGACGAGGTGCGCGTACGACGGACGGTGGGTGATGTCGACGTGCATACTGGGAGTCCACCTCGACGTTCCGGGGCATCGGGGTTAAGCGTTGGCCGCGGCCTTACAGCGTGCAGCGGCCCGGCGACGACCCGGGACGGACAGCCTTTCGGGGGGCAGGCGCGAACCGCCGTGCATGAGCGAGTTCGACCAGCCGGTGCTCGACGACCACCTCCACCTCGACGCCGAGAACCAGGGGCTCGACGCGGTCCGTGACTTCGCGCGGGCCGGCGGCACGCACCTGCTCGTCGTGAACAAACCCTCCTGGCACCTCGGCGTCGAGCCCGACACCGGCGCGGACTTCCGGCCGGTATTCGAGGAGACAGCGCGCCTCGTCGAGGCGGCCCGCGAGATCCTGGACGGGGAGGCGTGGCCGGTGCTCGGCGTGCATCCCGGGCTGGTCTCCCGGCTGGTCGAGGAGCGCGGGTTCTCTCCCGGGGAGGCCCGGGACCTCATGTGTGCGGGCATCGACGCGGCCGCCGCGGTCGCCAGCGAGGGGCGGGCGGTCGCGCTGAAGTCGGGGCGCCCACACTACGACGTCAGCAGCGCCGTCTGGGAGGCGTCGAACGCGGTGATCCGACACGCCTGCGAGCGCGCGGCGGACGTGGGCGTCTCGCTGCAGTTGCACACCGAGTCCACCGACGACCTGACCGCGGTCGGCGAGTGGGCTTCGGCGGCCGGGCTCGCACCCGAGGCGGTCGTGAAACACTACGCGAGTGGCCGGCTGTCGGGCTGCACGCCCAGCGTGATGTGCGACAAGGAGTACCTCCAGGACGCCGTTGGGTCGGGCGAGCGGTTCTTGATGGAGACGGATTTCATCGACGACGCCGACCGGCCGGGCGCGGTGATGGGGCCGAAGACGGTGCCGCGGCGCGTGCGGTGGCTCCTCGAATCCGGCCACGAGGACGCCGTTCGGCGCGCGCACGTCGAAACACCGGCGGCGGTCTACGGCATCGACACCGAGGCCACCCTAGATGGGTGACTGGGGCGTGTGAGCACACGCTGGCTGCGCGGTGAAGGAAAGGCCTTTGTCTCGCGCGGCCACCCGTTCGGGTATGAGTGCCCCCGAAGAGGAGTTCTACTCCGAAGAACGCTGGCAGAACTGGCTGGATCGGCTCCGCGAGGAGGAGCTGGATCCCGAAGACGAGGATTCCGCGCGGCTGTTGTTGAACCTCCAGGACGACGTGGCGATCGCCGCCGCGAAGATCCTGAACGCGTACGACAGCGAGGCCGTCAGCGAGTCCGAAGCGGTGGACGAGCTCGCGGACATTCGGGACGTCGTGCTCGCGGAGCCCGCGTTCGACGACGAGGACAAGCTGATGTTGGTCGATGGCGTCCAGACGAGTCTGGTCGCGGTGTTCTACAGCGCCGAGCAGTACGTCGCGGACGGTGTCGCCGACGACGCACCGGTCATGGAGTACGTGCGGGCGGCCGTCGAGGCGGAAGCCGAGGAGGACCTCGACCGCGCGCTCGGACTGGTGGCCGCCGGCGGGACGCGCGTCATCGACGGTGACGAACTCGACATGGCGGTGCTGGAGGAGGTCGAGTACGGGCTGGTCACCGAGTGGGTGAACGGCCTCGACAGCCTGCAGAGCGCGCTCTCGGACCCCGAAGTCATCGAGGACGAGGAGAGCGGGGAGTGAGCGAGTAGCCGCCGCGTTTATATCCGTCGCTGTCCGATGTCGTCGAACAGTGCGATTCAGGGACGACACGCGTGGGGTGACGGTGCAAGTGGGGGCTGTGTTGCTGTTTGCCACCATCATTATCGCGCTTGCGGTCTATCAGGCGACGGTCGTCCCAGCGCAGAACGCGGACGTGGAGTACAAACACAGCCAGCAGGTCCAGGACGACCTCGTGCAGTTGCGGAACTCCGTGTTGGGGACCGCGTCCGCTGGCGACGCGCGCCCGGTGTCGGTCACGCTGGGGACGACGTATCCGTCTCGCGTGTTCAGCATCAACCCGCCGTCGCCGGCGGGGCGGCTGGCGACCGAGACGTACGCCGACGGCACCATCCGCGTGTCGAACGTCGCGGCGACGAACGCCGAAACCCGGGATTACCTGAACGGAACGTGGACCGCGACGACCAAGTACATCTCGTACACGCCGGGGTACAACGAGTTCCAGACGGCACCGACGACGCGGTACACGGCGACGCTGCTTGCTGATTACTACGCCGACGAGGGGTCGTCGGTGTTGCAGACCGATCAGGTGTTGGTTCGCGGGGACACGATCACGCTGGTGTCGGTGGCTGGGTCGTTGGACACCGCGCAGGCCGGGGCGGTGGCTGTCAGCCCGGCGGCCGTGAGCGCGCCCCACAAGCGCGTGCAGGTGGAGCCGAAAGACGCTGCCCAGCCGGTGACGGTGTCGGTGCCGACGACGGTGTCAGCGGCGACGCTGCGGTCCCAGACCGGGCTCGGCGGCCGGAGCGGGGTTTCGGTTGTGGACGCCGGGCCGAACCGGGTGAACATCACGCTCGAAACCGGCGGGCCGTACACGCTGCAGACCGCGCGCGTCGGGGTTGGCGAGACGCCGCCCAGTCCGGGGCCGCGGTATTTGACGCTGGTGGGCAACGACAGCGACCAAGTCACCGTGGCGGCGCGGGACGCGTTCAACAACCCGGTCGCGGGGGCGTCGGTGGTGAGTCGGTCCGGGCGGGTGACCAAGGCCGTGCAGACGACCGGCGAGGACGGGCGCGCGACGTTTGCGTTGCGGGACGACGGCCGACCGGTGACGGGAGGCGGCGAGCGGGTCAGCTTCGAGCTGGTGAACGCCTCGGGGACGACCGCCGAGCGGTTCGTGAACGTGACCGTCGACCAGGAGACGATCGTCTCCGGCGACGGCGGGGGGGATCTGGTTCGCGTCGGCGGGTCGACCGTCTTTGATATGAACGACGACGGGGTGACTGGGGGGTTCAATTTCACGGTGCGAAACGAGTTCAGCGACGCGGTGACGATCACCGACGTGTCCGTGCTGCCCGAGGACGGGTCGATCGACTTGCTCTCCGACGATGTCGGATCGGAGGGCCGGCGGGCGAGTGAGCTGTACGTCGAGGCCGAGGACGGGAATCAGACGTTTGTCGACGTGCAGACAACGGGCAGCGAGTACGCGTACCTGGGACCGCGAGGCATGACACTGTCGACGGAGCGAAGCCGCGAGGAGCAAGGGCGGGAGGAGAGTGGAGTTGGGTTAGACCCAGTGCCGTTGACCACGGCCGTTGGCGGCTCGGTCGACGTGTCACCAGGGGAGGAGGCGACCGTCGAGATCGGGGAGTTCTACAGGCCCGTCAGCGGCCCTATAATTAGCGATCCCGTCGACATCACTGATGAAGACGTTCGCGTGCTGGTGAGCTACCGGCGCGGCTCGACGAGCGGGAGCCGGGAGTTCGCCGTGACAGGGGATTACAAGCCGTCCGGAGAGAACTTCCCCGAGGTGACGATTACCGACGTGTCCAGGGGTTTCGGACAGGTCAATGTGGAGGGGACTGCGAACGCGAACGGCGATAGTGACTTGTCGACGATATCGGGGGAGATTGTTTATGCCAGTGGCCTGGTCCGTGGGGAGACGAAGTCTGCGGCTGGCGAGTCAGTCGCAGAGCAGTTCACGATCCCGGGGTTCGGGCCACGGGTTGTGGCGGTGCGGATGACTGTGACGGATGCGGACGGGAACACCGCCCGCGACGTGTATTTCCCCTGACACTAGCGTTCGACTATCGTCGAACAAGCCATCGACAAACCCATAAGGTATTCTCGAGTACGCCCGCTCATGACAAGCGTCGGCATCGACGCCATCGAGATCCACACGGGGAAGCTGAAACTCGACCTCGCGGAGACGTTCGCCCCCGAGATGGGCGACGATCCCGAGAAATACACGAAGGGCCTGGGGCTGCACGCGTCGTCGTTCCCGGACGCCTACGAGGACATCGTGACCATGGGCGCGAACGCCGCGCACCGACTGCTGGAGCGCAAGGGCCTCGAACCCGCCGACGTCGGCCGCATCGACGTGGCCACGGAGTCCGCGTTCGACAACTCCAAGCCGGTGTCGACGTACATCGCGGGCTGCCTCGAACAGGTGTACGACGGCGACTTCCATCACGCCAACAAGGGCGAGCGCAAGTTCGCGTGCATCGCTGGCACCCAGAGCCTCGACGACGCCGTGAACTGGATCCTCGCCGGGCGCAACCGCGGCCGGGGCGCGCTCGTCATCGCCACCGACACCGCGCTGTACGCCCGGGACTCCTCGGGCGAAGCCACGCAGGGCGCGGGCGCGGTCGCGATGTGGATCACCGAGGACCCCGACATCGTGGAGCTGTCGACCGAGCAGGGCTACGGCTCCGCCGACGAAACCGACTTCCTGAAGCCCAACCAGCAGTTCCCGAGCGTCGACGGCAAGCGCTCGATGCAGGTCTACCTCGCGCGGATGCGCGAATCCCTCCAGGATTTCGAACGCGCGACGGGCGCGTCACACCCCGACGACTACGCGTTCATCCCGTTCCACACGCCGTTCCCGGGGATGGTGCGGAAGGCCGCCGTCCTGGGCTACCGCCACATGATCCGTGGCACCGACATCGAGGAGGAACTCGCCGCCGACATCGGCCGCCAGCCCCGCCGCGAGCGCTTCGACTCCGACGACGCCTTCGAGGACGCGATCAGCGAGTACGTCGACGGGCTCACTGACACCGACGCCTACCGCGAGTGGTACGACGCGGCCATCCAGCCGACGCTGTCGATCTCCAGCCAGGTCGGAAACTGGTACACCGGCTCCGTGCATCTCGCGCGGTTCAGCGCGCTCAAACACGCCGCCGAGAACGGCATCGACCTCGCGGGCAAGCGCCTCCTGGTGGCGTCGTATGGCTCCGGCGCACAAGCCGAGATCCACAGCGAAACCGTCCAGGACGGCTTCACGGAGGCCGTCGCGGCGTCGACGATTGACGAGCAGATCGAGCAGCGCTACGACATCAGCTTCGCCGAATACGAGCAGGTCCACGACCGCCACAACCACGAGAAAAGCGTGGAGCTTGAGCCGTTCACGCAGCCCGACGCCGAGTTCGTCTTCGACGGCTGGGGGCCGATGAACGAGCGCAAGTACACGTACGTCGAGTGAGCTACTGCGACGGCGACGCCCCGGCGGCGGTCAGCTCGGGGAACGACTCGACGTTGGCGTAGGCGACCGCCTGCTCGCCGAGCGTGCGGGCGCGGGCCGCGATGTCGTCGTCGGTGATCTCGCCGTCGCCGATCGTCGTGGCGGCGTTCGGGACGCCGACCTGGTGGGGCAGCGTCCACGCGTCGAGGGCATCACACACCCCGCGGAGGTGGCTCAGCGCCTGCCGTGGGAACCCGCCGCCGGCGACGCACACCAGCCCCACGGTCGTCCCGCCGAGTTCGTCGCGGCCGCAGTAGTCCAGGGCGTTCTTCAGCGGGGCGCTGTAGCTGCCGTGGTACATCGGGGTGCCGAGCACGAGCGCGTCGGCGTCGGCGACACGGGCGCGGAGCGCGGGCGCGTCGCCGGCGTCGCGGTCGTCGCCGTCCCGCGGCGGCAGCGACAGCTCCCGGAGGTCGATCAGGTCGGTCGTGACTTCCGTGTCGGTCACGGCGGTGGCACCGTCGAAGACGGTTCGCAGCGCGGTTCGCGTGCCGGAGTCGTCGCTGAGGCTTCCACAGATCGCAACGACGTGTGTGTCGACAGTCATCGTATCCCGCACGTACGGCGGGGGACGTATAAGCGCTCGCGGAACTGGGTTTTTGTAGCTCCCTAGGCGTGTTGGCGAAGCGACGCGAGCATGTCCTCGACCGGCATCTCGGTGACGGCCAGCGAGAAGCCGTCGCGCTTGGCGAGCGCCGGCGCGTGCTCCCAGAGGTCGTCGGGGGACAGCCCGTGGAGCAGGACGGCGCTGGGCGTTGGGTCCACGACCCGCATCGCGACCAGCGGGCTCTCCCCGCGGGAGACGTTCGTGAACCCGAGCACGCGGCTGGTCGACTGGCCGTAGAGCCGGTAGAAGCCGTCGCCGGAGAGGCGCTGGATGGCTTTGATCGAGTCGATGACGGTGTGCCCGGAGACCGTGTCCCGGTCCCCGGGAACGACTTCCGTGGCGTCGACGGCGTCGTAGAGGGCATCCAGTTCGACGGCGGCCGGGTATTCGCGGAGGTCGAGCACAACGTCGCTGTCGAAGCCCGCCGAGAGCACGCGCGCGAACTGCCCGATGTGGGTGCCGCCGCGGCGCTCGTCGATGTCGAGCAGCGCGTTCACCAGGCGGCTGACGAGCGCGATCCCGGGGCTCTCCCGGCGGCCGCTCTCGTAGTCCGAGATGACCGACGAGGACACGTCGAGTTCGTCCGCGAGCGCGGTCTGGGAGACGTCGAAGTCGGTGCGCCACTTCCGGAGCGTGGCCCCGGGGTCGTCGCTGAGCGTGACCTCCCCGGAGATGCGCACGGCAAGCCCCTCCCGTGGGTCGTCGTCGGTATCCATGCCCTCGGTTTGGCTGACGCCCGGGAAAAAACCATCCAAGACGACCCCAGCGCGGACAGCAACCGCTAACCCGCGGCGGCTGGAAGGCGCGGGCATGGTGGACGTGAGACCGTACACGCCGGCGGACGAAGCCGACCTCTGGGAGCTCAAACGGGCGTTCGAGCGCGGCCTGGGTGCCGGCACCGGGGACGAATCGAAAGCCAAGCAGTACGCGGACAAGCTCACCGCGGACTACCGGGCGCGGTGGCTGGACTGGGTGGCCGACTGCGTCGCGGAGTCCCCGGCGTGCGTGCAGGTCGCCGAGTCCGAGGACGGGCTGGTCGGGTACGTGTTCGTTCTGCCCGAGTCGTTGGCGTTCATCTGGGACGCCGCGGTTCTCAACGAGATTTTCGTCCGCGACGCGCACCGGGGACGTGGGGTGGCCGACGAGTTGCTGGCGGCGGCCCGCGAGGTGGTTGCCGGCCAGTCGCTGCCCCTGGACCGGCTCGTATTGGACGTGGACGGCGAAAACGAGCGCGCGGCGGCGTTCTACGAGCGCCACGGCTTCGAGCACTGGGGGGAGTTGGTCGCCCGGGACTGCTAGCGCGTGACGGCCGCGAGCGCGCCACCGGCCGCACCGAACACCGCGGGGTAGCCGATGCCGGCAACGAGCACGCCCAGCGCGTACTCGACGTGAACGGTTGCCGTGCCGGCGGTGAACCGGAACAGGGCGACCCCGAGCACCGCGGCGACGGCGTAGCCGGCGGTGACCCGCACGCCGACGCGCAACCCACGGTCCGCACGCGGGGTGCCGTCGTGTCGGCCGGCGATGAAGCCCGCGACGACCAGCAGGCCCGCGGGAACGAGGAGCAACACCAGGGGCGCGTTTCCGTCGATGATGAGGTTCCGAGAGAGCCGGCTGCCGCCGACCGCGGGTGTGGAGAACGCGACGGCGTGGGCGTTGTAGAACAGCCACCCGACGGCCGTCCAGGTGGGAATGGGGTCGCCGCCGAGCAGGGCGAGAACGGCGTTGTACGACTGGAGGGCGGCCCCGACGGCGTCGGACTGCCAGAGGTACGTGACAGCGTACCCCACCACGTAGGCGGTGATGCCGCCGATGGCGGCTGGGAGCGTGGCGGGGCGTGTCGTCGGCGCGGTTTCAACTGACTGCATACCAGCCCGTGGTGTCCCTGCCGGCAAGTCACTTCTGGGGACGGCGGGCTACGTGGTGGGTGGGGCGTCGGCGCGTGCGGTGATGGCGTCGGGGTGCAGCCGGAAGAACAGGAACTCGGTTTCGACAAGCGGCCGATCGAAGGTGTCCAAAAGCGGGATGTCGACGCGCCGGAGCGCGGAAAGCGCCGTGGTCGAGATGGCGTCGGCGTCCGTCGGCTGGAGGCGGCCGTGGGCCACCACGCTGCACCAGCCGTGGTCGGCCTCGTCGTGGACGACGAACGACACGTCAAGCGGCGTCGTTTCCGGGTCCGGCTTGTCGGTGTCGTCGCCGTAGGACAGCCGGAAGAAAAACGACTCGGTGTCGGGGTCGTAGCCGTACGAAACCGGAAGCGAGTGCGGTGGGCCGGCGTCCTCGCGTCCGAACGAGAGCACGCCGGTGCCGCCGGGCGCGAGGAACGCGTCGCGGTCGTCGGGCTCCAGGTGGACGGCGGTCGTGTCAGTCATGCCATGCGTAGCTACCGAGCGGTGGGGCAAAACTGTAGTGGCCGGTGCTCCGCAACACCTAACCCGAACTCCCGCGTACGGAGTGTCAATGGTAGATTGGACGGAGAAGTACCGTCCGGCGTCGCTGTCGGAGGTGCGGGGAAACGACACGGCCCGGGACGCGCTGGCGGAGTGGGCGGAGACGTGGCCCGACCACCGCGAGGCGGTGGTGGTTCACGGCAGCCCCGGCATCGGGAAGACGTCGGCGGCCCACGCGCTCGCGAACGACGCCGGCTGGGACGTCGTGGAGTTGAACGCCAGCGACCAGCGCACGGCCGACGTGGTCGAGCGCGTCGCCGGGGAGGCCGCCAGATCGGGCACGCTCACCGGCGGCTCGGGCGGCCGGAAGCTCGTGTTGTTGGACGAGGCGGACAACCTCCACGGGAACATCGACCGCGGCGGCAGCGCGGCGATCACGCGGCTGGTCGATGACGCCCCACAGCCCATCGTCCTGGTGGCCAACGAATACTACGAGATGAGTTCGTCGCTGCGCAGCGCCTGCCGGGAGATCGAGTTCCGGGACGTCTCGAAGCGGTCGATCGTGCCCGTGTTGCGCGACGTCTGCCGCCGGGAGGACGTGACCTACGAGGAGGACGCGCTGGCGGCGATCGCTGAGCAGAACGCGGGCGACCTGCGGTCGGCGGTCAACGACCTGCAGGCGCTCGCCGAGCAGGACCGCACGCTCACCGCCGACGACGTGGTGATGGGCGAACGCGACCGCACCGAGGGGGTCTTCGATTACCTGGACGACGTCATCGCGACGCACAGCGCCCGGGAGGCGCTGCAGGCGGCCTACGATGTCGACGAGACGCCCGACGATCTCCTGAGCTGGGTGGCGGACAACGTGCCCAAGGATTACCGCGGCGGCGAGCTCGCGGACGCCTACGAGTTCCTCTCGAACGCCGACGTCTGGCTGGGGCGCGTGCGGGCGACCCAGAACTACGCGTACTGGCGCTACGCCACGGACAACGTGGCCGCCGGCGTGGCGGCGGCGCGCCGCCACGACCACGGCGGCTGGACGCGGTACGGGCCGCCGAGCTACTGGCGGAAGCTCGGGAGTTCGCGGGCGACCCGGGAGAAGCGTGATTACGTCGCGCGCCACATCGCGGAGACCGCCGGCTGCAGCATGGCGACCGCGCGCAACGACGTCCTCCCGTTTCTCAGGGTGCTCACCCACCACTGCAAGAACCGCGAGCTGACGGTGGCGATGGCGGCCGCCTACGAACTGGACACCGAGCACGTGGCGTTCGTCACGGGCTCCGGGGAGACGACGAACAAGGTGGCGTCGATCGTGGCGGACGCCGAGGAGCGCCGGACGGACGCGGCGGTCGACCACTCGGAGGGGGCGTTCGCGGGCGCGGTCCGCGAGGACAACACCGACGAGGACAGCGCCGCCGACGAAACTACTGACGGCGACGAAGACACCGGAGCCGACAGCCAGCGCGGTCTCGACGAGTTCTTCTAGGCCGTGGCTGCCGTCGGCGGGGCGTGCGCGCGGATCCGCGCGGTCGCGACGAGGAGGGCAGCGATGACGACCGCGAGCGCGTAGTACGCCAGCTGGATCGTGGGGCCGAACGGGAAGAGCCCGACGCCCAGCAGCACCTGGGCGGTCGACAGGAGCGCGACACCGCCGGTGGCGGCGGCGCTGCGGGTGGCGTTGCGCCGGAGCGACCAGACGAACGCGGTGAACGCGGCCGTGAACAGCGCCAGCTCGAAGGTGTGGTGGATGATCTGGATCCAGGAGCCGTACACGGTGAAGATGGTGCCCCGGGAGAACGCCACCTCGAACGGGAGCACTGCGAGCGCCGCGAGCACGGCCGTTCTGACGCGTCCGAGGCCGATCCCGGCGGCGTCGCGCATGCGGAGCGCGGTGTAGGTGACGGTGCCCAGGATGGCCATGGCGGCGAGGTGGTGGACGGCTTGCGTGAGTGGCTGGTAGCCGCCGGGCACGAGCCCGCTGAACGTGACCGTCGTGCCGCCCAGGATCACTTGCAGGGGCAACAGGACGATCGCGAGGACGCCCGCGAGCTTGATGTCGCGGGCGTCGAAGTTCCGGTAGGCGGCCGCGCCGGTGCCCAGGATGAAGAACCCGACGACCATCGCGACCGAGCGGTGGAACTGTTCGATGAAGTCGTTGACTGGCAGGCCGAACGGGAGGAACTGGCCGCTACAGTCGGGCCATTGGAGGCCACACGTGGCTCCGGAGCCCGAGACAGCGGTGAACTCCCCGAGGAGAATGAGTGCGAACGTGAGCACGGCGGTCACGGCCGCGAGCTGGTAGGAGCGACGAGCCATATGGGAGGGTTTTGGGCGGCCGTACGTATGCGTGTCGGGTTCGTCGCCCCCGCCCCGAGTTCGACAGGTGACGAAGACGAATACGACGCGTTGGGACAGGTTTTTGCGGGACGCCAGCGCTGGGTCACGTATGGGACTCGATGATGACGCGCTGGACTACCACGCCAGCGATCCACCGGGCAAAGTAGAGATCTCGACCACCAAGCCGACGAACACCCAGCGTGACCTCTCGCTGGCGTACTCGCCGGGCGTGGCCGCGCCGTGTCGCGCCATCGCCGACGACCCCACGGAGGCGTTCACTCACACCACCAAGGGCAACATGGTCGGGGTCGTGTCCAACGGGTCGGCGGTCCTGGGGCTCGGCGACATCGGCGCGCAAGCCGCAAAACCCGTCATGGAGGGGAAAGGCGTGCTGTTCAAGCGGTTTGCGGACATCGACGTGTTCGACATCGAGTTGGATCAGGCGACCGCCGACGAGCTGGTTGCCACCGTCTCGGCGATGGAACCCACGTTCGGCGGCATCAACCTCGAAGACATCAAAGCGCCGGAGTGCTTCGAGGTGGAGCGCCGGCTCGGCGACGCCATGGACGTGCCCGTGTTCCACGACGACCAACACGGCACCGCCATCATCTCCGGGGCGGCGCTGTTGAACGCCGCCGAGATCGCGGGCAAGGACCTCAGCGACCTCGATGTCGTCTTCTCGGGGGCCGGCGCGTCGGCCATCGCCACGGCGAAGTTCTACGTCAGCCTGGGCGTCGACCGCGAGCACATCACGATGTGTGACTCCTCGGGAGTCATCACCGAGGACCGCGACGTCAACGAGTTCAAGGCCGCGTTCGCGCAGCCCGCCGACAGCGGCGGCGACCTCGCGGACGCGATGGCGGGCGCGGACGTCTTCGTCGGGCTGTCCGTGGGCGGCATCGTGAACCAGGCGATGGTGCGCTCGATGGCCGACGACCCGATCGTGTTCGCGATGGCCAACCCCGACCCGGAGATCGACTACGAGTCCGCGAAAGCCGCCCGCGAGGACACCGTGATCATGGCCACCGGGCGCTCGGACTACCCCAACCAGGTGAACAACGTGTTGGGGTTCCCGTTCATCTTCCGGGGGGCACTCGACGTGCGCGCGACCGACATCAACGAGGAGATGAAAGTCGCCGCCGCGACCGCGCTGGCGGACCTCGCCAAGCAGGACGTGCCCGACGAAGTGGTGAAAGCCTACGGCGACCAGCCGCTGCAGTTCGGTTCCGAGTACATCATCCCGAAGCCACTGGACCCACGCGTGCTGTTCGAGGTCGCGCCCGCCGTCGCGGACGCGGCGATGGAGACCGGCGTCGCGCGCACCGAGTTGGACCTCGTGGACTACCGGGAGGAGCTGGAGGCCCGCCTCGGGAAGAGCCGGGAGATGATGCGCATCGTCATCAACAAGGCCAAAAGCGAACAACAGCGCATCGCGCTGGGCGAGGGCGGCGACGAGAAGATGATCCGCGCCGCCCACCAGATGCACGAGGCGGGGATCGCCGACCCCGTGCTGTTGGGCGACCGGGACACCATCCAGGGCACCGTCGACGCGCTCAGCCTGGATTTCGACCCGGACGTCGTCGACCCCGACGAGGGCGACCACAGCGCGTACGCCGACACGCTCTATGACCTCCGCAAGCGCAAGGGCATCACGCGCAACGAGGCCGAATCCCTGGTCGCCAGGGACCCCAACTATCTCGGGTCGACGATGGTCGAAGCGGGCGACGCCGACGCCTTCCTCACGGGGCTCACGCACCACTACCCGTCGGCGCTGAAGCCGCCCCTGCAGGTCGTGGGCACCGCCCCGGACACCGACTACGTCGCCGGGGTGTACATGCTGACGTTCCAGAACCGCGTGGTGTTCTGCGCGGACGCAACGGTCAACCAGGACCCCGACGCGGACGTGCTCGCGGAGGTCGCACAGCACACCGCGGACCTCGCGCGCCGGTTCAACGTCGACCCGCGGGTGGCCGTGTTGTCGTACTCGAACTTCGGCAGTGTGGACAACGAGGGCACCCGAAAACCCCGGCGGGCGGCACAGCAGCTCCGCGAGGACGACGACATCGACTTCCCGGTGGACGGCGAGATGCAGGCCGACACCGCTGTCGTCGAGGACATCCTCCAGGGGTCGTACGAGTTCAGCGACCTGGACACCGCCGCGAACGTCCTGATTTTCCCGAACCTGGAGGCCGGGAACATCGGGTACAAGCTCTTGCAGCGGTTGGGCGGCGCGGACGCCATCGGTCCGATGCTCGTGGGCATGAACAAGCCGGTGCACGTGCTCCAGCGCGGCGACGAGGTCAAAGACATCGTGAACCTCGCGGCCGTCGCGGCGGCCGACGCACAGCAGCGCGAGGACTGACCGGCGGTCAGTCGCCTGCCGGGCGGTCCGAGCGCGACGGCGGCGGGATCTGTGGCTCCGTCGACGTGGTCGCGTCCGGCAGCAGGCAGCGGTCCGGTTCGTCGTTGACGTGGGCGTACTGGCTGGGCTCGTTCGCCAGCGCGTGCGCGGGGTTTCGACTGCTGTCGACTTGTGCCGCGCGTATCTCCGCGAACCCGGTGACGCGGGCGCGAATGCCCCGCCAGTGGTGGCGGGCGTCGCGTGGGGCCGAGAACGCACGCACCGGCTGGTAGTCGCGGCGTTGCGTCGCGAGCACGGCCGAGTTCACGTCGCCGGCGAGCGCGTCGTGGTCGACGAGTACGCCGACGCTTGCGTCCGGCGGGGTGCGCGCGGCCAGCGTGTCGAGGCCGAGATGCAGCGCCCGGTATTCGGCGACGTTGTTGTCCGGCGCGGTGTCGGGCACGGAGCGCCGCAGGACGCGGCTGCCGTCGCGGGTTTCGATGATCACACCCAGGCCGGCGCCGTCGCTGGCGTACGAGCCGTCGGTGGCGACGTAGAAGTCCCGCCGGTGGGTGTGTGGCGGGTGCGCGATGTGTGGCGTCGGCGCGTCGTCGAAGAGCTCTCGCAGGTTCGGTTGGCCCACAATGGCCATGCACGGTCTACCCGCCGCTGTGGTGTAAATCTGCCGGCGATGTCGGTGCCCGCGGCTGCTGTCGGCAAAACCGTACGCCCTCCGAAAGTATCAATCCGGTCTGGCGCGGAGTGCGGGCGTGACGAACCACCGGACTGCGGGCTTGTTTCTCGTGCTTGCGGGGCTGTGGGGGTCGGCGTTCGTCGCGATCAAGGCTGGGCTGGCGGCCGGCTTCCACCCCATCCTGTTCGCGGCCGTTCGGTACGACGTGGCCGGGGTTGTGATGGTTGCGTACGCCGCCCTCGTGGCCGACGACTGGCTGCCGCGGTCGCGGACCGACTGGACGACCGTGGGGATCGCCGCGGTGTTGATGATCGCGGCCTACCACGCGTTCCTGTTCGTCGGCGAGCAGACCACCAGCAGCGCCGTGGCGGCGATCGTCGTCAGCCTCAGTCCGGTGCTCACGGCCGGGTTCGCGCGTGCGGTCCTGCCCGGCGAACGCCTGTCGATCGGCGGCGTGGTCGGGCTCGGTCTCGGGCTGGCCGGCGTCGTCGTGCTCTCGAACCCGGACCCGTCGAACCTCGTCAGCTCCACGTCGCAGGGGGTGGGACTCGTGTTCGCCGCGACGGCGTCGTTCGCGCTCGGGAGCGTCCTCACCCAGCGGATCGACGACGCGCTCGACAGCGAGGCGCTCGAGGCGTGGGCGATGGTGTTCGGCGCTGTCGTGATGCACGTCGCCAGCATCGCGGCCGGCGAGCCACAGACGATCCCGTGGACCGCGGAGGCGGTGTTCGCCGTCGCGTACCTCTCGGTGGGCGCGAGCGCGGTCGGCTTCCTGATCTACTTCCGGCTGCTGGACAGCCTCGGCCCCATCGAGATCAACCTCGTCGGATACGTTGCGCCGGTGTTCGCGGCGGCCGTCGGGCTCCTGTGGCGTGGGGAGGCGATCACCACACCGACCATCGGCGGGTTTTGCATCGTCTTCACCGGGTTCTGTGTGCTGAAGCGGCGCGCGATCGCGGCGGAACTCCGGGCGCTGAGCGAGTGACCGGCGGCGCTGTCAGCGCCGGGCCGCGTCGGTGATGCGGTCGCGCTGGGTGGCGGTCAACTCGATGTTGGTGGCGGCCATGTTCTCGCGCAACTGGGCCGGCGTGCGCGCGCCGGTGATCGGGGCGGCCACCTGATCGTGGTGGCGCAGCCACGCCAGCGACACCTGCGCGGGCGTCGCGTCGACCGCGTCGGCGACGGCTTCGACGGCGTCCAGGGTGTCGAAGTTCGACGGCGTGAGATACGAGTCGACGAACTGCTGGTCGGTTGCGCCACGGCTGCCGGCGGGTGGCTCGGCATCCCGTTCGTATTTTCCGGTGAGGAAGCCGCCGGCGAGCGGCGACCACGGGACGACGCCGAGGCCGTACTCCCGACACATCTCCAGGTAGTTCCCGACGATCTCGCGGTTGACGGCGTTGAACCGTGGCTGTGCGACCGTGAACGGCTCGGAGCCGCGGCGGGCGGCGATCTCGTTCGCCTTCGCGATCTTCCAGGCGTTCGGGTGGAACGTCGAGGCACCCAGGTAGTGGACGGTGCCCTCGCGGACGAACCCGTCGAGCGTGCGCATGAGCGCGTCCGCGGGCGTGGCGTCGTCCCAGCGGTGGATGTAGAGGATGTCGATGTAGTCGGTACCGAGGCGGTCGAGGATGTTGTCGACGCTCGCCCGGAGGTGTTTGCGGTTCAGACCACGGCCGTTCGGGGCGGTGCTGGTCGGCCAGTAGACTTTAGAGGCGATGACGTAGCGGTCCCGGTCGCGGTCGGCGAGCCAGTCGCCGATGTACCGTTCGGCGCGGCCGCCGCCGTACATGTCGGCGGTGTCGATGAACCGGCCGCCGGCGTTGGCGTACGCATCGAGCAGTTCGTGGGCGCGCTGTTCGCCCACCTCGATGTCGCCGGCGTCTGTTTCGCGGCCGAAGCGCCACGTCCCGAACGCCAGCTCGGTGACGCGGAGTCCGGTGCGGCCCAGCGGCACAGCATCCAATCCCATGTGTCGGGGAACGGAAACGGGGCGGTTAAGCGACGCGGCTTCGCGTGGCACCGCCTCAGTTGGTTCGGTGCCGGTGGCCGACCAGCAGCGTGGCCGCGTGCACGCCGATCAGCGCGGCGAGTGCGGTTTGCACGGGAACCGACTGGGGGCCCATGATGATGAGGGGGAGATAGAGGAACGGGAGCGCGACGGCCAGCCAGAATCCGGCGACCTCCAGGGGCTTCAGCAGTGTTGCGGAGGCGGGCGTGGGGACGGCCCCGGTGGGCGACGACTGAGATGGGGTTGACATATGGAGTGGCACCTCGTGTACGCAACCGTATGTCCGCCCACCCCATATAGGGGGGCGACGGTTGGCCGCGTTTCACCATGGTTTATCGCGGTAAATGTAAAACAAACAACCCTTTATGAGGGGTTGAGATGTGCTTAGACACTTTATAGGTTGTTCTCGTGTCGTTACGGTGGGTCGCTGGTGAGTATGGGATGGGTGGTCACTCCACGGAGACATCACTCCAGTCATCGAAGACGTAGCTCCGGAGGTCGTACTCCGCGGCGAGCGACTGGGACAGCGTGTCACCACGGTAGTCGATGACGCCGTCTTCGAGCACGGTCACAGTGTCCGCGACGGTCAACCCGAACCCGACGTCGTGGGTGGCGATGACCGTCGTGATGCCGTCGGCGGCCAGCGAGGACACGAACTCCACGATCGTCCGGCAGCCGGCACCGTCGAGGCCCGCGGTCGGCTCGTCGAGCAACACGTACTCGGGGTCCATCGCCAGCACGCCGGCCAGCGACACGCGCTTCTTTTCGCCGCCGCTGAGCGTGTTACACAGCCGCTCGGCCTGCTCGCTGAGGTCGAACGTCGAGACGACGTCCTCGATGCGGTCGGTGTCCTCGATGCCGGCGTTCCGGGGGCCAAACGCGATGTCCTGTTGGACCGTCGGTGCGACCAGCTGGTCGTCGGGGTTCTGGAAGATGAGACCGACCCGGAGCCGGAGTTCAGTCAGCGAGTCATCGTCGTACGCGATCGGCGTGCCGCCCACCGAAACGGTGCCAGCGTCCGGCTCGAGCAGGCCGTTGAAGTGACGCAGTAGCGTCGACTTCCCCGCGCCGTTGCGCCCGAACAAGACGGTCACGTCGCCGGTTTCAGCAGTGAAATCCACACCGTCGAGCACGGTCGTGTCGCCATGCGAGAAGCGTAGGGTCGTTGTTTCAATCATGTGTAGAAGTCGGGTCCCGCGAACGGGGACTGGAGGCGTGCACGCCACCTGCGGTCACACGCCCCAACCGGTGACTGCCAACACCACAAGCACAGTTCCCACGTATCCGTAGCCCGTGTTTGGTGTTGTTGGTGTCGGCAGCGTCCCGTCGTAGGCGCGCGCCTGCATCGCGTCGTCGAGGGCGTCGGCCCGCGACAGCGAGCGCACGAACAGCGAGAACGCGAGGGCCTTCGACGTGGCAAGCGTCGTCCGGCGAGTGCGAAAGCCGAGCCGCGAGGACGCGGCCAGTTCGAGGCGCGCGAGTTCGTCGAACAGTGTTTGGATCGCGCGATACGTGAGCAGTGAGACGTCCACGACGAATCGGGGGCATCGAAGCGACTGGAGGGCCCCAACCACCTCCGGGACGGGCGTCGTCACGATCAGGTAGCTGAGGATCGTGACCGAGCTGAGCGACCGAAGGCCGGTCGTGAGCGTGCGCTGGATGCCCGGCCAGGACACCGCAAGCGGGCCGACACTGACGGCCGCCGGTCCGGGGGTGAACACTGCGATGAGCGCCAGCGTCGGGGCCAGAAAGTACACCGGCAGCCGGAGGACCCCGAGGTAGTCGCGGCCGCCGGCGTCGACGCCGAGCGCACCGAAGCACGCGAGCGCGCCGGCGTACGCCAGGCGGTGTGGGGCGGCGACGACCAACACGAGCGCGGCAACCGCGAAGTAGGCGTTCAACCGGCCGGTCACCCGGGGGGTTGCGGCGACCTGGATCTGTTCGATGGTCGTGTGATGCATGCGCTACGGCAGGTCGGAGCCCATGTCCTGTGACTGCCCGCGGGGCCGATCACGCCCGAGGTAGTAGCCGATGATGATGCCGCCGACGGCCGCCTGGATGCTGAACAGGAGGCTCTCGATCTCGCCGCTCGGGGGCGTCCACAGGCTCTGGAACCACGGCTCGTAGGACGGATTGATCGTCGTGATGGTGTCGCCGGCGACCCCGTCAGCACCACCCCACGCGCCGGCGCTCACGAACGAGAACACGACGAGCGCGCCCAACAGGATGCCACCGGCGGCGAGCCAGCGGTTCATGCTGTCACCCCCAGTCGCGTCTTGATGGACTGGCGCGACATGGCGATGTAGCCGATGAGACCGGCGGCGAGCGCGCCCTCAACGATGCCGATGGGGATCTGGGTGATCGAGAACACGCTGGCGAACCGGACGATGGAGTCGACAACGCCGGCGACACCGGGCCCGGACGGGAACGCGACGCCGAGTTGGATGGAGGTCACGAGATACGTCGTCCAGTCGGCGATGACCGCGGCCGCAAACGTTGCTTTCTGGAGGTCGAGATAGGGGTTCAGCGCGCGGAAGACGACCCAGCCGGCCACCGGGCCGACGACGCCCATCGAGACGACGTTCGCACCGAGCGTCGTGAGTCCGCCGTGACCCAACAGGAGGGCTTGGTAGAGCAACACGATCGCAGAGAGAAACGCCGTGACTGCGGGCCCGAACAGCACGACCGCGATGCCGGTCCCGGTGGGATGTGATGTGCTGCCCGTGACCGACGGGATCTTGAGGGCGGACAGCACGAAGATGAACGCGGCGGCGACGGCGATGTGTGATTTGTTTAGTTCGTCGTTGCGCGCGAGGCGTGCGGTTTTCAGCGCGCCGTAGCTGATGACGGGGATGGCGACGACGAACCACACGAGCGCCCAGATTCCGGGGAGGAATCCTTCCATGATGTGCATGTGTAGTGGTGAGTGGTTCGGCCCGACGCAAAACAATTATGGATTAGATAGAACAACTGAATTTGTATTCCAGTGGGTCCGTTCGGACCACGTCGCGCAGTACAAACACGAGGCCCTGTGATGACGTGCCGACGGCAAACCTACGCGTTTCCCACTCGTGCATATAATCACTGTGGCCGATTATGGGCGAGTGGCAACAGCCCAGGCGTGTTTCAACACTCACCCAGGTATGAGTGCTATGGGCCGCGCTCCAGACCGACGCACGTTCCTCCGTAGCGCCGTCGCCGGTGGGTTGGCCGCTATCGCCGGGTGTACTGATCGGACCACCACAGGGACGACTAACCAACAGCCAACGACAACCCACACCGAAACGCAGCCCTCGGAGATGAGTCTGCACGAATGGGTGACGAGCGCGAACACGCCGGAGAGCTGGACCGACCACCGCGGCGACGCCACAGTATCAATCGCAGTCGGTGGCCACGACCTCCCGTACGCGTTCCAGCCCGCGCTCACGCGTGTTGCACCTGGAACAACTGTTACGTGGGAATGGACCGGCTACGGCGGCGCCCACAACGTCATCGCTGTTGACAGTGCCTTCGATAGCGGGGACTCCACCGCCACCGAGGACCACACATTCACACACACGTTCACGGAGATAGGTACACACAGGTATGTCTCGGAGCCGGATCGTGAGTCCGGCATGAAAGGCATCATCGCCGTCGAAGAATATCCGACCAGTGGCTACCCGGACGTCGACCGCTGGCTTTCCCCGGTCCACGATTATGACGGAACGGTTGTCACCGACACCACGACAGTAACAGTGGGCGACACCAGCTCGGGCAGTACCCAGTTCGACCCGCTTGTGCTGAAAGTACCCGAGGGGACGACTGTCCAATGGAAGTGGGCGGGCGAGGAAAGCGGCGGCGCCCACAACGTTGCGTTCAAATCCGCGGCCATCGGGATTCAGGAGCTCCGATCTGAGCCCGGCGTTCACGTCACGCACACGTTCAACTCGACGGGTACGTATCGGTACTTCTGCTCGCCGCACTCGGAGCTCAGCGGCAGGGGGGCGATCATCGTCGAGTGACGGCTGGCGGCGATCTTCGAAATCAAACGGACGATGTTGCGACTACCAGGTTGCTGTATCGCAGGAGTGCCCGGGGAGGGTTTTGAACCCTCGATCTCCGCATGTCCCAGGTTCGAGGCTCGGCGGGCCTCGCGGACATGCTGAGCATCCACGTGGCAGTGGGATGCCGCACCGAAGCTCGATACCCTATGAGTGCGGCGCTATGACCAGCTAAGCCACCCGGGCTCGTCTTGCCGTATGGTGGTCCCGTTCTTTAACGTTCTCATCTGCGTCGACCACCCGCCGGGTTTAAGCCGAGCCGGTGGCTTCTGGCCTACATGGACGTACCTTCGCTCGTGCAGTCCTCACTCGGCGATGAGGACGTTGCAGCACACGTCTCGCTGAAGGGGGAAGACGCGCTGTTCGTGACGCCCACGCGCAGCCTGCTGTACACCGACGATGGGTTGCTGAGCGACGAGTCGGTCTCGGAGTATCCCCACGACGCCGAAGCGATCCGGGTCAGCGACGGCCGCCGCAAAGCAACCATCAGCCTTGACTACGGGCTGGACGGCGACGACTCCTTTTCGGTGCCGTCGGGCAGCCTCGACGACGTGTTGCATCCGATCCTCGCGGGCGTGCTGAACGCCGCCGACGTCACCGAAGCCGGGGAGACGGTGCGGCGGTCGTACCGGTTCAGCGAACTCACGCTCGTCGTCACCAGCAACCGCGTCGTCAAACACGTCGGGTCCGCCGTCTGGGGGCTCGACTTCGAGGAGATCGTCTTCGAGACGGTGACCGGGCTGTCGACCGAAGACGGCAACGTTTCGAGCCAGCTCGTCCTCGAAACGACCCAGCGAACGGAGCGCATCAAGGCACCCAACGACAAGTTCCGCGCCGTCCGTGAGGCCGTCGAGGACGCAGTGTTCGCGTACCACGACGTCACCAGCGCGGCCGAGTTGGCCGCCGCCAACAGCCCCGAACAGACCGACAGCGGCGGCGGAGAGGTGTCCTTCGGCAGTGGCGTGGACCCCATCGACACCAGCACCGTCGGCGAGGACGACGCCCCCGCGGCGGGCGCGAACGCGGCCCAGCAGGCCGGCGCTGCGGGCGCGATGGAACGCGCGGGCGGGACTGACGACACGGAACCCGCCGGCAACCGCAACGCCCGCGGGGCGAAACGCGGCGTTCAGGCCACCACCGACGACGCGGAGTTCGAATCCAGCGGGTTCCAGACGGCGGCCGCGAACGTCGAACCGGCGGTTGATCCGGACGAACTCGCGGCCGAACTCGCGGACATGACCGCGGTCGTCGACGAGTTCGCGGACACCATCGACAAGCAGCACGCGGTCATCGATGACTTCGCGGATACCATCGACCAACAGCGCGCGGTCATCGACGCCCAGCAGGCAGTCTTAGACGAGCAACGCGAACGCCTCGACGACCTCCAGGCGCTCATTCCCGACCAGTAACGATCCGGATACACGACGACCCGAACGGCCCGACTTCTCCCGCATCGAACTGGATGAAGTGTCCGGTCGACAGCGAGCACCCACAGCGCCGACACGAGAACGCCCCGTCTTTCCGGATCACGTCCGCGTCGAAGTCGACGTGTCCGCCACCCTGGGGGTAGATCCGCCCGGCGTCGCGTTCGATGAGCCCGCGCTGCTCGGCCGCGTCGAGGATCGCCCGCGTGGTCCGTGGGTTGGTGGTGACGGCTTCGATGCGGTCGACGGCGTCCGCCACGGACAGCGACTCGAATTCGAGGGCTGCGAGCAGTTCCACACCGACCTCAACCCGGTCGGTGTCCCCGTCTGATCCGCTGTGCCCGGGCATACCACCCACTCCGGGGACGGCGCACTTCAGGGTTGCCCGCTGGGGTGACACGGCAAGCCGGGCGCTTTTGTGTCCGTCACGGCTACCGCCTGGGGATGCGACGGTACGCAGCGTGGCTCGCGGTTGGCGGTGGTCTCGCGGCGGCTGCGGTGGTCGTCCGGCCGACGCGGGTGCTCGGTGCACTCCGACACGCGGCCGCCAGTCCCTGGTTTCCGGCTGTGTTGGTCGCGCTGTATGCGGTCCGGCCGTTCCTGGCGTGGCCGATCAGCGCGCTGTCCCTGCTCGTCGGGTTCAAATACGGACTGGTCGTGGGGGTTCCGGTCGCCCTGGCGGGTGCCGTCGCGACCAGCCTGCCGCCGTACCTGATCGGACGGGGTGCGCCCAGGGACGGGCGCGTGTTCGGCCGCCTCTCGGCGGGCAGCCGGCGGTATTTCGACGCCGCCGGCGGGCTGCGCGGGCTCGTCGCGGCCCGCATCGCACCGACGCCCGCGGAGCCGGTGTCGGCCGCTGCGGGCGCGGGCGGCGTCACCCCTCGCGTGTTCGGGATCGGGACACTGGTCGGGGAGTTGCCGTGGGTTGTCGGGGCGGTTGCGGTCGGCAACACGCTCGACGCGTTCGATCCGCTCGGCGCGTCGGTGACGCCGGCGTACGCGATCGCGGGCGGCGCGGTGGCGGCGGCGCTCCTCGCGCCGATCGCGTACCGGCGGCTCCGCCGGGCTTAGGACAGCCAGAACGTGTCCGCGCAGTCATAGACGACGCCGTGCTGTGGGCAGACGTACTTGCAGTGGCGCTTGAACAGGGCGGCGCTGCACCGCGGACACCCCGGAGCCTCGGTCGGCATACACGATCGCTACGTCGCGGCGAACAAAAGCGTGTTCGTCACACGCGGGCGGCTACTGCTGTGTCAGCACTCGCTCCAGCCACACGATTCACACGTCTTGCAGCCCTCGCTGTAGTACAGCGTCATCGCCCCACACTCGGGGCACTCCGGGCTCTCGCCGGCGTCGATCAGCGACTGGGTCGCGTCCTGGGACTGCTGCTGTGCGTCGGCGCTCTCGCCGGCACCGGTCGGTCCCTGGGGACCGCCCAGCGACTCGGCAGCGCCGCCGTCGGTCTCGTGGTGGGCGGCGTCGTCGGCGTCGATCTCGGTGAGGTGTTGTTGCTGGGGGTAGGCCGCACGGTCGACGTCGCCGTTGAGGTACCGCCGCAGCGCCGTTCCGAAGGCGTCGGGGATGGAGTTGACCTGTTCGCCTTTGTCCCAGGCCACTTTCGGCGACCGGATCCCTTGGAGTTTGTCCGCGATCTCGTCGGGGTCGACGCCGGACCGCAGCGCCACGGAAATGGTCTTCGCCAGCGCCTCGGTGAACGAGCCGGTGAAGCCACCGGAGTTGCCCGTGTTCGCGAACAGCTCGAAGGGGCGTTCGCGCTCGGGGTTCTCGTTGATGGTGACGTAGAGCTTCCCGTACCCGGTGTCGACGCGCTGCGTGACGCCGTGCAGGAGGTCCGGCCGGGGCTGCTTCTCGGCGAAGTCCTCCTCGTCGAAGGCGGCGTCGTCGCCGGTCGCGAACAGCTCGCGGAGGTCCGCGCCGAACGCGTCCTGGATGTCGTCGTTCTCCAGGAAGCCCTCGATGCCGCCGAACGTCTCCTGGATGGTGTCGACCATCGCGGCGGCGGCCTCCTCTTCGTCCAGCCCGGAGAACTCGGTGTTGTCCGCGCGCGTCGTCAACACCTGCTTGCTGCGGGTGCCGTCGCGGTAGACGGTGACGCCTTTCCCGCCGTTGTCGTAGATGTAGCGGTACACCTCGTCCATGTCCTCGACGGAGGCGTCGTTCGGGAAGTTACACGTCTTCGAGATGGCCGAGTCGACGCCGTTCTGGCAGGCGGTCTGGACGGCCGCGTGGTCCTTCCCGGAGAGGTCGCTGGTGACCACGAACAGCTCACCGATGGCGTCGGGCACCGTCGTCAGCCCGTCGACGCCGTCGAAGTCGTTGTTCGCCATCTGCGTTTGGGCCTCCTCTTTGACGGCCTGTACGTCGATGTCGTTGTCCTCCAGGGTGCGCAGGAAGTAGTCGTCGAACTCCACGAGCATCTCGTCGCCCTGCACGTCGTCGCTGACGTTCTTGTAGTAGGCGACGTTGTAGATGGGCTCACAGCCACCGGTGGTGTTGCCCACCATCGAGGTGGTGCCGGTGGGCGCGATGGTCGTCGTGTTGTGGTTGCGGATCGGGTAGCCGTCCGCCCAGTCGGCGGCGTCCTCGCCGGTGTGGTGTTCGAACCAGTCGGCGTACTCCGTGGGGGCCGCGAACTTGGAGTTGTCCCACTCGTCGAAGCTCCCGCGCTCCAAGGCGAGCTCGTGGCTCGCGGTCTTGGAGTCGTGGTTGATCGTCTGCATCAGCTGGCTGGCGATCTCGTTGCCCTCCTCGCTGCCGTACTTCACGCCGAGTTGGATGTACAGCTGGGCCAGCCCCATGACGCCCAGGCCGATCTTCCGCATCTCCGAGACCTTCTGCTCGATCTCCGGGACGGGGAAGTCGGACATCGTGACGACGTTCTCCAGGAACCGCGTGCCCATCTCGATGCGGCGCTGGAAGGCGTCGGTGTCCATGGCCTCGTCGAGGAACCGACTGACGCCCGCTTCGAGCGTGTCGAAGTCGTGGGTCTGGCTCCAGACCCGCCAGTCGGGGGCGTCCTGGGCGGCGAGCGTCGAGAGGTTGATGTGCCCGAGGTTGCAGGCCTCGTACTCTTCGAGGGGCTGCTCGCCGCAGGGGTTGGTCGCGAGGATGCGGTGGTCGGGGTGCTCCTCGACGTCGAAGGAGTGCTCGTCGTTGACGCGTTCGAGGTAGATCACGCCGGGTTCGCCGTTCTCGTGGGCACCCTCAACGATGCGGCTCCAGAGCTCCTCGGCGGGCAGCGTGAGTTCCTCGCCGGGCGTGACGTAGTGGCCCAGCCCGTACCGGGAGTACATCTCCTTGGTCTCTTCGGTGGCGATGTGGGCCTCGCCCGTGCGCGGGTTCGTGAACGTGTACTCCTCGCCGGCCTCAAGCGCCTCCATGAAGCCGTCGGTGACGCCCACCGAGATGTTGAAATTCGAGAGGTGCCCCTCGACGGCGTTCCGGAGGTGTTCGGGGACGCGGCCGTCCTCGTCGATGAGGTCGCGGGCCTCTTCGAGGGCCTCCGAGAACTCGGTGTACGTGTAGTCGTCGGGGTCGTTGAGCTTCAGCGTCTGGGCCAGCGAGACGTCCTTGTTCTTGGCGTGGATGAACTCCACGACGTCGGGGTGGCTGACGCGCATAACGGCCATCTGTGCGCCCCGCCGCGCGCCGCCCTGCGCGATGGTTTCGCACATCTGGTCGAACGTCTCCATGAACGTCAGGGGCCCCGAGGCGATGCCGCCGGTGGAGCCGACGGTGTCGCCGTACGGCCGGAGCTGCCAGAACGCGTACCCCATGCCGCCGCCGGACTGGAAGACCTCGGCGGCCTCCTTGGCGGTCTGGTGGATGTCCGTGATGTCGTCGTCCGGCGAGTCGACGAAACACGCCGACAGCTGCTGGAGCTCGTCGCCGGCGTTCATCAGCGTCGGCGAGTTCGGCATGAACGACAGCGACGCCATCAGATCCTGGAACTCCGCGGCGACGCCCTCAACGTGCTCGCGCACCTCGGGATCGTCGAGTTCCGGAACGACCGTGTCGTAGGCGAACTTGTTGATGTTGCTGTCGGTGAGCTCGACGGTCGCCGTCTCGCTGTCGGGATCGACGTCGGACCCGAACACCTCGGCGGCGAGTTCATCGCGGCGTGGGTGGTCGGGTTTGAGCTGGCTGGGCGTGGCCGTGACTGGGTCGTCTGACTCGAAGACGACCTCCGCGAGCGCGATGTTCTTCGCGACGCGCTCGAAGAGGTCCTCCTGGGATTCGACGTGCTCGCCGTCGGTGTCTTTCCGGAGATACCGCGCCGGGAGGATGTTGTGGTAGGCGTTCGCAGTGAGCCGGTCTTCGAGGCTGTCACCGGTGACACGCTTGACCGGCAGGGTGAGATCGTCCGCGGAGAGGTCCTCGGAGCTCATTGGCTATCACGCTGAACAACAGTCGGTGTTGTAGTGGATTCGGAATTCATGTATGACTGATCGTCGGGTTCGGGAACGACACACTGGTAGCCGGCACAGGGGGTTAGTAGTTGTGTTCTTTCGGCACCCCTGGCCGGGCCGCGTGCGCCACCCACTGCGGCGTGTCTCTGGCGTACGACGGGGCGGCCTATGAAGCCTCCCCAACCGGAGTGAAAGTGGTCGGTGTGTGCACCCACGAATCGGGTGACGGGACCACCCTTTCAGTTTCAACATCCACTCGAACGAAAGGGGTGTTCCCACAGACTTACGCCGACCCAGGTCGTGGCCCCCGGTATGTCCACTCCACTGTTGGCGCTGGCCGGGGTCACGAACTCGCCCTTAGGAACAGCGCTGCTGGCGTTGGGTGCGATGGCTGCCCTGGTGTTCATCGGACGGCTGCTGTTGAGTATCGCGTGGAAGCTGGTCGCCGCGGCGACAGTCGTCGTCGCCGGGCTCTGGGTGGTTTCGGTCCTCCTGTAGGCGTGTCAGTGAGCCGCGGCGGCGTCCAGGAAGTTCCCGATGACGTCGTGGCCCACGCCGGTGAGCACCGACTCCGGGTGGAACTGCACGCACGCCAGGGGGTGGTCGCGGTGGCGGATCGCCATCGGGAGCGACCCATCACGGGTCGTCGCCGTCACCGCGAAGCACGAGGGGATCGACGTGCAGACCAGGGAGTGGTATCGCGCCGCGGGAAAGTCCTGCTGGATGTCCGCGAAGATCCCCGTCTCATCGTGGGAGACGGGCGTCGTCTTGCCGTGCATCGGCTCGGCGGCGCGCCCGACGGTGCCGCCGTATTCGTGGACGGCGGCCTCCATGCCGAGACAGACGCCGAGCGTCGGCACGCGCGGGCTGACCGCGCGCAACACGTCGGTCGTCACGCCCACGTCGCGGGGCGTATCGGGGTGGCCCGGGCCGGGGCTGATGACGACAGCGTCGGGGTCGGCGGCCCGCACGGCGGCCAGCGACGCGGTGTTTTTCAGGACCGTCACGTCGGGGGCGTGGTCGTCGCGGGGCTGCGCGGAGAGGTACTCCACGAGGTTGTACGTGAACGAGTCGTAGTTGTCCACGACCACGACGTTCATCGGTGCACCGCCTCCCCGTCGTCGGTCGTCCGGAGTCGGTCCACGGCCGCGAGCACGCCGTCCATTTTCGCCTCGGTCTCCTCGTACTCGGCGTCCGGGTCGCTGTCGGCGACGACGCCCGCACCGGCCCGGACGGTGAGCGTGTCCTCGTCGCCGGTGTGGGTGATCGTCCCGGATCGGATGGTGATCGCGAGCTCCGCGTCACCGGTCCAGGAGAAATACCCCACGCCGCCGCCGTAGATGCCCCGCGGTGTGGCTTCGATGGCGTCGATGTGCTCCATGGCGCGGACCTTCGGCGCGCCCGAGAGGGTGCCCGCCGGGAACGCCGCGCGGGTCGCGTCGAAGGCGTCGGCGTCGGCGGCCAGCGTCCCGGTGACCGTGGATTCGATGTGCTGGACGTGGCTGTACTTCAGCACGCGCATGAACTCGGGCACCGAGACGGTGCCGGGCGCGCTCACGCGGCGCACGTCGTTGCGCGCGAGATCCACGAGCATCGTGTGTTCGGCGCGTTCCTTCTCGTCGGCGAGCATCTCCCCGGCGAGGCGGCGGTCCGCCACCGGGCTGGCGCCGCGCTGGCAGGTGCCCGCGATCGGGTTCGTGACGACGGTGTCGTCGTGGACCGCGACCAGCGTCTCCGGGCTGGCACCCACGACCGTGTGGTCCCCGTGCGCGAGCAGGAACATGTACGGCGAGGGGTTGACCGCGCGCAGCGCGTCGTAGAGCGCCCGCGGGTCGATGTCACCGTCAAGCTCGCGCGTGCGTGAAACCACCGCCTGATACACTTCGCCGTCCCGGACCGCGGTCGCGGCGGTCTCGACGGCGTCGGTGTAGGCGTCGCGGTCGCCGGCGCGCTCGGTGGTCACCTCGATGCCGGCGGTGGCGGGCGCGGTCGCGTCCCGAAGCACGGCCTGCACGCGCTTGGCTTCGGCTTCGAGGGCGTCGTAGACGTCCGTGGCGGTGTCCGCGTCGGCGACCGGCGTGCACACGAGCGAGACGGAGTCGGTGGCGCGGTCGAACACGAGCGTGCGCGTGGTCACGGCGAACTCCGCGTCCGGCAGCGGCGTCGGCGGACGCTCGACGCCGACCTCGTCGAGCCAGAGGTCGTAGACGGCGTCGTAGGCGAGGAACCCGACCAGGCCGCCATCGAGCAGCTGGCGGTCCTCGGTGGGGATGTTGCGGCGCGGGACCGCGGGCATCACCGACCGGAGGCGGTCAAGCACATCTCCGGTGGCGTGGTCGGGGGCGTCCAGCAGGTCGGTGATGGGGTCGTCGCGCAGCCGCGTGATCGTCGTGTCGTCGGGGTCGACGGTGACGACGGCCGCGGGGTCGTAGCCCACGAACGAGTAGCGGGCGTGGCGGGTCTCTTCGGTGGTCGTGTCGGGGGTAAACGCCCCGTCGGGGTCGCTGGCGGGGGTCTTTTCGGCGCTCTCAAGCAGGAAGGCGTGGTCGTCGGCGTCGGCAACGAGCGCGTCGTACGCCGTCAGCGGTGCCACGTCGATATCGAGGTCGGCGGCGACGCGCACGATCGCGGGGCCATCGTCGGCGAGTGCGGTGAACGTCTCGCGGTCGGTTTCGATCATGTGAGGGTGGGGTCGGGCGTGGCTGTGGCGCGCGCGACGAACGCCGAGACGGCCGCGTGGTCTTTCTCGCCGGGACGCGCCTCGACGCCGGAGGCGACATCCACGGCGAACGGGTCGACGGTGTCGACCGCGTCGGCGACGTTCGCTGGGGTGAGTCCGCCGGCGAGCACGACCGGCGTGTCGACACGGTCGGCGAACGCGCGGGTTGCGGCCCAGTCGTGTGTGCGGCCGGTGCCGCCGCCGGCACCGGCGTCGTCCGTCGGCGGGGAGTCGACGAGCAACGCGTCGACGACGTCGGCGTAGCGGGCGGCCGACTGGTCGCCCGCGGTGACCGCTTTGATCACCGGGCACGGCGTGTTCGCGGCGACGTACGCCGCGTCGCCGACTGGCAGATCGCCGTGCAACTGGACGGCGTCGGGCGCGACCGTCCGCACGAGGTCGACCGCGTGCTCGGGGGTGGCCGGCATCGTGACCAGGACACTGGTGACGAACGGTGGGGTGGCGGCGCGCAGCGCGGTGGCCGTCTCAACGCTGACCTCGCGGGGCGTCTCGACGGGGACGTCGGCGATGATGCCGACCGCGTCCGCGCCGGCTGCGACGGCCGCGGCGTGGTCGCGCTCGGTGGTCAGCCCGCAGACTTTCACGCGAGTCATTGCTGCACCGCGTGGGCGTCGGTGAGCGCGGCGAGCGTGTCCGCGGCGGCCCCGGAGTCGATGGCGGCGGCGGCGCGGTCGGCACCGGCCGCGAGCGAGTCAGCGCCACCCCCGACGTAGATGGCTGCGCCCGCGTTCGCCACGACGATGTCGCGTTTGGGGCCGGTGAGCTCGCCGGTGACGATGCCCCGGAGGTCGGCCGCGTTGGCCTCGGGGCCGCCGCCGGCGACAGCGTCGATCGGGGCCTCCGCGAGCCCGAACGTCGACGGCGAGACGGTGGTGGTGGTGACGGTGTCGCCGTCGACTTCCGCGACCGTGGAGTCGCCGTGGAGCGCGAACTCGTCGAGGCCAGCGCCGTGAACGACGAGCGCGCGGTCGACGGCCATGCGCGAGAGCGCACGCGCGAGCACGGGGACGAGGGCCGGGTCGTAGACGCCGACGACCTGGGCGTCCGCGCGGGCGGGGTTGGTGAGCGGGCCGAGGAGGTTGAAGATCGTGCGAACCCCGAGGTCACGCCGTGGGCCGATGACGGCCTCCATGCCGGGGTGGAACGCCGGTGCGTGCATGTAGCCGATGCCGTCGGTCTCGATGCGGGCTTCGACGGCGGCGGGGTCGGTGGCCAACTCGACGCCCAGGGCGTCGAGCACGTCGGAGCTGCCCGACGCCGAGGAGACGGAGTAGTTGCCGTGTTTGGCGGTCGGGATGCCCGCGCCGGCGGCGACCAGCGCGGCGGTCGTGGAGACGTTGATGGTGTCGTAGTCGTCGCCGCCAGTGCCACACGTGTCGACCAGCGGGGTGCAGTCGGGCGCGACGGTGATGGCGGCGTCGCGCATGCCTTGCGCGAAGCCGGCGATTTCGGCTTCCGTTTCGCCTTTCGCGCGCAGCGCGCCGAGCAGCGCGCCGATCTCGGCGTCGGTGGCGTCCTCGAACAGCGTCGTGACGGCGTCGCGGGCGGCGTCAAGCGAGAGGTCCTCGCCGGCCGCGACGCGCTCGATGTATTCCTGCATTGTGGTCACCAATGAACGATGTTGGGTTGTAGTGTACAAGACTGTACGCTAACTTAAGCGTGTCGTGGGGAACGGTACCGTGATCGCTCGGGGGGAGGACACCACGACGGAGCCCACGGCCGTCGTGCCTTCTGCGATTCGAAACCTTCAACTGTACCCCCGGGCTACGAAGGAATGCAGCGAGATGACGCGAGGGTTGGTGGTCTAGTCAGGCTATGACACCTCCTTGACATGGAGGAGGTCGGCGGTTCAAATCCGCCCCAACCCATTCACGCCGCGTTCGTTTCTCAAGGAATTGACCCCCGAGCCGCGCAGGGGTTCTGTCTAACTGTCGTTCTCAATTGAACCGCAGAACTGCTTTCCACACCCCATCACAGAACCGTGTGGCGATTCACTTTCAAGGACACGCTCCAACTCGTAGAATTTATCGGTTATTTCAACTGTAGGAACCTCTCCTTGCAGGTGTCGTTTTCGGAAGTGATGATATTGGTCGTTATACCAGGCGTTCCGAAAGAAGCGAATGGATGCATAGAGAGTGCTGATCATGTACGTGTTTAGCCCCAGTGAATTTCGGCACTGTCTCGTAGCAGGCGACCAATCGGGGAGATATGCACCCTCAGCAAGGGCTAATTGAACTTCTTCAGGGATGGTCTCCGCTCGGAGACCATCCCGGTGACCCTGCTGAGGTAACGCTGAGGTGGTCATAGTGGATAGGGATGACCTCAGCAAAGACGAACTTCTCTCACGGTTTCTCCAAATGGAAGAGCGAATCGACGAGTTGGAGGAGAAACTCGAGCAGAAGGACGAACGAATCGAAGAACTCGAAACACGTCTTCGCAAATACGAGAATCCACATACACCGCCGAGTAAGCGACGGTCGGGGACTGACGAGTCCCCGACCTCTCAAGACGACGAAGACGACGATGTCCGAACTGACGGCGGCACCCCCGGACGAAAAGACGGTCACGACCCGGAGTGGCGTTCTACAACTGATCCCGACGAAGAAATCGAAGTCACCTGTGACTGTTGTCCTGAGTGTGGCGACCACTTCGACGAGTCGGTGGGCGTCAGCCCCCGACTCGTCGAGGAGATCCCTGATCCGCAGCCCCCAGAAATCACCCGGTACAACCGCCACTACTACCAGTGCGATTCCTGTGGAACAGAGACAGTTGCGGCTCACCCCGACTGCCCCGATGAGGGGCAGTTCGGGGTGAACGTCATCGCTCAATCAGCTCTGTCACGGTACGATCACCGCCTTCCCTACCGGAAAATCGCTGACCGCTTCGAGCAACTGCATGAACTCGAACTCTCGGGTGCATCCGCGTGGCACGCGACCGAGCGCGCTGCGCGCGCCGGTCGCTGTGAGTACGAGCAGATCCGTCGAGAGATCCAAGATGCCGACGTGGTCCACATCGACGAAACAGGCATCAAACGTGACGGTGAGCAGGCGTGGATTTGGACGTTCAAGACCGCTCAGCATACGTTATACGCGGTGAGAGAGAGTCGCGGGAGTGATGTTCCCGCGGAAGTCCTCGGCGAGGACTTCGCGGGAACGGTCATCTGTGACGGGTGGACGGCGTACCCAGCTTTCAGCAGCAACCTCCAGCGGTGTTGGGCGCATATTCTTCGAGAGGCTGAAGACGCCGCCGAAAAGCAGGCAGAAGGTGAACCGATCTACCACGCTCTCAGACAGGTGTACGTCGCTCTCCAGGCCCGGCTGGAGAGCGACCCAAGTCCTCGTGAGAGAGCAGACCTCCAGCGTGTGGCGCGAAGAGAGCTTGAATCGCTGATTGAACGGTCAGTACCCGACGGACCAGTGGCAACACTGCTCGGGAAGATCGAAGGAGGTCTTGACCACTGGCTCACCTTCGTCGGTGAGCCAGCGGTCTCTCCGACAAACAATGCCGCAGAGAACGCGCTTCGTGAGCCAGTAGTTCTCCGGAAAATCATCGGAACGCTCCGCAATGACCGAGGAATGTTCGTTCACGAGACGGTCTTGTCCCTGCTGGCGACGTGGCGCCAGCAGGGACGCAATCCATACGAAGAGCTTCGTCGAGTCGTCAGCAGCAATGAGATGCTCTCACGGGCTCACGCTGTGCCGGCTGTCGAGACCTCGGGGTAAACACGTACCTGATCATAATACAACACAGAACTCCGTATCTCGGTTGTCCCACGAGTATGTGTGCTTAGCGTAACGTACCGAGTGGATACCCTATCGAGCCGGAAAGATTGAAACCGCCTCTATGAAGTAAACCAACTGGGTTGAAGAATTTCTCACTAACCGCGAGCAGATATAGGACAACTCAGCGTGCGAAATTTCCGGATGACCGTCAGCTTTCATCGAGTTATCCCAATATGGAAGAACCGTTGAAAAGTATGTTCGCAAAACCAGCGTGGAAGCAATAGCGCCTACCAATAGACCCCAATTGGTTTAATCTCGAACTCCACATCATCCTTTTTCTGCATATGGCCTTCCTCTCCAGTTATGATGTCCCAGAGAAGTTTGGCTTTCTCATCACTATCCATATCAACATTCAGTTCATCCAACACCTGTTCTAACTCTTCACGAGCTTCTGTGTACTCCTCAAACTCTGCACTTGGCGACATCCCGTCCGAAGTGAGTGATGTAAGATCGGAGCCGCCAAGTGTATGACCTCGACCCTCCAGGCCTTCTCGCAGATCAGACAGCATTTCTTCAAGGCTCTTCTCAACATCAATTGATATCTGCGACTTACCGCCCTCTTTCTCCAAGTTTAGGAGGGTAGTTTTCAACGCAATGTTCACTTGTTTCGCTTGATCCGGGAAGTGCTCTTCCAGGACTCGCGTAAGTCTGAGAGGGTTCCAGTCCACTTTATCTGTAATCACTCGACCGTATATCGTAAACTCGGTATCCTCTGAAAATACCGTTAGTGGGTCGTCCCACAGGGAATCCCTGTTGAGATACGCAACCATGGAAATCGGGTTGCCTTGTTCGACGGAATCAAGATTCTGAATATGTTCAACACGGTCCTCGTAAATCCTGTAGTTGACCGCTTCAACCGTTACTGGAATCTGATTACCGTATAATGAAGAGAGGAACCCGGAAATAGCTTCAAATTCCTCATTGGAGATGTCCTCAACAGAGTCTCCCAGTCCTTCCATGTCTTCAAATGTATCTACTAAATATTCGATGATTTTGAATATCCGGTACGATTTGGCTACGTTTACACAACCATCTAATTTGATTATTTCCCTTCTCTGAATGTCTTCACGATCAATCCCGTCTTCAGAAGGGAGAAGAAGTTGGTTCCTGCGGGATTCATAGAGTTCGTCAAACCGAGATTGAATTACTGACCTCTGGATGGTTTCAGATCCACTTCTTTCCAGTGTTTCCGACTCATTGACTCGGTTGTACCCCGTTCCTTTGACCGAGAGTCCCTTTTTACTCTTCCCCAGCTCCCGGTTTACTGACTCTGAACGAGTGATGAGACTCTCAGTAATCTCTCCCTCCAAAGAAGCAAGCAAACTCACAACGCTGGTTTCATCAAGATAAACAAACTCCCGTAAGTGGTCATTTTCTACTTCCTCCTCCTCCTCAGAAAATCTCGATTTTATCCAATCAATCAATCCCATATTACTCACCAGCCCCTTTGATAGCCCGAAAGAGGTCATCTTGCGTTACAAGATCCCCCTCTCGCCTTATCGATATCGTGACAGCACGGCTAATAACGCCTGATAGGTCAGCTCCCGTCCATCCATCAGTAGATTCAGCAAACAATTGTAGGTCAACTGACTCTCCGAAGTCAACGTCTTTTGTGATCTTTTCTATGATCTCCATTCTCTCGGTTTGAGTGGGCTTCGAGAACTTGATTTTTCGGTCAAAGCGTCCTGGACGGATGATTGCAGAATCGACTTCATTGAGGGCGTTGGTCGCGCCAATCACGACAACATCATTCAACGGTTCAAACCCATCTAGTTCAGTGAGAAGCTGAGCAACTATTTTTCGCTGAAATTGTTTTGTATCACCGCGGTCAGGGGCAATACTGTCTACTTCATCAATGAAAATGATTGCACGCTTTTTCTTCTTTGCATTAGAAAATATTTCTCTAATTATATCTTCCGTCTCCCCATACCATTTGCTTATTATTTCGGGCCCGTTGACAAGATAGATGCTGGAACCGGTTTCCTTTGCTACAGCCTTCGCAAGCAGAGTCTTTCCAGTTCCCGGTGGCCCGTGGAAAAGGATTCCCGTATCCGGTTCAACTCCGTGTTTGTTGAATCTATTTGTTTCCTTATCTGACTCTCGAAGTGGAATCTCCACCACATCTTTCACTTCCTCTATCGTGTCTGTTAATCCGCCCACATCATCATACCCTGAATCTACCTCGCTAATCTCCTCAGGGTCTTTTAGATACGCTTTTGATCGATTCTGTTCTCCAAACCGATCTTCTATCCCTTTCGGAGCGATTACTTCATCAGAAATCGTTGCCGTGACCTTGCCTCCGTATATCTTAACTGTCGCACCTTCCTCTGGATTCTCAGCGTCGAGAGATTCACATACCTCAACTCGACCATTTCGCTCAACAAGATATTCGTTTCCGCCAATCGCCTCCCGAATGACCCCAACGGAGGGCGATGCTCGGCCAACCTCTTCCACCGCCACTCTTCCGCCTTTATCGATCCAAACTTCCACAAGATCTCCAACAGATCTATCGCCCTCAGTATTGTCTTCTATTGTGACCGCCTGGCCGTCTATTAGAACATCTAATGTGCCTTCAGAGGAGTTTGTCGATCTAACAGTTGCAAAATGAACATCCATGATGAGGTTCTCGTAGGTGGATATATTTGGGAGGAATGCGTGAAGTAGTTTAGCATCCTATAGCTATCGAAGTGATAAACTCATGCTCTGCACGAAGGGATATGCGAATCTAACTCCCCGCTATCATACAACTCAATCATACCGGAAGAGAACACTTTACTCCCGAATGGTCCGACCCCCCTATGCAGCCCTACTCTGGTAGTTCTCGCCGTCCCGTTCTCACACACGGCCATCAGGGGAAGTCGTCGCGGAGATCATCGCAAGCACAGTCCTGGTGGTCCACTTCATGGACGACAGGGGTTTGCTCAGACGTCACTCCAGTTACTGCGCCACCGTCAGGGCGGAGTTTCTCCGATAATGGTTGCGTAGTGGTTTCTCCGGTGACCACGGTGGAGGTCTGATAGTCAACAGCAGCGTTGAGGACGACTGGACCGCCGACTAACGCAAGTTCAACCTTGTTCTTACAGTCGTAGTCCTCGCGGCACTGTCACCTTACACCCACACTCAGCCGGGACAGCGACGCCGCCGCGCGCCGTGCGCATGTGTGTTCCGCGGCGATTCTTGCTTCCGACGCTTCACAGCGAGCGTGTAGCGACGCAGATCCAAGCGCAACAAGCAACATCTCCCTGCGGCGCGGCTATGTTGCCGGCGCTATCGGTGTTCTCGACTGTCGTTGCCGTCACCGGTTAGCTTCCGCACGACGAGCGAGATGCCGATCCCGGTGGCGAGAAGGATAACGAGGTTGAACGCAGCGCGGAACAGCGCGCGGTACTCGCGGCCGACCCACTCGTTGATGACGGCGGTGGTGCTGGTGTAGAACTGGAAGAGCGCGACGATGGCGACGAACCCGAGCACCGCGAGCGCGCCCCGGAGGATGAGGCGACGAACGTCGCTCGTGTCGTCGCGCGCTCGGGTGTGGCGGCCACTCCCGGTGGCGTCGCTGGTGTTGGTGGTCGTGGTGTTCCTGTCGGTGTCGGTGGGCTGCTGGGCGTGGTCTGTGTCACTCATGCTGACTGCCTCCGTGCGGCGGCGATGGTGGTTGCGACGACGGCGATGAGGGCGACAGCCGGGCCGAACCCGGGGATGCCGCCGCCGGCTGACTGCTCGGGGTCGGTTCCGGAGTCCGGTTGTGTGTTGTCGGTTGTCTCGAAGTCTTCGACCTGCAGGCCGGTGTCTCGGACGGTCGTGTTCGCCTCGATTCGCTCTTGCGGGTCGAGATTGGCGGCGCTGCGCGCAGTGCCGACGATGACGCCGTCCTGTCGGAGGACCGCGTCGAGATAGTAGTTGTACGCCGATGGCACGTCGACCGTCGCGTTGGGCGTCACCGTCGCTCCGGGGGCGACATCGTCGACCGGAATGGTCGTTCGTGCGGCGACCACGTTCGAGTCGGCCTGCCGAACGACCAGCTCCACGGAGACGTCCTCCGAGGGCGCCGCACCATGGTTCGTGAGATACGTCGACACGTCCAGGGCCGTGGTGTCACCGTCGACACTGGCGACGGAGTACTGGACGGCGGGGAGGTCGGCACCGAACCGGTGGAAGGTCATGTGGCCACCGGACTGCACGCTGCCGACGCCGCGGACGGACTTGGAGACCGTGGCGACGCGCTGGCTGTCGGCGCGGAGCACAGTCTCGATCCGGTAGCCGCCGTCACGGGCAACCGGGATGTCGACCGTGACCGGGACTTCACGGTCGCCAGTAATGGTGTCGATGGCGGTGCTGCGGGTGGCCTCGACCAGTCCGGATTCCAAGCCCACCGCACGCACGGTGACGGTGACGTTCTCCGAGTCGCCGCCCCGGTGGCTGAGGTATGCGGTGGTCGAGAGGTCGACGGTTCCCGACGACGTGCCGTTGGCCGCGATCGTCGTTTCTTCGACATCGACGCGGCCGGGGTGGACGTCGTCGCGGTCAGCGTCGGCGACGACGCCGGGTATCACGACAGCTGTGACTGCTGACGCCAGCACGACGACGGCGATGCCGACGGCGAGCAGCCGTTCGCGGTCCATAGTTTCCTGTGCCGAGATAATAGTCAAGTATCTTGTGGTTCCGCAGGGGAAATAGATTGCTTCGGGCCGAGGCCATCGGGGGGTGTCGGCACGGGTAGACAGAAGACCCCTGCGTTCGTACTGCCTGGTATGTACACGGGGAAGACGGAGCAGCCGTGCTGTCTCTGCGACGACCCGGACACCGTCACCCGCATCGATCTCCCGCCGGCTGCTGTGCCCGAGATGGCGAACAGCGGCCCCATCGCGTGGCAGGACATCGAGGGGTCGGTCTCGATCCACTTCTGTGACAGCGATTGGGCGGTCGTGCGCGATCTCGTGCTCAACATGGGCCAGAACCCCCTCGGGAAGTGCAACGTGGCGCGGGCGTCGTTCGTCCTGCGGGAGGATTTCGAGGCGCTGTTGAACGACGTTCGCGACGAGCCCGATCACAGCGGCGTCGAGGCGGAGCTGCTGGCCGACAGCGAGCGTGTGCGTGCGGCGGCCGAGGAGGCGACCGATAGCGAGCGCGTGCAGGCGGCGCTCGTGCAGTGGGTGTTGGACGAGCGGGCCGAACCGCAGCGGGGCGACGACTGAGTCAGACGGCTTCCCCGACGTTCACGAGTAACACCGGGACGGGGGATTCGCGGACGACGCTTTCGGAGATGCTCCCGAGGAGGTCCCGGGATTCGCCGCTCCGGCCGGCGGTCGCCATCACCGCGATGTCGATCTCCATCTCGGTGACGTACGTCAGGATCTCCGTGGCGGGGACGCCGCGAGTGACCGTGGCTTCAACGGACGTTACGCCGGCGTCCTGGGCGCGCTTGACGATGCGATCGACGGCCTTCTGGCCGGCCTCCTGGACGCGGTGCAGCGGGTCGTCGTCGGGGGTCTCGTTCGAGCGCGTCGACTCAACGACGTAGAGGGTGTGGAGCGTCGCGCCGTACTGTTCTGCGATGTCGATTGCGTGCGTGACTGCTTCGTTGGTGCCCTCGGATCCGTCGGTCGGGACCAACACGCGGTCGTACATGTCGCAGGGTTGGGGGACCGTCCAGATCAGTTCGCGGTTACCAGACGTAATCACAGTTGGCGCTGTCGGCGTCCGTTTCGCTCCCCCAAAACATGTGTATAAATAACATACCACAAGAAGAGAGTGTTGCCGCTTGCTCGGCGCGAACCAGGCAATAGCTGTCAACTGTCCGTAGCAGGGCTTACAGTCGTTTTCATCCCTGAGAACTGCGGCCCCAACCTTATGGAGGGATCTGATAACTAGTGGCTATGACAATCGCATGGGCGCGCCGTCGATACGGCGTTAAACTCGGGCTGGGGTATATCGCCACCGCCGGCCTCCTGGTCGGGGTCGGCGTCACCACAAACGACGTCCCCTCGACCATTGTCGCCGGAATCGCCGGGTTACTCACGCTCGGATCGATCAACGCCGCCGAGACCGTCGCCAGCATCAAGGAGATCGCCGCACAGACCGAGCGCGTCGCCAACGGGAACCTCGAACAGGAGGTGACCTCCACCCGAACGGACGAGTTCGGATCGCTTGCCGACTCCATCGAACAGATGCGCCAGTCGCTTCGTGGCCGACTGAACGAGATGGAGCGCACCCGCGCCGACCTCGAAGAGACGCAGGCCGAGGCCGAGACGGCCCGCGAGGAGGCCGAGCAAGCCAAGCAGGAAGCCCAGGCCGCGGAGCGCGAGGCCCGCGAGCTGGCAGCCACCTACCAGGACACCGCCAAGCGCTACGGCGAAACCATGGAGGCCGCCGCCACGGGGGACCTCACCCAACGGGTCGACGTGGACACCGACCACGAGGCGATGGAGACGGTCGGCACCGCGTTCAACCAGATGATGGACGACCTCCAGGCGACGGTCCGAACGGTCACCACGGTCGCCGACGAGATCGAAGCCAAAACCGAGCGGATGTCCGAGACCAGCGCCGACATCGAGGCCAGCGCCGGTGACACCGTCGAAGCGGTGTCGAAGATCGAGTCGCAGGCCAACGACCAGCGCACGGAGCTCGACTCGGCGGCCGACGACGTCCAGCAGGTCAGTGCGTCCGCCGAGGAGATCGCCGCCACCATCGACGACCTGGCGTCCCGCAGCGAGGACGTAGCGACCGCCAGCGACGCGGCCCGCGACTCCTCGAAGTCCGCGCTCGACGAGATGTCCAGCATCGAGACCGAGGTCGACGACGCCGTCGGCCAGGTCGAACAGCTGCGCGACCAGGTCGCCGAGATCACCGACATCGTGGACGTGATCACGGACATCGGCGAGCAGACGAACATGCTGGCGCTGAACGCGTCCATCGAGGCCGCCCGCGCCGGCGGCAACGCCGACGGGGATGGCTTCAGCGTCGTCGCCGACGAGGTCAAGGACCTCGCGGAGGAAACGCAGGACCGCGCCAACGAGATCGCCGCAGTGGTCGAGAAAGTCACCGCCCAGACCGAGGACGTCACCGCGTCCATCCAGCAGACCCGAACCCGGGTGGAGTCCGGCAGCGAAACCGTCGAATCCACGCTGCGGGACATCCGCACGATCGCGGACTCCATCGCTGAGGTCTCGAACTCGATCGACGAGATCCAGCGCACGACCTCCGAGCAGGCCGAAACCGTCCAAAGCACCGCCACCTCTGTGGAGCGTGTCGCGGGACTGAGCGACGACACGACGGCGTTGGCGAGCGACGCCGAGTCCGCGGTGATCGGGCAACGCGAGAGCGCAGAGGAGATCGCGGCGTCCCTCGAACAGTTCCAGAACACGGCCGTCGAGCAGCTGCAGTCCCGCGTGGCGTCGTTCACCGTCGCCACCGAGGACAGCGAGACTGCGGGGGGTAGCGTGGAGCAGCCAGTCATGCGTGCCGGCGCTGACGGGGGTGGTGCGTGATGGACGCCGTCGCAACCGCCTACCTCGGCGGCGCGGTCGCGCTCATCGTCGGTGTGGCGTTCGTCTGGTTGCTGTACCGGTCGTTGGATGGCTCCCCGCATCAGTCGGCGCTCGCGCCGCTGGCCATCATTCCCGTGTTCGCGGGCCTGTCCTACGTGGGGATGGCGTACGACATCGGAACGGTGATCGTAAACGGGAACCAGATCGTCGGGCTGCGGTACATCGACTGGCTCGTGACGACGCCGATCCTCGTGGGGTACGTCGGCTACGCCGCGGGGGCGTCCCGTCGCAGCATCATCGGTGTGATGGTGGCGGACGCGCTCATGATCGCGGTGGGCGCGGGGGCGGTGGTGACTGACGGCACGCTCAAGTGGGCGCTGTTCGGCGTGTCGTCGATCTTCCACCTGTCGCTGTTCGCGTACCTGTACGTGATCTTTCCGCGGGTCGTGCCCGACGTGCCCGAGCAGATCGGGCTGTTCAACCTGCTGAAAAACCACATCGGGCTGCTGTGGTTGGCGTACCCGCTGGTGTGGCTGTTCGGCCCGGCCGGCATCGGGGAGGCAACGGCTGCCGGCGTCGCGCTCACGTACGTGTTCTTGGACGTGCTCGCGAAGGTGCCGTACGTGTATTTCTTCTACGCGCGGCGTCGCGTGTTCATGCACTCGGAGTCGCCGCCGGCTCCCGAGCAGGCGACCGTCGAGGCGACGGCGGCGGACTGACGGGCCGTCCCCGGTGGTGGTGTGACCCCGGCTCCGTCCAGCAGTCTGAGAGCCGCAACAAGGTTCAAGACACTGGTGGGCTTCTCTTCAGGTGAAGGTCCATGGATATCTCTGACATTGCGGCAAACGACTACGTGGAAGTCGACGCCGAACAGCGACTCGGGAAGGTGCGGTCGCTGTTCGAGCGTGAGAACCCCAAGGGCGTCATCGTCACCGAGGCCGGCGCGTACGACGGCGTCATCACGGAGCGCCAGCTCATCCAGTCGCATATCGGCGACGACACCAGGGTCGCGGCCATGGTCACGGACGCGCCGAAGGTCAGCCGGACCGAGGACGTGCGCGAGACAGCGCGCATGCTCGTCGAGGGCGGCACGAAGATCGCGCCCGTGTTCGAGGCCGGATCGCTGTGGGGCGTGATCACTGAGGACGCCATTCTGGACGCCGTGCTAGCGAACCTCGACGCGCTCGATGTCCGGGATATATACACCGAACACGTGGTGACGGTCGACGAGGACGACAGCATGGGCCGCGTGATCAATCTGTTGCGCGAGCACGGCATCTCGCGGCTGCCGGTCGTCGACGACGCCGGGCTGCTGTCGGGGATCGTCACGCGCTACGACATCGTCGATTTCGTCGTGCGTGACACCGAGAAGACCACCGTCGGGGATCGCAGCGGCGAGATCGAGCGCCTGCTCGATCTCCCGGTGTCCGACGAGATGACGAGCCCGGTCAAGACGGCGAGCTTCGACGACTCGGTGCGGGACGCCGTCGACGACATGCTCGCACACGACTACTCGGGGGTCATCGTCACGCCCGACGACGACGAGCGCGCGGTCGGCGGCATCCTCACGAAGACCGACGTGTTGCGCGCGCTGTCGTACACCGAGGAGGAACACCTCGACGTGCAGATCACGAACATCGACCTGCTGGACACGCTGTCCCGCCAGGAGGTCCGCGAGCGCATCGAGAACGTCGTCGCGAAGTACGGGGATATGGACGTCCATCACGCCCACGTCCGGCTCTCCAAGCACAAGGAGAAGCTCCGCGGGACGCCGCTGATTCAGTCACAGATCCGGCTGCGCACGAACAAGGGCCAGATCGCCGGAACCGGCGAAGGGTACGGCGCGGACAACTCCTTCCACGTCGCCCTGGACAAGCTCGAACGGAACGTGCTCGAGCTCAAGGGGATCGAGCACGACGAGGAGTACGAGGGCCAGCTCCTCCGGAAGCTCAACGACCTGTAGGCACCGCCGTCGGGCGTGCTTATATGAGCACGCCCGTCGTAGGGCATCGCGCATGAGGTTTGATTTCACACGCGCGGTCGGATTGCTCGCTGCGTTCGTGGCCGTCGGCATGATCGGGCTCTCGGCGGCGGACGTCATGCCGGCGCGCGTGATGTTCATGATGGTGTTGCCGTCGATGATCGTGTTCGCGGCGATCTCGTTTCTCATCGGCATGAAACACGGCGAGCACCGCATCACGGGGTGACGCGCCGTCAGTAGTCGTCGGCACTGGCGGCGTCGATGCCCCCGTCAGTGATCTGGAACTGGGCGTGTTCGCCGTCGGGCTTGGCGCGGTGTTTCTCCAGCGTCGCGCGCCGGGTGCCGCCGCGGAACCGGTCGAGCCGGAGGACGGTGCCCGTCCAGTGTGCGAGCGTGTGGCCGCCCAGCGGGCGGGCGCGGTCGCTGTCGTTGTCGACGTCGGTGAACACCTGGTTCGTGACGACGACCGCGAGGTCGTGTTTGCGCGCCAGCGACAGCAGGTGTGTGATCTGGTCGGCGACCTGGCGGAGCGCGTCGCCCGTGGTGTCGTCGCCGCCGCGGGCCAGCCGGTAGAACCCGGTCACGGAGTCCACCACGATGAGGTCCGCGCGGTCGGCGAAGTCGGCGGTGTCGCGGACGGCTTGGGCCTGTTCGTCGAAGTCGTGGGCGTCGGAGACGATGACGTTCGCGGACGCCGCCTCGGGGTCGGTGGCGCGCGCCTCCAGTAGCTGCTGGAAGCGCGCGAGCGAGAGGCCTTCGGTGTCGACGTAGACGGCGAGGCCGCCGGCGGCGGCGGTGGTCACGGCGGTTGTGAGCGCGACGTTCGTCTTGCCGGCGGCGGGTGGCCCGTACAGCTGCGTGACGGTGCCGCGCTCGACACCGCCGCCGAGCAGCTCGTCGAGTGCGCCACAGCCGGTCGGGAGGTGGGTGTCGTCCTCGCGCACGGGATGTCGTTGGCGCGCCGCTGGGTAAACACCCGTGGTCGATGCCCGGCGGGCGCGAGAACGAGAGGCGTGTTGGCGCGGTCAGCGGCCCGGAGGCCGGTTAGACGGCGTCCTGGGGCGGGCTGACAGTGGCGTCGAGGAGCTCGGTGAAACGCGGGCCCGCGAGCGACCGGTCGCGGGCGATCTCCGTGTCACTGGGGACGGCGGCCGGCGTGAGGTCGGTCGTGTCGACGCCGAGGGCAGACAGCACGCGTTCGTGGAGTTCGTAGACGCTGAGCCGCGGCCCGGGGGCGTGGAAGACGCCGGTGTGGTCGGTCTCCGCGAGCTCCGTGATGGCGTCGGCAACGTCGGTGACGTGGACCGGGCTCCGATAGACGTCGTCGTGGCGTTGACAGGCGCCGCCGTCGAGGGCATCCCGGGCGGCGGCGAGCTGGGGGGTGAGCGGGTCGGTCGCGTAGCAGCTGCTGACCCGGAGGACGACGCCGTTGTCGGTGTCGTGGCGGTCGACGTGGTCTTCGAACACTTGGATGCGGCGGCCGGTGTCGTCGCAGGGCGTGCGAACGTCGTCGGGGCGGTAGTCGCCGTCGGTGCCGTCGAACACCGCGCCGGTGGACGCGTAGACGAGGCGGCGGTCCGCGCAGGCGTCGACGAGCGCGCTGACGGCGTCGACGTACGCCGGGATCGGCACGTCGGCGGTGTGGACCGGTGCGGTGACGATGACGGTGTCTGGGTCGTGGGCGGCGATGTGGGCAGCGGGGTCGTCGGCGAACACGTCGAATTCGGTCGGGTGTGAGGTGGCCGTGACGCCGGCGCGTGCGGCGAGGGCGGCGTCAAGCGGGCCTGTGTCGCCGACGACGAGCGCGTCCATACCTCACGTCCACAACTGCAACTGTAAAAAGTTCTCTCTCAGGCCCGGGTGGCGGCGGTGGAATCCGGTACATCTTTCACCCATCGCTTAATAGTTATTCACACGGACGAGTGCGTGGCGGTTGACAGAAAGTACTTCTGTTGGGCCGCCGCACTCGAAACCAACCCCGGAGTCTCCAACCATGAACGAAGTCCAACTGGAGGTCGCGAAAGCCTACCCCAACGATTCGGGACGGGGGATCGCGCGCCTCGATCCAGACACGCTGTTGCATCTCAAACTCAGCCCGGGAGACATCATCGAAATCGAGGGGGCCGAAACCACGGCCGCGAAGGTCTGGCGAGCCGACCGCCAAGACTGGAACACGGACACCATCCGGATCGACGGGTTCACGCGCCAGAACGCCGAGGTCGGCATCGGGGAGCGCGTGAAGATCCGGAAAGCCGACGCGGAAAAAGCGGACACGCTCGTCCTCGCACCCCCCGAGGAAGCGAGCGTGCAGTTCGGCAGTGACGCCGCCGGCATGGTCAAACGCCAGATCCTCAAGCGGCCGGTCGTCGCCCGCGACATCGTTCCCGTGATGTCCTCGACGAACCACCCGTTCATGCGATCCCCAGGCCAGGCGATCCCATTGATCGCCGTCGAAACGGAGCCTGAGGGCGTCTGCCTGGTGACCGAGGACACCGACGTCGAGCTGCGCGAGGAGCCGATCAGCGGCTTCGAGCGCACCGGCGGCGGCATCACGTACGAGGACATCGGCGGCCTCGAAAACGAGATTCAGCGCGTCCGGGAGATGGTCGAACTCCCGATGAAACACCCCCAGATCTTCCAGAAGCTCGGCATCGAACCGCCACAGGGGGTGTTGCTGCACGGGCCGCCGGGCACCGGGAAGACCCTGCTGGCGAAAGCCGTCGCCAACGAGACGTCGGCGAGTTTCTTCTCGATCGCCGGTCCCGAGATCATCTCGAAGTATTACGGCGAATCCGAGCAGCAGCTCCGGGAGATCTTCGAGGACGCCAAAGACGACTCGCCGTCGATCATCTTCATCGACGAGCTGGACTCCATCGCGCCCAAGCGCGAGGACGTCACCGGCGAGGTCGAGCGCCGTGTGGTCGCCCAGCTGTTGACGATGATGGACGGCCTGGAGGGCCGCGGGCAGGTCATCGTCATCGCGGCGACCAACCGCGTCGACGCCGTCGACCCCGCGCTGCGGCGGCCGGGGCGTTTCGACCGCGAGATCGAGATCGGCGTCCCCGACGAGATCGGGCGCGAGGAGATCCTGAAGATCCACACCCGGGGGATGCCGCTGTCCGACGACGTGAACCTCTCGACGCTGGCCGACGACACCCACGGGTTCGTCGGCGCGGACATCGAGAGCCTCAGCAAGGAGGCCGCGATGCGGGCGCTGCGCCGGTACCTCCCGGAGATCGATCTCGACGAGGAGGACATCCCGCCGAGCCTGATCGACCGCATGATCGTCAAGCGCGAGGACTTCAAGGGCGCGCTCAGCGAGGTGGAGCCGTCCGCGATGCGGGAGGTCCTCGTGGAGCTGCCGAAGATCACGTGGGACGACGTCGGCGGGCTCACGGAGGCGAAAAACAACGTCAAGGAGTCCGTTGAGTGGCCGCTGAACCAGCCCGAGAAGTTCACGCGGATGGGCGTCGAGCCGCCCGCCGGCGTGTTGCTGTACGGGCCGCCGGGCACCGGGAAGACGCTGATGGCGAAGGCCGTCGCCAACGAGACGAACGCCAACTTCATCTCGGTGCGGGGGCCACAGCTGCTGTCGAAGTGGGTCGGCGAAAGCGAGAAGGCGATCCGCCAGACGTTCCGGAAGGCCCGCCAGGTCGCGCCGACCGTGATCTTCTTCGACGAGCTGGACAGCCTCGCGCCCGGCCGCGGGCAGACCGGCGGGAACAACGTCAGCGAGCGCGTCGTCAACCAGCTGTTGACCGAGCTGGACGGCCTCGAGGAGATGGAGGAAGTGATGGTGATCGCGGCGACCAACCGCCCGGACATCATCGACCCGGCGTTGATCCGCAGCGGGCGCTTCGACCGCCTCGTACAGGTCGGCCAGCCGGGGATCGAGGGCCGCGAGCAGATCCTGAAGATCCACACCCAGGACACGCCGCTGGCGGCGGACGTCTCGCTTCGGGAGCTCGCCGAGCGCGCGGACGGCTACGTGGGCAGCGACCTCGCGAACATCGCCCGGGAGGCAGCCATCGAGGCGCTCCGGGACGACGAGGACGCCGACGACGTCGGCATGGCGCATTTCCGGGCGGCCATGGAGAACGTCCGGCCGACGATCACCGACGACCTCATGGAGTATTACGACCAGGTCGAAGACCAGTTCAAGGGCAGCCAGGGCCCCAACGTGAACAGCCGCCAGGGCAGCGAGCACATCGGCTTCCAGTAGCCGACACGGCGGCGTGTTTCCGCCGTGCGGTCGCGACAGGCTGCGCTGGGCGATGCGAATACGGCACCCCCTGAGAAGACCAGCTACTCGTCGACGCGGGTGGCGTTCACTTGGCCGTCCTGGCCGGGGCGGGAGGTGACGCGGGCCGTGCCGGCGTCCGTTTCGATGATTGCGCCCTTCGTGATGATGTTTCGGCGGGCGTAGTTGGGGTTGGCGTCGTTGGCGCTGACGTCCTCGATGGTGGCGCGTTCGGCGCCGGAGTCGGTGGCGACGTTCACGACGTTCGTGGAGAGCACGCGCACTTTCTCGGCGTCGCCGCGCACGTCGACGGTTCGGAACCGGGGTTCGCCGACGGTCGTTTCGGTGGGTTCGCGGCCGAGTTCGCTTTTCGACTTCTTCGAGCGCGGTCGGAGTCGCGCGCCCGTCTTCGAGCGCTTCGAACGGCCTTGGTATTGCATACCCGAGACCAACACCAGGACGCACTTGAAAGGCTCGGTTAGGCGACAACGCAGGGTTTAGGCGCGTGCCGGCGCTACGCGCAGCCATGAGTCTCCGGGTTGCGACGGCCGCGCCGTTCAAGCAGAAGGGACGGACGCAGGTCGCCGAGCAGGCGTTCGTGGTGGCGTTGTCCCTTGACCGGGAGTGGATGAGTGCCGATCAGGCCAAGCGCCTGTTGGACATGGCGGACGCGGAGGGGCTCGTCGAGCGGGTCGCGGACGGGGACGTGGCCGCGACGTTCGATCCCGGCGCTGTCGAGATCCCCGAGGGGTTCGTGCCGGACGCGTCGTTGTTCCAGGAGCGGTCGGGTTTCGAGCGCGCGCTGGACGCGCTGGTTGCGGCGGGGTTCGACCGCCAGGAGACGGTGGCGGCGGTCAACGACCTCCAGCAGGCGGTGGGCGTGACCGCGGACGCGGCGGCAGTGGTGTACGCGCGCCAGCAGGGCGTTGCGGCGTCGGGTGCGGCGGAGGCGGCACAGGAGGGCGTGCTGGATGGTCGCTGACCGGATCACGGACGGGACGCGCATCGCGGAGCTGTTGGCGAGCGAGGTGACGGGCCACGAGCGTGCGCCCTACGACCGGACGAGCGTCGTGGACGCCGCGCCGGACGTGGAGCCGACGGCCGACGGCGCGCGCGCCTACGACGTGGCCCACGACGGGACGGTGGTGGCGCGCGTGTTCGTGCAGCCCGAGCGGATCCGGGTGGCGGTGTTCAGCGGGCTGGACGCCGCCGACGCGGCCGCCGAGGACGCCGGGCTGCGGGCGCGGCCGGTCGCGAGCGACCCCGCGCGCCTCGTGGTGTTCGTCGCGTCCGGGGCGGCGACCAAGCGCGCGCTGGACGTGCTCGGTGCGGCGGTCGCGGCCCGCGAGGACTGAGTGTCGGCTGGCGGGCACGCGGTGCAGGACGAACGCTGTGGTTTCGGTCCGTGCGGAAGCGAATCGCTTTTGCGGGTTTGCCGGCACGCGAACGTATGAGCTTCGTCGAGGAACTCGGGGCCCGCATCGAGGCGGCTGACTCGGTGGTGAGCGTGGGTCTCGATCCGGACATGGAGCGGCTTCCGGAGGACGTACAGGACGCGGAGCTGCCGCGGTGGGCGTTCAACCGCCGCATCATCGACGCGACCCACGAGCACGCCGCGGTGTTCAAGCCGAACGCGGCGTTCTACGAGGACAGCGACGGGTGGCGCGCGCTCCGGGAGACGGTGGCGTACGCCCACGGCAAGGGCGTGCCCGTGTTGTTGGACGCGAAGCGCGCGGACATCGGGAACACGGCCCGCCAGTACGCCGAGATCCTGGCGCACGTCGACGCCATCACCGTCAACCCGTACCTCGGGGAGGACGCCCTGCAGCCGTTCCTCACGCAGGACGAGGCGGGCGTGTTCGTGTTGTGTCGCACCTCCAACGAGGGCGGGATGGATTTCCAGCATCTCGAACTCGCGGCCTACGACCGCCGGCTCTACGAGCACGTCGCCGAGCGGGCGGCCGAGTGGAACGCCCAGTACGGGGATGTCGGGCTGGTGGTGGGCGCAACCGCGCCCGACGAGCTCCAGGCCATCCGGGAGCGCGTGCCGGAGCTGCCGTTCCTGGTGCCGGGCGTGGGCGCGCAGGGCGGCGACGCCGAGGCCGCCGTGGAGTACGGGCTCAACGACGACGGCGTCGGGCTGGTGAACTCGACGCGCGGCGTCATCTTCGCGGGCGAACACGGCTCAGCGTGGGCGGCGGCGGCCGGCGACGCGGCGCGGACGCTGCGCGAGCGCCTGAACCGCCACCGGTAGTCAGCGGCGGCCCGGAGCCGGGTGGTCGCCCGCGTCGGGAGCGCAGTCAGTGCAGACGCCGCGTGCGTCGTGGTGGGTGTCACAGACGACGCTCCCGCAGCGGTCACAGACCCGCTGTGCACCCGGGGCGCGACAGATCGAGCAGACGCCGGTCACGCTCATACCGGGTGTACGGGCCGGGCGGGCGTAACCGTGGGGGAGGCAAACACCCTTGATGGTGGACTGCGTACGACCCGGTGTGCGACCCAATCGGAGTCTCGTGTGGGGGCTGGCGGTCGTGTTCGGCGTGTGCAGCGTCGTTTTCGGTGTGCTCGCAGTGCTGTACAGCCCGGTTGCGTTGTCCGTTGCGGTGCCGTTCGGCGGGGTTGCAGGGCTGTTCTACTACCACGCCTCCGGGCGGCTTCGGCGGCGGACGTTCCGCCGGCAGGCGGGGCGGGCGCGGTCGGCGCGGCGTGGCCGGACCGCGGGCACCGGGCCACGCGGGGGGCGGTCCCGGGACCGCCAGCAGTCACGCGGGAACCGGGAGTTCACCGACGGCGTCGCCGACGACCAGCCGCGGCGCTCCGATTACCGGGTGTTGGACCTGGAGCCGGGCGCGGACGAGGAGGCCGTGACTGCGGCCTACCGGGAGAAGGCACAGGAGTTGCATCCGGACCGGGGCGGGGACACTGAGGCGTTCGCGCGCGTGAACGAGGCCTACGAGCGGCTCCAGGGGGACGCGTAGGTTTACCGTCCCGGGAGTGTAGGGGGAGTGTGCGCGCGATCTATTTCGATCTCGATCGGACGCTGATTCACACCGAGCCGTCGGTCACCGCTGCCCTGGAGGACGCCTTCGAGCGGGTGGCCGGTGAGAGTCCACGGGCGTGGCTGGAGGCGTACGGCGACGGGTTCGTCGAGCGGTTCCAGGCGTGTGCGCCCGCGCCGTACCGGGGCGGCGTCGAGCACGTGCGTGCGGAGACGGAGTTCGAGTGCGGTGTCGAGGAGACGGTGGGCGCGTTGCTGGACGCCGAGGTGGCGGCGACCGAGCCGACACCGGACGCGGCGGCAACGCTCGAACGCGTGGCGGCGGCCCATCCGGTCGGCGTGTTGACCAACGGTGTGCCGGAGTGGCAGCGCGCAAAGCTCGCCGCCGCGGGGCTGGCGGGCCACGTCGACGCGGTCGTGACGGCGTACGAGGCGGGCGCACACAAGCCCGCGCCGGAGCCGTTCGCACTGGCCGAGCGCCGCCTGCCGGCCGACGGGTACGCGCTCATCGGGGATTCCGACGCGGACGTCGACGGGGCGGCGAGCGCGGGGTGGCGTGGCGTGCGATACGACGGCGGGACGCTCGCCGACGCCGTCGACCGGATCGACTGGCCGCAGTGAGAGGGGTGCGTGTGGCGTCCGGACGGGGTGTCACTCGGAGAAAGCTTTTGGTCGGTAACGCCTAACCCCAGGGCATGGGACGCGACCGCGCCCGACTGGCCGCCGCACTGGAGCGCGGCGAACAGGAGGGCGGCAGCGTCGAGTTCAAAGAGCGGTTCAGTCGTGACATCCACCTCGCCGAGGGGCGCTTGGAGAGTCTCACAGCACAGCTCCGCCACCGCATTCTGTCGGGGGACGGGGAGGCCGAATACGTGCTCGGGGTGACCGACGACGGCGGGCTGGCGGGCGTCAGTCAGGCGACGTTCGCCGAGACCATGGACGTGTTGAGTCTGCTCGCCGACGAGGCGGGCGCACACATCGCGGACGTACAGACGTGGGGCATCGACAGCGTCGGTGACGCGCCCGCCGGCACCGACGGGATCGTGGGCGTCGCGACGGTGCAGGACGGCGACGGGCTTGCGGCCGGCGACGACCACATCATCGTCGGCACCGCCGGCCACGTCGACCACGGGAAGTCGACGCTCGTGGGCAGCCTCGTGACCGGTGACGCCGACGACGGCGACGGTGCCACGCGCGGGTTCCTGGACGTCCAGCCCCACGAGGTCGAGCGCGGGCTGTCGGCGGATCTCTCCTACGGGGTCTACGGGTTCGACGGCGACGGCCCGCTGCGGGTGCGCAACCCCGACCGGAAAGACGAGCGCGCGGCGGTCGTGGAGGCCGCCGACCGCGTGGTGTCGTTCGTCGACACCGTCGGCCACGAGCCGTGGCTGTCGACGACCATCCGCGGGCTGGTCGGCCAGAAACTCGACTACGGGCTGTTGACGGTGGCCGCCGACGACGGTCCCACGAAGACCACGCGCGAACACATGGGCGTGCTGTTGGCGACCGAGCTGCCGACCATCGTCGCGGTGACGAAGACGGATCTCGTGGACGACGACCGGGTTGCGGCCGTCGAGCGCGAGGTCGAGGCGTTGCTCCGGCGCACCGAGCGCGCGCCGCTGCCGGTCGCCCGCCACGGCGTCGACGCCGCCGTCGACGAGCTCGGGGACGGCGTGGTGCCGATCGTCCGGACCAGCGCGGTGACCGGGGACGGACTCGCGGTCCTCGATGAGCTGTTCGCGCGGCTCCCGAAGACCACGGCGGCAAGCGGGCCGTTCCGGATGTACGTCGACCGCACGTACAGCGTGACCGGCGTGGGCGCTGTCGCGTCCGGCACGGTGAAATCGGGGACCGTCGAGGACGGGGAGACGCTCCTGTTGGGGCCGTTTCCGAACGGCAGCTTCCGGACCGTTGAGGTGCGGTCGATCGAGATGCATTACCACCGCGTGGACAGCGCGCAGGCCGGCCGGATCGTCGGGATCGCGTTGAAGGGCGTCAGCGAGGAGGCGATCGAGCGCGGGATGGTGTTGCTGCCGGGGGACGCCGACCCCACGCCGGTCCGGGCGTTCGACGCCGAGGTGATGGTGTTGAACCACCCCACGCGCATCGACGCCGGCTACGAGCCCGTGGTGCACCTCGAAACCATCGGGGAGGCCGCGCGGTTCACGCCCGCGGACGGCCAGCTGCTGCCCGGGGATGCCGGCCACACCCGCGTCCGGTTCAAGTTCCGGCCGTATCTCGTGGAGGAAGGCCAGCGGTTCGTCTTCCGTGAGGGGTCCAGCAAGGGCGTGGGCACGGTCACCGATGTCGTGGAGTGACGGGGTTTTCCTGCCTCCGGCGTCCAGGCCGCGTATGAGCAGCCGAAACACCTTGGAGTTCGCGGTCGGCGTGGTGGTGGCGGGCGTGGTCGCGGGGGCGCTGTCGGTGCGCTTGCGGACGGCGTCCGCGCTCGTGCTCGGGCTCGCCGCGGCCATGCCGTCGCTCGCACGAACGAGCACGCACCTCGACCGAGCGGCCTACGAGGCGGGCGCGTCGAGCCGCCGCCAGATCATCGACGGCGCGCTGGCGGCCACCAGCACAGCCGTCGCCGGGGTCGCGAGCGGGTACGCCGCGCTCGCGGTGGCGGACAGCGCCGCGGTGACGATCGCGGCCGCGGCCACCGCCGGCGTGTTCGCCGGGCAGGCCGTGTTCTACGCGCGAACCCGCCAGTACGTGGCGTAGCGCGCTCACGCCCGCCGATAACAGGGGGTGTCGTCGACACGAACCGCCTGCCCGAACAGCGCCGCCCAGTCGAGGCGGCGGCGCACGCGACCGGTCCAGAACGCCTGCCAGTTGTCGCGTTTCGCGCGCTCCCAGGGCGGGACCTGCTCGCGCACGGCGTCGAAAACGTCGCGTGGCTGTGCCGGCGTGTCGTCGAGCGCGTCCACGACGTCGCCGCCGAGGAAGACGTTCTCGCGGAACCCGGCGGCGAGCGCCTCGCGGTCGTCGACGCCGACGTCGCCGCGGCGGGCGTATCCGGCGTCGTCGTCGACGAGCACGCCGACCGCGGACAGGAACACCAGCCACGCGGACGCCGTGCCGCGGTCCTCGACGCCGGCGCGCTCGATGAGGCGGCGACAGCAGTCGTCCTCGGGTTTGGGCACGAGCGGGGTGGCGTCGCGGACGTCCCCCACAGCCGCCAGCGAGGACGGTGCCGGCGGAACAGGCTTTCGCTGCATGCGCGGATGTCGGTGTTGCGTTGCCTTCAGTCGTTTGGAGGCGGACGACCGGGCAGCTTGCACCGTGTTTTTTCTTCTCTCAACGCATACGCACGTGCAATGACGACGGGGCGCGCCAGCAGCCCGCGTGCCGCGGGGAGTCCGCTACATGGTCGAGAAAACACACATCACGACGAGTAAGGCGATACAGCGCCGCACCGGGAAGACGTTCCACCTCGCGACGCGGTTGCTTCCCACGCGGGTGCGCCACGCCACGTACGTCCTCTACGCGTTCTTCCGCGTGGCCGACGACGTGGTCGACACGACCGCGGATCGCGATCCGGGCGTGCAACGCGAGGAGCTGGAGGGGATCCGGGCGGCCGCACTGGGGGCCCGCGACCCCGAGTCGGTCGCCGCCGACACCGAGGTGCTGGCTGCGTTCCGGGAGCTGGCCACCCGCCACGGCATCAGCGACGAGGACATCCACACGTTCATCGACGCGATGCAGGCCGACCTGGAGAAGACGCGCTACGAGTCACACGCCGAACTCGAGGAGTACATGCGGGGGTCGGCCGTCGCGGTCGGCTACATGATGATGGACGTCATGGAGGTCGCGGAGCCGGAGACGGCGGCTCCCCACGCCGCGGCGCTCGCGGAGGCGTTCCAGCTGTCGAACTTCCTGCGGGATGTCGCCGAGGACGTCCACGAGTACGACCGCGTCTATCTCCCCGCGGAGTCGCGGGCCGACCACGGCGTGACCGTCGAGCAGCTCCGCGCACGCACGGTGGATGCGGGGTTCCGGGAGGCGATGCGGGAAGAGCTGGCGTACACCGAGCGCAAATACCGGACGGGCGTCGCCGGCATCGAATACCTCCCCGAGGACTGCCAGTTCGCGGTGTTGGTGTCGGCCGTGTTGTACGCCGACCACCACCGGGCCATCCGGGAGCGGGACTGCGACGTGCTCACTGCGACGCCGTCGCTGTCGACGCCGCGGAAGCTCTGGCTGGTGGCGAAAACGCGGGCGTTGTGGGCGTTGAACTCCAGCCCGGAGGCGGTGTTCTATCGGGCGACGGGACTGGCGGAAACCGGCGATAGCCGCCGCCGCCACGGCGATCCGCAGCCGACGCCGTCACGGTAGCGCGGGGCTACTGCCGCGTGCCGGGGCCGCGATCACGCAGCACGGCGAAGTCGAAGCGGTCGGTTTGCAGCAAGCCGACGCCCAGAGCGGCCGCGGCGGCCGCGGGGAGGAGGTTGCCGAACGCGAGGTTCACCGTCCCCCAGAGGATGACGAAGCTCACGAGGTCGTCGAGGAGGTACTCGCAGTCCGCGACCCGCGCCTGGATGCCCGCCCGCGAGAACCCCCAGTCGAGCAGGCTCACGGAGACGACCGCCGACAGCACCCAGCCCGCGTAGTTCGACAGCGGCACGCCGTAGTACGGGCCGCCGGCGAAGTACCGCCAGAACCCGAGGCCGACGGCCGCCGGGTCGAGGACGACGTCCATCCAGACGACGGTGGCGGCGACGGCGGCCAGCCGCAGCAGCCGGTTGCGGGCGCGCGGCCCCAACAGCAACACGACGAGCAGGTAGCTGTTGACGACCAGTGGGAAGAAAAACACCGGCAGCCCCAGTGGCACCTTCCCGGCGAGCATCGGCCCGAGTTCGATGCGGTACGCGAACTCCCCGTACGGCCAGCCGGCGGTGACGCCGAGCAGTTCGATGCCGAAGGCGTAGGCGGTGAGCACCGCCACCGCGACGGCGGCGCGCCGGTCAACGAGCGGGGCCAGCCCGGCGACCAACGGCAGCCGCATCACGACGGTGCCGAACAGGATGAAGTAGGGGTTGAACGAGAGCGCGGGCGGCAGCCACCCCCAGGCGGAGGCGAGCAGCGTCACCGCGCCGACAACGGGGAACACCACGGCGATCTCGAAGCGGTAGGCGGCGACCAGTTCGTGGAGGCGGGCCTCGACGCGGGCGCGATCAGCCATGCACGACCCCCCAGAGTCCGCCCAGCGTGAACACCATGCCGACGAGCGTGTTCACCGCGGGATACCACCAGTACGCGCGCCCGACGGCCACCTGGAGGCGGCGAATCCCGAACACCAACACCGGGTACGCCAGCAACAACAGCCCGAACCGGACGTCGACGAGCGCGAAGACGGCGGCCGACAGCAGCCAGATGCCCGCGCAGTACGCCAGCGCGCGGTCCGCGCCCAGCGCGGTCGCAGTGGTCTGGATGCCGGCGGCGCGGTCCGGCTCGATGTCGGGGATGGCCGAGAACGTGTGCATCCCCATCGCCCACAGCCAGCCGCCCGCGACCGCCAGCAGCGGCGGGTGGGTGCCGGAGACGCCGGCGTAGGCGGCCGCGGCCGGCAGCACGTAGAGGCCGTTTGACAGCGAGTCCAACACCGGCGTGGTTTTGAACCGCAGCGGGGGTGCGCTGTACTCCGTCGCCAACACGAACCACGCAGCCAGGTACGGCCACGCCTCGGCCGGCAGCGGGGCGGCGACGAACCCCAGGAACACCCCGCAGACGGCGACGATGACCGCGACTGCGGCCCCGCCCCGGTAGCGCGACTCCCGGCCGTCCTTTTTCGGGTTCGTCTCGTCGACGTCGCGGTCGAAGACGTCGTTGATGCCGTAGAGGTAGATGTTCGCGGGCAACAGGAAGTAGCTGAACAGCACCACCGCGGGCGCGCTGAACAGCTCCCCGACGGTGGTCGCGCCGTAGGACACGCCGACCAAGACGGGGCCGGCGAGGTACAGCCAGAACCGCGGCCGGGACAACACGAACAGATACCGGAACATGGTGTGTCAGCGCGCGTCGGCGAGCACGTTGTTGGCGGTCACTTCGCCGCTGATCAGACACATCGGGACGCCGATACCGGGGGTCGTGTTCGCGCCCGTGAAGTAGAGGCCGTCAAGGGCGGTCGACCGGTGTGGCGGGCGGAACAGCGCGGTCTGTCGCAGCGTGTGCGCCAGCCCGAGCGCGGTGCCCTGGTGGCTGTTGTACCGGTCGGCGAACTCCGAAACCGAGAACCGCTCCTCGACGACGATGCGGTCCCGCAGATCGACGCCCGTGTTCTCGGCGATGTCGTCGAGCACGAGGTCGCGGTAGGACTCACGGACGGCCGGGGTGTCGTCCAGCCCCGGGGCGACGGGAACGAGCGCGAAGAGGTTGCTGTGCCCGTCGGGCGCAACGGTGTCGTCGGTCTTCGAGGGCACGCAGAGGTAGTACGCGGGGTCGTCGGGCCACGCGGGGTCGTCGAAGATCTGCGCGAAATGCGTGTCCCAGTCGGACGGCAACACGAGGGTGTGGTGGGCGAGTGGCTCCACGTCGCCCTCGACGCCGAGGTACAGCAGGAACGCCGACGGCGCGTACGTCCGGGCGTCCCAGTAGTCGGCGTCGTACTGGCGCTTTTGCGCGGGGAGCAACGCCTGTTCGGTGTGGGCGTAGTCGGCGTCGGAGACGACGACGTCCGCGAGCACGGCGTCACCGGGTTCGGTGTCCAGCTTGAAGCCCCCCCGGCGGCCCTTGATCGCCGACACCGGGTGGCCGGTGCGGAACTCGACGCCGAGTTCGCGCGCGAGGGCCGTGATCCCGTCGACGACACCCCCCATGCCGCCCTCCGGATAGTAGACGCCGAGCCCGAAGTCCACGTGGCTCATGAGGTTGTAGAGCGCCGGCGTGGTGTCCGGGGAGCCGCCGAGGAACACCAGCGTGTACTGCATCACCTGCTGGAGCTTCGGGTGGTCGAAGTACTGCTCGACGTGGTCCTGCATCGACCCCAGCAGCGTGAGGCCGCGGGCGTACTCCGCGAGCTTCGGGTCCATCCAGTCCCGGACCCGGGGGCGGTCGGTCTTCACGAAGTGCTCCATGCCGACCTCGTAGTTCTCCTTGGCCTGCGCGAGGTAGTCGTCGAGCACGTCCCCAGCGCCCGGCTCGTAGGCGTCGAACACCTGCTTGACCTGCTCGCGGTCGGGCGTCACGTCGATGGTGTCGCCGTCGGTGTCCACGTTCAGGCCGGGGGCGTCCCGGCCCGGCCGCCGCCCCTCGTTGTCCTTGAAGAAGATGCGGTAGTGGGGGTCGAGGCGCGTCAACCCGTAGTAGTCGCTGGGGTGGCTGTCGAACGACGCGAAGAACTCCTCGAAGACGTCCGGCATCAGATACCACGACGGCCCCATGTCGAACCGGAACCCGTCGCGTTCCAGGGTGCTCGCACGGCCGCCGATCTGGTCGGTTTTCTCCACGACGGTCACGTCCGCGCCGGCGTCGGCGAGATAGCAGGCCGTCGAGAGCCCCCCGAAGCCGGCACCGATGACCGCCACCGATGTCCCCGCGAGTTCGTCCATGGCAGTGCCGTGGGCCGGACGCCAGATAAAACGCCGCCTTCCGGCGTTACGACAGCCCGAACCCGTCGGCGAGCACGTCCTCGCGAACGGTGCCGAACGCGTGGGTGGGGCCGCCGACGACGTCGACGGTGAGCTGGGCGGGACCGAACACGCCGTTGTCCACGTCGCCCGCATCCCAGTCGTCGGTGCCGACGACCTCCGCGAACGGGTCGTCGTAGCGGGCCGCCGCCGAGGACACCACCGCGTCGAAGGCGTCGAAGTCCTCCGCGACCGTGAGGTGGACTCGGCCCCCGTGGGCGAGGGCGTCGTTGGTGCGGCCGATGGCCGTCTGTTCGTCGCCGGCGACCGGTGCGACCGGTGCACAGCCCGACGCCGAGAGGACGTCCGTGGGGTCGTAGCCGAGCTCGTAGAGGCGGAACACCGCCAACTCGACGGTGCGGGCGGCGGCGGAGACGCTGCCGGCGACGCTGGCCGTGCGGTACGTCGGCAGGAAGACGCTCTCCTCGGTGACGCCCGCCCGGGCGGCGACCTCACTGGCGGCGGCCGTCGTCGGGAGGCCGGTGCTCTCCAGGGTCAACACCGCGAACTCGAAGGCGTCGACGTAGTCGATGGCTTGGAACTCGCCCTCGGTGGCGACGAGCGCGCGGGCCGGCCCGCTGCCCAGCGCCTCGTAGTCATCGACGGCGAGCTCCCAGCCGGCTTTCTGCGCGCCGAGCATCGCCACGGCGGGCTGGTCGCAGGCGACCTCGACGTGGGGGAACGTCGCGTCGCCGACGGTGTCGACGCGCGTTTGCACAGTCGCCAGCCCCGCGGTCTGCAGCTCCGCCAACAGCAGCCCGGCCTCCAGGCCGCCGTCGTGCTCCACGCCGAAGTCGATGACCGTCGTGCCGGTGTCCAGCTCGAAGGCACCGATGTCGAGTTCCTCGGTGAACTCCAAGGCCTCGTCGGCGAGTTCCAGGGCCATCCGGTTGAGACTCTCCATACCGCGGGGTTTGGCGTCCCGATACAAGAGGGTTCGCAGTAGCGGCCGGCGCGCGGTGGTCACTCGCCGGGCGGCGGCTGGTAGTCCGCGCGGACCGGCGGCCGGAGCACCCACAGCAGCGCCGCCCCGACCAGGAACACGCCGCCGAGGATGGCGACGGCGTCCACGGCCGAGAACGCGTCGGCGAGCACGCCGCTGGCGAACCGGAACGGCGCACCGACGACCTGCCGCAGCATCGCCACCGCGGACAGCAGCGTTGCGCGCCCGACGGACGCGACGTTGTCGTTGAGGTAGCGGTTCTGGATGGGGCGCAGCAGCGACCCCCCGCCTTTCAGCGCGAAGAACATGGGGAACACGACCCAGGGAACCAGGCCCGCGAGGACGTACGTCGCGGCGATGGCGGCCGGGACGACGATGAGGGAGGTCCGGACGCCCAACAACCCTTCGAGGTCGCCGGCGTAATCGCTCGTGACCGCCGAGAGCAGCCGGAACGCGCCGTAGAGGCCGCCAACGAACAGAACGGCGGGCTGCGGGAGGGGGAGTGACTGCAGCAGCGGGAGGAACGTCGCCTCGATGGCGTCGCGGGCGATGGGCTGAATCCACATGTCCATCGTCCAGATGGTGCCGCTGATGAGCGAGACGTAGACGACGAACCACCGCAGCCGGGGGGTGGTCAGCTGGTCGGTGATGACCGGGAGCGCGTCGGCGACGGACATGCGGTCCTGTTCGACGGCGGCGCTGTCGTCGTAGGCCTCGTTCTGCGGGAGGCGGAGCACGAACGCGGCCGCGAGCGCGGCGGTCACGATGCCCGCAACGAACGGATACGAGCGGTCCACCGTGTACAGAACGGCCCCGAGAACGACGCCGACAGCGCCGACGTAGAGTCCGATGGCGCGCCCGCGCCCGCTGATGCGCGTGAACTCGTCGGCGCTGTCGTGCTCCTGGAGGGTGTCGTAGAGCCACGCGCTGGCGGAGCCGGAGATGAACGTGCCGCCGAACGAGAGCGTGACGAAGGTGAACGTGAACCCGATGAGGTCCGTGGCGACGAGGTAGCTGGCGTTCGACACGAGGAGGATGGCGGCACCGACCGCGAGGCTGTTCCGGCGGCCGATGCGGTCGCCGACGTAGCCCGTGGGGACCTCGGACGCGACGACGACGATCGACTGGATCGAGGCGATGAGTCCGATCTGGGTGTACGACAGCCCGTTGAACAGCAAGAAGAACGTGTAGATGGCGTAATGGAAGCCGGGGCGGGCGGTGGCTCTGTAGAGGTAATACCGGCGGATGACCTGTGACTTCGAGAGGCGACTCATGTCAGCGGGACAGCTATCGGTTCCCGTCGGCGTTCAAGTATGCTTCGAGACCGAGCGAGCGCACAGCCGACGGCAGGCTATCGGACACAACGACGGTGAGAAATGCGCTGGCTGGGATTTGAACCCAGGTTGTGACCATGGCAAGGTCACGTGATACCACTCCGGCGCAAGCGCCTGAAAGCGGCATCCTTTGCCGAGTAAGCCAGTTTTCGTCGTCTAATCTACGATAGAGCCACATCCTCTTATAACCACCTATACGTCGGTTCTTACAAGCGCTAAGAAATCGTATGACATGGCTACAACTTTGTCTTGGAATCCACTACCAGAACTCTCTAAATAACGTGTGAGAGACTCCTTACAATACCCATTATACAAAGTACGACCCCGACGCCGAGGAGAAGTCCAGTGATAATGCGGAGTCGGTTCGTACTTTCACGCTTTCCAAGTAGCTGTGTGAATCCATCTATACCACCCGGAATCAGGAGAATTCCGCCCAGAATAAGAGACGGTTCAGGATTGAGTGGAAGGGACCATACCAACGTAACCAGGACGGTAAGAATTCCACTTGTGTACATACCAGTACATCGGGCACACAGTCCGAAGTATCGCCCACGATAGCTCAGTGACCTATCTGGTCGGGAATGACAGAGCGGATATGGTCGAAGGAACTTATTTGAGAGGCGAAAAACGCTGTCGAGAACTTCAGCCATCAATCTCCGAGTTCCGTCCCACAATCTATGCAGTAGTTATTCGTCTGCTCGTTTTGCCAGCCGCAAGACGAACATATCCTTTTGCGCGAGGAGTTGACGGTTTGTGTATTAGTACTTGATTTAGAAGCTGAGTCCAGATTATTCAGCCACTCTAACCCAGATTCAGTGAGAATCGCCCAGAGAGGTACTGAAACAAGCCCGCCAAACACCATAAACGAAAGCCAATTGCTGTAAGGGACAAACAGCATACTGGCAATACCACCAGCGAAGAACGCACCAATCACAATAACCCAAGCAGATACAGTGTTTATCTTCTCATGGAGAGGACCGTCATCATCATAGCTCGTTTCAATTTTCTCCCCAGTCTCATCCTCCTCTGATGTGATGTCTCCTCCGTCTTTCTTGGAGTTGTTTCTATCACTCATTAGATGGTTTCAATTCCTTACCACAGTCGTTACAAAAATTATTTGATTGGAGGTTCTGCCAACCACAATTTTGGCAGATAGCGTTCCGCTTTGATGACTTTGAACCACTCTCCTGTTGTTGGCCTGCCACTCCGCCAGATTGCTGTTTAAATTCCTTCATAAACTGAAGGCCAGGTTTGGTCATATGTGCAGAAGCAACCAGAGTTATAATAACTCCAAATATAACTGCCCCAATAGTACTGAAACCAGCAAGACCAAAAACACCTGCACCAATAAGTGCAGAAATCAAACCGCTACCAAGAATAAATGCATATCTTTTGTAATCCTCCATTTCTTGTATATCCTCCTCCATCTTCTCCCATTTCGAATTATAATATTTTTCTCGGACTTCCTCTATTGCGTCTGCCGTCTCCGAGATTCCTCTGTCTGAGTTCCTAATGCGCTCAGCTTCTTCCTCAAACTTTTCTCTGCGGTCTTTATTGGTGTTCTCAGTCATCAGATTCCCCAGAGTCAGGCTTAAATGAGAAACCGCAGTCTCCACAGTGGTTTGCCTCCGAAGGATTCTGCATACCACAGTCCGGACAGATTCGTTTCGGCTTGGAACTACTGTTGTCAGAAACCGTAATCTGTTGTTGCTGTTGCTGCTTAGAGCCACAGCACCCGACCACCCCGACGCCGAGGAGTGCTAATAGGGCTGTTGTAGCTCCTGTAATCTCAATAAACATGACGTAGAGTGTGTCAACTCTCTCAGGAGTATGGATAAAGTCTACGATGGCGTTTCAGTTATCGAAATCGTGAAGACTACTCCCGAAAGAATGTCTGACAGATTGGGTTATCGTCAGGGCGTCATGTTTTGTTCGGCCTCCTGTTCATAGACGCGGTCGGGGTCTGGTTCCTTCTCTGGGTCTTCGTCGCCAATATCGCCGAGGTGTGCGGGGTCGCGTTCGAGCGCCATTACTGTCCCTCCATGTACTCGAAACAATCGAAGCACGGTAGGCTATCGCCGTTCGAGCCATCACACCAGTCGTTATCGCACTCTCCCCGTTTCGACGCATCGAGTGGCGGAGAATCATCGTCGGATTCGGCGACAATACCACCGTCTGCTGCGGCACGAACAGGATTGGTTGAGGTATGCGTGCCGAGCTGGGGGTCGATGGCGTCGGCGTTCGTCCACTCGGGAATGAGCGTTTCACCAGTCGCGTAACGTACACGGCGTTCGTGCTTACACGAGTCGTCGGCGGCGAGGTTATGGCGGGCGTCCGGACAGTCACACGCGCCCTCACGAGCGTCTACGAGGTACTCCGAACCGCTTTCGGATACGACGAGGTAGAGGTCGTCTGCGTCGTTGACTCTCCCTGTGTCGGGGAGAACGGTCATTTTCTCGGTGAGCGCGCGGATTGCACGCTTCGGTAGGTCGGTGGGATTTTCACCCGTCAGATTGTAGGCTGTCATGCTTCTGAGTCCCAGAAGCGCGGTCGTGTGTACCAGCACACGGCCATTTCTGCGATGGCGTGCCGCGCTTCCTACTCACAAGTATATGCGCCATGCACTTAATACTTCCCGTATATGGGAACGTTCCCTAATACGGACACCACTAAGTGTCGCACGCACGTAGGTTGGCGTATGGCGAGACGCGCCCTGCTAACCGACCGAGAGCGTGAACTCATCGAGGGCGGAGACGACGTTGATGAAGACCTCCGCTATCAAGCCATCTCCCGAGTTCGACGGAAGATTAACGAAGAACTCACGACCGATGTCGAAGTCCTACAGGAGCAGCACCCACAGTTGCTTGAAGAACTCCGAGAAGTAGTGTGTAGCCAGCCAAGTGAACAACCCGAGGATTCGAACGCATAGAGGTGCAGCGGGCTACAACACCCTCTATGCATTTAAACACCCGGCCAGAACATTAGACGGCGCACGCGAGCGTATGATAAGTGGCTTCGTCTGCGAAATTTCTCACTGAGAGCTGCGTTTCTACCACGTGGTATCGCGGTGAATCAACCGATAAGCAGACTTACGGTATCCTCGCCGTATGCCCTGCAATCCCAGTGAAATAAAGCAGAGACCGTTCCTGGTAGCTCGATAAAATGAACTGCGAACAGCTACTCCTTACGACCGGTCATCAACCGACCGCATCGCGTGGCTCTCCGAGCGAGTATCCCCTACCGACTGATTGTGTTTCCCATCGTGGTGAATCGGGATGTTCGGCTTGGACTTGTAGTTCGGTTTCGAGACAGGCGCTTGGTGCTTGAGGAGAGCCTGATAGTGACCGCCCTCATTACGCTTTACGACGAACTTGATTTCGTCACCCTTGCTGATGTCCGTGTCGTCGTCGATAATGACGATTACCTGAGCGTCCCACTCGTCGTCGGTAATCTTCGGGTTTCCCGCGTTACTGAAGTCGTTTACCCGACGTTCATACGTCGAACCGAGTGAGGGTTCTGACACGAATAGAACAAGAGAGAGTAAGCACTTAAACCCCAAACCTCACGGCAATCTGAAATCCTGGGTAGAGGTACACTTAACTGATTCCTCTTAGACCACTGATTGATGGGAGATAAACGGCATGTGGATGACACTGATTCTCCGATGGCAAATATCCACAACCGTCGCGATGGAGAACTACTCTCAAAAGAGGAAGCGGAGAAATCCGTAGAGGATGACTCCTCCGAGACCCACCGTCAGCGTGAACCGACTGAGGATGAAGAGGAATTAGATGAAGAGGAGAAGAAGGAGAAGATTGCAGCAAAGTATGCAAAACGATATTCTAAGCACTGGTAGGACGAGCAATTACGGGATTCTTCGGATAGCTAAACTCTCGGCTTGAGGGATATAATGGCGTCTCATCGTCCCTTCAAGTGCCATCGGTAAGTCCGATTCCCGTAGTCATCAACAGACACCTATTCGGCGGTTTTACAATCCAGCTGAGACGCCCTAATCACCAGCCAGGAATACAGCGAGACCCAGAGCATGGGGACTCCTAATAGCGTCCCTCAGCCACCTCACGGGGTTACACACCATACCGCCGGGGAATCATCACATAACATTTGAGCGGCGTGACCGGCCTACTGTTGGCGCGTGCGGACTGTGACAATCGACGTAGGATGTTGGACGCTGGAACCCCCGAATTCGTTTATAAGTAATATCGACAATCGCCATAGTTACCCCGACGCCGTGTTGCGTTCTCGCAACATAACTTAGTGGTCGGTGGCCGGTTGTTGTTGTGTGGGACGGGGAGCAAGGAGTGTAATCATTCATCGAGGTAGGGTAGAGTAGTCATGTTCTTCGGGGATGGTGAACGCACTCTATGTACTCGTTCACGAGAGTTGAAACGCGGGTGTCACGTGGGTTTGGGAGGAACGTCCACGTCGTCATACTTTTCGAAATCGGGGTTCTCGACAATCCCTTTCAGATTCCTCCACGTGACCTCTGGCTTGAACGTTGAGCCGAACTGCTCCTCGAACCACTCCCACGTTGGTTGCCAGCCATTCTGAAGGAAGCGGCACGCAAGACTCACCTTCTCCCCGCGCGAGAGCGTGTGAATGTCTCCCTGTTCGGCTTTCCACTGAAGGGCTTCCACGTCATTACCCTGATTCTCACGAGCGGGCCAAATCGTCCCAATTTCGTTGCTGTACTCGCCAGACCTCGATGCAGTTGTCTCCCTCGAGCTGGACGTGGCGGAACCAGACGCGCCAATATCGTATCCCTGCTCGGCGAGATAGTTCAGCGCCATATCTCGCCCGTCCTCATCGCGTCTGAGTGCGTGGCCGACCTCGGTGGCTTCCCGCGAGGAGACGCTGAATATTCGGGAACTCCCGCTTTTCCCACCGATAATGACGACCTTCTCCCCCGGTGAGTAGTCCCACTTTCGGTAGTCCATCTTCGACAACTGGAGCGGCGCGTGAACGTCGTGTTTCGTGAATCCGCCGTTGCATCCGATAGCACCGTAGAAGTACGCCGGCACCATCGTCGCCGCACCACGCTTATCTCGCCGTGCAAACGCTCCGTCTTTCACGCGAAGCGCCGCGACACTCCGCGGGTTTCCCGAGGCGAGAGCATACGGGGAGAACTCTTGAGTGTTGTACATCGACCACTCTGGAACGTCAGCAGGGTCTTCGGGATGCTCATCAACGCGCTCGATAAGGGGAGTCTCGATTTCGTCTTCCGACTCGTCAGGCTTGAACTCCAAGAGCGTCTTATCGGAGGCGTGTTCCTGAAGCAGATTCTTCGAGGCGTCCATGTCAGGGCCGCTTGTACCGGCGGTTAGGCGTGCCTGACCGAATACATCCCACAGTACATCCGCATACGTTGCAGGCGTGCTTGGGGTCGCTCCGTTCGCCTCACGGAAGATGCGGGTTCTGTCCCATTCCGTTTCAATTTCGACCTTCGGGATGCCGGTCTTCGCGTGTTCGACGCCCGGAATTCGGAATATGCGCTTCTCTGAGTACAGACCCAAATCGAGGTTTGCACCAGTCTCCCTGCAGTACGACTTAGCCAGTTCCTTCAGCCGCTCCCTGTCGGCTTCACCGGACACGAACCGAGGAACGTGAACGTGGATGGAGCGTCTGCCCGAGAAGTACAACGTACACGTGTCAAACGGAACGTCGAGGTAGTCCTCCACGAACTCTCGGAACCACGAGAGAAGCGTTTCAGGCCCCTCCTCATGGTACACGTCGGATTCGATGTGAATGGGGTAGAGGACACGGTCGTCAGCCTGACATTCATCCTGTATCTCTGTGGCCTTCATCTTGTAGCCGCCACCCACTCGGTAGGGATTTTCCATATCGCGTTGGTACTCGTACTGTTCTCTCGGGATTTTGTAGATAGGACTGACAGTCTCCGCACCATCGGGAATCGGCTCGGAAATCATCTGGAGTCTGGGCGCTCGATGTGGTCCCTTCCCGTCCGGGAATCCGTACTGAACGCACAGCAAGTCGTTGTTATTCGATGTTGTCGCTGTGCTGGTCGAAGACGTAGATGTATCTGTATTCATAGGTCAGAGGATAGCGAAGGCTCTCAGCGGAAAGTCAAATCTCGCCCTCCATGCGTTTAGTCAGCCGAGAGAAACGCGATGGTCACGACTGCTCAATTGTGGAGTCCCGCGAGAATCTGCCTTCACCGTATAGAGGGGTCCCAAGCGGAAATAGATGCCGATGTTCGCGTGATGGCGTCGAGGTCGGCCAAGAAGAATTAAAGAGATGCAGGGTGGTTCTCGGTGGTCAAACCCTGGGGGCCACAAGTCGAAACCCGCGTTAAACCGCTACCACTTCGAGTTGATTTTGTTGTGCCGGCTCTCCGTTCCCGAATGGGCGTACCCCAGCGTCGTCTCCACCTTCTTGTGGCGCAGCTGCTCCTGTGCGTCGTGGATGTTTTCCTCGTCAGCCCAAACCGTAGCACACCCATGCCGAATGGAATAGAATGAAAGGTCGCGACCAGCAGGCTGAATCCCTGCCGCGTCTATGAGTTGATTCAGCAGGTAGTTCAGCGAGGACGAACCGTAGGCGTTCCCTTTCTCGTTGAGCCATAACTCGTTGCGACCGTCATACTTCTCGTACCGGGAACGTTCATCGCTCCACCTCCGTAAGGCACGAACGCTCTTGTTCGACAGAACGCACTTCCAGTTGTCTTCGTTCTTGCTGGACTCCTCTTTCGGAATGTCAAGCGTCGAGTCCTTGAAGTTCACCCAACTGGTTTTCGCACGCCCAACCTCAATAGGTCGGAGTCCACAGTCCAGAGAAACAGAAACGAGAGAAGGTATCTTCATCGAGTTTGCTTGTCCAAAGTCCTCTGGCCCAACGTCTTCCTTCGACTTTTCGAGACGCTGTGCGAGGTGCGCCTTCAGTTCGTCGCGCTCCTCGGGAGAACACGAGTGGTAGTGTTTCACGGTTCCGTGCGCGAGTGCGGCCTCGTAGAGTGGGCGGAACTCCTCTTTCTTGAAGTAGTCCCGGTTGGTAACAGACGGTTCGTTTAGGTCGATGTTGCACTCCCACTCTATGTGCTTCCCCTTCTCGTGGTTGTAGTACGCGAAGATTCGCTTGATGGTCTTCACGAAATTGTTGAGGTTCGCATCGGTGTACTCGCTGTACCGACCGAGTTCCTTCATCAGTTCGTCGGCATCCTCCTCAGTGAGTTCCGTCGTATATTCATGCTGGTTCCACAGCCAGCGCATGATTTGGTCGATTTTGTAGTTGGAGTTACGGAGCGTTTCCTCTGAGTATCCGCGTAGCCGGTCGGGGTCCTTTCCCTCGAAGTAGAGCCACTCCAGAAGGTCGCACTTCCAAACTTCGTAATCATTCTGCGCGCGTGCGTGTTGATTAGAAAGCCGCTCTATGGTTTCGTCTGCGAGGATGGGAAAGTCGAAGTCAATATCCCGTGCTTCCTCCTCGAAGTTCATGCGTGGGCCTCCTGTCGCGTAATTACGGCTACTGGACGGTCGGAACGATTGAGTGGAATCGGGATAGTCATGGTCGTCTCTGTTTGGTTTTGGAGACGACGAAAACGGGTGCGAGAGGCGCTTTAGCGCCTGAAGTGCGCTGGCGGGGATTTGAACCCCGGTTGTGACCATGGCAAGGTCACGTGATACCACTACACTACCAGCGCCCTTCGCATTCTGAACAACGACGCGGGTGTATATAAATCCGTTCTTTGACGGACGCTATGAGTACGGTAGTCAGTCCCACGGATCGCGGATGCGACTGCCGCGGACGGATCAGCACGCGAACCGAAACGATCCGGGGCGTGAGTGCGTGCGACGGCGACACACGGCCGGTTCGGAAACGCCACCCTTTTTAGGGAGTGATCTGTACGTATGCTACAGTCTCGTGACGAGACACGGACGCGACACGGCATGACACGGAGCGTACTCGTGCCGTCGTCCCTCGTCCGGGAAGCCGAGGACAAACGCGAGGCAACTCGCAAGCTCGGTTACGTCGCCCGCGCGGCGGCGGTGTTCCGGATCGACCGCGTCGTTGTCTTCCCCGACGAAGACGGCGAGCGGCAGTGGGGCGGCGGGTTCGTCGAAACGGTGTTGCGGTACGCCGCAACGCCACCATACCTCCGAAAGGAGGCCTTCGATACGCGCGACGAACTGGCGTACGCCGGTGTCCTGCCCCCGCTCCGTCTCTCGTCATGGACCGGCTCAGACTCGAGCGGGTCTGGGTCGTTACGACAGGGAATCGTGACCCAGGTCGGATCTGAAGGGCGCGTTCGGGTCAATTGCGGCATGCAACACCCGATCTCCCTCCACGAACCACCAGGAATGGCGGTCTCGGAAGGAGAGCGCGTGACCATCAGGGTCTCTTCGCGACGACCGGTCCGTGCGAAACTGGTCGACGACCCCCTCCCGGGGTTTTCGGTCGAACGCACGGGTCTCGGTGACGCTTTAGACCGTTCCGACGCGGGCGTTCGCATTGCGACCTCCCGGCACGGGGAGCCGCTTTCGGTGGCTTCCCTCGGTGGGTACCGCGAACGCATCGCCAGGGACGGCGTGACCGTTGCGTTCGGAGCACCGGAACGTGGGCTGCCGCCCATGCTTGGTGTTTCGGCGGACGCGGTCAACGAGTCGGTCACCGACTCATCCGCAGACGCCCCCGCGCGATTCGACGCCTGGCTCAACACCATCCCCGATCAGGGGAGCGAGGTCGTGCGCACCGAAGAAGCGGTGCTCGCGACACTCGGCTCCCTGACGCTCACGGAGTGATACGATGCCACAGCCAAACCGACCACGCAAAGGCTCGATGGGGTTCAGTCCCCGCAAGCGCGCGGAGAGCGAAGTACCGCGCTTCAACTCGTGGCCCGCCGACGACGGTGAAGTCGGCCTCCAGGGCTTCGCTGGCTACAAGGCCGGCATGACCCACGTCGTCCTCGTTGACGACAAGGCCAACGCACCGACCGAGGGCATGGAGACGACCGTCCCCGTGACGGTCGTCGAAACGCCGCCCATGCGGGCGGCGGCCGTCCGCCTCTACGAGGACACGCCGTACGGCAAGAAGCCGCTAACGGAAGTCTGGGCGGACGACACCCACGAGTCGCTCGACCGCACGCTCTCTGTCCCCGACGAGGGCGGAGATACAGACGAACTGATCGAGGCGCTCGACACCGAGGAAATCGCCGACATCCGTGTCATCACGCACACGGTCCCCGGCGACACCGCAGGCGTCCCGAAGAAAAACCCGGACGTGATGGAGACTCGCGTCGGCGGCGGCACGCTCGCCGACCGACTGGAGTTCGCTGCCGACCTCATCGAGGACGGCGGCGTCCACGCGTTCGGCGATGTGTTCCGCGCCGGCGAGTTCACCGACGCCGCGGGCATCACCAAAGGCAAGGGCACCCAGGGCCCCGTCAAGCGCTGGGGCGTCCAGAAGCGAAAGGGCAAGCACGCCCGCCAGGGCTGGCGGCGCCGCATCGGTAACCTCGGCCCGTGGAACCCCTCTCGGGTTCGCTCGACGGTTCCACAGCAGGGCCAGACCGGCTACCACCAGCGCACCGAACTGAACAAACGCCTCATCGACATCAACGATGGGGACGAGCCGACGCCGGACGGCGGCTTCCCGAACTACGGCGAAGTCGACGGCCCGTACACGCTCGTGAAAGGCTCGGTGCCCGGCCCGGAGCAGCGCCTCGTGCGCTTCCGGCCGGCCGTCCGGCCGAACGAATCGCCGCGCCTCGATCCGGAGGTGCGGTACGTGAGCACCGCATCCAACCAGGGATAATTTATGCAGGTAACCGTACGCGACCTGGACGGCGACGACGCTGGCACGCTTGACCTGCCGCGGGTCTTCGAGGAACCGGTCCGCCCGGACCTCGTGAAGCGAGCCGTGCTCGCCGCTCAGGCCAATCGGACACAGGAGTACGGCGCGGACGAGTACGCCGGCCTGCGCACCACCGCCGAGTCACAGGGGAGTGGCCGTGGAATGGCCCACGTGCCGAAAGCAAACGGGCAGGGTGCCCGTGTGCCCCAGACTGTCGGCGGCCGGAAAGCGCACCCGCCGAAAGCCGAGAAAGACCACGGTCTCGACGTCAACGACAAGGAGCGCAAGGCCGCCGTTCGGGCCGCTGTCGCGGCGACCACGGACAGCGAGCTGGTGGCCGACCGCGGCCACAACTTCGACGACGACGTCGAGTTTCCCCTCGTTGTCAGCGACGACTTCGAGGATCTCGTGAAAACCCAGGACGTCGTTTCCCTCCTGGAGGCGCTTGGCGTCCACGCGGACATCGAGCGCGCAGACGAGGGCCGCACCGTTCGTGCCGGCCAGGGGACGCTGCGCGGCCGCAAATACCAGGAGCCGACGTCGATCCTGTTCGTCACGGCCAGCGAGAGCGGGCCGTCGACGGCCGCCCGCAACCTCGCGGGCGTCGACGTGGCGACCGGTCGTGAAGTGAACGCCGAGGACCTCGCGCCGGGCGCGGAGCCGGGCCGACTGACGGTGTGGACCGAAAGCGCCGTCGAGGAGGTGGCACAGCGATGAGTTCGATCATCGACTACCCACTGGTGACCGAGAAGGCGATGGACGAGATGGACTTCCAGAACAAGCTCCAGTTCATCGTCGACATCGACGCGGCGAAACCCGAGATCCGGGATGTCGTCGAGTCGGAGTACGACGTCACGGTCGTCGACGTGAACACACAGATCACGCCCGAAGCCGAGAAGAAGGCAACGGTGAAACTCTCCGCGGAGGACGACGCCCAAGACGTCGCCTCCCGCATCGGGGTGTTCTGAGAATGGGACGCAGGATCCAAGGGCAGCGACGCGGGCGCGGGACGTCGACGTTCCGTGCGCCGTCGCACCGATACAAGGCCGAACTGTCGCACAAGCGAACCGAGGACACGGACGTGCTGGCCGGCGAGGTCATCGACGTGGAACACGACCCGGCGCGCAGCGCGCCGGTCGCCCGCGTCGCCTTCGAGGACGACGACCAGCGCCTCGTGCTCGCCAGCGAGGGCGTCGGTGTCGGCGACACCATCGAGATCGGGATCTCCGCCACGATCGAGGAGGGCAACACCCTCCCGCTGGCGGAGATCCCCGAGGGAGTGCCGGTCTGCAACGTCGAAAGTCATCCGGGCGACGGCGGCAAGTTCGCCCGCGCGGGCGGCGTCAACGCCGACCTGGTGACCCACGAGCGTGACGCCACGATCGTGGAGCTGCCGTCCGGCGAGACGAAGCGCCTCTCCCCGGACTGCCGCGCAACCATCGGCGTGGTGGCGGGCGGTGGCCGGACCGAGAAGCCGTTCGTGAAGGCTGGCAACAAGCACCACAAGATGAAGGCGCGCGGGACGAAGTGGCCCCGCGTGCGTGGTGTTGCGATGAACGCCGTCGACCACCCGTTCGGTGGCGGTGGCCGCCAGCACCCGGGCCGACCGAAGTCGGTCTCCCGGGACGCAGCACCCGGCCGCAAGGTCGGAGACATCGCCTCCAAGCGGACGGGCCGCGGGGGCAACGAGTAAACCATGAGTACGGAATACCGAACCGGCCGTGAGGGGGAGTTCACCTACCGCGGCCACGACCTCGACGAGCTGCAGGAGATGAGCCTGGAGGACGTCGCGGAACTGCTTCCCGCACGCCAGCGGCGAACCATCACCCGTGGCCTCTCCGAGGAGCACCACAAGGTGCTCGCGGAGGCACGCGAGTCGGGCACCGAGGAAACGGCGAACAACCCGATCCGAACGCACCTGCGTGATATGCCGGTGCTGCCGGAGTTCGTCGGCCTGACGTTCGCTGTGTACACCGGCCAGGAGTTCGAGCGTGTCGAGGTCCAGCCCGAGATGATCGGGCATTACCTCGGCGAGTTCCAGCTCACGCGGTCGTCGGTCGAACACGGGCAGGCGGGCATCGGCGCGACCCGCTCCTCGAAGTTCGTGCCGCTCAAATAAACCATGGGAATCAGCTACAGCGTGGACGTGGACTCGGAGGCGTCGGCGAAAGCCATGCTCCGAGAGCGCTCCATCAGTCTGAAGCACAGCAAGGCCATCGCCCGCGAGATCAGCGGGGAAACGGTCGCCGACGCGAAAGAGTACCTCCAGGCGGTCATCGACGAGGAGCGATCCGTGCCGTTCAAGCAGCACAACAGCGGCGTCGGTCACCGGAACGACATCGACGGCTGGGACGCCGGGCGCTACCCGGAGAAGGCCTCGAAGGACTTCCTGAAGCTGCTGTCGAACGTATCGAACAACGCCGACCAGCAGGGGTTCGACGCCGACGAGATGGTGATCGAGCACGTCGCCCCGCACAAGGTCGGTGAGAGCCAGGGCCGCAAACCCCGTGCGATGGGGCGCGCGACCACGTGGAACGCGACGCTCTGTGACGTCGAGATCGTCGTGACCGAGACCGAGGAGGTGACCGCCTGATGGCGGACGAACTCGAATTCATCGAACAAGGACTTCAGCGCAGTCAGATCGACGAGTTCTTCGCTGAGGAGCTGGCACGCGCCGGCTACGGCGGGATGGAACTCGCGCCGACGCCGATGGGCATGCAGATCGTCCTGAAGGCCGAGAAGCCCGGGATGGTCATCGGGAAAGGCGGGAAGAACATCCGGAAGATCACCACACAGCTCGAGGAGCGATTCGACCTCGAAGACCCACAGATCGACGTGCAGGAGGTCGAGGAGCCCGACCTGAACGCGCAGATCGTCGCCGACCGGCTGGCGAACGCGCTCGAACGTGGCTGGTACTTCCGGAAGGCCGGCCACACCACGATCGACCGCATCATGGAGTCCGGCGCGCTCGGCGCGGAGATCGTGCTGAGCGGGAAGGTCACCGGGAACCGCGGTCGCGTCGAGAAGTTCAACCGCGGCTACATCAAGCACAACGGCGAGCCCGCCGAGGAGATCGTCGACCACGGCAAAGGCGTTGCCGTGATGAAGCTCGGCACCATCGGCGTGAACGTGAAGATCATCCCGCCGAACGCCGAACTCCCCGACGACTTCGAGATCCAGGAGGACGCGGACATCGAAGACCTCGTCGTGGACGAGGCCGAGGCCGGCGAGGACCTCGAAGAGCTGCTTGAGGGCGAGGACGCGGACGCCGAGGACGCCGACGCCGATGCGGCGGCCGAACCGGAGTCCGAGCCCGCCGACTTCGAGGACGAGGAGGTCATCGAGACCGACGACGACGTCGAAGAGGAACTCGACGAGCTCGCCGACGCGGTCGAAGGCGAGGACGAGGACGACGAGTTCAGTGACGTCGACGACGAGGCCGCCGACACCGCCGAGGACCTCCTCGATGAGATGGACGACGAGGACGGAGGTGCCGAATAATGGCGATCCTCTACACGAGCGAGATCCGTGACATGACGCCGGCGGAGCGTGAGGCCGAACTCGAGGAGCTCCGGACCGAGCTCTTGAACTCGAAAGCCGTGAAAGCGGCCGGTGGCGCGCCGGACAATCCGGGCCGCATCAGCGAGCTGCGGAAGACCATCGCCCGCATCAAGACGGTGCAGCGAGAGGAAGGCGACCTCGCGGACGACGAATAACGACAGATATGACGACCATCACACCCGAATCGCTGCCGCGACACGAGCTGCTGGGCCTGCACGCGCGGGTCGCTGCGGACACCGATCAGTCGCGGGTGGGGATCGCCGGACGCGTCGTCGACGAGACGATGCAGACGGTGGTACTCCGGACTGCGTCGGGTGTGGCACAAGTCCCCAAGAAGGGGGCGACATTCGAGTTCCGTCTCACAGATGAAGCTGCGGCCCCGGACAACGGGGTCGGGACCGCGTTCAAACCTGCAGGTGGCGAGACACGCCAAACCACTGGCGAGAGCGTGGCCTACGTTACGGTGGATGGAGGACGATTGCTCTCACGACCCGAGCGGCGCTCCGAAAACGGAGTTGATTCGAAATGGCGATAGGACTGAACGTAACAGAACCGGAGGGCACGTGCTCCGACGAGGACTGTCCGTTCCACGGGAATCTTTCCGTGCGCGGGCAGGTCTTGGAGGGTGAAGTGGCGTCCACAGACATGGAGAAAACCGTTGTCGTCGAACGCGAGTACGACGTGTTCGTGCCGAAGTACGACCGCTACATGAAGCGGCGGTCGCGCGTTCCGGCACACGCACCAGAGTGCTTCGACATCAGTGTCGGCGACACGGTGAGCATCGCAGAAACCCGACCGCTTTCGAAGACCAAATCCCACGTGGTCGTCGAGATCACGGACGGAGGTGACGCCTGATGGAAGCCATCAAGGCGGACATCACCCAGGGATTGGAGAAGGGCTCGCTGATCACGTGCGCCGACAACACTGGCGCACGCGAGCTCAAAATCACGAGCGTGATGGGGTATCAAGGACGAAAGAACCGCCACCCGAAGGCTGGACTGGGCGACACGATCACCGTCTCAGTCACCAAAGGGACCCCGGAGATGCGTCGGCAGGTGCTTGAGGCCGTTGTCGTGCGCCAGCGCAAGCCCATTCGACGCCCGGACGGGACTCGCGTGAAATTCGAGGACAACGCCGCGGTCATCATCGACGACCTCGGCGAGCCTCGCGGGACCGAGATCAAGGGCCCGATTTCGCGTGAGGTGGCCGAACGGTACGGGACCATCGCGAGTACCGCGACGATGATCGTATAGAACCATGAGCGAGCAACCACACAAACAGCGAACTCGCACGAAGCGCGCGTCGCTGCACGAGAAGCAAGACCAAGTGCGGGCAACGCTGTCCGAGGAGCTCCGCGAGGAGTACGGCCAGCGCAACGTCCGCGTGAACGTCGGCGACACCGTCGAGGTCATGCGTGGCGACGACGCCGGTGAGGACGGCGAAGTCACCGACGTCGACCTGCGGGACGCCGAGGTCTTCGTTGAGGGTGTCACGGTGGAGGCCGCCGACGGCGAGGAGACGCCGCGGCCGGTGGAGTCGAGTAACCTCCGCGTGACCGACCTCGATCTCGATGACGACATGCGCGTCGAGCGACTGGAAGGTGACAACGAATGACGAATCACCAGAAGCGACTTTCGGTACCGAAATCCTGGCCCGTCGAGCGGAAGACGGAGACGTTCACCGCGAAGGCCGGGGCCGGCCCGCACGGCGAATCCGGCGTGCCACTGGTCGTTGTGCTTCGGGACGTCCTGGAGTACGTCGACGACACGAGCGAGGCGCAGTACGCCATCAACACGGACGGCGTGCTCGTCAACGGCGACTCGGTCGGCGACGTCAACCGTCCGATCGGGATGTTCGACATCCTGGCGTTCCCGGACCGCGACGAGTACTACCGCGTGTTCCCCGACGAGGGCGGTCGACTCGGCCTCACGGAGATCGACGCGGACGCGGCCGGCAGCAAGCTGAACAAAGTCACTGACAAGACGACCGTGTCGGGCGGTCGCACACAGTTGAACTTCCACGACGGCTCGAACCTCGCCCTCGATGAGGACGCGTACGCGGGCGGGGACTCGGTCGTCGTCGACACCGACACCAACGAGATCGTCGCGCACTTCCAGTACGAGGAGGGCGCGCTGGTCACCGCGGTTGCCGGCCAGCACGCCGGCGACATCGGTGAGATCGCCGAGATCAACGTGCAGCCGGGCAGCGCGAGCAACACCGTCCGGGTGGACGACGAGAACGGCGGCTTCGAGACGATCGCGGAGTACGTCGTCGTCATCGACGAGAACTTCGTGGAGGAGGATGACGAATGAGCGAGACTGACAGCACTGACTTCCACGAGATGCGGGAGCCCCGCATCGAGAAGGTCGTCGTCCACATGGGCGTCGGCCAGGGTGGGGTCGAGCTCCAGAACGCCGAGACGATCCTCGAAGCGATCACCGGCCAGCAGACGGTTCGTACGAAGGCCAAAAGCCCGGAGCCCGAGTTCGGGCTGCGGCAGGGCGACCCGATCGGCGCGAAGGTCACGCTGCGCGACGACACCGCAGTGGATTTCCTGGAGCGCGCGCTGCCGGCCGCTGATCTCGACCGCCGGCAGTTCGACAACACGGGGAACGTGAGCTTCGGCATCGAAGAGCACACCGACTTCCCCAGCCAGGAGTACGACCCGAACATCGGAATCTACGGGATGGACGTGACGGTGAACCTCACGCGTCCCGGCTACCGGGTTGCGAAGCGCGACCAGGGTACGCGACAGATTCCGTCGAATCACCGACTCAACTCCGAGGACGCGGTGTCGTTCCTCGTATCCAACTTCGACGTGGAGGTCAACGAATGAGCGAGACGGACGGCGAAGCCGAAGAGACGGGTCAGACACACGAGTGCCGACGCTGTGGCCGCGAACAGGGCCTCGTCGGCAAGTACGACATCTGGCTGTGTCGACAGTGCTTCCGAGAGATCGCCCGTTCGATGGGCTTCAAGAAGTACAGCTAACAATGACGGCAAACGATCCACTGTCCGACGCACTCTCCGGCATCGATAACGCCGAGAGCGTCGGCCATCTCACACACACGGTAGCGCCCGCCTCGAACATGGTTGGCTCCGTCCTCGAGGTCTTCTACGACCGCGGGTACATCGACGGCTTCGAGTTCGTCGACAACGGGAAAGCCGGCCGATTCGAGGTCGAACTGAAAGGTGCCATCAACGAGTGCGGTCCGGTGAACCCACGCTACTCCGTGGGGGCGGACGGCTTCGAGCAGTGGGAGAAGCGATACCTCCCGGCTCGGGACTACGGCTCGCTCGTTGTGACGACCAGCCACGGCATCATGAGCCACTACGAGGCCCGCGAGGCCGGCATCGGTGGCCAGGTCATCGCGTACGTATACTGAACCATGGCACGAGTCGAAATCGAAATTCCGGATGACGTGACGGCCGAGGTCGACCACCTCGATCTCACCGTTGAAGGCCCCGAGGGGTCCGTAACACGGCGCCTCTGGTATCCTGACGTTGACGTGTCCGTCGAGGACGACGCTGTCGTCGTCGCCAGCGAGGTCGACGACGCGAAGACGGACTCGACGGTCGGGACCTTCGAGAGCCACGTGGCGAACATGTTCCACGGGGTTAGCGAGGGCTGGGAGTACAAGCTCGAAGTGCATTACTCTCACTTCCCGATGCAGGTCGACGTGGAGGGCGAGGAAGTCGTGATTCAGAACTTCCTCGGCGAGAAGGCAGCCCGTCGCACACAGATCCGTGGTGACACGGACGTGGTCGTGGACGACGAGGAGGTCACGCTCAGCGGCCCGAGTATCGAGGACGTCGGCCAGACGGCGGCCGACATCGAACAGCTAACGCGGGTCACCGACAAGGACACGCGCGTCTTCCAGGACGGCGTCTACATCGTCGAGAAGCCCGCGAAAGGAGGTGCCTGATAGATGAGCGACGAGAACGACACACCCGAAGAACTCGCCGATATCTCCGGCGTCGGGCCGTCGAAGGCCGAGGCGCTTGCGGAGGCCGGCTTCGAGTCAGTCGCGGACGTGCAGGCGGCCGACCAGAGCGAGCTCGCCGAGGCCGACGGAATCGGGAACGCGCTCGCAGCGCGCATCAAGGCCGACGTTGGTGGCCTGGAAGTCGAGGCCGACACCGACGCCGAAGTCGAGGAAGTCGGCGGCGACGACGAGGCGGACACCGACGCGGACGTGGAGACCGAGCTGCGGGCCCGCGGGCTGACCGAGAAGACCCCGGACCTCAGCGAGGACGAGCAGCGACTGCTCCAGAAGCGGCGCAGCGTCAACACGCCGCAGTTCAACCGCCAGGACTACCACAAGAAAAAGCGCACCCCGACGTCGTGGCGGCGACCGAAGGGCACGCTGTCCAAGCAGCGCCGCGGCATCAAGGGGAAAGGCGACACCGTCGAAGCCGGGTTCCGAACGCCGACGGCGGTTCGCGGCAAACACCCCAGCGGGTTCGAGGAAGTGCGCGTGCACAACACCGACGACCTCGCGGGCGTGGACCCCGACACCGAGGCGGCGCGGATCGCCTCGAAGGTCGGTGCTCGCAAGCGCGAGCGAATCGAAGAGCACGCCGAATCACAGGGCATTCGTGTCCTGAACCCGACGTACGTCGAAGTGGAGGTCGAGGACAATGAGTGATCTGAGCGCACAGAAACGCCTCGCGGCTGACGTGCTGGATGTCGGCGAGAACCGCGTGTGGTTCGACCCTGACGCCCAGTCCGAGATCGCCGACGCGATCACGCGCGAGGACATCCGTGAGCTGGTCGCGGACGGCACCATCGACGCCGAGGACACCCAGGGCAACTCTCGGGGTCGCGCGCGAGAGCGCGACGCCAAGGAGTCCTACGGGCACAAGAAGGGCGCTGGCTCCCGGAAGGGGAAAGCCGGCGCGCGGCAGAACGAGAAGCGCGAGTACGTCGCTGGCATCCGTGCCCAGCGACAGCAGCTCCGGGAGCTGCGCGACGACGGGACGCTGTCCCCCGCGCAGTACCGCGAGATGTACAACATGGCAAACGGCGGCGAGTTCGATAGCGTTCGGCGCTTGACGAACTACGTCGAAGAGAACTACGGTGATAGCTAATGGCGACAGGACCTAGATACAAGGTGCCGATGCGGCGCCGCCGCGAGGTCCGGACGGACTACCATCAGAGGTTGCGCCTCCTGAAGTCGGGGAAACCCCGGCTTGTCGCTCGCAAGAGCAACAAGCACGTCACGGCGCAGCTGGTCACGACCGGCCCGGACGGCGACGAGACAGTTGCAAGCGCACATTCCAGTGACCTCGACGCGTACGGCTGGGCGGCTCCCACGGGGAACCTGCCGGCAGCGTACCTGACGGGGCTGCTCGCTGGACAGCGCGCGGTGGACGCGGGCGTCGAGGAGGCGGTCCTCGACATCGGCCTGAACACGGCCACCCCGGGTTCGAAGGTGTTCGCCATCCAGGAGGGCGCGATCGATGCCGGCCTGGACGTTCCGCACAACGACTCCGTGCTGGCGGACTGGAGTCGCACCCGCGGCGAGCATATCGCGGAGTACGCTGAGAGTCTCGACGAGCCGCTGTACAGCGGTGACTTCGACGCAACGGCGCTTCCCGCGCATTTCGACGAAACACGGGAAGCCATCATGGAGGACTAACACATGAGCTACAACGACACCTGGCAACCGAAGACCCGCCTCGGCGGCCTCGTGCAGGACGGGGAGGTCGAGGACATGTCGGAGGCCCTCGACACCGGGCTGCCCCTGAAGGAGCCAGAGATCGTCGACCAGCTCCTGCCGGGGTTGGACGACGAAGTGCTGGACATCAATATGGTGCAGCGGATGACCGACTCCGGTCGCCGCGTGAAGTTCCGATGCGTCGTTGCGATCGGGAACCGCGACGGCTACGTCGGCTACGCGGAGGGCCGCGACGATCAGGTCGGCGGCGCCATCCAGAAAGCGATCGAGGTAGCGAAGCTGAACATCATCGACGTCTCCCGCGGCTGTGGGTCCTGGGAGTGTGGCTGTGGGCGTCCCCACACCGTCGCACTCAAGTCCACCGGCAAGGCGGGCAGCGTCGACGTGGAGCTGATGCCGGCACCCCGCGGCCTCGGGCTCGCGGGCGGTGAAACGGTCCAGCACGTGCTCGAGCTCGCTGGCATCGACGACGTGTGGACGCGGTCCTCGGGGAAGACGCGCACGACGGTGAACTTCGCGAAGGCGACGTTCAACGCGCTGCGTGAGACCTCCGAAGCGCGTGTGCCACAGCACGCACGCGAGGAACGCGAGGTGATCGAGTGATGCAGGCACTCGTTCAGGTTCGCGGTCCGGTAGACATGAGCCGCGACATCCAGGACACCCTGGAGATGCTGAACATCCACAGCGTGAACCACTGCGCGCTGGTCCCCGAGACCGACACGTACTCGGGGATGGTTGCGAAGGTGAACGACTACGTGGCGTTCGGCGAGCCGAGCGAGGCCGTGTTGACGGACCTCATCGAGAGTCGCGGCGAGCCCGCCAGCGGGGCGGGCGACGTCGACGACGCGTGGGTCGCCGAGCACACCGAGTACGACGATGTCGCCGACCTGGCGGGCGCGCTGCTCGCCGAGGAGACGACGCTTTCGGACGCCGGCCTCGCGCCGGTGATTCGGCTGCATCCGCCACGGGGCGGCCACGACGGCATCAAGACGCCCGCCAGCGACGGTGGGCAACTCGGGAAACACACGACCGAGGAGATCGATCACCTCCTCACCGACATGCGATAGAAACCATGACCGACAAGAAACGACGACAACGCGGCTCCCGCACGCACGGCGGCGGTACGCACAAGAACCGCCGCGGCGCCGGTAACCGTGGCGGCCGTGGCCGCGCGGGCCGCAAGAAACACGAGCAGCACAACTACGAGGACGTCGGCAAGAGCGGGTTCAAACGACCGGAGAAAACCGACCGCGACGTGGCGGTGCTCTCCGTGCAGGAACTCGACGAAGACATCCCCGTACTCAGCGAGTCCGGCGTCGCCGAAGAAACCGAGTTCGGCTACCGTGTCGACGCACGGGACGTCGTTGACGACGGCTGGGACGCCGACGTGGTGAAGGTGCTCGGTGGCGGCCAGCTCTACGAGCAGCTCGAAGTGACCGCGGACGCGTTCAGCGACGCGGCCGTCGAACTCATCGAAGGCGAGGGCGGCGACGCCGTCGTCTCCGAGCGCGCAAGCGAGGACGACGAGGAGTAACCCATGGGCTGGAAGGAGGCTGCTGCACCGGTTCTCACGCGGATGCCCGCGGTCGAACGCCCGGAGGGACACGTGCCGTTCCGGCGGAAGATGTACTGGACAGGCGGCGTGCTTGTGCTGTATTTCTTCCTGACGAACGTTCCCCTGTGGGGAATCCAGACTGCCGGCAACGACTTCTTCGGACAGTTCCGGAGCCTGCTCGCTGGCGGTCAGGGTACCGTACTCCAGCTCGGCATTGGGCCCATCGTCACGGCGAGTATCGTGTTGCAGTTGCTTGGCGGCGCGAACCTGCTTGGCCTGGACACGGACAACGATCCCCGTGACCAGGCGATCTATCAGGGCCTCCAGAAGTTCCTCGTGGGCGTGATGGTCGTCCTGACAGGGGCACCGATGGTGTTCCTGGGGAACTTCCTGCAGCCGAGCCAGCAGCTCGCGCAGTCGATGCCGGGCGGCGCGTTCGGCGTCGAAGTCCTGATATTCGCCCAGATCGCGGCCGGCGGCATCCTCCTCCTGTTCATGGACGAGGTGATCTCGAAGTGGGGCGTCGGCTCCGGGATCGGGCTGTTCATCGTTGCCGGTGTGAGCCAGAGCCTCGTCGGCGGGCTGGTCTTCTGGGAAGGCGGTGTTGGAAGCCAGGGGCTGCTCCCGACGTGGTTCGACATCATCGTCGGCAACGTCTCGAACATGCCGCCGCTGCTGTCCGGCAGCGGGATCGAGTTCCTGTTGATGCAGGCGGGCATCCTGGGACTGCTAACGACGTTGTTCATCTACGTCGTGGTCGTGTACGCCGAGAGCGTGCGCGTCGAGATCCCGCTGAGCCACGCGCGTGTGAAAGGCGCGCGTGGTCGCTTCCCGGTAAAGCTCATTTACGCCAGCGTCCTGCCGATGATCCTGGTGCGCGCGTTGCAGGCGAACATCCAGTTCCTCGGCCAGATCCTGAACTCGACGTTGGCGTCGATGCCGACGTGGCTGGGCGTCTATGGCGGGAACGGCCAAGTCACGGGTGGGCTGTTCTACTACCTCGCGCCCATCTACAGTCCGAACGCGTGGATGTGGTGGACGAGCGGCGCGACCGCCGCGAGGTGGCAGGTCCTGATCCGGATCGCGATCGACCTGTCGTTCATGATCATCGGCGGCGCCATCTTCGCGATCTTCTGGGTCGAGACCGCGGACATGGGGCCGGACGCGACCGCCCGCCAGATCCAGAACTCGGGGATGCAGATCCCGGGGTTCCGGAAGAACCAGGGCGTCATCGAGAAGGTGATGGAGCGGTACATTCCGCAGGTCACCGTGATCGGTGGGGCGCTTGTCGGGCTGCTCGCCGTGATGGCGAACATGCTCGGGACGATCGGAAACGTCTCCGGAACCGGGCTGCTGCTGACGATCTCGATCACCTACAAGCTCTACGAGGAGATCGCCGAAGAGCAGATGATGGAGATGCATCCGATGATGCGCGAGATGTTCGGCGGCGGCGATTAACGCCGTTCCACGACCCGTTTTTCTTCGGCGGCGTTGGATCCGAACGCTTATCCTGTTTTAGGCTAGCCTAAACCCATGGCCGGGGAAGCAACCAGACGCCGCTGCTTGGGGCACGTCGCGGCTGGAGCCGCACTTCTGGCCGGCTGCACCAGCCACAGCGACACCAGCACGTCAACCGAACCGCCCGCGAGCCACCACGCGGCAGTGGCTCCGGTCGGGGATCTCACCCTCACTGGGGTGCCCGACCGCGCGTTCGTGGTGTTCCCACAGTACGCCGACATGGCCGTGGCGCTCGGCCACGGCGATGCCGTCAACGCCATCTACGTCCCCGAGATGAGCGGCCCCACGATGAACGCCTACTACGACCGGCTTGACGGCGTTGACTTCGACTACGGTGGGCTCCCCGATCCGCTCACCGACGGCTTCACGCCCGAGGAGTGTTACGCCCTCGACAGCGACGTGCATTTCGTCGACCCGGCGTACGTCAGCACACAGGACGCCTGGGACGCGCGCGACATCGAAACCATTGCGTCCGACGTCGGCCCCTGGTTCGGGAACTTCTACAGCGGGACGCGTGCCGACCCACCACAGGGCTACCGAGACGGATACGACTACTACACGCTGTGGGAGTTGTTCGGGCGGGTCGCGGACGTGTTCCAGGAGCGCGCCAGGTTCGAGGCGTTACGTCGCGTCCACGAGACCCTCGTGGCGACCATCGCCGACCGCCTCCCGCCGAAGCGGGACCGGCCGACGGCCGTGCGTGTGACCTACGACGAGGGGTCGTTTTACACCTACCACCTCAACGAGCCGGGGTATTGGCTGGCGGACACCCGGCCGCTGGGCGCGCGGGACGCGTTCGCCGACGCGGACTGGGCGAGCCTCTGGGGGACCGTTGGCTACGAGACGATGCTGGACGCCGATCCGGACGTGATCCTGCATCTCTGGGGGGCGACGCCGAACTACGAGATGGACGCCGTCCGCAGCCGCCTCCGGGGTGACGCGGTCGGCGGGCGGCTGTCCGCCGTAGCGAACAACCGCGTGTACGCGTCGGGCATGCGGTATCAGGGCCCGATCATGAACCTCTTCCAACTGGAGATGACCGCCAAACAGCTGTATCCGGATGTCTTCGGTGCGTGGCCGGGGTTCGAGGACGGCGGATCGTATCCCGCGCTGCCGGCGTCCGAGCGGCTGTTCGACCGCAGCCGGGTCGCCGCCATCGTCACTGGAGACGCCCAGTAGCCGGGCGTGGGTCCCGCGGGGACGAACTTCGCGCTCGTCTGGCAGGCGCTCACCGGAGACGACGAGTTCAGGGTTTACGCGGGCGTCGTGGGCGTGTTCACGAGCGTCTCGAAGCTGGTGCTGGTGGGGTTAATGTGGGTGGGGCGGTTGGAGATCCTGCCCGTGCTCGTGTTGTTCACGGGGTCGTACTGGCGGGATTAGGGGTCGAGGCCGGAGATCGCGGCGCGCGCGAACACCAACACGGGAATGATCTCCAAGCGCCCGATCCACATGTTGAACAGGAACATGGCTTCTGCGATCGGTGACATGTCCGGGCCGGTGATGCCCGAGGACAGCCCGACGTTACCCTGGGCGCTGGCGACCTCGAACAGGGCGTCCGCGTAGCTGAACGACGGCCCCGCGAGGTTCACCAACACGAGGCTGGTGGCGAACAGCAACACCACCCACAGCAGCGCCACGATGGCGGCTTCGCTGAACTCCTGTTCCATGGCGTCCCGATCGAGCGTGCGGCCGTCGATGCGCGCCGTGACGACCGCGTTCGACGGCAGGAACACCCGGGAGAACTGCCAGATGAACCCGCGAACGGCGGTGTACGCGCGGATGATCTTGATGCCGCCGACCGTCGAGCCAGCGGCACCGCCGATCGTCATCGCGCCGACAACGAGGATCTTCCCGCCGGCGATCCAGTTGCCGATGGGAGCCGACTGAAAGCCCGTGCAGGTGAGTGCGCTCACCCACTGGAAGGTCGCATCGCGGGCGGCGTCGGCCTGTGCGGGGGACAACACCGGAACGTCACCGATCGCGGGCGTCCACTGCGTGACAGCGTCGGGCGTCACGGGCACGGCGGCAACGTTCTGTGCGGCGAGCACGACGACGCCGCCGCCGAGGAGCACGAACAGCCACCGCGTCTGGAGGTCCCCGCGGAGCACACCGTGGTCGCGGTCGGCGAGCAGCCGGTAATGGATGGGGAACGCGATCGCGCCGGCGACCATGATGGGCAGCAGTGCCGCCTCGATCACGGGGGCGTCGTAGGTCGCAATGGAGTTGTCGGTGACGCTGAACCCGCCGGTTGTGAGCCCGGTCATGGTGTGGTTGAGCGCCTGCCAGGCGGCGTCCCACACCGGAAGCGCCGCGCCGTAGTCGCTGGCGCGGATCGCGACGAACAGCACGGCCACGCCCACGACGGTGTATCCGACGACGAGCTTCCAGACAGTGCGGACGGTGGACACCACGCTGGGGTGGATCTTCTTCTCGCGGGCTTCGCTGCGGTAGAGCGCGTAGCTGCCGGATCCGGGCCGCGCGAGGATGGAGACGGTGAGCACGACGACGCCGACGCCGCCCACCCACTGGGTGAGCGACCGCCACCACTGGATGCTGCGGGGCAGGGAGGGCTCGTGGATCGCCATCGTGAGCCCGCTGCCGGTCCACCCGCTCATGCTCTCGAAGAGCGCGTGCAGCGGCTGGCGGAAGTACGCCAGACTCGACAGGGTGGTGGTGTTGCCGACGCTGACGGCCGTCCAGGTGGCATCGGTGGGCACGAACCGCGCCATGGCTGCTGGCGGCGTCAGCCACGCGGTAAAGAGGAACGGGAGCGCGCCGACGACCGCGATCGCGAACCAGCCGCCGGCCGCGATCACCATGCCGTGTTTCATCTTGGGAGCGGGGGCGTCCGCGAACCGGCGGCGCGCGAGCCCGCCAACGGTCGCGCTCAGGCCGCCTGCAAGCAGGAACCCGAGGGCGGCGTACCACTCCTGGAAGCCGGCGGCGACGAGCACGCTCGCGGACATCAGGCCCGCGGCGATGAGAACGAGGCCGCCGACGTCTCTGGCGATGGTGGCGAGGTCGCGTCTGCGGTTGGCGTTCGCGCGTGACATGCGTTGTGGGATGGCACCGCGGTGCGGATCGTGGCGTATGTCGACAGCGGGGATGGAAAAGTGCCCCGCTTGCGGTAGCGGCGGGCGTTGGCGGGGTGTGGCTCAGATTTCGACGGCCCAGAGCTCGAAGTCGGCGGGCAGTCCGTAGACCGCTTGGAAGACGGTGTCGACGAACTGCCCGACGCGATCGTCGTCGGCGCGCGCGTCGATGCGGACGTTCGTGCCGGGTGATTCCTCGGCGGTGTCGGGCTCCACGGTGGTTCGGTCGGCGATGGTGAACGCGCCGTACCGGCTGAGCGTCGTGTGCAGCGCCTCCAGTTCGCCGTCCGTGCAGTCGAGGTTCAGCGTGCCGTCGGCGAACTGCACCCACGGCGGGAGGGATTCGGGGGTGTCGCTGGCGTCGGCCGCGGCTTCGAGGGTGCAAAACTGGCTGTCGCGGTCGCGGTGTGCGGCAACCGTGTCGGCGACGAGTTCGATGCGGGCGGCTTCGGTGTCGGCGTCGAATCGAGTCATGGTGGTGTTTGCGGGCGCACCCACAAAGCAGGCGGGGTGTGGCAACCGGGAACGACACGCCCTTAATCGGGGCCGGTGAAAGAACGCTATGAGCCATCCGAACGTACTGCTGTTGGGTGCACCGGGCGCTGGAAAAGGCACGCAGAGCCGTCGACTGGTCGACGAGTTCGGCGTCGAACACGTGACCACCGGGGACGCGCTGCGCGCGAACAAGACGAAGGACATCACCCACCTCGACGTGGAGTACGACACCCCGGGCGCGTACATGGACGCCGGCGAACTCGTGCCCGACGCGGTCGTCAACGAGATCGTCAAGACCGCCTTGGACGACGCCGACGGGTACGTCCTCGACGGCTACCCGCGCAACGAGAGCCAGACGGAGTATCTGGACTCGATCACGGATCTGGACGTGGTGTTGTACCTCGACGTCGACGAGGACGAGCTCGTGGGCCGGCTGACGGGGCGACGGGTCTGTGAGGACTGCGGGGCGACGTTCCACGTGTCGTTCAACCAGCCCGAGACCGAGGGCGTGTGTGACGCGTGTGGCGGCAGCCTCTACCAGCGCGAGGACGACACCGAGGAGACGGCCCGCGAGCGCATCACGGTCTACGAGGAGAACACGGCACCGGTCGTGGAGTACTTCCGCGAACAGGGCGTGCTGGCGGAGGTCGACGGTGAACGGACACCCGACGAGGTCTGGACTGACGTGGCGGCCGCCGTCGACGAGCGCACGGCGTAGCGTCGGCGCCTGGGCCGGCGTTCCGTAAGCGATTCAAGCCGCCGTCGCTAACACGGCCACACGATGGCACGAACCGCGGAGAAAGTACAGTCGTTGGTTCGCGAGGACCCCGAGATGGCGACGATCCTCGAAGACCTCCTGGACCATGACGGCGACCTCCAGTGGCAGGACGTCAGCGACGACGTTTCGAGCGGCCAGTGGGGGCGCCTCCTGGAGAAAGACATCCTCGTCGAGGGCGACACGGGGTTCGAGGTCGGTGACCCCGACGGCGTCGAGGAGGGGCTTGCACCCGACGACGACGGCGACGACGACAGCCCCGAGGGCACGTCGTGGTCGACGTACGACAAGCTCGCGGGCGTCGGGGCCGTCGGCGCGATGATCGGGTACAGTTACTCGCCGATCAAGAACGCGATCGGCGGCACGATCAACGTCGTGTTGGGGCCCCTGGACTCGATCATGCCCTTCTACGTCGTGATCCTGGTGTTGGCGGTGCTGACTGGGTTGTACACGACGATCCTCCAGGCGAACCTCACGGACATGGAGAAGATGTCGAAATACCAGGAGCAAGCCCAGGAGCTCCAGGACAAGATGTCCGCGGCGAAAGAGCGCGGCGACGACGCCGCGGTCGAACGCCTCCGCGAGGAGCAGATGGAGGCGTTCGGCGATCAGGCCAGCATGATGAAAGAGCAGTTCCGCCCGATGGTGTGGATCATGCTGCTGACGATCCCGGTGTTCCTCTGGATGTACTGGAAGCTGGGCACGGGCACGATCCCGCAAAGCGAGCTCAACATGGTGTTGCCGTTGCTGGGTGAGATCGATCTCAACGGCGGCCGCGTGCTCGTGTTCCCGGCGTGGATCCTCTGGTATATGATGTGCTCGTTCAGCTTCTCGAACATCATCCGGAAGGCGCTGAACATCCAGACGACGCCCACGTAGCGCGCCGGCAGCCGCGGTTCAAAACCTCTTTGTCCCGGCCACCCCCAGGTCGGATATGTTGGTCACAATCTCCGGACCGCCGGGGAGCGGGAAAAGCACCGTCGCGTCGACGCTCGCCGATCACCTCAGTTACGAACACATCTCCGGTGGTGACATCTTTCGCGGACTCGCGGAGGACCGGGACCTGACGCTCGCGGAGTTCAACGAGCTCGCCGAGGAGGACCCCCAGATCGATAAGGACCTGGACCGCCGCCTCCGGGAGACCGCCCGCGGGCGCGACGACATCGTCCTGGAGTCCCGGCTGGCCGGCTGGATGGCCGGCGAGTACGCCGACATCAAGATCTGGCTGGACGCCCCGATGAGCGTGCGGGCGCGCCGCATCGCCGAGCGCGAGGACAAGACGCCGGCGGCGGCCCGCGCCGAGACGGAGGCCCGCGAGGAGTCCGAGACCCAGCGCTACGAGGAGTATTACGCCATCGACTTCGACGACATCACCATCTACGACCTGTCGGTGAACACCGCCCGCTGGGGGCCCGACGCCGTCACGGACATCGTTTTGGACGCCGTCGACGCCTACCAGGCCGAGCGCGACGAAGGCCCAACACCCATTGAGAACGTCCGCTATCAGTTCTAACATGGGGATTCGACCGCCACCCGGCGAGCGCAGCCCGGCGGCAGTGCTGTCGTTTGGCGTCGTGAACCTGGACAAGCCACCGGGGCCGTCGGCCCACCAGGTGTCGGCGTGGATTCGAGACCTCGTGGGCGTGGAGAAGGCCGCACACGCCGGCACGCTCGATCCGAAGGTCACGGGCTGTCTGCCCGTGTTGACCGGGACCGCGACCCGGATCGCACCCGCGCTCCTGGAGGGGTTCAAGGAGTACGTCGCCGTCCTGGAGCTGCACGACGACCCGCCGCGCATCCTCCCGGACGTGATCGAGGCGTTCACCGGCGAGATCTACCAGAAGCCGCCGAAGAAATCCGCGGTCGCGCGCCGCCTGCGCACCCGCACGGTCTACGACCTCGACGTGCTCGACGTGGACGGCCGCCAGGTCCTGCTCCGGATCCGGTGTGAGTCGGGCACGTACATCCGGAAGCTCTGCCACGACATCGGCCGCGCGCTCGGCACGAACGCCCACATGGGGCATCTGCGCCGCAGCGCCACCACGCCGTTCGACGACACCGACCTCGTCACGCTGCACGACCTCGCGGACGCGGTGGCGTGGCTGCGCGACACCGACGACACCGAGCCGCCGGACGCACCCGCGGACGCGCTGCGCGCAGCGGTCCAGCCCGCCGAGCGCGCGCTCACGCACCTGCCGCGGCTCACCATCGCCGACTCGGCAGCCCACGAGGTCGCCACGGGTGCGCCGGTGTACGCGCCGGGCGTCATCGACACCACGGCCCTGCCGACACCGCCGGCGGATGGGGCGCTGGTGGCGTGTTACACCGCAGGCGGGACGGCGGTCTGCCTCGGTCGGCTGGTCGGCGATCCGGACGCGGACGCCGGCGTGGTCGTTGCCCTCGAACGCGTGCTCGTGTAGCCCGCCGCCGAAACGAAGGTCTTAATGGTGGACCGCGCCTCCACCCAGATACGGGACCGTGGGGTAGCGGTATCCTCGGCGCATGGGGTGCGTCGGACTCGAGTTCGAATCTCGACGGTCCCACTCAAAATAAGGTCGGATTCCGGTACCGGCGTTCTTACCGGGTCCGCAGTTCAGTTTTCGCGTAGCTACGACGGTACACAAGTCGCGTCTTTATCAACGCGGTGGTCGGCGTGAGCGCCCCCACCGCAGACACCTCATATCTCGGAGAGGTCTGTGAATACTGCGGGTTCCACATCGACCACGAAGACAAACGCTACCCCGCCCTCGACAACGGGAGGTGCCAGCCCTGACGACGGGCTGTCTCGTCTTAATCCCGCTCAATCAGTGAGAGAGAGGTTTTACGCTGGAATTCTACTGTCCTCAAAATCTTACGCTGTTCTCGAATAGTTCGCCACCACAAGAGAACTTTCTCCAACGAGTTCGTATCTCACAGAACGATCTACTTGATCGAATAGTTCTGTGTCCCTTCCTGCGCCTCGGAAGCAGTCAACAAAGCCGCGACCCTCAAACCCAGAGGGTAACGCTTCGCACAAACGGCGACCATCATCGTGTCGCTCGTCGCCCGAACACAAACACTAGCAGGGCGAGGAGAACCACGCCAGCAGAGGTCTCGGAAATGGCGAGAATCTGTCCGATTTGGCTCGCTGGCCGAAAGTCGCCGTACCCGAGCGTCGTGAACGTCATGGTCGAGAAGTACATCGCGTCGAAGAGCGAAACCGGTGGCAACGACTCAGTCGGGGCTTGAGCTGTAAGGTCCGGCTGAATTAAGTCGAACCAGTAGTAGAGGCCGCCAAAAGAAAGCACGATAAGCGCAACCGTGGCGAGAACACGGTACGGGCTCTCCCCGTAGCGGGTGACGACATTCGACAGCCATGAAAGTGCCCACGAGACGGGTTGCCGACTGTTCCCCTCGCCTTCGCCGCTTGAGAGGCGCTTTCGCTCCATGTCCTTGCGCCACGTGAAACAGGTGCTTGCGAGCGACGAGGCGGCGTTATCTTCGGCAAGCGATTCGAGCTTCTGGTACACCGTGGCGGCACGGGTGACATTGCTGATTTCGTCCTCGTCCGCTTCACAGTGTGGTTCGGTACGCGGGTCGTAGATGACGGTCTGTGGCTCAGCAAAATCCACCTTCGGTAGCCTGTTGAGATATCCGACCACTCGTCGGTGAGATACCCACCTGTTACCTCGTTCGACGAACGTGGTGGCGTGGCTGATGTGGGCGTCCCCGAATATTGCCCCATGGAGGCGGGCGTCCCTGAAGTCCGCTCCGTAGAGCTGGGTACGGGTGAGGACAGCATTTTCGAGGTCCGCACCACTGAGATCTGCGTCCCGGAGATCCGCGCCCTCAAGCTCGGTGTTCCTCAGATAGCTGTTCGAGAGATTAGCGTCCTGAAAAACCGCCTCATCAAGTTCGACACCCATGAAATTCACCATGTCGTCGAATCTCGTGCTATTTAGGCTGGCGCTGTTGAAGGTCACTCCGCCGTTGAAGGCCGCATTCCGGAATGCCGCCCAGCCGTCGAAGGTCGCACTCTCGAAGAGCGCTTCGTCTCTGAAATTCACGCCATTGAAATCCGCACCGTCGTCGAAGGTCGCATCCCCGAAGATCGCCGTATCGTCGAAAGTCGCGGATTCGAAGATCGCCCTATCGTCAAAGGTCGCATCCCCGAAGAACGCCTTGTCGTCGAAGGTCGCACCCCCGAAAGACGCCGTATCGTCGAAGGTCGCATGCCAGAAAGACGCCGTATCGTCGAAGGTCGCATTTCCGAAGCTCACCACGCTCCGAAACACCACCTCTCGAAACTGGACACGGTCTCGAAAAGAGACGCCGTGTACGTCACAATCACCCTCAACCACGGCCCCAGCCGCGTCAAGCTGCGCGTCTACCCCCCGGATATCCCACTTCATCTCTTCAATCCGGGCGTGTCGCAGATCGATGGCCGCACCGTCTCCAATCTGTTCCCGGTCCAGATTGAGATTCTCGAACGTCGCGTCGATGAACCGCGCCGGTCGTCGTCCCTTACCCTCAACTACCTCGCGCTCACCCTGAACGATGGCGATGAACTCCTCAACGGGGTTGATTCCATTCGGCCGTTTCTCTTTTCGGAGATGAAAGATGCACCTATCTTCTCCGTCGTGTTCCTCAACGGCCTCGTGAGGGCAGCGCCACACCGTCTGGCCGTCGACCTCCTCCAAAATCTCGGCGTCATACTCTGGGTCGACCTGGCACTCTGCATTGTGTTCGCTCTCCCACGTTTCCGGATTGAGTGTGTAGCTGCACCGGCTCGCTTCTTTCATCCAACTGCCGGATCGTTGTAGCAGTGCTCCATAACGATGTTCCCTCAGGACAAGTGGATATATCCTCAGAAGCGCCTATCTGAATTCTAGTTGAAGCGAAGAGATTTTGCGACCGCTTCGCGTACCGAGTGTGTCCTCTGTCTGTATCAATTCGGCCGTTTCAGCTTCAAGGAGTCGTCTGAATGAAGAAATAGCGCTAGGGGCGTCAGTCGTCGGCTTCCAGTTCCGGGTTCGTCGTGGCGGGTCGTGACGTGTCGACGTCCAGTTCGTAGTCGTCGCTGTCGACGGTGAAGCCAGTGAGGACGTCCTGGAGGGTGTCCGCGCGATCAACGAGGCGCGTGACGCCGTCGGTGACATCCGACAGCGACGCGGTCTGCTGTTGGGCGGCGGCGGAGACGCTGGCGGCCTCGGAGCTGTTCTGCTCGCTGATGTCCTCGATCTCCTCGATCATCGAAACGGTGGTGTCGGCGGACGCCGCCTGTGCGTCGGTCGCGTCGTCGATCTGTTGGACGGCTTCGTTGACATCGGTGACGTGGTCGCCGATCTCTTCGAGCGCGGTCAGCGCGTTTTCGACGGTTTCGGTGCCCGAGGAGACGGTGGCGGCCATCTGCTCGGAGTCGTCGACGACCGACTGCGTGGACGACAGGAGGTTGTCCACGAGCGTCTCGATCTCGTCGGTTGCCTCGTTGGTCTCCTCGGCGAGTTCCTTGACCTCCGCGGCGACGACGGCGAACCCGTCGCCGTCCTGGTCGGCGCGCGCCGCTTCGATGCTGGCGTTCAGCGCCAGCAGGTGGGTTTGGTCGGTGATGTCGTTGATGAGATCGACCACGCGGCGGATCTCCTGGGCTTCGGCGGCAAGCGCGTTGGCCTCCGAGACGACGGCCTCGGTCTCGGATTGGATGTCGGTCATCTGTGTGACCGCCGCGGCGGCGTCGTCGCTGCCCTGGCGGCCGCGGTCGGCGGCTTGGTCGGAGACGTCGGCGACCTGGCTGGCCGAGGCGGCGACTTCTTCGACGGCGCCGGACAGCGATTGGAGTTCGTCCGTTGCGTCCGCGAGGCGGGTGTGTTCGCGGTCGGTGCCGGCCGAGATCTCCTGGACGGATTCGGCGACCTGTTCGCTTGCGGCTTCGATTTCGTCGACGCTGGCGTGTATGTCGCGGCTGTTGTCGGCGACGTCGCCGGCGAACTCGCGGGTGCGCGCAACCATCTCCTCGAAGGCGGCGATCATCTCGTTGAACGCCTGCCCGACTTCGGTCATCGCGTCGCTGTCGCTGCTGGAGTTCGCGCGCACCGTGAGGTCGCCGCTGGCTGCTTTCTCCATGACCGAACTGTATTCGGAGGCTTTCTTCGAGAGCTGTGCGTCGCGTTCGGCGGCGCGCTCTTGGAGCTTGGCGGCCAGCGTCTCGGCTTCCTCGCGGGCGTCTTGGGCTTCGGCTTTGGCTTCCTGTGCCTGCGCGCGTTGCTCGTCGGCGCGGCGTTTGGCTTGTTCGGCGTCCTTGCGGCGGCGGTGGGCGCGTGCGTTTGACGTTTTCAGGTCTTCAACGATCGAGATCGTGCCGGTGGACGAGATGGCGACGACGCCGATGAGTACGGCCAGCAGGGACGTGCTGAACGCGTCCATGACGGGGCCGGCGACGCCGATCCATTCGAGCGCGACGACCCCCGTCCAGAGGAAGCCGAGCCCGCAGATGTACGTGTAGTTCACCCAGAAGCCCGCGATGTCAGTGGTGTCGCGGTAGGTCTGGATGCCGACGCCGATGGCGGCGACGTAGGCGGCGACGGCGATGACGTCGAACAGCACGATGAGGTGGTTCATTGGTCGTCACCCTCGGCGGCCGGGGCGGCGTCGCCGGTGGCTGCGTCGTCGGACTGGGGGTCGAGGATGGTCTGGCGGCGGTAGTAGCCCGCGACGAGGAACGCGATCCCGGAGCCCATGAGTCCGAGGGCGTGTTCGGTGCCGTTGAGCACGTCCCCGAGCACGATGTTTTCGAGGTTGGTTGCGAGCGTCGCAACGGCCAGCAGGCCGTATCCGACGACGAACCACCGTGATTCGGTCCGGTATCGCGCCACAACGGGAACGAGTCCGATGAGTGCGATGAGTGGGAGCACAGCCTTCGGCGGATCAAGCACCTCCAGGATGCCCATCATGAACGCAGTATTATGTGATGTGAGTGAATAGTGTGTCGGCCGTACACATCAGGCAATACAATCGCTCTGACAGGCGCTCGTGGTGGAAAAATGGGCTGGTGCGTCGGAGCCCACCCAACAGTTATCACGGTGCCAGGCGTGGCGCAAGGAGATGGCAGCCATCGCGGGACTGTACGTGTATCCGATCAAAGGCCTCGACAGCGAGCACCGATCGACCGCAACACTGCGAACCCACGGGCAGCTACACCACGACCGGACGTTCACGCTGGTGGACTCCGACACGGGGTCGATCGTGACCGCGAAACGCCGCCCCGCGTTGCACGCGTTCCGCACCGACTACGAGCCCGAAACGGGAACACTGACTGTGACGGACCCCGACGGGCAGCGGGCGTCGTTCTCGCTTGGCGACGACGAGGGGCTGTCGGCGGCCGGCGACTGGTTCGACAGCCGGCTGGCAGTCTCAGTGTCGATGCGCAGCGATCCCACTGGGTTCGTGGATCGGTCAGACATGGGGCCGGCAGTGGTCAGCACGGCCACACTGGAAGCCATCGCGGACTGGTTCGACTCGATGACCGTGGCCGGCGCGCGGCGACGGCTGCGGGCGAACATCGAGATCGAGGGCGTCCCGGCGTTCTGGGAGGACCGGTTCGTGGGCGATGGTGCGCCGGCGTTCGAGGTGGGCGGTGTTCGCTTCGAGGGCGTGACCCCGTGTAATCGGTGCGTGGTTCCATCGCGGGACCCGGACACGGGTGAGCAGCTGCCCGAGTTCCGGAAAACGTTCTGTGCGAACCGCGAGCGGACGTTCCCCGAGTGGGCCGACGGCGACGCGTTCGACCACGAGTACGCTGCGATGATCCTGGCGCGGGCCCCCGACATCTCGGGGGGAGAGACGCTCGCAGTCGGTGACGGCGTTGCCGTCCTCGACGAGGCGGCGTGAGCGCGCCGGGAGCGGCGACCGAAACCGGCTTGCGTGCCCCGCAAGCACCCTCCGGCATGGACGCGACCGTCGCCGTCGTGCATTACCCGGAAGGGGCCGGCCACGCCACGCGGATGCTGGCGATCGCCCGCGAACTCCAGTCCCGGGGGGCGACCGTGGAGGTGGCGGGCGGCGGGCCGGGCGAGCGCTTCGCGGCGTTGCTCGGCTACGAGGAGTTCGTGCCGACGGCCGTGGACTTCATCGGCGATTACCAGGGCGCGGACGGCTCGCTGGCGGACGTGCTCACGGGAAGCGTGCCGGATGCCGTCCGTCGGGTGCGTGATGTCGCCCGGTGGCTGGGGCGGGTGGACGCCGACTGCGTGGTCACCGACGACATGTTCGCGTCGGTGGCGGCGCTGCTGGCGCGTGTCCCCCAGTACGTCTGCACGCACAACACGCCGGGTTACTACGACGACCGCGCGGAGCGCGCGGGGGCCGCGCTTCTGACCCGCCAGCAGGTCACCGCCAGCCGCACGTTCTTCTATCCGGCGGTCTGGCCGGCGCAAGCCGGTGATCCGCGCGGTGTCGAGCGCGTGCCGCCGCTGGCGTTGGACGTCCCCCTGGACGGTGCTGTGCCGGACGTCGACGTGTTGGTCTCACCGAGCACCTACTCCGACGATCTCGGCGCGGTCGCCGGGCGGCTGCGCGAGCGGGGGCGCAGCGTGACCGTCGTGGGCGGCGACGACTGGACGACCGTTCGGTCGATGCTGCCGGTGTTGCGCGAGGCGAGCGTTGTCGTCTGTCCGGGCTATTCGACGGTGATGGAGGCCGCCGTGGCGGGCACGCCGTGTGTGGTGTACCCGTTCACCAGCGAGCAACGCGGCGTCGCGGAGTTCCTCGCCGCGGGCGATGGGTTCGCCGTCGCCACGACGCCCGACGAGGCCGTGGCTGCGGTCGCCCAGCCGCCGGCGGCGCCGTCGTTCCCCAACGGCGCGCCCGTGGTTGCGGATCGGGTCATGGGAGACCGTGCGGCGTGGCAAAAGACGTAAGCGCAGACCGTGCGAGGGGCGTGGTATGGCGACGATACCGTTCGGGATCTCGCGGCTGGACAGCCGCATCGGGGGTGGGGCACCGGAGGGCAGTGTCGTGTTGCTGTCCGGGGAGGCCGGCGCGGGGGCGCGGGAGTTCCTGTACACGGCGGCGATGATGAACGCGGTTGCGACCGCGGACCCCGAGCTGTTCGACCTGCATTACGGCAGCCCTCACGGGAGCGCTCGACAGCCCGAGGAGATCCATTACGTGTCGTTCACCGCGAACGAGGCGGAGTTACAGCGCGAGATCGCGTTCACGATGGACGAGGAGATCGTGGCGGCTGGCGCGGACGCCGTGACGTTCGCCGACCTGTCACCGGAGTACTTCCAGTTGAGCCCGGTGCCGCGGTCGTGGTACGCCGACAAACACCAGACCGTGCGCGATCTCGGGAACACCGGCGAGGACACGCGGGACGTACTGGAGCGGTTCGCCGACTACCTCGACGAACACGCCAGCGGCAGCCTCGTGGTGGTGGATTCGTTGAACGACCTGATCGGGCGGCGGTCCTCTGACATGGCGTTCTCCGACGTGGTGATGACGCTGAAGGGACTGCGGAAGGCCGCGCGGGACTGGAGCGGCCTGATCCTGTTGCATCTGACGCGGGATGCGGTGCGCAGCGAGGAGTTCGGGAGCCTGATGTCGTCGGTGGACGGCACGGTGCAGTTCGCGTGGGAGAGCGGCGGCAACGAGCGGGTTCGAACGATGTTCGTGCGGGAGTTCCGTGGCGTCCTCGGGCGGCTCGAAGAGGACGACATCGTGCAGTTCGAGACCGAGATCCGTGACAGCGGCTTCGACATCAGCGACGTGCGGAAGATCAGGTAGGCTGCCCCGAACCGTTAAGACCACCGCACAGTAAGTTCGAACGAATGCCCGACGGCACGTCGGATGGCGTCGAGAGCGTGACTCTGGAGGGGCCGGCCGCCGCCTGGTTGGCCGCGCGCGCCGAGGAGCTGGGCCACGAGGAGGACGCGTTTCTGAAACGCGTGGTGGCCGCCTATCGGAGCGTCGAAGACGGCGAGCTGGCAGCCGACGAGGGGGTCGGTGACCGGCTGACGGAGGTGACGAGCCGCGTCGATGAGCTGGAGGCGCAACTCGACGACCACGAGGCGACAGTCGACGAGTTGGTGGAGGACATCCGGGAGCGCGTGGTGCAGGTGAAACGCGAGACCGACGGGAAAGCCGACGCTGGCCACGGCCACCCCGAGTTGGCGGCCGACATCGAGGCGGCGCTGGCGGCCGCCGAGCACGCCGAGGGGACCGTGGACGCGGTGGCGGAGGACGTGACCGCGGTGACCGAGCGCGTCGACGCGGGCTTCGAGAACTTCGAGGCGGTGGCCGAGTCCCTAGACGAGGAGGCAGCGGGGCTCTCGGAGAAGGTGTCAACGCTCGCGCAGGCGGTGGTGTCGATGCGGGAGGCCGTGCGGAGCGTCGGCGCGGCCGAAGCCCGGCGGGCGCGGGTGGACGCCCTGAAGCGTGCGGCGAACGTCGCGGGCGTGCGGACGGCGGACTGCGAGGGATGTGAGCAGGCCGTGGACGTCGCGCTGCTGACGGCCCCGGAGTGTCCGTTCTGTGGCGCGGCGTTCGCGGACGTATCACCGGACCCGGGCTGGTTCAGCAATCACACGCTGGAAACCGGCGAGACGCCGGCGCTTGCGGCCGGCGGCCCGCAGGGCAACGGCGAGGGGGAGGACTCCGATCAGTCGTGGCTCGGGGCGGAGACGGAGACACTGGAGCGGATGGCGTCCGCGGGTGATTCCCGCGGGGACGGCGACGGGCCGATGGAGCCGTCCGAGGTGCTCGACGCCGACGCCGAGGACGCCGGCAACGACGGTGGTGGGGCGTGAGCGACGACGAGACCGACGAGCCGCTGGCCGACGTGCGCCGACGGATCGACGAGCGCCGCGACGACGACGACGACGGCGGAGCCGATGTCGCGGCGTTGTTCGAGGAGATGTCGGTCGCCGAGATCGACGAGGACGCGGTGTGGACGGCGCTCGCGACGGACGCCGACAGCGCGGCGGCGGCACCGTGGAGTGCAGCCGCGACCGACAGCGCGGCGGCCGACGACGGGGAGACGACCGTCGTGGAGTCGAGTCTCTGTCATGGCTGTCCGCACTTTGCCGCGCCGCCGGAGATGGGCTGCACCCACGAGGGCACGACGATCGCGGCGATGGTGGACGTGGATCATTTCCGGGTGGTTGACTGTCCGATCGTCGCCCGGCGGGCGGGAGACGACCCGAGTGATTTTTCCGCCGACCACGAGTAATCGGGGTATGCAGTTCTGCGACGAGTGTGGCTCGATGATGCACAAACAGGACGGCGAGATGGTGTGTGCGTCCTGTGGCGCGAGCGCCGACAGCGAGGGCAGCGAGGGGTTCGTGGAGACCGCCAGCCAGGACACAAGCGATGTCATCGAGACCAGCGAGGACGCGGCCTCCGAGGGGAAGCCGACCGCCGAGGAGACCTGTCCGGAGTGTGGCCACGGCGAGGCGTGGTACACGATCAAGCAGACCGGAAGCGCCGACGAGCCGCCAACGCGATTTTTCAAGTGCCAGGACTGTGGCAACCGGTGGCGGGACTACAACTGACCGACCCGGAAGACGCCCGCAGTTGTCGGATTGGGGTGTAGCTACTGCAGGAGAACCCACGCCGCGGCGACCACGGCGGCACCGAGGCCGGTGGAGGCAACGGCGTGGAGGCGCAGGCGGTCGAGCAGGGCGTGGTCGTGGTCGTGGGCGGAGCGCGTGACCGCGTCGTGGACGTCGCTGCCGGTCTCGCAGTGCGGCAGGAAGTCCATCGCGACGTGCAGGAAGATGCCCGCGGCGAACCCGAAGACGACCGCCCGGAAGACCGGGGCAGTGGGGAACGAAACGACGGTGACGGCGAGCGCGGCGATGCCGACGCCGGCGGCGGGCAACAGCAGCATCGCCGGGGAGCGGTCGGTGCGGGCGAGGCGGCGGGCGGCGGCGTAGCCGGCGGGGCCTTTGTGCGAGACGATGGCGAGACCGAGGAGGGGGCCGAGGCCGGGCATGGCGGTGTAGACGACGCCGATGATGGAGCCGGCGGCCAGCGAGTGCGCGGAGAGTTCGGCGGTGGTGCGGTCCAGCGGGAGGTCGAGGTGCGAGAGCCGGTGGCCGATGGTGTGCGCGCCGAACCCGGTGAGGATGCCAGCCGCGACGCCGAACCCGCCCGGTTTGGCGGCGTAGCCGATGGCCTGCGGGAGGAGGAACGCGGCAGCGCTGGCGATCATTGCGCCGCTGGCGAGGCCGTACCCCCAGACGAGCCCACGGGGGTGGTCGGCGGTGGTGTGGCCGCCGAGCGCGGCGGCGCCGGCCATCGCGGTGAACGCCACCCAGGAGATGCCCACCAGTTTGGGGGCGTCTCCGGTGCGAGAGACGTACGCTGAGAGGGCGAGGAAGGCGATGGCGCTGGCTGCGCCGAGCCGGATCGTGCGGGCGCGTGCGCTCGACGTGGAGTGTGAAACCGACATTCGATTATTAAATCTGTACCCAGTATTAACAACCTGTCGGTTGGCGACAGCGCCAAGCTGCCGGCGCACGAACCCGCTGGTATGGACGTGCTATCCATGCGGTGGGCCGACGTCTTGGTGGCGAGCTGGCCGGTCGACCCCGAGGTCGTCGCCGACCGACTCCCCGACGGGGTCGACGTCGACACCCACGACGGCGACGCGTACCTCTCGGTGGTCCCGTTCGTGATGGAGAACATCCGTCCTCGCGGTCTCCCGTCGGGTGTCGGCCGCACCTTCGGGGAGCTGAACCTCCGCACGTACGTCACGGTGGACGGCCGCCCCGGCATCTACTTCTTCAACCTGGACGCCACCGACGCCCTGGGGGTCCGGGTCGCCCGCCGGCTGTTCGGGCTGCCGTACTACACCGCGGACATGCGGATCGAACGCCGCGCGGGCGGCGCGCTCGCGGTTCGCAGCACCCGCACGCACGCCGGCCAGCCGTCGCTTGCCTTCGACGCGACGTACGAGCAAGCGGGCGCGTGCTCGCGCGCCACCCCCGGATCGCTGACCGCGTTCCTCCTGGAGCGGTATCGGTTTTTCGTCGCCAGCGAGGACGGCACCGTCTACCAGGGAGCGGTCGACCACGACCCCTGGCAGCTCGCCGACGCCACCCTGGACGTCCGCCGGAACGACCTCTTCACCGCCAACGGGTTCGAGCAGCCCGCCGGCAGCCCCCACATCGCCTACAGTCCTGGCGTCGATGTCACCGCTGGCCTGCCCACGGTGGTCTGATCACCGGGTCGCCTGCTTCCAGTCTTTCAGCCCGACCACGCCGCCGTCGAGGGTGTCGGGGACCGACGCCGCCCACGTGAACAACCCCCCGACGTCGGCCGGATCGCGGCCCCCCATCCCGTGGAGTTCGGTGTCGACCGCGCCGGGATCGACGCAGCCGACAGCCGGCTCGCAGTCGACCGCGAACTGCCTCGCAACCCCCTCCGCGGCGGCTTTCGACACGGCGTACGCGCCGAAGCCGGGTTTCGGGTCGGTGGCGACGCTGCCGGTTGGGACGAGCACGCGGCCGTCGCTGTCCATGTGCGGGAGCGCCTCGCGCACGGTCGCGAACACCCCGCGCACGTTCGTCCGGATGGTGTCGTCGAACGTGCTGTAGCCCGTTTCCCCGAGCGGCGTGTGTCCGGCGTCGCCGTGGTAGACGGCGGCGCACGGAACGACCACGTCGATGCCGGAGGAATCACCCGCCCGGGAGGCCGTCTCCATCAGTCGCTCGGCGTCGAACTCGTCGCGCGCGTCGGCCCGCAGCCACTCCGCGCCGATCTCCGCGGCGAGCGTTTCGATGGCGTCCCGGTTCCGGCCGCCGAGCACGACGGTGGCGCCGTCGTCGGCGAACGCGTGGGCTGCTTCGCTTCCGATACCGCCGGCCGCCCCAGTCACGACGACTGTCTCGCTCATACGCCACCGTGGAGCGCCGCCAGCGTAAAAGCGCCGGTGCCACAGCGGTGGGTCTGTCCCGGGTTCGCATACGGGCCGCAGGTAGCAATCCGTTTAGGCGAGAACCCCCTGCCGGTGATCAATGAGCTATCGCGTCGGCCTGGTGGGCAAGCCCTCGGTGGGCAAGTCCACGTTTTTCAACGCAGCGACGAACAACGACGTGCCGGAGGGCGCGTACCCGTTCACCACCATCGACCCCGCGGTCGGCGAAGCGTACGTTCGTGTAGAGTGTGCCGCTCCCGAGTTCGGTGAGGAGTGCACGCCGGCAACGGGGTTCTGCGAGGACGGCACGCGGTTCGTCCCGACGAAGCTCGTGGACGTCGCGGGCCTCATCCCGGGCGCTCACGAGGGCGCGGGTCTCGGCAACCAGTTCCTCACGGACCTCAACGAGGCGGACGTGCTCATCCACGTGGTCGATTTCTCCGGCACGACGGACATCGAGGGCGAGGCGACCGAGGGCCACGACCCCCGCGAGGACATCGACTTCCTCGAAACGGAGCTCGATCAGTGGTACCTCGACGTCCTAGAGAAGGGCATCGAGCGCTACGAGGGCCAGCACATGGCGGACGCCACCCTCGAAGTCGAGTTGGCCGAGCAGATGAGCGCGTTCCGCACGAGCCCCGAGGAGGTCAAGCAGGTGCTGTTGGCCCTGGATCTGGCGTTCGACCCGGACACCTGGGACGACGCCGACCGCCTCGAACTCGCCCGCGAGATGCGCACCCGCACCAAGCCCATGGTGGTCGCGGCGAACAAGATGGACACCCCGGAAGCCCAAGCCAACTGGGCGGCGATCACCGACGACGACGAGTACGACCACTTGGAGTTCGTGCCCGTGAGCGCGCACGCCGAGCAGGCGCTCACGCAGGCCGACCAGGGCGGCGTGGTCGACTACCGGTCGGGCGACGACGCGTTCACGATCGTCGGCGAGCCAAGCGACGACCAGCGCGCTGGCCTGGAGTCGATCCGGGAGTTCGTCACCGAGTACGGCGGCACCGGCGTGCAGTCCGCGATCGAGGCGGCGCTGTTCGACGCGCTCGGCGTCAAGCCCGTCTTCCCCGGGTCGGCGAACGGCCTGGGCACCGCCGACGGGCGCGTGCTGCCCGACGTGTTCTTGCTTGAACCCGACGCGACCGCCGAGGACTTCGCGTACGCCGTTCACTCCGATGTCGGTGACGGCTTCCTGCACGCCGTTGACTGCCGGGCGAACCGCCAGATCGCCGCCGACCAGGACCTCGACTCGCGGGCGGTCATCGAGATCATCTCGACGAACTGACCGACGCCGGCGGCTACTGCGGGTCGACGGCGCGCTCGGAGTCGCCGACGGCGTACTCGTGGGCTGCGTCGAGCAGCGACCGGATGCGATCGTGGTCGGGGTCCGCCGACGCCATCTGGGAGATGGCGTCCTCGATGTGGGTGGCCGCGCCGGCGAGTCGGTGGCGGCGCTCGTAGGCCGTGGTGACGTCCGCAACCACGGTCAACACGGTGTCGGCGTCCGTGTCCGGGTCGTCGAACGGGAGCTTGTAGACTTCCTCGACGCGATCGTCGCCGATGACGCGGTCGTCGACGTGCTGTTCGGGGATGTGCAGCGCCTCGTCGTCGGCGATGACCTGTTCGTCCTCGCGGTGGAAGCGTTCCACGAGGTCCGGTGGGAGGAACTCGTCCTCGCGGTGCCCTTCGACGGCGTCGGGGTCCAGCCCGTAGTTCGACGCCCCCGAGTCGTTGACGAGGAGGTACTCGCCGTCGAGTGTCTTTTCGAGGACGCACTGTGGCAGCGAGTCGATCACCCGCCGGAGCCGGCGCTCGGTGTGTGACATCGACTCGCGGTCGCGTCGCCGCTCGACGGCGGTCCGAACGCGGTTCGCGAGCACCCGGGCTGTGTCCCCGTCCGGCCGGGCACGCACGTGGGCCGTCGCCCCGGCGTCGATGGCCGATCCGGCAGCAACACTGCCGTCGGGGTCGTCGACCACCACCACGGGAACGTCGGCGTCCGCGAGCCGCGCCACCACGGAGACGATGTCAACGCCGTGGAGACCGGTTTCGGCGACGACACAGCCGGCGTCGTCGGAGACCGACATCGGGTCGGTCGTGGGTGTGACGGCGATCGGGACGTCGCCGGCAACGCGTTCGAGGCGGGCCGCGGTGCGCTCGCCGGCCCCGCCGCCGCTGCCGAGGACGTACGTCACGTTGATCGCGTCCGTCACAGCCTGTCGTTCGTCCAACTCGTCTGTGCGGGAATCCATGTCTCGGGCCACACCGACGAGCCACAAATACGTTGGCCCCGACGCCGCGGTACTCAGTCCTCGGTGACCGGGACGGTCAACACGGGTGTTTCGGTCGACTCGACGACATCCCGGGAGACGCTGCCGAGCATGGACTGCTCGAAGTCGCCGCGCCGCGTCCCCATCACGACGAGGTCCGCGCCGTCCTCGGCGAGTACCGCGAGGATTTCATCCGCGGGGTCGCCGTCGCGGACGTACGTTTCGGTGTCAACCCCCGCCTCCGAGAGGCGGTCGGCGGCGTGTTCGACGGCGCGCTCGCCCTGCGTGCGGAGCTGCGCCGTGGCTTCGTCCTGCATGCCGTCGTCGAGCGTGAGGAACGCCCGATCGTCGAGGACGTACAGCACGTCAACGGTGGCGTCCCGGCGGCCGGCCACGTCGGCGGCGTGCTCAACAACGCGGTCCATCGAGTCACTGTCGTCCACCGGGAGCAGGATCCGGTCGTACATGGCTGGCGCTACGGGGACACGCGGTAAAACCGCCGCGGAATCAGCGTGTGGCCGCGGCCCGGATCACGCGTCCCCGTCCAGGGCCGCTTCGAAGACGCGCTGGGCGCGCTCGTAGGCGTGATCGCGGTCGACGATCGGGTGGTGGTAGTCGGGCGCGAGGCGTTCGCGCTGGGAGTGGCGCAGCGTCGGCCAGTCCACGATGGTCTCGGGGTCGACGCCGCGCAGCTCGGGGACGTACTCGGTGACGAACGCCGCATCGGAATCGTATTTCGCCATCTGGCTGACCGGATCGAAGATGCGGACGGCGACCGTGTCCGTGCCGGTGGAGGCGGTCCACTGCCAGTTCGCGGCGTTGTTCGCGGGGTCGTAATCCACCAGCCGGTCGGCGAAGTGGCGCTCGCCGCGCCGCCAGTCCACCAGGAGGTGTTTCGTGAGGAAGCTGGCGACCACCTGCCGGGGGCGGTTGTGGACGTACCCCTCCGCGCGGAGCTGGCGCATGCCGGCGTCCACCAGCGGGTAGCCGGTCTCCCCCCGGGTCCACGCCTCGAAGTGGTCGTCGCTGTTCTGCCACGCGATCGGGGCGTCGAAGCTGACGTAGTTTTCCGTCTGGAGGCGGGGGGTGTGGTACAGCAGGTGGTAGTTCTGCTCGCGCCAGGACAGCTCGTAGCGGTATTTCCCGATGTTCCGCGCCGCATTCCCGGTGGCGTCGTCGTAGGCGTCGGCGACGGCCGCCCACACCTCCCGGACGCCGATGTTGCCGGCGGCGAGATACGGCGACAGCCGGGAGACAGCGCTGGCGGGGGCGTCGACCGCCGCCGCGAGGTCGTCCCGGGTGTCGTTGTACGACGCGATGCCGTCGTCGAGGAACGCCGCGAGGCGGTCGGTGGCGGCCGCGTGCCCCGCATCCGGGAGCGGCGGCTCGGGGGCCGGGACCGAGAGCGTGTGGTCGTCGTGGACGTCGGCCAGCGCGTCGGCGTCCGGCGCGGGCACCGGGTCGGGTTTCGGTGCCTGCTGCCAGTCGTCGTAGAACTGGCTGTGAGAGGGGTAGGCGTCGTCGAGGGTCGCGGGGTCGACGAGCGTGTGGTCGACGTGGCCCGCGGTGTCGACGCCTGCGGCGGCGAGCGCGTCCGCGACCCGCGTGCGGCGGTTCCGCCGTGCGGCGTCGTAGTGGGCGGCGTGGAACACGGTGTCGGCGTCGAACTCGTCGGCCAGCGCCGGCAGCACGGATTCGGCGTCGCCCTCACGGACGAGGAGGTCGCTGCCGCGCTCGCGGTACGCCGCCCGCAGTGCGCGCACGCCGGCGGCGAGGAACGCGCGCTTGGGGCGGCCCACCTGGGAGAGCACGGTGTCGTCGAAGACGTAGACGGGCACGACGGTGTCGCCGTCGGTGGCGGCGTGGAGGCCGCGGTTGTCGGGAACGCGGAGGTCGCGTTGGTGCCAGTACAGGTGCATGGTCAGTCGGCCGTGGTCGGCGTGTCGAAGTTGAACTCCCCGGGGACGGCCAGCGGGTCGGTCGAGCCCGACGCCGCGGGATCGTCGTCGATAACGGCTTTGGTGACGTGCTCGCCGCTGATGAGACACATGGGCATGCCGATCCCGGGGTTCGTGTACGCGCCGACGTAGTAGTGGCCGTCGGGGCCGTCGCGCTTTCCCGGGCGCAACGGCCCGGTTTGGAACAGCGTGTGCGCCAGGCCAAGCGCCGTCCCGCCGGGGTCGCCGAACTGCTCGCTGAACTCCGAGACGCAGGCGGACTCCTCGACGACGATGCGGTCCCGGAGGTCGACGCCGGTCTGGGCCGCCAGCGTCCCCAGCAGGCGGTCGCGGTACTGCGCCCGGATCTCGGGGGTGTCGTCGAGGCCGGGCGCGATCGGGAGCAGGATGACCACCGCTTCGTGGCCGTCGGGCGCGACGGTGTCGTCGGTCTTCGACGCCACCGAGAGGTAGAACGCCGGATCATCGGGCCACCCCGGGTCGTCGAAGAGCTGGGCGAAGTGGCCGTCCCAGTCCGGGGGCAACACCAGCGAGTGGTGCGCGAGTGGCTCCACGTCGCCCTCGACGCCGAGGTAGAACATGAGCGCCGACGGCGCGTACGTCTGGTCGTCCCAGTAGTCGGGGGCGTGGTCGCGGCCGCCGGTGTCGAGGAGTTCGCGCTCGGCGTACGCGGGGTTGGCGTTGTTCACCACGAGGTCCGTGGTTCGTGTGCCGTCGTCGGTGGCGAGCGTGAACTCGCCGCGGCGGCCGCTGATGGCGTTGACGCCGACTCCGGTTTCGATCGTTGCGCCCTGCTCGACGGCAAGCTCGGCGAGCGCGTCGACGACCCCGGCGATGCCGCCCTCGGGGTAGAAGACGTTGCCGTTGAGGTCGACGTGGCTCATGATGGAGTACAGTGCGGGCGTGTTGTGCGGTGCACCACCCAGGAACACCAGCGTGTATTCGAGGAGCTGGCGGAGCTTGGGGTGGTCGAAGAACCGCGAGACGTAGTCGTCCATGTTCCCGAACAGCCGCAGCCGGGACGCCAGCGGGAGCATGTCGGTGCTCGCGTAATCCCGGAACGCCGTCCGGTCGGGGTAGACGACGCGGTTCATCGCGAGATCGTAGTTGGTGGCGGCGCGGTCGAGGTACGTCGCGAGCGCGTCGCCGGCGCCCTCTTCGTAGGACTCGAACAGCTCGTGGGCGTTGCGCCGGTTGGGTTCGATCGTCGCGCTGTCGCCGTCCGTCCAGAACACCCGGTACTGGGGGTCGAGGCGGGTGAGCTCGTAGAAGTCGTGTGGGTCGTGGTCGAAGTGGTCGAAGAACCGCTCGAAGACGTCGGGCATCAGATACCAGGACGGCCCGGTGTCGAACCGGAACCCGTCGCGTTCGAGGACGCCGGCGCGGCCGCCGACGGTGTCGTGTTGTTCGAGTAGTGTGACGCTGGCACCGGCGCGGGCGAGGTAGGCCGCCGCGGCGAGCCCGCCGAAGCCGCCGCCCACGACAGTCACGTCACGCTCACCGGGTAGGCTCCCCTGCATGGAGTGGTGTTGGATCGCCGGCAACAAAAAGCCGGGTTGTGACTGATGGGGCATCGCGGGGGACCGCGCCCTTTTACTGTGGCGGGCGCGTAGGCAGCGTGTGAGCGATGAGTCAGGGCGGCGGAACCTCCGAATGCCCAACGACGACGAAGTGTTTGCGGTCGTCAAGCGACACGACGGCGGGAACCACGTGACGCTGCAGTGCGAGGACGGCAAAGAGCGGATGGGACGCATTCCCGGCCGCATGAAATACCGGACGTGGATCAACGAGGGCGACGTCGTGCTCGCCGAGCCGTGGGACTGGCAGGACGAGAAGGCGAACGTCGAGTGGCGGTACTCCGACCAGGACGCCGATCAGCTCCGCGAAGAAGGCCACATCGAATAACCGCGCCCACAGCAGGCCGCGCCGCGACCGCTTCTCGCCCCGCATAGCTGTGCTTCTCGTCGCGCGATCGGAGAGTCCGCGCTGCGTGCCAGTCGATGCCACCTGATCCCGTGCACGCGTCCGGACGCAAAATCTTTCACTGGAACGTGTGTGAGAGAGTACCGTTCGGGTAACATTCCTACGTTCTCGGGAAGTAAGTGTGTGCAATGGCAGCAATTGGGGCGTTCGGTGTTCTGGAAGTCGTGGGATTGATCGTGGCCGTGCTGGGGTTGTTCCCGGTGGTGAGCCAGTACAAGGAGAGCACGAAGCTGTTCACGGTCGGCTACCTCCTGCTCGTGGTCGGGATGGTGGCGACCAACCTCGAAGCCGTGGTTCTGCCGGTCGTGTTGAACGCCACTGAGCACGTCGTCGGCATCGGGCTCGCGGGCGTGACGTTCCTGTTCGCGGCCTACCAGCGCCGGCAAGGGATGACGGCAACGGAGGACACGGCATGAGTGGTGCTGCCGTCTTCGTTGACGCGGTCGTTGCGCCCCTCGGCGACGCGGTCGGCGCGATCGGGTTCGGTGCCGCGGCCGCGCTCGGCTACCGGAACTACCGGGACACGGACGCCGAAGCGGCGTTCTGGATGGCGTTCACGTTCGCCTCACTGCTCGGCGTGACGTGGACGGTGTCGCTCATGCTGGAGAAAGCCGGTGTCGCCACGCAGATCTTCAACCTCGCGACGGGGCCGCTGATGGCGACGACAGTGGCGGTGTTCGCGATCGGCGGGACTGCGACGCTGGCCATCGTCGAGGACATGGAGGCGCTGGTCGAGGAGCGCGCCCAGCGCCGCCAGGAGGCCGAGGAAGAGCGCGCCGAGGCGGAGCGCGCCCGCGAGAAAGCCGAACAGAAACAGGCCGAAGCCGAGCGGCAAACGGCCGAGGCCGAATCGGCCAAACAGGACGCACGGGAACGCAGCGCGGAGATCGAGCAGTTGGCGGCGGACCTCGAATCCCAGGCGACCGAAGTCGGAGCGACGCTGGAAGCGGCGTCGGACGGGGATCTGACCGCCAGGGTGGATGCCACGACCGACAACGCGGAGATCGCCGAAGTGGCAACCGTCGTCAACGACATGCTGACGACGATGGAGCGCACGATCGACGAGATCCAGGGGTTCTCGACGAACGTCACGACGGCCAGCCGGGAAGCCACCGCCGGCGCGAAGGAGATCCAGGACGCCAGCCAGACGGTCAGCGAGTCCGTCCAGGAGATCGCCGCCGGCACCGACGACCAACGCGAGCAACTGGAGTCGGTCGCCGAGGAGATGGATTCATACTCCGCGACCGTCGAGGAGGTGGCGGCGACCGCACAGAGCGTCGCGGACACCGCAGCCGACACCACGGACGTCGCGACGGCGGGCAAACAGACCGCCGAGGACGCCATCGACGCGATCGACGCCGTCCAGGAGACCATGCAGACGACGGTCGCCAACGTCGACGCGCTCGAAGATCTCACGACCGAGATCGACGACATCGCGGAGCTCATCAGCGACATCGCCGAGCAGACGAACATGCTGGCGTTGAACGCCAACATCGAAGCCGCTCGTGCGGGATCGGGCGGCGGTAGCAACGGGGACGGCTTCGCCGTGGTCGCCGACGAGGTCAAAGAGCTGGCCACCGAGAGCCAGCGCTCGGCCAAGGACATCGCGGAGCTCATCGAGGAAGTGCAGTCACAGACGGCCACGACGGTCGAGGAGATCCGGGTCGCCGAGCAGCGCGTCAACGACGGGGCGGCGGCCGTCGAGGAGACCGTCGACGCGTTCGGGGCGGTGACCGAGAACATCCAGGAGACGACCGACGGCGTCCAGGAGATCAGTCAGGCGATGGACGAGCAGGCCCAGCGCTCCGAGCGCGTCGTTTCCAGCGTCGACGACATCGCCACGATCAGCCAGGCAACAGCCGATCGCGCCGAGAACGTGTCCGCAGCCTCCGAAGAACAGACCGCATCGATCACCGAGGTGACCAGTAGCCTGCAGTCACTGGCCGCGCAGGCGGACACCCTCGAAGACCGGTTGAACGAGTTCCGGACCGAGGCCACCGGCACGGCACACGGCGAAGCAACCGACGCGCCCGCCGGACAGTCGGACTGACCGGCTGCGGTCTGGTCAGTCGGTCTGCGTGGGCGTGACGTCCCGGTCGGCATCGACCTCGAACTCCGACAGCAGCGCTTTGAGCTGTTCGGCCTGGCCGCTGAGCGACTCGACGCTGTCGCTGATCTCGGACATCGACGCGGCCTGCTCCTCTGCGGCGGCGGAGACGCTCTGTGCCTCCCCAGCAGTGGAGTCACTGAGATCCGCGACCTCCTCGGTCATCGACACCGCCTCCTCGGTGCTGGCGGCCTGATCGTCGGTGGTGTCGCTGATCTCCTGGACGCCCGTGTCGGTCTCGTCGGCGTGGTCGGACACTGCGGTGAACGCGTCCACGACCTCCTCGACCGCGTCGATCCCCGCGTCCATGGACTCCTCGGCGGCCCTGGCTTCGGCGACAGTGGCGGTCGTCTGGGACTGCACCTCGGTGATGCGGCGCTCGATGTCGCCGGCTGACTCCTGGGTTTCCTCGGCGAGGTCCTTGACCTCGTCAGCAACGACCGCGAAGCCGTCGCCGCTCTTGTCGGCGCGGGCGGCCTCGATGTTGGCGTTCAACGCCAGCATGTTCGTCTGCTCGGCGATGTCCGAGATCAAGTCCACGATCTCGCTGATCTCCGCCATCTGGTCGTCGAGGGCCTCGACGTTCTGCACGGTCGCGTCGATTGCCTCCTGCACCGTCAGCGAGCGCTCGATGGCGTCCTCGGCGGTCTGCTCGCCGTCGCGCGCGATCTCGGCGGTCTGGTGGGAGTGCTCGGCGACCGAATCGGCGGACGCCGCCACCTCCTCGATGGCCGCCGACAGGTCGGTCATCTCCCCGGACACCGTGTCCAGCATGTTGCGCTGCTCGTCGGCCGCGCCGGCGATCTCCTGGACGGATTCGCTGACCTGGCCGCTGGCGCGCTCGGCGTCGGCGGCTCCGACTTCGGCCTCCTCGCTGGCGGTGGCGACCGCGTCGGCGAACTCCTGGATGTCGATGATGGTGTGCTCCCACTGCGCGAGCATCTCGTTGAACGACGCCGCGATCGCCGCCATCGCCTCGTTGTCCGTGTCGTCGGCGGGCATGCGGCGGGTGAGGTCGCCGTCGGCGCACGCCGCCATCACGTCGCTGTACCGCTCGGCCTGCGCTTCGAGTTCGGCCGCCAACGCTTCCGCGTCGGCTTTCGCGTCCTCGGCGCGCTCCCGGGCGTCCTCGGCGCGCTCGCGCTCCGCTTCCGCGTCCTGCTGGGCCTCCGTGGCCTGTTCGCGGGCGGCCTCGGCCTCGTCGATCTGGGTGACCAACGCGTCGCGCATGCTCCCGATGGACGCGAACAGTTGCCCGATCTCGTCCCGGCGAGAGCTCGCCACGTCAACGTCGTAGTTCCCGGCCTCGATCTCCGCTGCGGCCGCCGAGAGGGACTGCACCGCGGCCGCGGTGTTGCGCCCGATGGTGCCACCGACCAGGACCACGCCCACGAGCGCGACCAGAATGAACCCGAGGATCCCGGTGCGGATCTGGTTGCTCAACGCGAACGCGCTCTCGGAGGGCGCGTGCTTGACGACCACCCAGTTCTTCCCGGGCACGGTCGTGTACGCGGCGACGTACTCACGGTCGAGCACGCTGTCTTTCGTCGGGGTGTTCGTGAACTGTCCCTGCTCGGTGGCCGAGTCGAGCGCCGGGATCTCGGACTGCGACCGGTCCGGGATGTAGGGCTGCCCGACGGCGTCAGTTCCGGCGTCCGAGAACAACACCGCCGTCGCGTCCGAGGTCGGACGCACGACCTGCGTGAACGTGCCGTCGATGCCGGCACCGAACTGGTCGCTGAGATCCCCCGCGGTGTACTCCACGACGAGAACGTGTGTCAGGTCCGCTGCGACGCTCATCGAGCTGACGACCCGCTGGCCGCCGGCGGTCCGGTAGGGGTTCGTGGACACCACGGTGTCGCGGCCGATGGATCGCGTGCGGTCCACCCACGGGTGGGTGTCCGCCGATACGCGCGTGCCACGGGCGTCCTCGTCGGTGCTTGCAACGATGCGCGCGTCGCTCGCCCCGCCGACGGTGGGGTCAGCGACGTGGACGTCGGCGATCCGATCGGCGTCCAGTTCGGCCGCCACGAGCTGTGTCACGTACGCCTGTTTGTCGGCGGCCGTGGTGTTGAACCCGAGCCGCGGGTTGTTCGACGCGATGAGCACGGACTGCTCGTTGCGTTCCAGCCAGTCGCCGATCTCGGTCGCATCGGAGACGGCCTCCTGTTCGAGTTGTTGTTCGGTGTTCGCCTCCAGCGTCGCGGTGGCGTCGGCTTGCACCCAGAATCCGCCGGCCGCGATGATCACGAGGATCACCAGCAACGCGACCGCGAACTTCACCAGGTACGACCGCAGCGGCAGCAAGGCGATGGCTTTCACGCGATCCAGCGGGGCCGTGTCTGTGGACGACGGCGAGTTGTCGCCGGCGTCGGCCGTGGGTTCGGACATGGGGTCAGATGAAGTCGTTGTTCTGCAAGTGGTCGGCGGCCGCCTGCTGGTTCCCGCTCGCAGCGGCGCGACTGTTCAACGCCTGCATCGTCTCCGCGTCGGGGATCGCGTCGGGCATCGTGTTCAGCGCCGCCACCACCGCGTCGGTGGCAACGTCCTCGTGAACGACGCCGACGGGATGGAAGAACGGCCAGAAGTTCCGGTCGTCGTCGAGCACACGAACGCTGTCGACGTCGGTGAGCCAGGCGCTGGTGCTGTACCCGACCCCCAGATCGGCGTACCCTTCGTCGACCGCAGTGCCGGCGGCCTGTGCGGACGCGGTCTCCAGGAACTCGCGCTCGGACGCCCACGCGGTCACGCGCTCGGGGTCGAACTCGTAGTAGTCGAGCAGCGCGTCCAGGCCGTCACTCCGGGAGCGGAACCCGTCGCCGAACGCGGGCCTGATGTCGTAGTTTCGGCTGTTGACGTGCGCCGCGAGGTCGCTGATCGACTGGATGCCCGTACCTTCGACGGCGCGCTCGGCGACGAACACCGCCCACGTGTTCTGCCAGTCCGCGCGATCCAGGATGCGGATCGGGTGTTCGGATTCCATCTCCGATTTCAGCGCGTCGTACTGGGCGTCCGGCGTGTCGAAGTCGGCGCTGTCGTGTTTCGGCGGGTGCGACGACCACAGCGACCCCATGTAGTCGTAGTAGGCGTGGACGTTCCCGGTCCGGTACGCCTCGGAGATGGCTGCGTTCCCCCCGAAGCCGGTTTCGTCGACGAGGGTCGCGTTCGTGGTGTTTGCCAGGAGCTCGTAGGCGACGTATCCGAGCGTCACCTGCTCGCCGTACCCCTTCGAGCCGACAACGATCGACGACGAGCCACTGTCGCCGCCGCCGGTGGATGTGGTGTCACCACCCCCGGTGATCGTGGTACAGCCAGCGACTGCGGTCGTCCCCCCTGCCGCCAGCATCCCGAGCAGCTGCCGCCGGCTGCTGGTGCTGGCGTGTTCTGGTGTGTCCATCATGTCCGGCTCTAGCCGGACTGTGTCAAAAGTCCGTTGGCGATAGTATCAACGGTGATACTCCCATGTGACACAACAATTAGACCTCACAATGATCCGAGAAAGAATGACAGGCATGGACAGCCAGCGGATTGGATGCTTGACGCCGAGTCACATCTAGTGTCAGTCAGAGATCCCACGCCAGTGGCAAGCGATAGCGCGGGGACGGGCCGAAAGCTTCCTGACGTGCGGATCCACCACACACTCTCAGTCGGTTCTGCAGGACTGAACTCCCCTGCCTTGTGCTGGTTGCTGGAATACTAAAACTAATAGCCGGGTTGAACGGTGAAACGCACTGCAATAGCCATAATTCGATCATTGTGGACAAGTGAAGGGCAGTCCTTTTCATGCGACAGATGTCATCCCGTGACATTTGACGAACATCAGAGACCAAACCGGCGAACGGTACTGAACTCATTCGGCGTGGGTGCTGCAGGGATGGCAACGATTCCGGGATTTCGCACATGCACAGCAACAGGATGGCCTGGCAACGGAGATCCAAGCCGACACGAGAAAATATCAATTTCTGGTACCGCCACCGCGTCCAGCGAGGAAGATCGGGACGACTAGGTTCCCGACGGGAGTACGGATCGGTATCACGAGTTCCCGAAGATGGGTGGCTACAACGTGCGTCCGGGGAACGTGAAGTTCACACACGACGTACGGAAAGCACCTGATCGTCCACGTGGCGGAATCTCTGGGTCGGTTTGCTACAGTAGTAGAGCGTGTCATAGAAACCGTTCTCAGCGAAGGCAGCAGTTGCACTTGTGTTGGACACACTTCGCGCGCCCTGCTGCTTCGCACGTGCCGCTTTTCTATGACACGCTCCTGAAAAGGAAAACGAGGTCGTAAACTAGAACTACCGCCATACCAAGACCGACTGAGACGAATATTGTCCTTACAAAAAATGGGAGTGATATAAAAGTCTGGAACTGTGTCACGGCAATGATTGCAAGCCAACCGAGTATTTGGTACTCTGAAGGCGTTATTCCTCGTTTAGATCGTAATAAAATGACTACCGTCGGGGCGACGACGCTAAATCCAATTACGATCCCGTAGTTCATTGTTATCTCAATATCTGGAGTATATTGGTTCGGCGAAAAATCTATTCACTTACGAGAGTACGATAATCACTCACACTAGGGGACCGCAGTCGCTGTCATGCCTTCCGGATCGCTAATACCGGTGTCAGCGAATAGATACGCATAGCGGACAGTACAACCCACAGCATCCTTAGCGAAGTGGTTGATAGCCGCAGAGATCATACATCCCGCCGTAACTACCTGCAAACGTAATTGCGACCGGAGATGCAGCAGCGGCGACTGCCGACAAGCCCGCTCCGAGCGACTGCGAACAGGACGGAACGCAGAGAGAAAGGGTGGATCGAACGGTTCTGTGGACCTGGTTTGAGTCGATTGCCGGAGGATCATATCTCAGAATAGTTCGTCGGTTAGCCGGAGAAGAGTCGATCTCAAAGTTCGATCCGCAGGAAAGAACGTACCCAGGGACAGGCCACGCAGTTGACCCGAAGACAGCATGCGAATCTCAGAAGGTAGGATTCTAAAATACTGTTTATAACTCCGTTAGACAATAGTGCAAATCGCACGTAAGTTCCAACATTAGTTATGAGGCCTCGGCACTCATAGGGCTCGTCGTCCCACGGGAGCCACCCCGGGTCGGCCCGGTGGTGTCGTCATCGGCCAGTCGATAGCACGGCGGACAGCGGAAAGACGTTGCTGGTCTGGACCCGCTGGTCGTTAGTCGCCGTCCGGCGTTGGTTCCGCGGTGGCCGGCGCGGCGGCGTCGGCGGCGACCAGGCGGCTGACGGCGTCGGCACCGAGCACGGCGAACGCCACGAACGCGACCTTCGAGATGAAATCCAGGTAGACCACGACGATGGTGTACATCTCGGTTTGGAGGATGCCGATGCCGGCCGGGGACAGCAGCCAGACCACGGGGTACAGCGTCCAGAGGACGACCGTGATGTTGCGAAGCGTGACGAACAGCGAGCGCACGCGGGGGTCGTCGCCGAGCGCGCGCGGCAGCGTCCCCAGGAGGCCGTACAGGAGCGCGGCGTAGCCGGCAGCGCCGACGGCGAAAAACAGCCAGCGCTGCACGCCCGTGGTGAGCGCGGCGGCGATCCCGGCGGCGATGACGAACACGTCGGCGGCGAGCAGCCAGGCGGACGTGCGGTGGCCGGGGCGGGCGAGCATCGCGAGGTACAACACGATCAGTGGGGTTGTGACCAGCCAGTCGATGTACCGCGCGAGGTAGACGGTGCGGTCGCCGACGGTGGTTGCGGTGATGCCCAGCCCCATCGTGGTGTACGCGATGGCGGCCAGTCCGGTGATGCCGGCGAGTACGAGGTCATAGCGGCGATGCGATGGGTGTCGGATGCAGTCCCGGATCGGGAGGACGGTGCCAGCGAGCATGCCGACAGCGCCGACCCAAAACCATGTCGTGAGTGCCATATCAGTAGTCCTCCGGTTCGGTGTCGTCGTGGGCGTCGAACTCGGCGAGCAGGTCGTCGAGGGCTGCGGCGCGGTCCGCGAGGTCGGCGGCGGCGTCGTCGACCGACGACAGGGTGTCGGTTTGGGTGGCGGCCGAGTCGGCGACCGCAGTGGCCTGGGCGGCGGTTTCCTGGCTGATGCCGGCGACCTCGTCGACGGCGCTTGCGACGCGGGAGGCGGCGTGTGCTTGGCGGTCGGTGGCGGCTCGGATTTCGCCGGCGGCGGTGTCCGTGTCGGCGACGAACGAGACGACGTCGTCGAGTGCGGTTGCGGCGTCGCCGACCGTCGCTCGGCCGTCGGAGACGGTGTCGCTTGTGGCGCGCATCTCGTCGGCGACGTCGCTGACTTGGCCTTGGAGCGCGAGGAGCCGTGATTCGATGTCTTCGGCGGCGTCCCGGGATTCCTCGGCGAGCGTTTTGACCTCGTCGGCGACCACCGCGAACCCGTCGCCGTCAGCGCCGGTGCGGGCGGCCTCGATGGAGGCGTTCAACGCCAGCATGTTGGTCTGGTCGGCGATGTCGGCGATGACATCGACGATCTCCCCGATGTCGGCCATCTCGCTGTCGAGGGCGTCCATCGCGTCGGCGGCGGCTTCGGCGTCGTCGGCGACGTCGTCCATCGTCTCGACGGCGTCCTCCGTGGCCTGGCGGCCGTCGTCGACCGCGCTGGCGGCCTGCCCGGCGGTGTCGGCCAGTGAGGCGACCGTTTCGGCGACTTCTTCGGCGCTGGCCGAGAGGTCATCGACTTCACCCGCGACCTCGTGGAGGCGGTCGGTCTGCTCGGTTGCGCCGTCGGAGATCTCGTCGACGGCGGTCGAGACGTCCGTTCCGGCGTCGATGGCGTCGCCGGCGTCGGCTTCGACCCGTTGGGCGGCGTCCGAGACGTGATCCGAGAACGCCGTTGCGGCGGCGACGCTGGTTTCGATGTCGTCGAGCATGTCGTTGAGGGCGTGGCCGATGCGCGCCATTGCGTCGTGGTCGCGGCTGGCGTCGACGCGGCGCGTGAGGTCGCCGTCGGCGACCGCCGTGAGCGCCTCCTCGTAGTCGGCGGCCGCGGATTCGAGGGCGCGAGCCGTTTCTTGGGCGTCCTTGCGGGCGGCTTCGGCGTCTTCGCGGGCGGCTTCGGCGTCGGCGCGCTGCTGTTCGGCGTCCTCACGGGCGTCCTCGGCGCGTGCCGTCGCGCGTTCGGCGTCAGTCAGGGATTCCGACAGGGAGTCCCGCATGGATCGGAACGACTCCGCGAGGGTCCCGAACTCGTCGTTGCGGCTGGTGTCGATGTCGGTGTCGAGGTCGCCGGCGGCCATTTCGTCGGCGCGCCGGGAGAACTGCCGGAGCGCGGTGACCGTGGTCGAGCCGACAGTGACACCGATCAGTGAGAGGCTCACGATCGTGATGAGCACGAGACCGACGAGGCTGGACGCCACGAAGTCACCGAGCGCGAACGCGCGGTCGTGTGGAGCGCGCACTAGCACCGACCAGGGCGCGCCGTCGACGGGGGCGGCGGCCGTCACGGTGCCGTTGGCGTCGATGTAGGCGGGCTGTGTGCGCGACTGGTTGAGGAGCCGCGATGGGCCGTCGTGGCCGGTGAGAACGCGGTCCTGGTCGGGGTGTGAGACGTACGTGCCGTCGGCAGAAACGACGGTGGTGGTGCTTCCCGCGACGTTCTGCCCGAAGTCGTCGGTGAGCGTGTTCACGTTCACCATGTAGATGAGGGCCTTATCCGTGGTGCCAGGGATCGGCGAGAGCACCGAGAGCACGGGGAAGTCGGCCGCCGGAACGGTGAACGGTGCTGCGACGACAACGTCGCTGGTGGTCGCAAACGACGGCGGGTCGGTGGCGAACGGCGCGCCCTGCTCGCGGGGGTTCACGCCGGTGAACGCGTCGGCGGAGCTGGCCTCGATGGTTGTCGTCGAGGTGTTGTAGACGTGGGCGGCGACGACGCCATCGGGGCGTTCGTCGCTTGCCGCAAGCCCTTCGAGATAGCGTGTGATGGCCGTGTCGTTGCCGGATGCGAGCACGGGATGGCGTGATGCCAGTTGGGTCTGCCCGCGGGCGTTCGACAGCCACGCGTCGAGGTGATCGGCGCGGGCGTCTGCCGACCCGGTGAGGTCGGCCCGAACGTCGGTTTCGAGTTGCGTTGTCGTCTGCTGGTAGACGAACGTCCCCACCCCAACAGAGAGCACAACAACGACGACCAGCGCGAGGGTGAGCTTCGTGCCGTAGCTCCCCCTGATTCGTGCGACTAATCCGGACCCCATGTACTGGGTATTAGGTGTATACTGGCAAAAAGCGTTTACACTTCGTGTGCCGTCTCAGCGGCCACAGCCGGCAATATTCGCCGCGATGGCTACAGGCCCGTGGGGTGACTGATGAACCGGGTCTCGACTCCCCAGTCGTCGGCGACCGCTTCGAGCGCACGCACCCCACCCGTTTCGGTCGCGTAGTGGCCCGCCAGGAACACTGACACGCCGGCTTCGCGGGCCTCGTGGTAGAGTTTTCCTTTCCCCTCGCCGGTGACGAGCGCGTCCACCCCGTTGGCCTCGGCCTCCCGCAGCCAGTCCGCGCCGCTGCCGGTGACGACTGCCACGTCCGTCAACTCCGCCGGCCCGACGTCAAGCACCTGTACCGGCTGGTCGCCCGTGGGCAGCGCAGCGGCGAGCGACTTGGAGAGCGCGGGCGCGCTCGTCGGGTCCGGGAGCTGGCCCTGGAGACCGATCTGCTCGCCGCTGTGGTCGCCGAACGGCGAGCGCTGTGTGAGGCCGAGCACGTCGGCCACGTGGGCTGCGTTCCCGAGTTCCGGGTGCCCGTCGAGGGGGAGGTGGGCGGCGTACAGCGCGCACTCGCCGTCGACGAGCGCGGCGATCCGGTCGTACTCGCGGCCCGTCACCGCGTCCAGGCCGCCCCAAGCGACGCCGTGGTGGACCACCAGAAGGTCCGCCCCCCACTCGACGGCGTCGCTGATCGTGGCAGCGGCGGCGTCGACGGCGAACGCGATGCGCTCAACACTGCGATCCCCGGGGCCGACCTGGAGGCCGTTGGTCGCGGCGTCGGCGTAGTCGGTGACACGCAGTCGGTCGTTGTATCGGCTGGTGACGTCGGAAACGTCCATGCGAACCCAACCGGCCGCCGGGGTCTTTTACCCGTCGGCGTGGTGCGTGTGCACGAACTCGCGCAGCAGCTTCGCGCCGAGGGTGGGGGCCTGGCCGTCGTCCCGGTCGTTGACCTCCACGACATCGAACCCGACAGCGTGCGGGGCGACTGCGCGCACGGCCGCCCGGAGCTCCCGTGGCGACATCCCGAACGGCTCCGGCGTCCCGGTGCCCGGCGCGTACCCCGGATCGGCGGCGTCGATGTCCACGCTCAGGTACACGTCCGCGTCGCCGAACGCCGGCGTCCAGTCGGCGACGGCGCTCGGCTCGATCACGGTCACGTCAGAGTCGGCGGCGCGCTCCCACTCCTCCTCGGAGCCGGCGCGTGCGCCCACGACGATCGCTTCGTCGGCCACGTCGAGGGCGTGGCGCGTCACCGTCGAGTGGCTCAGCGGATCACCGTCGAGGGCAGCGCGCAGATCGAGGTGGGCGTCCAGGGCCACGAACACGTCCGGGTTCAGGGCGCGAACCGCCGCCACGGTCACCGTGTGTTCGCCGCCGACGAGCAGCGGCGTGGCGTCGTTCCACGAGATGTCGGTGACGACGCCGTTGAGGTATTCGAGGTACGCCGGCACGTCGTTCCACGCGCGCACGTCGCCGTAGTCAGTGACCGAGAGGGCGGAGAAGTGCGTGCCCGTCCGGTGGTGGTAGTCCTCGAAGGTCGCGGCGTACGTCCGGAGTTCACCGGGGCCGAAACGGGTGCCCGGCTGGAACGACGTCGACACGTCGAGGGGCGCCCCAACGACGACGTAGTCGGCGTCGGCTCCGGGGTTCGACTCGTCGGCGGTGCTGGCGCCAGGGAACATGCGCTACTCCTGGAGGATCTTGCGCTGCCCCTCGAATTCGAGGTATTCGATGTTCTCGTCGGCCTGAATGTCGAGCTCACCGGGGATCTGCATGGTCACCGTCTCGTAGGTTTCGAGGTCCATGACCTGCGCGACGGTGTCGGACTCCTTGGAGACGATCTGGCCCTGCTTTCGGTTGACGATCGGCACCCAGATCTTCGCGTCGACGGGCTGGCTGAGCGATCGCTTCTTGCCGTCGAAGACGCCCTCGGCTTCGATGCGGGCTTTCGCGCTGCCGTGCTTGCCGGGTTTCGCGGTGCTGTACGCGTTGATCTGGCAGGCGGCGTCCTCCATCATCACGTAGTTGCCTTCCTGCAGGTCACGCACTTCCTTCTGCTCTTTCGCCATGCCCCGGGATTCTCGCCTACGTAGTATAAACCTCTTGGAACGGACTGGCGACGGAGCGGGCGGCTACCAGGCGGTACACGCGATTCGGTGGCCGGCCGTGGTCACGTCGAAACGTGGGGCTCGGGCAGCAGGTCCGCGAACGCCTGTGCGTCCAGCCACTCGCAGAGCTGGACGAGCTGGTCGCTTGCGGCCTCGAACAGGCGTTCGCCGGTCTCGGCGGTGGCGTCCGTCTGGTCGCCGAGCACGCCGTTGTCGGTGTTGTCGATGGCGTCGTAGAACGTCCGGGAGCCGTGCTTGATCGTGTCGGCGTCGGCGACGCTGGCGACGCCGCCGTCCCGGGCGTCTTCGAGGCGGTCGTCGTGGACGTGCTCGCCGTCGAGGTACTGCATCAGCGCCGTCTCCTTGGGGCCGCCGTGGGGGCCGTTCTGGTCGAAGACCTCGTCGACGAGCTCGGGGATGGATTCGTCCCACATCCACTCGACCGCGTAGAGGGTGCCCTCGTCGCGCAGCCGGCGGCCGACCTCGCGGAGGTGCGAGACGTTCCCGCCGTGGGCGTTCACGAACACGACGCGGTCGATGCCGTGGAACGCCAGGTTGCGCGTGAACGACGCCACGTAGTCCCGGAACACCGGTGGCTCGACCCACATCGTCCCCGGGAACTGTCGGTGATGGGGACTGACGCCGACGTTCACGGGTGGCGTGCAGAGAACGCCAGTGCGGTCGGCGACCGTGCGGGCGAACGCCTCCGCGATCCGGTGGTCGGTGGACTCCGGCAGGTGGGGGCCGTGCTGTTCGGTCGAACCCAGGGGCACGAGCGCCAGCGATTCCGCGTCGAAGTAGTCACCGAGCTCGGGCCACGCCTCATCAGCAAGGTACACACGTTGTTCGGGGCTCGCTGGAAGCAAGTATCCAGCGCTCCCGGCGATCAGTCGCCGTTCGTCGCTGTGCCGGCGTCGTCGGCCTCGATCTGACTGCCGCTGCGCGCCAGCGCCGTCCCGCCGTCGTCTCCGTCGCCGTCGCGCTCCCGGAGGTTCTGGCGGGTGAACTGCGGGCTGGCCTGCAGGCCGTTGCGTCGCCGGAACGTCTTGTAGAGTGCGGCCCCGACGGCGGCGGTGAACGCCCCCGAGATGGCGGCGGCGGTCACGTCCGCCGTCACGTAGAGAAACGCCGTCGTGGGGACGCTGGTCGCCAACACGAGTCCGAGCACGACCCGCCGCGCCAGCGCGTCGATGACGCGGTTGCTGTCCTCGAGGTCGGCGCGCACGTAGAGGTCTTCGCGTTCGACCTTGTCGAGTGCGCGCTCCAGCTTCGGGGGCACTCGCAGCACCGACGTGGCCGCCGCCTGGAACTCCTCGGCGGTGCCCGCGGCGAACTGCCTGATGGACTCCTCCCGGTAGCCCTGTTCGGCGAGGTAGTCGGTGGCGACGGTGATGAAGTCGAACTCCGGGTCGAGCGTGACGCACACGCCCTCGACGACGGTCGCAACACGGAGCACGAGCGCGAGGTTCGGCGGCAGCCGCAGTGGGAACTCGTAGATGGTGTCCTCGACTTTCCCGACGATCTGCTGGACGCGGTAGGTCTCGATGTTCTCCCCGCGGGCGTCCTGGATGGCCAGCTCCATGACATCAGCCATCACCGCACGGTCGGCCTCCGGGGACAGCGTGCCCATGTCGATGAGCGCGTCCAGGATGGCGTCGATGTCCTGGTTCGCAACGCCCACGTAGAACTCCACGATCTTGTCCTGGATGAACGAGTCGACGCGCCCGCTCATCCCGAAGTCGTAGAACACGATGCTGCCGTCGTCCTGGACCGCGAGGTTCCCGGGGTGGGGGTCGGCGTGGAACACGCCGTCCTCGATGATCATCTGGAGGTACGCGCGTTCGAGCGTTTCCGAGACCTGCGAGCGGTCGACGCCGCGGCGCTCAAGCGTGTCTACGTCCGAGATCTTCGTCCCCTCGATGTACTGCATCGTCAACACGCGGTCGCTCGAGTACTCCTCGTAGACGGTCGGGATCACGATGTCGGGCTCGTCCGCGAAGTTCGCGCGGATCTCCGTGAGCATGCGGCCCTCGCGGCTGTAATCCATCTCCTCGCGGATGGTTTTCGCGAACTCGTCGGCCAGGTTCTCCAGGCTGAACGCCTGGCCTTGGCCGACGAACCGCACGACGATCGGGATCGACCACCGGATGGCGCGCAAGTCGGCTTCGACGAGCGATTCGATCCCGGGGCGGCGGACCTTCACCGCGACCTGCTGGTCGTCCACGTCGGCAGTGTACACCTGCCCGAGGCTCGCGCCGCTGATCGACTCCCGGTTGAACGCGTCGAAGACGTCGTCGACGGGGCCGAGTTCGTCCTCGATGACGCGTTGGGCCTCCGCCCAGTCGGCGGGTGGCACGCGGTCCTGCAGCTCCGCGAGTTCCTCGATGTACTCGGTGGGCAACACGTCCGGGCGCGTCGACAACAGCTGCCCGAGCTTGATGAACGTCGGGCCGAGCGTCAACAGCGCGTCGAGCAGGATCCGGGCGCGCTCGCGGCGCATCTCGGCGGTGACGCGGCGGCTCCCGCCGAAGGCGACGAACCGCCGTCGGTCGCGCAGCCACCCCCACAGCAGGGGGAAGAACTGCCAGACCACGACAACGAACCGTCGGTAGGACCTGAGTACCGCCACCGGTCACCCCTCGACTGGAACGTGGTGGTCCGACGACGAGCGCTTGGGCAGCGACACGGTGAGCACGCCGTTCGAGACGGTTGCCGTTGCGCCGTCGGCGGTCGTGTCCGACGGCAGGGGGAGCTCCGCGTCGACGAACAGCGACCGGTCCTCGCGGCGGTACTCGAACGCCGACGGCACCGATTTGCGGCGGTGGGCCTCGATAGAGACGGTGCGCCCGGCCACACTCACATCGACGGTCGACGGTGTCACACCGGCAACGTCGACGACGTAACGGTACGCGTCGGCGCCCTCGTGCACGTCGACGAACACGGCGTCAGGCAAGTTCCCCAGCGCGTCGCGCAAGCGGGACATGCCAGACGGTTAGAACGGCGAAGCGTTAAACCCGGTGGTATCGGCGGGTGCGCGCGCCACCCAGGCGGGGCGCTCAGGCGTCCCCATCGCCGGACGGGAACACGTCCGCGAACGACGACACGCGGTGATCGCCGAGCACGCAGTGACCGCGCTTCCCGGGGGAGTGACGTTCGACGTGAACCGCGTCCAGGCTGGCGTTTTTCGCCGCGCCAACGTCGCTGACGGCGTCACCGGCGTACACGCCGGCCGCGTCGGGCTGCGCGTCGAGGCCGCCAAGCGCTACCCGGAGCGGCTGTGGGTCCGGCTTCCAGCCGGTGTCGTCGGTGCAACTCACCACCACGTCGAACCAGTCCGCGATGTCGAGGTGATCGAGAACGGGGTCGGTGAGAAACGACTGGCAGTGGGTCACCACGCCGGTCGGCGCATCGAGGCCGCCAAGCGGGCGTGCGTCCTCGTAGAGATACGTGGCTTCGGCGCGCGCCATCGGATCCTCGACGGCGTGGAACGCCGGCCAGAACGCCTCGGGGTCGATCCCCCACGCCCGGAGGTAGTGGTCGCGGGTGCCGCCGATCCCGTGCCAGAGGCGTTCGGCGTGCTGGTCGGTGAACTCGACGCCCAGTCGGTCGCCGACCTGATCGAACACGGACCGGGTGTACGACCACTCCGTGTCGACGAGCGTCCCATCGAGATCGAACAGCCACACGTCGTAATCGTCGACTGGCGGTGCCATCGGAGCCGGGGGTATGGACCCACGCCCGAAGAGCGTTCCGGGGCCGGCTGTGGCTACCGGCGGTCGTCGGTTCGGCGCGCCAACTCGATGTCCTGGCTCGTGACCCCGCCGGCCTCGTGGTCGGTGAACCGCACTTCGACCTCGTCGTACCGGATCGTGATCTCGGGGTGGTGGAACGCCTCGTCGGCGAGGTCGCCGACCTCTGATGCGAACGCCACGCCGTCCAGGTACTCCTCGAACGTGTACGTGCGGGTGATCGCGTCGCCATCGTGGATCCAGTCGTCCGGCAGCCGGTCGCTGATCGTGTCGTCGTCGAGTCGGTCGGACATACGGATCGACGAACGCCAGCCAGCCCTATAACCCTACGCGGACAGGAGACCCACCAGACAGTGTCAGTCCTCGGATTCGGCGGACGCCGCGTCCCCGCCGCGCGACGCGTCGAACGGCATGCCGTCCTCGAATTCGGGGTTGAACAGTTCGAGCGCGGTCGCGATCGTCGACCAGTCGTCCTCGGCGGCGGCGTCCCGGAGGCTCTTCGTCGGGGCCGCAAGCAGCTGGCTCACCAGCGCGTCCGCCATCGACTCCACGACCTCGCGCTCGTCGGCGGACAGCGACCCGGATTCGGCCTCCAGGCGGTGGACCGCGGTCTGTACCTCCCGGCTTTTGAGGCGGTCGGCGCTCTCGTACATGCGCGCGATCACCTCGTCGGCGCGCTTGCGCTTGTACTGGGTGAGCAGCCGCTCGAACTCGGTTTCGATCATCGCCTCGACCTCGCGGGCGGCGTCCTCGCGGCGCTCGCGGGTCGCCGCCGTCACCGCCTCCAGGTCGTCGAGGTCGTGGACCGCAACGCCGTCGTGGCCGCCAGCGCCCGGCGCGACATCGCGGGGCTGTGCGAGATCGACCACCACGGTGTCACCGGCGTCCGCGAACGCGCTGGCGGGGAGCACGTGCTCGGGGCTGCCGGTGGCGGTGACCACGACGTCCGCGGCGTCGAGACGCCCGCGGGCGTCGGCCAGCGTCGTGGCTTCGGCGGGCACCGACACCATGTCCGCGACCCGGACGGCGCGGGCCGGCGTGCGGTTGGCGATCACGATCTCCGCGACGGTCGCGCTCGCGAACGCCTTCGCGGCGAGCGCGCCCATCTCGCCGGCACCGACGACGACAGCCCGGGCGTCGGCCAGCTGCGTCTTCCGCTCGGCGAGGCGCACGGCCGCCGTGCCGAGCGAGGTCGCGCCCTCGTTGATCGCGGTTTCGGTGCGCGCGCGCTCCCCGACGTGCATCGCCTTGGTCACGGCTTCCCGGAGCACGTGGTCGATGCCGCCCGCGTCTTTGGCGGCGTCGTAGGCGTCTCGGAGCTGTCCCAGGATCTGGTCCTCCCCGACCACGAGCGATTCGAGACCCGCCGCCACGCGAAGCAGGTGGCGGAGGCTGTCCTCATGCCCCATCGAGATCGCCCCGCCCCCCGCGGGGTTGAATCCGGCCCCACCGAGCGCACGGCGACCCGACGCCTGATCGGCGGTGACGACGTACGCTTCCACGCGGTGGCACGTCTGGAGCACGAACGCTTCCTCGACTGGTGGCTGCTCCAGCAGCGCGTCCAACGCCGCCTCCGTGGACGCGGCGCTGGCGGCAGCCAGTTCATCTAGTGAGGCCGTCTCGTGCGAGACGCGAACGCCAGAGACGACACCAGTGTTCCCATTCATGTCGACCAATCTACGTCGCCGACGGCTCGCGCAACGGCGGCCTCGGCTCTCACTCGAGGGTTGGCATCTCCCGTACGTAAAGCCTTCCAAACCGGCGTCGAGCGGACGACGGCGCGCACTGCGTCCCGTCGCTCAGCGGGTGATAACCCTGTCGACCGAAGGTCGTCCCGGATGCGCCCGGTCAACACCGCCATCCCGCCGGCCCCCGCGAACTCCTCGTCGATGCGCTCCCGCAGGTGCTTGGACAGCGCGGGGCTGCGCCCGCCGGTCGACACGGCGATCGTCACCGGCGGATCGCCGGCCGTCGCCGGGACGACCACGTCGCCGCTGTGGTCCCGATCCCCGGCGACGTCGGCGCGGTTCACGAGCGCGCCCGCGTCACGGGCCGCGGCTGCGAACGCCGCGTTCACGTCGCTGTCGCTGGTCGCCGCGACCACCAGCGCCGGGTCGACGCGGGCCACCCAGTCGGCCGCCCCATCGGGGTCGGGGGCGGCCCGGACGCGGTCGGCGTCCCCGAACTCGCGGTCGCCGAACGCCGGCGACACCACCACGACCCGGTCGGCTTCGGCGGCGAACCGCCGGGCCTTCCGGGCGCCGACGGCTCCGCCGCCGACCACCAGGACCGATGCCCCGTGGAAGTCGTGTAGTAGCGGGATCATGGCGCGGTCACTCCGTGTTCGCGTCCGCGCGCTCGTCCAGCCGGATGCCGGTTTTCTTCAGAATGCGCGTCGAAAAGAGGGTGTCCCAGTCGTCGTCAGTGACGTCCCAGTGGTCGTCCATCACCGACCGGACACGCTCGACGCGCGCCTCGCTTTCGGCCTCGCTGCGGCCGTGTGTCATCGCGAAGAAGTTGTACTCCCAGACGCCGTCGTGGCGGGGGCGCTGGTAGCAGTGGGTCACGAAGTCCAGCCCCGCGACCGCCGGCCCGACGTCGTCGACGGCGTCATCGGGCACGTTCCAGACGGTCATGCCGTTTTCCGTGTACCCCAGCGCGTAGTGGTTGGGGATCACGCCGACGCGGCGCACCATCCCGGATTCGTTGAACCGGCGCAGCGTCGCCACCACCCACTCGGGGTCGCGGCCGATGTCGTCGGCGACCGCACAGTACGGCGTCTCCACGACCGGCAGCCCGTCCTGAACGGCCACCACGAGGTCGCGCTCGGCGGGGGTGAGCGTGTCCCGGCCGGTCGGCTCGGGGGTCGTGCCGAGATGCGAGAGGTCGACGTCGCCGTCCGGGATGGGGCCGTCGACGAGGAACTTGGCTTCCACGCGGAACTCCTGTTGTTTCGGGAGGTTGTACGTCTCCTGGCCGGTTTCGGCTTCGATCTCCGCGAGCACGTCCGCGACCTCGCGGTCGGCGACCGACACCACGAACCACATGTTCAGGTGCGGGTGTTCGCGCTCGTAGTTGTGCGCCACCGCCTGGATGTCGTTGACGGTGTCCGCGATCTCGTCGAAGCGGTGCTCGGGCGCGTGCATCGCCACAAGCGAGGCCGCGCCGCCGATCTCCTCGGCGTTGATGAGCGCGCCGAACCGCGTCAATACCCCGTTCTCGTCGAGTGTCCGAACCCGGTCGCGGAGCTCCGTCGCGGAGAACTCAACCCCCCGGGACCGGAGCGCCTCGGCCGCGGGTTCGAACGGGCGCTGCACGACCGGGAACCCCCCCTGAAACGCGTTCAGGACGGCGCGATCCCGGTCGTCCAAATCCCCGATATCCATGCCCATACGTCAGGAGTCGCGGTAAATAAACAGCCCGACTCCATCCCGGATCGCTGGAATCGGCTACGCCTCGAAGCCGTCCTCGGTGACGGCGACGACGGACGTCACGCCGTCGCAGTCACGGATGCCGTCCAGGATGGCAGCGTGGTCGTCGGTGGCCTCCCAGTACAACACGACGGCGAACGCCCCGTCCCGGAGGAGTTGCTGGCACTCCCAGACGAACGCGTCGTCGTCGAGGATGCGGCCCTGGTGTTGGTTGACGCCGAAGTCGCTGTCGTCGTTGCCCGAGTACACGTACGTGTCGCCGTCCGCGACGTGGTCGGCGACGACCTGGCCGGCGTCGAGCGTGAGCTGGTGGAGCTTGCTCTCCTCGTCGTTGTCGTACGTGGTGTGGATGACTGCCCCTGCAAGCGTCACGTCGCCGGGCTGCAGCAACGCGACGGTGTCGCGGTAGAGGTCTGCGTTCGCCGTCTCGCTCATACCACACGTGTGCCGTGTCTCGGGCTTACGTGTGGCGGTTGCCGGCGCGCGCCGTGGTCGTCGGGCGACGCCACGCCCGGGCGTGTGGCGCAGCGAACAGAAGGCTCATACGTGAGAGTGCTGTCGTCTCTTGGTAATGCGAACTCGGCTGTGGGACGCCGCCAGCGCCGTCTACGAGCGTCTCCTGACCAGAGAGATCGACGGCGCGCCGGCCCACGTCGCGGTCATCCAGGACGGGAACCGGCGGTACGCCCGCGAGCACGGCGACGACCCGACCGACGGCTACCAGTCGGGCGCGCGGACGACCGAGCGCGTCCTGGAGTGGTGTTCGGACCTGGGCGTCGAGGAGCTCACGCTGTACGCGTTCTCCACGGAGAACTTCGAGCGCCCGCCCGACCAGCAACAACACCTGTTCGACCTGCTCGAATCGAAGCTCCGGGAGTTCGCGGACGCCGACCGCGTCCACGCCGACCGCGTGCGGATCCGTGCCATCGGCGACACCGGTCGCCTCCCCCAGCGCGTCCGGGACGCCATCACGTACGCGGAATCCCGGACGGCGGGCTACGACGGGTTCACGCTGAACGTCGCGCTGGCGTACGGCGGCCGCGACGAGCTGCTCACCGCCGCCCGCGGTGTCGCCGACGCGGTCGCCGCCGGCGACCTCGACCCCGCGGACATCGACGCCCAGGCCATCGAATCCCGGCTGCACACCAGCCCCGTCCGGGACGTCGACCTCATCATTCGCACCGGCGGCGACGAGCGCACGTCGAATTTCCTGCCGTGGCACGCCAACGGCAGCGAGGCCGCCGTCTTCTTCTGTACGCCGTACTGGCCGGAGTTCTCGAAAGTCGATCTGCTGCGCGCGATCCGCACGTACGAATCCCGGGCGGCGTCCTGGCGGCAGACCAGAGCGAAACGCGCGCTCGCACTGGTTCGCGCGCTCGGCAGTGAGGTGGGTGAGGCGCGCCGGGTCCTCGACCGGTTCAAGGGCGCGCTCCCGGATCCGCCCGAGGATGTCGAGGCGGAGACGCAGTCGGCGGACTGAGTGCGGCCGAGGGGGCGTTTCACCGCCCGAACCGCCGCTGGCGGTTCTGGTAATCAAGCACCGCCCGCAGGTAGTCGCGTTTCCGGAAGTCCCGCCAGTTGACGTCCGTGAAGTAGAGCTCCGAGTAGACGGACTGCCAGATCATGAAATCCGAGAGGCGTTCGGCGCCGGTCTTGATCACGAGGTCCGGTTCAGCCGGGAACACGAGTTCGGACTCGATCACGTCCTCGTCGATGGCGTCGGGGTCGAGGTCACCGGCGGCGACTGCGTCGGCGACGCTCCGCACGGCGGTCGCGAACTCGTGTTTGCCGCCGTGGCCGACGCTCACTTGGATCGGGGCGTCGGCGCGCTCGTCGTCGTCGGGGCCCCGCACCGCGACCTCGCGGGGCGCAGCGACGTTTCCAAGCTCGCGTTCGAGCGTCGGGACGGCGGCGGCGTCGAGCACGCTCACGTAGACGGTGATGCGGTCGACGCCGGAGTCGAACGCCCACGCGTAGAAGTCCGCGAGCGTGTCGTACGCGCCGGCCTCCAGGAGATCGCGTTCCGTGATGACGACCGCAGTGTGTGCGGGTGCCTCGGCGCTGTGGCGGCGCACGCGGGCGGCCAGATAGTAGTCGTACAGGCCCACGTGTTGGCCATGACGCGCCGCCGTGCAAAGCGTTGTGGGTCGCGGCTTCGGGGAAGTTAAGTGCGGGGCCGGCAAATCGGAGGCAGACGTGCATTGGAGCCTGCGGCGCGCACTGGCGTTCGCGCTGGTGTCGACGCTGTCACTTGCGGCCCCCGCGTTCGGCCGTGCAGCCGCAGTGCCGTTCGTGGCCGTCGCCGCCGGGGCGGCGGTGATCACCGACGGCTGGCTGTTCGACGTGTTGTCGACCGTGCGGGACCGCAACGCGGGGCGACTGCACACGCTCGTGGCGTTCGCACTGGCGGCGGCGATCGCCGCCGTGTTGCTGCCGGCGTTCGGCGCGCCCGCCGACGTGTTCGTCGCGGCCGTGCTCATCGTCGGCTACGGCGACCTCGGCCGCCGGCTCGTGTTGGCGGTGCGGGAGAACCGCACGCTGTCGATGTGCGGGTTCGTTGTCGCGGCCGCCGGCGCTGCCTTCGCGGGCCAGGCCGTGGTCGCCGCGAGCGCCGGTGCGCCGGTGGGACAGCCCCAGTTCGTGTTTCTGGCGGTGAGCGGGGCGCTGCTGGCGGGGATCATGCGGACACTGTTTGCGCTCCGGGACGCCCCGCTGGTGTTGGGATCGGTGGTCGTTGTGTTGTGGGTGGTCACGGCGCTGGCACCGCTGGCCGGCGTCCCGACGGTGGCGGCCTGGGAGCGCGTGCTCGTCGCGCTCGCGGTCACGACGGCGTTCGGGTGGGTGTCGCGTGCGCTCGGCGCGACGTCGATCGCGGGCATGCTCACGGGCGTCTTTCTCGGGTTGCTTGCCGTCGTGCTCGGCGGCTACGGCTGGTTCGTCGTGCTCGTTGCGTTCTTCGCGGTCGGCAGCTTGGCCACGAAGTTCAAGTACGAGCTGAAGGCCGACCGCGGTGTTGCGGAGCCGAACGACGGCGCGCGCGGCACAGCCAACGTCTTGGGGAACTCGGCGGCCGCGCTCATCGCGTTGGTGTTGTATGCGGCGCACGCACACGTGCCGTTCGCCGACACGGCGTTCCTGTTCGCGTACGCCGGCAGCGTTGCGACGGCGCTGGCTGACACGCTGTCCTCGGAGGTCGGCGGGCTGTTCGACACCCCGCGGCTGGTGACGACGTTCGAGCGCGTCGACCCCGGGACCGACGGCGCGGTCACCTGGCAGGGCGAGCTCGCGGGCGTCGTGGGGGCGACGATCATTGCGGTGCTGTCGGTCGCGGTGTTCGGCGTGACGCTGCGGGGCGGCGGCGTGGTGGTGGCGGCGGGCGTCGCCGGGATGACCGCCGACAGCCTCGCGGGCGCAACCATCGAAGGCCGCGTGCTCACCAACCAGGGAGTGAACTTCCTGGCGACGCTGACCGGCGCTGCGGTCGGCGGTGCGCTCGCGCTCGCTGTCGGCGTCGCGTGAGTCAGGTGCGGGCGTCGTCGAGGGTGCGAACGCGCGTGGCAAGCGGCTGTTTGACGAACTCGTCGGTGTCGGCACCGATCAGCGACGCGACGCCGCGCTGAGCGGCGACATCGAGCAGGCGCTGGGTGATCGTGGCGTCCACGACGACGACCGCCGGCACGGAGTCGGCGTCGGCGACGGCGTCGACGACCTCAGCCGCTGGGACCTCCCGGATGCGGGCGAGCGCGTCGTCGAGAAGGCGTGCGGTCTCGGTGTCCGCGACCGCGCGGGCGTGCTCGGCGAGCGTCGGCGGCGCGGCCGCCTCGGTGTCGTCGCCGTCGCTGTCCGGAGAGGGCGCTGTGTCCGGCGCCGGCTCGGGGGTGGGCGCCGGCGTTGCGCTGCCGTCCGTGGCGGCGGTTTCGGACTGGGTGGTGGCGATCGGGGCGGCGGCCGACGCCGGGGTTTTGTTCCGGAGCGCGGAGTCGACGGTCCGCCGGGAGAGGTCCTCGACACACTCCCCCATCGGGGCGCGCGCGACGAAGTCCAAGCTGCCGACCTGTCCGAGTTCGCGCAGGATCATGTCGCCGCCACGGTCGCCGTCGAGAAACGCCGTCGCGGTCTTCTCCCGGGAGAGCGCCGCGATGGCGTCGGGGATGTTGGTGCCTTCGACGGCGACGGCGTTCTTGATGCCGTATTTCAGGAGGGTGACGACGTCGGCGCGGCCCTCCACGATCACGACGGCGTCGCTGGAGTCGACGTTCGGGCCGGCCGGATAGCCGTCGTAGTCGGTGATGTCGTCGACGCGAACGCTCTCCCGGACCTCGTCGAGGATGTCGTCGGCGTTGATCGCGCCCTCGTCGAAGGCGGTCGCGAGCAGTTCTTTCGCGCGGTCGACGACTTCGCGGCGCTTGGCGGCGCGCACGTCCTCGATGCGGTCGACTTCGACGTCGGCGCGACACGGCCCGATGCGTTCGACGGCTTCGAGGGCCGCCGCAAGCGTCGCGGTTTCGACGCGGTCGAGACTGGATGCGATGGTGATGTCGCCAAACGACTGGCCGCCCTCGCTGTCCACGGAGACGTCGATGCGGCCGAGCTTCGCGGAGTCCTGGAGGTCGGGGATCGCGAGGTCGTCGCCGAGCAGCCCCTCGGTCTGCCCGAACGCGGCACCGACGACGTCGCTGCGCTCGACGACGCCGTCAACGACGAAGTCCGCGTGAATGAGGTATTTGGCGGTGTCTTCCATCGGTTTCGTGTTGCATTGTTGTATGACGGGGGTCGTCAAATACCTGTCGTGAGCGGCATGAAACCGGCGTCCTGGCAGCCACCCCCGGAACCCAATGATTAACCCGGGATGGGACGCGTACCATGATTCCATGCGAACATGGCGCGCGCTCGGCTGGGGTGGCTGTTTCGTCGTGTTGCTCGGGCTTGCCGTCCCGTGGTTCCTCTGGCGCAGCGACACGCTCGTCGCTGGCCTCCCGGTCTGGCTGTGGTGGCACATCGCCTGGATGGGCGTGACCGCGCTCGCGTTCGGGGCGTTCGCGCGCCGCGACTGGGGGTTGTTCGTGACGGGTGAGCGACAGTGAGCGGCGTGGCCCTGGAGCTCGGTGTGGTGGCTGGCTACATGGTGGTGGCGCTGGCGGTCGGTCTCGTCGCGTACCGCGTCACCGACCGGGACGCCGAGGACTACTACCTCGCCGGGCGTGGCCTGGGCACCGGCGTGCTCCTGTTCACCACGTTCGCCACGCTGCTGTCGGCGTTCACGTTCTTCGCCGGGCCGAACATCGCGTACGCCAACGGCCCCGAGTGGATCCTCGTCATGGGCCTCATGGACGGCGTGCTGTTCGGGCTGCTGTGGTACGTCCTGGGCTACCGACAGTGGCTGCTGGGCAAGGCCAACGGCTACGTCACGCTCGGCGAGATGCTCGGCGACCGCTTCGGCTCCCGGGGCCTGCGCGGGCTGGTCGCGGGCGTCAGCATCTTCTGGCTGTTCCCGTACGTGATGCTCCAGCAGATCGGTGCCGGGGAAGCGCTGGTTGGCCTCACCGGTGGCGCGGTCCCCTACTGGGCGGGTGCCGGGTTCATCACGCTGTTCATGGTCGTGTACGTCGCCATCTCCGGGATGCGCGGCGTCGCGTGGACGGACACCCTGCAGGGCGTGTTCATGCTCGGCATCACGTGGGTGGCGTTCGTCTGGGTGGCCGCCGAGATCGCGGGCACCACCGGCGGGCTGGCGGGCGCACTCCCCACCGAGTTCCGCGCGCTCGGCGGCGGCGCGTACTCCCCGCAGTGGATGCTCTCCCAGGCCATCGGCATCGCCGTCGGCGTCTCGATGTTCCCGCAAGTGAACCAGCGGTTCTTCGTTGCGGACTCCAAACGCACCCTCAAGCGCACGTTCGCGATCTGGCCGCTGCTGGTCGTGTTGCTGTTCGTGCCGGCGTTCCTGATGGGCGCGTGGGCCAACGGCGTTGGGCTCCCGCTGCCCGACGGCGAGAACATCGTCCCCATCCTCCTCAGCGAGTACACGCCCGGCTGGTTCGCCGCGCTCGTCGTTGCGGGCGCGCTCGCCGCGATGATGTCGTCCAGTGATTCCATGCTGCTGTCGGGGTCGTCGTACTTCACGCGGGACATCTACCGGCCGTTCGTGAACGCCGACGCCACCGCCCGCCGCGAGGACACCCTGGGCCGCGTCGGCGTTGCGGCGTTCGCCGTCGCGGCGTTCGGCGGCAGCCTCCTGCGGCCCGGCAGCCTGCTTGAGGTCGGCTCAACCGCCTTCGGTGGGTTCGCCCAGCTCGCGCCGCCGGTCGCGTTGGCGATGTACTGGCGCCGGACCACGAAAGCCGGGATGTTCGCCGGCGTCCTGGGCACCCAGGCGTTCTACCTCGCGACCGTCTTCGGGCCGCCGGTCACGCTGGCCGGCGTCCCGATCATCGCGTCGTCGTACTTTGGGTGGTTCGCGCAGGTCGTCGGCCTCCCCCTCGGCGTCGTGTTGACCGTCGGCGTCTCGGCCGTGACGGCGCCCAGCGACACGGAGAACGCGAGCGCGTACGTCGACGCGTTGCGCGCGGACTGAGTCAGTCGTCGAGGTAGTCGGCCACCCAGGCGTGGTGCTCCCGGAGCCGGCGCTGGCCGGCGTCGGTCAACAGCAGCCGGTCGTGGAGGCCGTCGCGTTCGCGCTCGATGATGCCCGCGGACTCCAGCTTGCGGATCACGCCCACGAAGCGCTGGGGGTCGATGCGGTCGTCGTGTTTGCGTTCGACGGCGCGTTTCACGGACTGCTGGGTGGGGGACCCCTCGCCAGCCACCACGACGCAGACATCGCGTCGCAGCCCGGACGCCAGCCACTTGCTCATGGTCGACGGTGGGAGCGCGCGGGTATTACTGCTGGCGGTGTCCGCCGCGTTCGCAGGCGACGACGCCAGCCACAAGATACACCTGGGTTGGGGCTCCGTCTCCGGACAGATGGACACGGACGACGACAGACGACTGACCAGGCGCCAGCTGCTCGGCGGCGGCGCCGCCGTCACCGCCGGCGCGTTCGCGTACGGCACCGACAACCCCGTCCACCGCTCGTCGGTAGCGGAGACGGCCGCGCGCTCGGCGGACGAGCCGCCGGAGCCGGGCGCGTCCTGGACCGCAGTCCACTCGCCCGACCTGCCCGGCGCGGACGTGACACAGCTGGTCGGTGTCCGGTACATCGGCGACGACGTCGGTTCCGCGAAGGAGGTGGGCGTCGACGTGCTCGCCGTCGCGGTCGGCCGGCGGTCGACACCGTTCGGGAGCGGCGGCCTGCTCGACACTCACCGCCTGGGCGTCCGTGGCACCGGTGCGTCGGGAACTCGTGGCATCGACTCCGGCCACGGCTGGAAGCTCGCGAGCGGCCCGGTACGGCCGCCCGACTCGGTGGCCGACGCGACGGGACTCGACCCGGCCGCGCTCGACGACCCGGATGCGGTCCGGGAGCGCGTCCTGCCCGACGGCGAGCCCAAAGCGGACCGCGACCTGGCGCTCGCGCGCCCGCTACTGGCGGCGGCCGAGGGCTCGCCGTCCGCGGACCGGCTGACACTCGCGGGCGTCGTCCACGCGGTCCAGACCGACGACACGAGAGCGCGCAAGGGAACCCGGAAATACGAGGGGGGCGGGGAGACCTACCGGTGGCCCCTCGACGGCGTGGTCGCGCACGCGGTCCGCTACCGCCAACTCTACGTCTACGTGAACGACGGGCGAGCCGGGCTGAAGGTGGCGTCAGCCGTCCCGCGACCGAGCCTGCTCGGGTCGCCCCGCATCGAGGGCGCGCTTAGCGTGTCGTTCCCGGCGTAGTCGCGCGGCCGCCACGGTAGCCTTTTGCCGCCGATGCTCCAAGCCGAAGGCATGCAGACGCACGTCGTCCCGGTCGGCTTCGACTACGACCGGCTGATCGCGCCACTGGTGCGCGAGCAGTTACAGGTCGACCGCGTGATTCTCCTGGAGGGGGCCGTGGGGAGTCAGGCGAACGTGGAGTACAGCCAGCGCATCTCCGAGAAACTCGAACAGGACTTCCGGAACCTACTGGGCGCGGACACCGACCGCGTGTCCGTGGTCGACGTGTACGACTACGACGCGGCCTTCGAGCAGGCGTTCGCGCTCATCGACGACGTTCTCGACGCCGACCCCGACGGCGAGGTGTGGGTGAACATCGCGTCGATGCCCCGCACCGTCTCGTTCGCGTTCGCGACGGCCGCCCACTCGATGATGGTCGAACAGCCCGAGGACCGCGACCGCATCCACACCTACTACACGGCCCCCGAGAAGTATCTGGAAACCGAGCTCGCCGAGGAGTTACGCGCCAGCGCCGCCCTGCTTGAGTCGGTGGCCGACGGCGACGTCGACGCGGACGCGGTCGACGAGCGCCTGACCGCGGCCCGCGATCTGCTCGCGGAGTTCGACGAGCGCGGCACCACCATCGGCGCCAAGGAGATCGGGGGCAGCCACATCGTGGAGTTGCCCGTGGCGTCGTTCTCGAACGTCAAGCCCTTCGAGGAGGTGATCCTGTTCACCCTCGGCGAGCACGGCACCTTCGAGTCGGTCAGCGAGCTGGCGGCGGCGCTGGCCGACGACCTCAACGAGGAGTACACCGACAGCTTCCGGTCGAAGGTGACCTACACCGTTGACAAACTCGGACCGGGCGGGAAGGGGTACGTCGAGCGCGAGGAACACGGGAAATCCTACCGGACGTGGCTGTCCCGCATCGGCCAGCTGTGGGTGCGCGCCCACGAGAACACCGGCACCGGGGAGTGACGGCAGGGTTATGCGGGCGTCACTCCAACCACGCGGTGTATGAGCAGTCAGTCCGGTGTCGTGGTGCATATCACGGCGGAGACGGTGTCGGGGTGGACGATGGCGTTGCAGAACCTCGCGAACCTCGTGCAGGACGCGAGCGTCGAAACCCCGCCGGAGGCCATCGAGGTGGTCGTCAACGGGCCGGGAGTCCGGTTCTTGCGCGCGTCAGCACCCGAAGCCGAGAACGTCGCGCAGATGCTCGCGGCGGGCGTCACCGTGGCCGTCTGCGAGCGCTCGGTGGCGCGCTTCGACTACACCAACGCCGAGTTCGTGTCCGGCGTCACCGTGGTTCCGTCCGGCGTCGCGGAGGTGCTGCGCGCCCAGGAGGACGGCGCACGGATGTTGAAGCTGCCGTGAGTCACCGGCGGTGCTCGGTGGCGTGGATGTGGGTGGCGAGCGCGAGGTAGGTCGCGAGCATGGTGAGCGCCACCGCGCAGGCGGCCGCGATGTCGTGGGCGTACAGGGCGTGGGGAGCTTCGGCCCCGAGTTCGGCGCGCAGGAGCGTGTGGTGGGGGCCACCGAGCACACCCAGGAAGTAATCGAGGAGGTCGTTGATGCCGTACCACGCCAGCGCCACCCCGACGGCGGGCACCGAGAACGTCGCGTAGCGGTGGACGATGAACGCCTCGACGGCCATCCCGAAGTGACTGAGCACCAGGAACCAGTACATGCCCCACCAGAGCGCGCCCTGGCCGTTCACGACGAGTTGGACGAACGGCGTCCACAGGCCGAGTTTGAGACAGCCGAAAAACGCCAGCGCGTGCAGCCAGTCGGCGTCCCAGTCGAGCTTGTACGCCACCAACGAGGCCGCGATGAACAGCGTTGCCGTCGGGCTGTCGGGCACGAAGATCCAGGCCGCCAGCGGCGTGTCCGCGAGCTGTATGCGGTAGTACCAGAACCCGAAGACGGTGCCTGCGACGTTGATCGCGGCGATGACCCACGCCAGCCGGAGCGCGAGGTCCTCCAGTCGCGTCGGGAGCGGGGCGACGTACCACGGGAGCGTGTCGTCGGGCGTCGTCTCGGCGGCGTCACGAGTCGGCATCGGTACGTGGCGACGGTCGCGCGGTCGCCGCATAGCGCTTGCGGTCCGGGCGGGTGCCAGTGGCGGTCACACGGCCGTCAGCGCCGGGGAAGCCGGCCGCCGGAGCGAGCGGTGTCGGGGGCGTGCTGGCGGCGTGACGCTGCGTTCAGGTCGTTCCGCAACCGGCCCAATTAAGCACTCCCAAACCAACGGTATGGTATGGCAACGGAAACCGACCTCGAGGAACTGCGGCGCGGCAGCGAGCTGGTGAAACGCGGGTTCGCGAAGATGCAGAAGGGCGGCGTCATCATGGACGTTGTGAACCGCGAGCAGGCGCGCATCGCTGAGGACGTGGGTGCGGTTGCTGTGATGAACCTTGAGGCCGTGCCGGCGGACATTCGGAAGCGCGGCGGCGTGGCGCGGATGGCCGACCCGGCGAGCCTGACCGGCATCATCGAGGAGGTGTCGATCCCGGTGATGGGGAAGTCCCGGATCGGCCACCGCAAGGAGGCCGAAATCCTGCAGGCGGTGGGCGCGGACATGATCGACGAAAGCGAGGTGTTGACGCCCGCCGACGACGAGTACCACATCGACAAGCGCGAGTTCACCGCGCCGTTCGTCTGCGGGGCGCGCAACCTCGGGGAGGCGCTGCGCCGCATCGACGAGGGCGCGGCGATGATCCGCACCAAGGGGGAGGCCGGCACCGGTGACGTCAACCAGGCGGTCCACCACCAGCGCAACATCAAATCCGCCATCCGCAAGCTCGAAGGCATGGATTACGAGGAGCGGGACATGTGGGCCCGCGACCACGAAGCCCCCCGAGAGCTCGTGCACGAGACCGCGGAGATGGGGCGGCTGCCGGTGGTCAACTTCGCGGCGGGCGGCATCGCGACGCCGGCCGACGCGGCGCTGATGATGCATCACGGCTGTGACGGCATCTTCGTCGGTTCAGGGATCTTCGGCGCAGAGAACCCCGAGGCCATGGGCCGGGCGGTCGTGGACGCCGTGAACAACCACGACGACCCCGAGCGCCTCGCGGAGATCGCGTCGAACATCGGGGAGGGCATGCAGGGCGACCCGAACGCCGACCTGCCCGAGGACGAGCGGATGCAGGACCGCGGGAACTAGGCGCCGCGGCTACTGCGAGGTCGCGTTCGAGCCGAGCACGGCGGCCGGCTCCGTGAGTGCCGTCGTCGTCGGCCGCGTGGGATCGCCGCCGAGGTTGTGTGTCCGGTCGGTGACCGGCGTCGTGGTGAATCCGACGGTCGTATCCAGTGCATCGGTGAGCGGCGCGAACCGCACCAGCGCGTCGGTGTCGGCCGCCGACCCGATGAGGATGACAGCGCCCCCGGCGTCGGCGAAGTCGGCGACAGCGCGGCGCTCAGCCGCCGTGAACGCGGTCGTGGGCGACGAGACGATGAGCGCGCTCGCGGCCGGCGTGCCGTCGTCGTGACAGAGCGCCGGCCCGGTGTCGTGGGGGAGGGTGGTGACGCCGTCCAGATCCACGCCGGCCGGCGACCAGCCTTCGAGGAACCGCTGGAAGTACGCCACGTCCTCCGCGGAGAGCGCGGCGTCGCTGCCGAACTGGCCGTGGCCGCCGTCGACGAGCACGGGCGCGGACAAGCCGTCCGCAGCGAGGCAGTCGATGAGCTCGGCGACGAACATCGAGACGTCGTGGCCCTCGTTCGTGGCGGCACCGTCGGACTCGGCGGGCTCGAACCCCTCGTCGATGAGCGGGCCGCCGACCGCGGCGACGCGGGCGGCAGCATCGGCGGTGACGAGGGGCGTGCTGTCGGCCGACGCGACCACTGTCTGGCCGCCGGTCACCGCGACCGGATCGGGGAAGAACAGCGACTCGACGGATCGACTGTCGGGGCCGTCGATGGCGGTCGGATCCGAGAGCTCCCACAGCCCGTCGCCGGCGGCCCGGGCTGTGGCTTCGGCCGCCCAGTAGTCGTCGTACTGGGAGAACGCGGAGGCGTAGACGCGCGCCATGCCGTCGGCGACGGCGCGGCGGTTGTACGTGGTGCCGTCCGGGAGCGTGAGATACCCCAGGAGGCGGCCGTAGTCGCCGCGCGCTGGCCCGCCCGCATCGAAGGACAGCGTGACCGTCTGTCCGCCGAGCGCGTCCCGTGCGTACGCGGTCGCGGCGTCGCCGCGGGCTTTCAGCGCGGCGGCGTCAGTGATGCCCTCGTATTCGGCGACCCGCTCGGTCGTCTGGCCGGTTTCCGGTGTGTCGATGCCGACGATGCGAACCGTGTCGGTCGTGCCGTCTCGGAACCGCACGTCGACAGTGTCGCCGTCGGTAACCCGAACCACGTCGACGGTGTACGTTTCGTCGGCGGTGATCGTGACATCGTCGGTCCCGTCAGTGCGAGCCGCCAGCAGCGACGCGTAGTCGTCGCTGGGGAACGTCGCCGTCGTCGGCGCGAACGCCGCGCCGGCGTTGTGCTGGTCGTCGGTGACCTGCGTGTCGTTGAACCGGATGGTGGTGTCGATGCCGTCGGCGAGGTCGTTGAGCGATGCCGTGGCGTCGTAGTTCTTATAGTCCGACTGGCTCATCAACACCACGAGCCCGCCGTCGGCGGCGAACGCCGCCAGCGCGTCCTGTTCGGCGGCACTGAACGGGTCGGCGGGGGACGTGACGACGGCCGCGGCGGCGTCCTCACGGGTGACCGCGTCGGCGATGTCGGTCGTCGCGGCGACCGTGTGGCCCGCGGTGTCGGCGCGCGCGGCCACCGCCGAGTGCGAGGCGCGGTCGTAGAACTGGTCGTGGCCGTCGTCCCAGTAGATCGTGCCCGCGTCGGCGTAGGCGTCGAAGACGTTCAGCAACACGTCCTCGTTGCCGTACGACCCGGCGTCGCTGTCGTCCGGGGCAAACGGCGCGGCGAACGCGACCACGGAGCCGTCGACGGCCATCAGTGGGATCGTCTCGCCGTCGGGGTACGCGGTGGTGTCGTCGTTGCCGTCGCGGTCGACGGTCGTTGCGGTCGGCTCGGCCGCGGCCACGATCTGGGCGTCCGGGAGGAATCCCGGATCGCCGCCGTCAGTGCGGGGGGCGGCCAGGAGGCCCGCCGACGAATCGAAGAGGAGTTCGTCGACACGGTCGTCGGCCGTCGCTGCGGTTGTGTCTGTGATGACTGTGCGCGCCCGGGTGGAAGACCCGACTGTGGCACCACCGAGGGAGATGCCAAGCCCGGTCAAGAACTGCCGTCTGTGCATTGGTGTGGATGTCTCTGTGTGGGCTGAGACGTGCCATCCGTCGTCGGCCCGGCTGCGATGCGCCGCCGCCCGGATACCAGTTACGCCGCTCCAAACCAACAAAAAACCCCGGTGTTTGGGTTGGGAATACGTCTCAAGAGTCGCTCATACCCGTGTTTTCTTGACAATATAACTATAGCGGACTCCGGAGCGCGCCCGTGGCTGCCACCAGTCACGGCGCGCGGTCGTCACCATCGGCTGCCAGCCGTGTGGCACCGTCGCCGATGCGCGTCTGGTAGGCCGACGCAGCGACCCCCGCCGAATCGAAGCCGTCCACGAGCGCGGCGGCGACGCGCTTGCGGTCGCGCCGACGACAGACCGCCACAACGCCCGGCCCGGAGCCGCTGATCGTCACGCCGGTCGCACCGGCGTCGCGGGCGGCCGCGGACGCCGCCTCGTACCCGTCCATGAGTCGGGCACGCGCCGGCGTGACGAGTGCGTCCTCGACGCCGCGGCCGACCCGCTGTGGGTCGTTTTCACACATGCCGAGCGTGAGCGTGGCGGCCGACTCCACGGTGGAGACAACGGCCTCCATGGCCGCCGACTCGGGGACGACGCCGCGCGCATCGCGCGTTGAGACGGTCGTCTCTGGCAGGCAGACCGCAAGCGCGAGGCTGGCGTCGACGTGCTCGATGCCGTCCTCGCGGACGATGGTGAACCCACCGAGAATGGCGGGAGCGACGTTGTCGGCATGCGCGACGCCGGACGCCGCCGCCTCCCCCTGGGCGGCCGCGCGAACGAGCGCGTCGTCGTCGAGCGGGCGGTCGTACAGCTCCGCGAGCGCGACGGTCGCGGCCGCCGCGCTGGCCGCCGACGACCCCAGCCCGGAGGACGGCCGCACGCCCTTGTTGATGTGGATCGTGGCCGGCGCGTCGAGCGCTGCGGCGACGACGCCGGCGGTGTTCTCCTGTGGGTCGGTGGGCACGTACTGTGCGCCCGCCCCGGTGACAGTGATTGTCGTTGTGTCGGCGCGCTCGACTCGAACGACATCGGCGGGCTTCGACAACGCGACCCCGAACACGTCGAACCCGCTGCCGAGATTCGCGCTCGTCGCGGGCGCACGCACCGTGACAACCATGCTGGCGTAACGTCGGCTGTGGGCGAGGAAAACGCTGACGGGGGGAACCAACGTCTCACACGGACGGCGGCGTGGCGGTCGACCGTAACGCTGACCCCGGTTGCCACGCGACCCCAAGGTATGATTGCTATCGTTGGCGGCGGCATCGCTGGCCTCTCGGCTGCGCGACGCCTCCAACAACACGGCGTCGACGCCCGCGTGTTCGAGGCGTCGGCCACCGTCGGAGGGCTGGCGGCCACGCACGAAACAGCCGGCGACCCCATCGAAGCGTTCTACCACCACCTCTCGGCCGCCGAGGAGACCATCATCGACCGCATCGAGGAGCTCGGGCTGGGCGACGACCTCCGGTGGCCCATCGGGAAGAACGCCTACTACGTGGACGGCACCGTCCACCCGATGGACACGCCCTGGGAGATCCTGGCGTTCCCGCATCTGTCCCTCTACGACACCGCCCGGCTGGCGATGCTGACACAGGAACTCGACGTGCGGGGCGGCCTGCCGTCGTTCGACACCTACGAGGACCTGACGGACTTCGAGCACGTCGGCGTCGAACAGTTCCTCTGCGAGCACACGACGCGGGGCGTCTACGAGCAGTTCTTCGAGCCGCTGTTGGAAGCGAAGTTCGGGAGCCGGATGGACGACGTGAGCGCGGCGTGGCTGCTGGGCCGCATCAAGTTCCGGGGCGAGCGCGACCTGCTGCGCGGCGAGCCGTTGGGCTACCTCGACGGCGGGTTCGGCCGGCTGCTGGACGCGCTCGTTGAGGACGTGGGCCGCGAACACATCGAAACCGGGGCGCGTGTCACCGCCATCCAGCGCGACGACGCGGGCGATGTCACGGGCGTCACTGTCGACAGCGAGGCGGGCACCGAGCGCGTCGACGCCGACGGCGTGATCGTGGCGGCGATGCCCACCGTGCTCGAATCCCTGACCGGCTACGAGTGCGACATCACCTTCCAGGGAACCGTCTGCTCCATCGTTTCGATGGACGAGGCGCTGACGGACACGTACTGGCTGAACATCGCCGACGACGCGCCCTTCGGCGCGCTCATCGAGCACACGAACTTCATCGACCCGGCCCGCTACGGCGGCGAACACCTGCTGTACGTCCCGAAGTACGTCCAGAGTCGCGACGACGAGGTGTGGCAGATGAGCGACGAGGAGGTCCGCGAGCACTGGCTGTCGGGCATCGAGGCGCTGTTCCCCGACTTCGACCGCGAATCGGTGAACTGGGTGGAGACGAACCGGAACCCCCGAACGGCACCGGTCTACGAGCGCGGCTACCTCGACATGGTGGTGCCCTACGACCTCGCCAGCGAGGGCCACGACGGCGTCTACTACGCGGGCATGGCGAGCCGCGCGCAGTACCCCGAGCGGTCGCTGAACGGCGGCATCGTCGCCGGCAACGAAGCCGCCGACCGGATTCTGGACGGCGCGTAGTCCCGCTCGGCCGACTGCACGAGCGGCGAACTCACACTGGTCTTTTTTATCGTCGCTGCCGTCCGCCGCCGTATGGTCCGACGCAGCCCCGACGACGGTCGACTCTCCGAGACGTGGCGGGACGCCCTGTTCGGCGGCGTCGCGTCGATGCCCGTGACGGCCGCGCTCTACTGGCTGTCCGGTGGCGGCCGCGAGTTCCCGCTGGACGCCGTCGCGGTCGCCGGACTCGTCGCCGGGTACCTGGCCGCCGGTCGCGCGTTCGTCGTCGGAGCCACCAGCGCGGCCGCAGCGCTCGCGCTCGCGCTCGCCGCAGTCGTCGGCGTCCTCGGCGCGAGAGTCGGCGGCTGGGTCGCGGCCCGACGCGGCCGACGAGTCGACCACGCCGGGTGAGCGCCGATTCCGCGGGGTGTGCCGGCTACCCGTCTTCGGCGAGCGCGTGGTGGTAGTCGAGCGTGCGGTACGCCACGTACAGAACCGCGTTCAGGACACCGACGAAGCCGAACACGACATCGAGCCCGGGGAACGCCGTGAGGCCGTACCGGAAGAACCAGGTCAACACACCCCAGACGAGGAGGATGCCGGCGATGCGAGCACCGTCTTCGAGGTACGTCGTGACGGTCTCCGGGGAGGGCGGGGCTGTCACGTCAGGCTGGTCGCCCGAACCCCACTTAGCTCTGGTGGCTTCGACACGGCTGACCGGCGACAGCGCCGGTGGCTTCGAGGTCGTCACGACCCCCAGCCCGGTCGGGCGGCGGTGCTCGACTACTCGGCGAACGGGCTGTCCTCGGGGTCGACGTCGTCGGGTTCGTCGACACCGCCCTTCTGGATGCCGTCGTCGGTTTCGACGTACACGTCGTCCTCGAAGCCGGCGGCGGCGTTCTCGAAGTCGGCGTCGGCGAGCTTCTCAGGGGTTGCCGGGGCGTCCGGGATGCCGTCGGCCGGCTGGAACGCGCCCAGCGGGTTGTCGATGGTGATGTCGTGCTCGTCGAAGAAGTCGGCGTGGCGGTCGTAATGGTCGCGGAGCTCGTCGCCGGGGAACTCCATCATCTCCGTCCAGCCGTGGTTGTAGAAGTCGAAGTTGGCGACGATATGCGTGATCTCTCGGGCCTGGGCCTCCGGAAGCCCGGACTGCAACGCGACGAGATACATCTCCATCGACGCGTCGAAGAACCCATCGAGGTGGGCTTCCCGCTCGTCGCGGCGCGCCTCGGTCGCCTTATCGAGGAAGATGCTCGTGTGGATGTCGACGAGCTTGTCGTGGACGACGTCGCGCAATCCCGGCACTTCAAGCGCCTTCTGTGAGGCGAAATGGCGAAGGTTCTGGCGGAGCTTCATGCACGCCTGTACGGCGGCCGGACTCAAGAACGTCCCGACACCGGTGGCCGCGCGGTCACTCGACGTACGCCACGTCGGCGTCGCGGGTGGGTTCGGCGAACGGCACACGGGTGACTTCCTTGAGGTATGTCACCCGTAACAGTCCTGGCGTGCTGGTTGGTTGCACAACGGGATCGGCTTCCGCTGGACACGGCAGGCTGTCGCCGGCGCGAACGAGTGTGGAGACGAGACGATAATCCTGTGACATCGGTACTCAGTAGGCCCGCGGTGACCGCGGCACCTAGCCCTACCCCCCATACGTGGTCAGTCACAAAGACCGTTTCGGGTCCCGGGGGATCGTGGCACGGTCGCCCGGAAAAAACGCGGCGTGTGGTCGGCTGGCTGGCTACTGGAAGGCGATCTCGTGTTGGCGCTCGGCCTCGTCTTTCGGCACAGTGACGTGACAGACGCCGTCGACGTGCTCGGCCGTTGCCTCCCCGGGATCGATGTAGTTGGGGAGCGTGATGGCGCGCTCAAGGCGATCCGGGCATTCCCGGAGCAACACGTTGTCGTCGCCCTCGATCCCCATCTGTGGGTCGTTCGAACGCTCGGCGGTCACGTAGAGGTTGCTCGCGTCGGCCTGGACCGTGATCTCGTCCTTGGAGAACCCCGGGACTTCGATCATCACGACGACCTCCGCCTCGGATTCGATGACGTCGACGTTGGGCGTGGCGGCGGGCGGTTGCTGGTCGATGGTGGCAGCCTGGCGCTGGCTGGCCCCGTCCTGCACCGGCTGCTGTTGGGGCATCTGGGGCTGCTGGCGGGGCATTCCCGCCGCGCCGACCGGTGCGGCCTGTTCGGGCGCGCTCCAGGTGGCGGCTGCACGCGGCGCGTCGTTGACGAGTCGGGGGTCGTAGCTCATTGGATTTCGGTGGTCGCGGACTCCGGCTGGCTCACTGGCTGGGGCGCGTCGGCGACGGACTCCGAACGGATCGGCTGGCTGTCAGCCGACCCCATCAGCTGTGGCTGGTGGCGCGACTGGGCGCTGCCGAGCGCAACGTCGAGTCGCGGAACGGCCTGTGAGAGCTGCTGGGTGGTGAGACCGAGCCGGCGCGCGAGCGTCTCCACCAGCAGTTTCGTGTTCGCTGATTCGACGGACTGCTGGGGCTGGCCGCGCATCGACGGGGCGCTTGCCGGTGCGGTGAACTGGCTGGCGGGTGCCTGCTGGGCGGGCTGGGACTGCGACATCGGGGACTGCTCGAACGCCGGCCGCTGGGGCTGGGCGCTGGGCTGCTGGATCGCAGGCTGGCTGAACGCCGACTGCGCGGGCTGTCGGAACTGTGGCTGGCGCGGCTGCGACTGCTGGGCCTGCCAGGTACTGGGGGTCCGCTGCGCGTTCGGGTTGGCGGCGGCTGACTGGGCAGGGATCGAGCGCGCCGGCTGTGCGGATGGCTGCTGGGCATAAGGCTGCCGTGGCGCTGCCATCTTCGAGTTCGGGGCGCGTTCGGCCGGCGGCTGCTGGCGGGGCTGCTTGTATGCCTGTTGTGCGGGCTGCTGTGCGGCGGGCTGTTGCTGGGCTACCGGCTGCGGGCGGGCCATGGGCTGCTGTTGGGCGATGGACTGCTGTGCCGGTTGCTGTTGGCGGACCGTTCCGGACTGGGCGTATCGTGCGTCGACCGGGCGTGCGCGCTGTTGGGCTGTCGATAGCTGCTGCTGGCGGAATCCTGACTGGTCCTGCATTGGTGGTCCGTCTCCGGTGTGGAGACATGCGGACTGTCGTCGGGACAGGTAATAAACTAGCATTATAGTTTATCTGAATTATGCGCAGGAATCGACACCAGAGTGCAGAACTGGCGGTATAGAGGGCGTGGGAACGCTATATAGCGGTCGGATGGGCGGCGTGTTCCCCGTGACCCCATCCGGCGGAACGGCGAGGCGGCGGTGTCGTGTGCTGGCGCTGCGGCGTGGGACTGCTGGGGCGACGATACGGCGGAATTCCGGCCGGCGAGGAGATGGCAACCCACATTAACCCTGGAGGCGTGACCCCCCAGTATGAGCGCATCGTACGTGATCATTGGAGACGGCATCGCGGGCAGCTCCGCCGCCGAAGCCATCCACGAGGAGGCTCCGGACGCCGACATCACTGTCCTCACAGACGAAGGGGAGACGTTGTACAACCGGATTCTCATCAAGGAGTACGCGAAGGGCAAGCTCCCGGAGGCCCCGATCAGCATTCACGATCCGGAGTGGTACGACGAGCGCGACATCGACATCCAGTTGAACACGCTGGTCACCCGGATCAACCCGGACGCCCACACGGTCGAAACCCACGAGGGCACCGAGATCGAGTACGACAAGCTGCTGGTGGCGGCGGGGGGCACGCCCAACGACCTCCCCGTCGAGAACGCCGACGCCGACGGCGTCCATCACTTCTGGACGTTCGAGGACGCGCGCCGCATCCGGGAGCACGCCGAGGCGGCCGACACCGGGGTTGTGGTCGGTGCGGGCCTGCTTGGGATCGACCTGGCGGCGATCTGTGGTGGCCAGGACGTCGACGCCAAGTATCTGATGCGGGGGAACCGCTGGTGGCGGTACGCGCTCAGCGAGGCGGGCGCGGAGATCATCCACGAGGGGCTCCGCGAGAAGGGCGTCGAGCCCGTCTTCGAGTCCGGCGTGGATCACTTCGAGGTCGACGACGACGGCGCACTCGCGGCCGCCGTCGACGGGAACGGCGTCCGCCACGACGCCGACTTCGCCGGGGTGGCTATCGGCCTGGATTTCAACGTGGAGATCCTCCAGGACACGGACGCGACCATCGAGAACGGCGTCCACGTCGACGAGTACATGCGGACCGAGGTGGACGACATCTACGCGGCCGGCGACATCACACAGTACTGGGACACGATCCTCGACGAGCGCGCGCAGAACGGGTCGTGGGGGTCCGCGAAGCAGCAGGGTGCGCTCGCGGGGCGGACGATGCTGGCTGACAGCGGCCACGACGTGGAGATCGAGCCGTTCCGCTGGGTGTCGTCGTACTCGATCACGCACTTCGACTTCCCGTTCCTCTCGTTTGGCTTCCCGACGATCGGCGACGAGACCTGCGAGCGGTCCTACGGGGACAACGAGTGGCGGCGGCTGGCGTTCAAGGACGGCCAGCTCGTCGGCGGCGTTCTGATCGGGAACCTGGCACCGCAGTCGAAGTACAAGCAGCTCATCAAGGAGGAGGCGGTCGTGGCGGACCAACAGGACGTGTTGCTCCAGGACAACTTCGAGATGGACGAGCTCGGCGCGGCGACACAGCAGTAGCGGGCGTCGCCGGTGCTGTGTCGTGTCCGACGGGGCGTTTCTGTGTGGCGGATGGCGTGTGAACGGCCAATAGAGTTAAGTCATTGAACTATGTATGGTAACTTGGCACACGCGTGCCGGTGACCGGATGAATCCAACGATCCACGCCACGAAAGCCGAGTCCCCCGGTGCAGCCGCCACCGACGGCGGTACGCACGCACCCGTTCGGGACTTCGACGAACTGGACGACCACGCACAGGACACGCTGCACGAGGCCGCCACAGGCGGCGCGGTCCACCTCGACGACGACGACGCAGCGGCGTTCACGGACGGCGAGGTCGTACGGTTCACCAGCTACTACCGGATCACCGTCGCGCGCTGACTGGTCCGAGCCACACCCCTACCCCAACCGAAGCCGTTTTTCCCGTCCGCACCCCATTCCCCGGCATGAGCCAATCCGGCGGGAGCACGGACATGACACTCGCCTTCGAGCTGTCTGCACTCAAGCAGCTCGCCAAACCCGGGACCGCGTTCGCCGGCGCTCGCCAGTGGACCGAGTACGTCGGCGTGGTCTCCGACGAGCCGACCTACGTCGTCACCAACTTCACCCGCAAGCGGCGCATCCGTCAGGACTTCTTCTCCGGGCCGAAGAGCCGCGCCGACAGCCTCCAGTCGGTCAAAGAGCAGTTCGACACGGAGCGACACGTTTTCGTCGGGATCGACGACGAGGACCGCGAGCTCGCCGAGCGGGTCGACTGGGAGTATCTCACCCTGGAGGCCGCCGCGGAGAACGCCGACTGGGAGATCGCCGAGGCAGACGAGCCCGACCCGATGCCCGACGAGCCCGAGCGCGACGACTGGCCGTAGCCCCTGTCCGGGCGCGGTCCGCGGCGCTTATTCGGTGCCGACGCCAACACCCACACGATGACGGAGCCACGCGTCCCCGGAACGGAGCAAGCCGACGACGACTGGGTGGACCTGCCGTGTGGTGAACAAGCGCACATGAAGGATTTCGACATGGGGATGCGGAACTACGCGTGTGCGTGTGGCGACACACACGCCGTCGTGATGGATATGCATCCGCCGTCGCGGTGGGTGCCAGAATCCATCGTGGACGTGCTCAAGGACGCCGTTGAGCCGGCTGACGGCGACGACTTCGAGGAGTTCGGCACCCCGCACTTGATGGGGGCCGTGCTCGAAGAGCTGCCCGAGGATATCACCGCTATCGACGCCAGCGAGAACGGCAGCGTTGGGTACGCGATGTGTTGGGTGACGGACCTCGACGCCCGCGAACTCCACCGGGTCGTCGTCGAGCTCGTCGTGGAGCTGATGGACCACGCCGTCAGCCACGCTGAGGTGGAGTCCTCGAAGACGGAGTTCCAGGAGCAACTGGAGGCGTTCGACGTCGAGGAGTTCGTGGCCATCTACCGCGAGCAGCGGGACTTCGAGGACGAGTACGACACGGCGGTCTGAGCCGCTGCTCTCGTCGCCGTCGGTGCCAGTCAGCCGGCTACTCGTCGAGCGGCCGCGCCCGGGTCGTCTCGGGGAGGAACGCGAGCGCGTCAAAGGCGACGGTGTAATCGTACGTGACGAGTTCGGCTGCGGGGCTGGTCGGGTCGAACGTTGCGCCGGTCTGGAAATGGGGCCGTTCGGCGAGCCAGCCGGCCAACCGGTCGTCCGCTCGGGCCTGTCGGAGCGACAGCACGGCGGGCGAGCCGACTGCGTCATCCAGCGCCGTTTCGATGGTGTCGTCCAGCGGGTCGTCGAGTTCGTGGCCGATGAGTTCGTTCTCGGTGTCTTCGGCAGTGTCGATGGCCTGGAAACCGCCGCGCGCGAAGGCGGACCCGATCGCCCAGTAGTCGTCGCCGTGGCGGGCGGCGAGGTGCTGGCCGAGCGAGGGGACGCGCTCGCCGTACTGGAGGCCGGTGCGGGCGATGTGCGCGTCGTGTGCCCAGACCGGAAGGATGTCGGTGCCGGTGAACTCCCGCACCCACTCGGCGTTCTCGGCCATCGCTTCGTCCCGGACTCGTGCGTGGGTCAGCGTGTCGGCCTCCCGGAGGGCGTCGGGAAAGTGGCGTTTGCGTTCGGTCGCCTGTTCGAGCACGCGGCAGTGCCGTCGTGCGAGTGCCACGCGGTCGGCGCTGGTTTCGGCGGCGTATTCGGTGCGGTGCGCATCGAGGCGGTTCCGAATTCGAGGAGCGAGGCGGTCTACTGCGGCGACCTGCGTGTCGATCGCGTCGTCTTGCTGTGGTGGGGTGCCGTCGTCGGCGGCTTCGTCGAGGTTGCCACGCACGGTGCCGAGGAACGCGGGGTCCACTGTGTCGAAGAACGCGCGGAGCGCATCGACCGCGCCCTGCGTGTACTGGGCGTCCACGCCGAAGAACCGAACCCGGTCGCCGACGGGGCGGTCGGCGTTGAACGCGCGCAGCCACTCCACGAGCGCGAGGACGCTCTCGACGTTCCACGTCCAGAAGTAGATGCCGTCGAGTGCCTCGCGTGGGTCGCCGTCCCCGTGGACGACGTAGTCGTCGATGGCGAGCGTCTCCGAGAAGTTGGCTTCGAGCGCGAACGCCCGGCAGCCGAGCGCGTCGACGAGGAATCGGACGATCCGGTGTTTGAATTGGAAGCACTCGCGAGTCCCGTGGGTAACCTCACCGAGGCCGACGAACCGGGCGTCGGTGAGGTGGGCGCGGAGTGCGTCGAGGTCGTCAATGGGCCTGGTGGGGTCTGTTCCGTGCAGTTCGGTCGCGTGGGCTGCGAGTGCGGTGGTTCGGTCGGTGTGCTGTGCCGTCGTCGTGGTGGTGTCGTCTGTCATCGTCGGTGGTGTGTGGTGTTACTGCGGCCACGGTAGCCGTCGCTGGGCGGGTGAGAACACGGGTGGCCGGTGCTACCGCGCCGTGCGGGCCCGGCGGGGCGACCCCAACGTTACCAACGAGCGACTTTCATCGCGTAGGTGTCACGGGTACAAGGTAAAGCCGTTTGGGTAGCGTGGTGAGATCCGACTCATCGTCACGAGGTCAATTCTACGATATTCGCAACTTGATTCCGATAGTCGAACGAGTCCGTGTGATTTATTACGATGACCGTACGCTAGCTGGGTAACACATGACCGAGGACAGCCGGACGATACTGCTCATCGGGAGCGGCCCCATCCAGATCGGCCAGGCAGCGGAGTTCGACTACTCGGGCGCGCAGGCTTGTCGCGCGCTCCAGGAGGAGGGCGCGCGGGTTGTGCTCGTGAACTCCAACCCAGCGACCATCATGACCGACCCCGAGATGGCCGACGCGGTCTACATCGAGCCCATCGAGCCCGACGCCATCGCCGAGGTCATCGAGCAGGAGGACCCCGACGGCGTCATCGCCGGGCTGGGCGGCCAGACCGGCCTGAACGTCACGGCAGCGCTGGCCGAGCAGGGCGTCCTCGACGAACACGACGTCGACGTGATGGGGACGCCGTTGGACACCATCTACGCGACCGAGGACCGCGACCTGTTCCGCCAGCGCATGGCGGACCTCGGCCAGCCGGTGCCGGCCTCGACGACCATCGCGCTCGGCGACGACGAGACGGCAACGGACATCGACGAGGGGGCGCTGCGAGAGCGCGTCGACGACGCGGTCGAGGCGGTCGGCGGGCTGCCGGTGATCGCGCGGACGACGTACACGCTGGGCGGCAGCGGCTCCGGTGTCGTCCACGACTTCGAGGCGCTCGTGGACCGGGTGCGCACGGGCCTGCGGCTCTCGCGGAACGCCGAGGTGCTGGTCACGGAGTCCATCACCGGGTGGGTCGAACTGGAGTACGAGGTGATGCGGGACGCCGGCGACTCCTGCATCATCGTCTGCAACATGGAGAACATCGACCCGATGGGCATCCACACCGGCGAGTCCACGGTCGTCACGCCCAGCCAGATCATCCCGGACGACGGCCACCAGGAGATGCGCAACGCCGCCGTCGCGGTCATCCGCGAGTTGGGCATCCAGGGCGGCTGCAACATCCAGTTCGCGTGGCGCGACGACGGCACGCCCGGCGGCGAGTACCGGGTCGTCGAGGTCAACCCGCGCGTCTCGCGGTCCTCGGCGCTGGCGTCGAAGGCGACCGGCTACCCCATCGCGCGGGTCACCGCGAAGGTCGCGCTCGGCAAGCGCCTCCACGAGATCGACAACGAGATCACCGGCCAGACCACGGCGGCCTTCGAGCCGGCCATCGACTACGTGGTGACGAAAGTGCCCCGGTGGCCAAACGACAAGTTCCCCGAGGTGGACTTCGAGCTGTCGACGGCGATGAAGTCCACGGGGGAGGCGATGGCCATCGGGCGCACCTTCGAGGAGAGCCTGCTGAAGGCGCTGCGCTCCAGCGAGTACGATCCGAGCGTCGACTGGGCGACCGTCAGCGACGACGAACTCGCCGCCGACTACCTCCAACGCCCGAGTCCCGACCGGCCCTACGCCGTCTTCGAGGCGTTCGAGCGCGGGTTCACTGTCGGCGACGTGAACGACCACACGGGCTTCCGGGAGTGGTATCTGCAGCGCTTCCAGAACGTCGCCGCGGCCTCCGCGGCCGCAAGCGAGGGCGACGTTGCGACGCCGGCCGCGCTCGGGTACACGAACAGCGCGGTCGCGGCGTTGGCGTCGGATGGCGGTGACGTGGCCGTCGACGACGTGGCGGCGACAGCCCCCGAGCGGACGTTCAAGCAGGTCGACACCTGTGCGGGCGAGTTCGCGGCCTCGACGCCGTACTACTACTCGGCGCGCTCGCAGGGATCGACGGGAAGCGACGTGCGGGCCGACCGGGACGCCCACAGCGTGGTCATCGTCGGGGGCGGCCCCATCCGCATCGGGCAGGGCGTGGAGTTCGACTACTGTACGGTGCACGCCGTGCGCGCGCTCCGCGAGGCGGGCATCGACGCCCACGTGGTGAACAACAACCCGGAGACGGTGTCGACGGACTACGACACCTCCGACGGGCTGTTCTTCGAGCCGATCACGGCGGAGGAGGTCGCGGACGTCGTGGAGGCGACGAACGCCGACGGCGTGATGGTGCAGTTCGGCGGCCAGACCAGCGTGGACGTGGGCGCGCCCCTCGAAGCCGAGCTGGAGCGCCGCGGCCTCGACTGTGAGATCATGGGGACGGACGTGGACGCGATGGATCTCGCGGAGGACCGCGACCGCTTCAATCGGCTGCTCGACGAGCGCGACATCAGCCAGCCCGACGGGGGGTCTGCGACCAGTGTGGCGGGCGCGCTGGAGCTCGCCGCCGAGGTCGGATATCCGGTGTTGGTTCGCCCGAGCTACGTGCTCGGTGGGCGCGCGATGGAGATCGTGCACGACGACGACGAGCTCCGCCGCTACGTCGAGGAGGCCGTCCGGGTCAGCCCCGAGAAGCCGGTTCTCGTCGACGAGTTCCTCGCCGACGCCGTCGAGCTCGACGTGGACGCCGTCAGCGACGGCGAGGACGTGCTGGTGGGCGGCGTGATGGAGCACATCGAGAGCGCGGGTGTCCACTCCGGGGACTCGGCGTGCGTGATTCCGCCACGAGGGCTCGGCGACGACATCCTCGCGCGGGTTCGGGAGGTCACCACCGAGATCGCGCGGGCGCTGGACACGGTGGGACTGTTGAACGTCCAACTCGCCGTCCAGGACGGCGAAGTGTACGTCCTCGAAGCGAACCCGCGGAGCTCGCGCACCGTTCCGTTCGTCTCGAAGGCGACCGGCGTCCCGATCGCGAAGCTCGCGGCGAAGGTGATGGCCGGCGAGTCGCTGGCCGACCTCGACGCAAGCGAGGGCGTACCCGAGCAGTACAGCGTCAAAGAGGTGGTGTTGCCGTTCGACCGGCTTCCGGGGTCGGATCCGCGCCTCGGCCCGGAGATGAAGTCCACGGGCGAGGTGATGGGCACCGCCAGCGATCCGGGGATGGCCTACTGGAAGGCCCAGGTGGCGGCGTCCAACGCACCCGTACCCGGGTCGACGGCGGTCGTCGACCTTCTGGTCGAGGGGCTTGGCGAGCGGTTCGAGGTCGTGACGGTCAAAGACGTGCCGGCGGCGATCCGTCGCGGCGAGGTCGAGTTCCTCGTCAGCGACGACCGCGACGCGCTGACCGCGGCTGTCGAGGCCGAGATCCCGTACGTCTCCACGGTGGCGGCCGCGGAGGCGATGCGTGAGGGGATCGCGGCGGCCGACGGTGCCCGTGAGGCCATGCCGGTCGCCGACCGGCCGGTCAACGACGAGACGTGGGGGTGACCGGTCGCACGGGGTGAGACCCGGCCGGTGGCGTGTTGAGAGCCGAGAAACGAGGGGCGCTGGGGCGGCCTCAGTCAGCGGTGGCGGGCGTGTAGGACGCGTCAGCCATCGCGAGCACGTCGTCGAAGAACCCGCGCGTGTCGTGGGGGCCGGGGTTGGCTTCGGGGTGGTACTGGCGGGTGAGAACGTCGAGGGGCGCGGAGTCAAGCGCCTCGGGCGTGCCGTCGTTGACGTTGACTTGCGTGACGGTGAGGTCGCCGGGGTCGGCGACGGTATAGCCGTGGTTCTGTGTGGTCATGACGACGCGCCCGGAGTCGTGGTCGAGGACCGGCTGGTTGACGCCACGGTGGCCGAAGTCCATTTTCTCGGTGTCGCCGCCGAGCGCGCGGGCGACGATCTGTTGACCCAGGCAGATGCCGGCGATGGGGACGGTGCCGATGTACTCGTCGACGAGGTGTTCGGCCGCGTCGAAGTTCGCGGGGTCGCCGGGGCCGTTGGAGATGAACAGCAGATCGGGGTCGACGGCAGCGATGTCGGCGGGCGTGGCGTCGTAGGGGAGCCGGTGGACGGTCGCGCCGCGGGCGACGAACGCGTCGATGATGGAGCGTTTCGCGCCGCAGTCGACGAGCGCGACGGTGGTGTCGCCGTTGCCGTGGGTTTCGGCGGTGTCGACGCTGACGTGGGCGCCGATCTCCGTGCGGGCCGAGAGCCGTGGGCAGTCGGCGAGTTGGGCGCGGGCGGTGGCGGGGCTGGCGTCGGGGCCGGCGGCGATGCCGACCTGCATCGCGCCGCCGTCGCGGATGTCCAACACGAGGTCGCGGGTGTCGATGCCGTCGACGGCGGGCACGCCCTCGGTGCGCAGCCAGTCGGCCACGTCGTCGGTGAGCTCGCGGGCGACGACGGCGCTGGGGTGAACGCGGTCGGATTCGGTGCGTTCGGGACGGACGCCGTAGTTGCCGATGAGGGGGTAGGCGAACGTGAGCACTTGGGCTTCGTAGGACGGGTCGGTGAGGCTCTCCTCGTAGCCGGTGTACGCGGTGGTGAAGACGAGTTCGCCGCGCGCCATCCCCGGGGCGCGGGCTGTGGCTTCGACCACGTCGCCGGTTTCGAGCGCGAGGTACGCGTCGGACATTACGACATTGCCACGTATTCGCCGAGTATAAATCTTTTCTTCGTAGCTTAGTTACGAAATTCGTAACTCTTTTGCGGTGCGTGGCACAACACCAGTCATGGACGACATCGACCAGCAGATCCTCGACACGCTGCGGCGCGACGCCCGCACCCCCTACACGGAGATCGCCGACGACATCGGCGTCAGCGAGGGCACCATCCGAAACCGCGTCGACCAGCTCGTCGACGACGGCGTCATCGAGCGGTTCACGGTGTCGACCTCGACGGGGAACGTCAAGGCGATGATCGAGATCGGGGTCGCGATGGACGCCGACACCCACGTGGTGGGTGACCGAATGGTCGAGTGGGACGCCGTCGACTTCGTGTGGCAGGTCTCGGGGGAAGACGACATCGTGCTCATCGTGGACGCCGCCGACACCAGCGGCGTCAACGATCTGATGCGGCGAGCCCGCGAGCAGGACGTGGTGGTGTCCACGCGCACGCGGCTGATCCTCGACGAGAAGCTGGGGTGAGTCGAAGCGCTATTAGGCAGGGTGGTCATGCGTGACAGCATGAGCGAAGCCGACCGAAGCAGCCCCGGGTCGGGGAAGACCGACCGCGAGGACGAGACCGCCGAAAACGCCACGCAGGACGTGATCGCAGTCACCCCCGACGACGAGCGCACGGGGCTGGCCAACCGCCTCGACGCGCACACCGGCGACGGCGTCCGGCATCGCGCGTTCACGTGTCTGCTGTTCGACGAGGACGGCCGCGTGCTGCTGGCCCAGCGCGCCGACCGCAAGCGCCTCTGGGACACACACTGGGACGGCACGGTCGCCAGCCATCCCATCGAGGGGCAGAGCCAGGTGGACGCGACCCGCCAGCGCCTCGCCGAAGAGCTCGGGATCGAACCACACCAGTACGACAAGTTGGAGATCACCGACCGGTTCGAATACAAGCGCCGCTACCTCGACGAGGGCCTGGAATGGGAGGTCTGTGCGGTCCTGCAGGCGACGCTGCACGACACCAGCTTCGACCGCGACCCCGAGGAGGTCGGCGGCGCGATGTGGGTCGACTACGAAGACCTCTACGAGAACCCCCGGTATTACCGCCAGCTCCGGCTGTGCCCGTGGTTCGAGATCGCAATGCGGCGGGACTTCGAGGGCGACGCCGACCCCGTCCCCGACGGCACCCGGGCGTAATCCCACACACCACCGCGACTTTTGTACTGGCGTGCCAAACGCGAGCCGTGTTCGTCCTCACGAGGGAGGGCTATGACTCAGTGCTCGATCACGCACAGGCGGACACGCCCCGTGAGGCGTGTGGCGTGTTCGTCGGCGAGCGCGACGGCGACCTGCGGCGCGTGACGGCGGTCCGACGGGTGCCGAACGTCGCTGACGCGCCCCGCGTGCGGTACGAGCTGGACCCCGAGGCGACGCTGGCAGTGTTCGACGAGGCCGCCGCAGTCGGTCGGGAGGTCGTGGGGTTCTATCACAGCCACCCGGTCGGGCCGGGCCGGCCGAGCGCGACCGACCGCGAGCACGCCCAGTGGCCCGACCGTGTGTACGTCGTGGCGTCGCTGGCGGCGCGGCCGCCGATACTGGACGCGTGGCTGTGGACCGGCGAGGCGTTCGAGCGCCAGGCGGTCGCCGTGCGCTAAACGGGAAGCCGGCCGATCCCGTGCCGGTCGAAGCGTGGCCGCGACCGTCGGGTCAGCCCCGAACGGCCGTCCAGACGCCGACCACACCCAAGAGGACGGCGGGAATCATCGGGATCGTGAGGTAGGTGTCACGGAACCCCAGCCCGAAGCTGCCCGCGCCGGCCCAGTAGATGAACGCGGGCGCAGCCAGCCCGCAAACGGCGAGCGCGGCGACGAGTAGCCACTGGGACCGCTTGCTCATGTCGTCTGTACCGGCGGCCTCCTGGGGTTCGTGGGTCTGGACCATCAGTCGAGTTCGTTGTCCGGTTTAACGACTACTTTCCCAAAGCCCTCTCGGTTCTCCAGCAGTTCGTGGGCGCGGGCAGTCTCACGCATCGGGAGCACGTCCCTGATCCGGACGTCGAAGGTGCCGTCCCAGACGTGTTCGAGGGCGGCGTCGGCCTCGCCCGGCGTCGCCATCGTCGACCCGAGGATGTCCAGTTGGTTCCAGAACACGCGCTGGACGTTGGTCTCCGGGCGGCCGCCGGTGGTCGCCCCACAGGTGACCAGACGGCCGCCCTTCGCGAGAGAGCGCAGGGAGTCGTCCCAGGTCGCCTCGCCGACGTGATCGACGACGACGTCGACGCCGCGCTTGCCGGTTCGCGCGCGAATTTCGTCGGCGAAGTTCGTCTCGGTGTAGTTCACGACGTGGTCGGCACCGAGCTCCGCGGCGTACTGGAGCTTCTGCTCGGTGCTCGCCGTCGCGAACACCTCGGCCCCGGCGTGGGCGGCGATCTGGACGGCGGCGTGCCCGACGCCGCCGCTGGCACCGAGCACGAGCACGGACTCCCCGGGGGACACGTCCGCCCGCGTGTTGAGCATGCGCCACGCCGTCTGGAACACCAGCGGTGCGGCCGCTGCCGTCTCCCAGTCGACGTGCTCGGGCACGGCGATCAGGTTGTCCGCCGGGACCGCCGCGCGCTCGCTGTGCACGCCCGGCACGTGCTCGCCGAGCACCCGAAACGACGCGCACAGCGCGGGCTCGCCGTGCCGGCAGAACTCACACTGCCCACACGAGACTCCCGCGAGCACCGCCACCCGATCCCCGGGTTCGAACCGGGTCACCGACGCCCCGACCGCCGAGACCACGCCGGCGGCGTCGCTGCCGGGGACGTGTGGCATCGAGAGGTCGATCCCCGGCATGCCGCGACGCGTCCACACGTCGAGGTGGTTGAGTGCGCCGGCGCGCACGTCCACGAGCACGTCGTCGGCCCCGAGATCGGGCTCCGGGACCGTCCGGTAGTCGATCACGCCGGTGCCGCCGTGGCCGTCGAAGGTGACTGCCTGCATATCGGCGTGGTCGCTCCCCCACGGCAAAACTGTACGCCCCGGCGACGCGCAGGCTCACAGTCTTATCACTGTGGCCGCCCACGTGGATGTATGGTCGACTTTCAGTCGCGGAACACGCGGCGCAACGATGACGACGACGACGCTGCAGAGAGCAGCGATGACGGCACGGCGGAGTCCACCCCCGACAACGAGGACTCCACTGACGCCCACCACGACGACGACGTCTCGCAGGTCGGCGTCGCCGTGGTGACGGTGTCGTCGTCGCGGTCGCTGTCCGACGACCCGGCCGGCGACGCCGTCGTCGCGGCCGTCGAGGCGGCCGGCCACGAAGTGGCGACGCGGGAGCTGGTGACCGACCGGTACGACCGCGTGCAGGGCGCACTCGACAATCTCACGGGACGTGACGACGTGGCTGCCGTGATCACGACCGGCGGAACCGGCGTGACCCCCGACGACGTGACCGTCGACGCCGCCCGCCCGTTGTTCGACATGGAGTTGCCGGGGTTCGGCGAGGAGTTCCGGCGGCGGTCGGCCGCGGACATCGGCACCAAGATCATCGGGTCGCGGGCCACCGGCGGCGTGGTCGGCGGGACGCTCGTGTTCTGCCTGCCGGGCAGCGAGCACGCGGCCACGCTGGGGACCGACGAAATCATTCTGCCCGAGCTTGCGCACCTCGCCGGACTAGCCGGCCACAACACTGACGCATGACGGACAAATACCGCCTCCGAGAGCGCGTCTGGGACGACCTCGAAGACAGCGGCGTGGCGCGGTTCCCGTTCCCGCCACACGGCCGCATCCCGAACTACGCCGGTGCCGATGAGGCCGCCGCCCGCCTCACCGAAACGGACGTGTGGCAGCGCGCTGAGACCGTGAAGGCGAACCCCGACGCCCCCCAGCTGCCGGTGCGGCGGGCGGCGCTGCGCGCGGGGAAGACACTGTACGCGGCGGTGCCGCGGCTGCGCGACGAGGAGTGTTTCCTGCGCCTCGACCCAACGACCATCGACGACATCGACGCCGCCACGACGGTGTCGGGGATCGAGGAGTACGGCGACCCGGTCGGTCCCGGGGACGTCGATCCCATCGACCTCATCGTGTCGGGGAGCGTCGCGGTCACCGACCGCGGCGAGCGCGTCGGGAAAGGGGAGGGGTACAGCGACCTGGAGTTCGCGCTGCTGCGGGCGTTCGGGCGCGTCGACGACGACACCGCGACTGTGACGACCGTCCACGAGCGCCAGGTCGTCGACGACGCTGTGCCGACCGCCGCCCACGACGTGCCGATGGAGTACGTGGTCACGCCGGACCGAACGATCACCACCACCCACGAGGATGACACGCCCAGTGGCATCGACTGGGACGCACTGGACGAGCAGCGCCTGGCGGAGATCCCGGTGTTGGACCGTCGCTCGCCGTAGGTCCGTCCCACGGGGCCGAATTTCAAGTGGGAGCGCGCCGTACCTGGCATGTATGTCGGGTTCACACGACGACGGTGCTCCGGCGGCGCTGTCGGCGGCGCTCGACGGCTGCGAGGGCGACCCCATCTGCGACCGCTGCCCGAAGCCCGCGGACTACTTCCTGTACGAACCGGGGCGGGTCGAGACGTTCGTCTGCTGGGAGCACGTCAGCCCGGTGTCGGCCGCCGTCGACGACCCCGCCGACGCCCACCCCGGGCGGCCGCTGGCGCTCTCGCTGTGAGACGCCCGTGTCACAGCCCGAAACCGTCGGGAGAGGAGTTAGGCAGCCAGCTCTTCGGCGACCGCGGTGGCGTCCAACAGGGCGGGATCGACGGTCAGATCCAGGACGCCCTTGATGAACTCGGGGACGCCGTCGCCCGTGTACGCGACAGTTCGGATGTCGGGGTTGTGCTCGTGGGCGACCGGGACCGCGGTCGCCTCGTTGCTGTCCGCGACCACCAACAGGTCGGCGTCCGCGACGCCGGCGTCTTCGAGGCGGTCGCCGGACACCACGCCTTCGAGGCGGGTCACGTCGACGCCCTCAGCTTCGAGCGCGTCCGCGATGTCGGTGCCAGCGCCACCGACGACGAGTGCGTGCATGCTGGTAGCTGGGGGCGGCGCGTTCAAGAACCTGCCGAGTCGCGGGGGCGGGTTACTCGTATTCGATCGTCGCCGGCGGCTTGTGGGTCACGTCGTAGACGACCCGCGACACCTCGTCGATGGTGCCGGCGATGCGTGACTGTAGCCGCTGGAGGGTCTCCCACTCCAGTTCCTGGGCGCGTGCGGTCATGCCGTCCCGTGACTCGACGGACCGCACGGCGACGACGTGGCCGTGCACCCGGTTGTCGCCCTTGACGCCGGTGGCGCGGCCGAGTACGGCGGCGAACGCCTGCCACGGCTCGTAGGCTTCGAGTTCGTCCTCGACGATGTGGGTGGCCTCCCGACAGACCGCGACCTTCTCAGGGGTGACCTCACCGATGACGCGCACCGCGAGCCCGGGGCCCGGGAACGGCATGCGCTCGCTGATGATCTCTTCGAGGCCGAGGTGGCGCGCGACCTCCCGCACCTCGTCCTTGTAGAGGTCGCGCATCGGCTCCACGATCCCCTCGAAACCGACGCGCTCGGGCAGCCCGCCGACGTTGTGGTGGCTCTTGATCGTGCCCTCGCTCTCGATGCGGTCGGGGTAGATGGTGCCCTGCACGAGCTGGGTGGCGTCGACCTCCTCGGCGACCGTCTCGAACTCCCGGATGAACTGCTCGCCGATGGCGTGGCGCTTCTCCTCGGGGTCGGTGACGCCGGCCAGTTCGTCGAAGAAGCGGTCGCTGGCGTCCACAACCCGGAGGCTGTCCATGTAGTCGAAGACCTCCCGGATCTCGTCGGTTTCGCCCTTCCGCATCAGGCCGGTATCGACGTAGACCGGGACGAGCTGGTCGCCGACGGCCTCGTAGGCCAGTGCGGCCGCCGTCGAGGAGTCGACGCCGCCGGACAGCGCGATGATGGCCGTCTCGTCGCCGAGCGCCTCGCTGATCTCCGCGCGGGCGTCCTCGACGAAGGAGTCGACGTCCACCATCAGTTCGTCACCTCCACGTCGGCGTCGCTGCCAGCAGGAGCCACGTCCGCCCGTTCGAGGACGGCGTCAAGCAGCCCGACGAACGGCGGGCTCGCTCGCGTCGGCCGCGACCGATACTCGGGGTGGAACTGCGTCCCGAAGAAGAACGGGTGGTCGTCGTGTTCGACGATCTCCATGCGGTTGCCGGCCTCGCCGGAGAACGTCAGGCCGTCGGCGGTGAGGTCGTCGATGTACTCGGGGTTGACCTCGTAGCGGTGGCGGTGGCGCTCCGTGCACGACGTGGCGCCGTACAGGTCGTGGGCCAGGGTTCCGGGTTCGATGGCGGTCTCGTGTGCGCCCAGCCGCATCGTCCCGCCGAGGTCTTCGAGGTCGTACTGCTCGGGCAGCAGGTCGATGACCGGGTACTCGGTGTCCTCGTCGATCTCCGCGGAGTGCGCGCCCGTCATCCCGAGAACGTTGCGCGCGTACTCCACGACCGCAAGCTGGAAGCCCAGGCACAGCCCGAGGAACGGCACGTCGTGCTCGCGGGCGTGCTGGATGGCGTCGATTTTGCCCGCCGTGCCACGCGAGCCGAACCCGCCGGCGACGACGATCCCGTCGGCGTCGGCGATGCGGCGCTCGTGGTGGTCGTGCATCTTCTCGGAGTCAACCCACAACACGTTCACTTCCACGCCGGCCTCCAGGCTGGCGTGCTTGAGCGCCTCGTGGATGCTCATGTAGGCGTCTTCCAGGGCGTACTTGCCGACGAGCGCGATGTCCACCTCGCCGGTGCGCTCGCGGGTGACGAGATCCCGCCACTCCGTCGACCGCTGGGCGGCCGGCAGGGCGTCCTCAACCATATCGAACTGTTCCATGACGTACTGGTCGAGGCCTTCCTCCTCGACGGTCAGGGGCACGTGGTAGATGTCCTCCACGTCGGGATTGGAGAACACGGCGTCCATGGGCACGTCACAGAACAGCGCGATCTTCTCGCGCACGTCGGGATCGAGGCGGTCCTCGCAGCGCCCGACCAGGATGTCCGGCTGGAGGCCGATCGACCGAAGTTCCTTGACGGAGTGCTGTGTGGGTTTGGTTTTCTGCTCGCCGTTTTTCGAGTACGGCACCAGGGTCACGTGTGTGAACAGGATGTCCTCGTCGTCCTGCTCGTGGCTGAACTGCCGGAGCGCTTCGAGGAACGGCATCCCCTCGATGTCGCCGACCGTGCCGCCGACCTCCACCAGGCAGACGTCGCTGCCTTCGGCGGCCTCGCGCACGCGGCGCTTGATGTCGTCGGTCACGTGCGGGATGATCTGGACGGTCTTCCCGAGGTAGTCGCCCGAGCGCTCGCGCTCGATGACGTCCTGGTAGACTTTCCCCGTGGTGACGTTGTGATCCGAGGTCATGTCCTCGTCGAGGAACCGCTCGTAGTTCCCCAGATCGAGATCAACCTCCCCACCGTCATCGAGGACGTACACCTCCCCGTGCTGGTAGGGGTTCATGGTGCCCGCGTCGACGTTCAGGTAGGGATCGATTTTCACCGCAGTAACATCGAACCCCGCGTTCGAGAGCAGTCGCCCGAGACTCGCCGCCGTGATGCCCTTCCCCAGCCCGGACATCACGCCGCCGGTCACGAACACGAACTTGCTCCCCAGAGAGGGGTCGTATTCGGTCTCTGTCGGCATACTGTGTGTGCGGCTGGCGCGGCAAAAACGGTTTCGGAGCGCACGTTGCGCGTCAGGAGGTGGCACAACGTGACTACGAGCGCCGTCTACTATTTCGGTGTGGCTTTGATTTCCGCGTTCCACCGGATGTCGTACGCCCGGTCTGCCGGCCACTTCATCACGCAGGTCGCGTTTACACCTTGGACGGAATCGTACGCGCCAGTCCACGTGGCCCCGTAGCCGCCGGCGTCCCCGATCTCCGTTTTTTTCGCCGCGTACTCAACTTTGCCAGCGTGCAAGGGGAATTCTATCGTCGGCCCATCGGGGCCAGGTGTAGCAGGTGTATTGAACGAAACGGGGACCGGCCCCTCGGTCGCGGTACTCGCAGGGTCGTATCGGCGCATGTCGTCCGAATCACGAACGAGATGGATCGACGGGCGGATGGCTTCGAGTTGGGAGGACGGTTCGGGCACTGCGCCACTCCAGAGCCACGCCCGATAGAACTGCTCACCGTCCAGTTGCAATCCGGGAAGCCGGTATAGAACAAGGAGGTGGTCGGACGTGAACGCAGGTTCGTCGTCTGTCCGGTGTCCGATCGCTGAATCCTGCCACGCACCGACGTATTCGAGTCCGTGATCGGGTTCGCTTGCTGCCAGCCCCCAGATACCGTTTTCGCCGTACGTCTCCCGAGTGTTGTCAACCGCTACCGCAAAATCACTGCGCGACATCGACCCAGATTCGGGAGAGAGCGATCGTTCAGTGCTCGCCGTGACCGGCTTTTTCGAAGGTAAACCGAACGCACTGCAGCCGGCTATCATCGTGGCTACTCCGATACCCCCGAGTGTCGTTCCGAATTGCCGCCGGGAACAGCAGTCGTCGTTTCTCATTTCCTAGCATAGATAAAAGGTCAATACGAAAGCGTGTCGGTTAGTGGACGACTGGACCAGCTCGAACTGTCTGATTCCGCCCCCGTCGGCGCTGGCGCTGGACTCCTGTTGGGTTCGACGGCGAGGCCACGACCGGTTCGACCGGAGTCGGTACGCGGCCGGAACCGGTGGCTCAGGGATAGCAGTGCGTGTAGCGGAATGGTCCCGTTCGCTGCCCGAGTTCCCGGATTGCGCCGGACGTAGGGCGAGGCGCTATCGACCCCGGCGATGCCCGACCAAGAACTCGCCGACCGTCGCGGCCACCGTTCCGTGCTTGCCGACGAAGAAGTGGTCGGCGTCGAGTTCGGCGACCGTCGTCTCGGGGTCGCTGCGGGCAGCCTCGACGACGGGCTCCCAGTCGGCGGTGGTGTCGCGGGTGGCGTACGCGACCTGGACGGGCGCGGGCACGTCCGTGAGCGCGGCCGCGGCGTCCAACCCCGCGGCGAGCTCGGCGGTGGGCGCGAGCAGCGACGCCGCCCACAGGTCGTGCTCGGTGGTTGCGGCGGCGAGCGCAGCGATGCTGCCGCCGAAGCTGAACCCGAACACGGCGGTGTGGGCGTAGCGCTCGCCGGCCCAGCGGATGGCGTTGCGGGCGTCCTCGCGTTCGCCCATGCCGCCGTCCCAGTCGCCGTAATCGAAGCGCAGACACGCCAGACCGTCCTCGACGAGCGCCGCCGCCACCGCCTGCAGCCGGTCGTCGCCGCGATGCCCACGGTGCTGTGGGTGGGGCGGACACGCCACGACGCAGGCCGTCGCGTCGCCGTCCGCCGGCTCGTCGAGGGTCGCTTCCACGTCCCGAGCGCCCGGCACAAGCACGGTTTCCTGATGCATGCAGCGGGGTTGGGGCTCCGAACGGTTAGCGCCACGGCTGTCTCCCGGCCGCGCCGGTAGCGTTATCAGCAATGACACAGATACACCGAGTATGCGCTGTGAGGGTGCACGCGCCCCCGCGTTCGAGCTGCCGGGCGTATCGGACGGCACACAGACGCGGTTGGGACTCACGGACGCGCTCGCGGACAACCGGGCGGTGGTGCTGTTCTTCTACCCGTTCGACTTCAGCCCGGTCTGTGCAACGGAGCTGTGTGCGATCCAGAACGCGCGCTGGTTCGACTGCACGCCCGGGCTTGCCGTCTGGGGGATTTCGCCGGACAGTACGTACGCACACGAGGCGTTCGCCGACGAGTACGCGCTCACGTTCCCGCTGCTCAGCGATCACGCGGGCGCGATCGCGGACGCCTTCGGCGTGCTCCAGGCGTCGGCCGAAGACCACGACCGCGTCCCCGAGCGTGCCGTGTTTCTCATCGATGCCGACCGCGTGATCCGGTACGCCTGGGCCAGCAGTGACCTCTCAGAGAGCCCGGATCTCGGGGCGGTGAAAGCCGCCATCGACGACCTCCAGCCGGACACCGCGGGCGTCGCTCCGCGAACCATCTCGGACGCCCACGACGACGGCACCACCGACGGCTGAGCCGAACGGAGCGCCGCCGACGGGGGGCTGTCAGTCGAGGAAGTCGGGTTCGGTGCGCTTGCCGTCGACCTCGCTGTCGAGGTGGGCACGGAACTCCGCGAGGTCGACGCCTTTGCCCTCGCGCTCCTGGCGGTCCCGCACCGAAACGGCGTCGGCGTCCTCCTCGTCGTCACCGACGACGAGCATGTACGGGACGTTGTCGTCGTGGGCCTGCTGGATCTTCTTGCCGACCGTCCAGTCGCGGTCTTCGACCTCGACGCGGTAGTCGCCGAGCTCGTTTTTCACGCGGTGTGCGTACCCGAGGTTGTCATCCGTGACCGGGAGGATGCGGACCTGCTCGGGCGCAAGCCAGGTGGGGAACCGGCCGTTGTAGTGCTCGATGAGCACCATGAAGAACCGCTCGTAGCTGCCGTAGAGGGCGCGATGGATCATCACCGGCTGGTGGGCGTCGTTGTCGGAGCCGGTGTACTCAAGGTCGAAGCGGTCGGGCATGTTGAAGTCCAGTTGGACCGTGGGGCCGTCCCACGAGCGGCCGAGCGCGTCCTCGAAGCCGAAGTCGATTTTCGGCCCGTAGAAGGCACCGTCACCGGGTTCGACGTCGTAGTCAACGCCCTGCTGGTCGAGCACCTCCCGGAGTTGGCGCTCGGACTGCTCCCAGATGTCGTCGCTGCCGACGGATTTCTCCGGGCGGGTGGCGAGCGCAACCTCGTAGTCGAGGTCGAAGGTGTCCAGGACCTCCGTGATGGTGTCCATGAGCCGCCGGACTTCCGCCTCGATCTGGTCGGCGCGCGCGAACACGTGTCCGTCGTCGATGGTGAACGCCCACACCCGGCTGAGCCCGGAGAGCTCCCCGCGCTGCTCCTTGCGGTAGACTTTGCCGTCCTCGAAGTACCGCACCGGGAGGTCACGGTAGCTCCACGACCCCTCGTTGAAGATGGTGGCGTGGCCCGGACAGTTCATCGGCTTCAGGCCGTACTCCTCGTCGTTGACGTCGAGGAGGAACATGTCGTCGACGTAGTTGTCGTAGTGGCCGGACTGCTTCCAGAGTTCCGTGCGGAACAAGTGTGGGGTTTCGACCTCGTCGTAGCCCATCTCGCTGTTCAGGCCCCGAACGTACTCCGAGAGCTCCCGCAGCACCGTCTTGCCGTTGGGATGATAGAGGGGCAGCCCCGGCCCCGTAACGTCCGGGATGGAGAACAAGTCCATCTCGCGGCCGAGCTTGCGGTGGTCGCGTTCTTTGGCCTCCTCGCGGCGCGCCAGATACTCCTGGAGGTCGCTCTCGGTGGGGAACGCCGTGCCGTACACGCGCGTCAGCGTCTCGCGCTCCTCGTCGCCCCGCCAGTAGGCGGCGGACGTCTCAAGCACCTCGAAGCCGCCGATCTCGCCCGTCGAGTCGACGTGTGGGCCCTTGCAGAGGTCCTCGAAGTCGCCCTGCGTGTAGAAGCTCACCGGCCCGTCGCCGGCCGCCTCCGCGTCCAGGATCTCGCGTTTGAACTCGTTGTCCGCGTAGTGCTCGCGGGCGTCCGCGCGGTCGTATTCGACGCGCTCGACGTCGAGGTCGTCGTCGATGATGGACGCGGCCTCGGCCTGGATCTCGTCGAGGTCGTCGGCGTCCAACTCGACGTTCGCGATGTCGTAGTAGAACCCCTCGTCGGTGTAGGGGCCGATGGTGAGTTTCGCGTCGGGGTGGTGGCGGCGGATCGCCTGCGCAAGCACGTGCGCGGCGGTGTGCCGGAGCACGTCGAGATACTCGTCGCTCTGGTCGGTGACGATCTCGATTTCGCAGTCCTCGGAGATCGGCTCCTCTTTGGCCACCAACTCGTGATCGATCTTGCCCGCAACTGTGTCACGGCCGAGGCCAGGCCCGATTTCGTGCGCTACATCCTCGACCGTCGCGCCGGACGCCACCTCAAGCGTGGAGCCGTCCGGCAGCGTCACAGTGACCGAACTCATGATATCACTGCTTCGCTCGGAGACATTCATAAGCTTGTTGTGACGGTGTGAACATGCCGCCCCACACGCGCGGAGCGGTCGCCGCGCAGGTGTCACAGTCGGCCGCTGCACCCGAGCGGGGTGGAGGCACTGCACAGCCGATGCTGCGATCCATGCTACCGTGACTCTCGGAAGTGTTATCCCGTAGTCGGCCCAACGGTTGATTGCAATGGCATCCGGTAAGGTTGACTTCTTCAACGACACGGGCGGCTACGGTTTCATTTCGACTGACGCAGACGACGTCGATGACGACGAGGACGTATTCTTCCACATGGAAGACGTCGGCGGTCCGGACCTGGAGGAAGGTCAGGAAGTCGAGTTCGACATTGAATCATCCCCGAAGGGTCCGCGCGCGACGAACCTCGTTCGCAACGAGTAACGCCGCCGCCCGTCGTATCTGACGACGGCTGACGCTTCACTATCACTACTCTTACGCTCCGGCGTCGTGGCGTTCGATTTCGGAGCAGCAATCACCCACCCCACAGCCGGTGGCTTCGCGGACGGCTGGTTATTCTCGTGCGCCAGTGCCGGGGCCGTCGATCGCGGCGAGGTCGATGTGGCCGGCTGGCATCGGGACGCCGTCGAAGTCGTCGTCGGCCAGCAACAGCGACCCATCGAGGTCCGCGTAGTCGAGCAGCGGCGCGAGGTGGGCGGCCGCGGCGATGCTGGCGTTCGATTCGATCATGCAGCCACACATCACGTCCAGGCCGTGGGCGGTGGCGGTGTGGATCAGCCGCATGGCCGCGCGGAGCCCGCCGGTCTTCATCAGTTTGAGGGTCACGATGTCACACTTGTCGGCGAGCTGTGGGATGTCGCTGGCGACCATGCAGGACTCGTCGGCGGCGATGGGGAGCGCGGCGCGCTCGTGGACGAACTGCAGGCCCGCCGGGTGGTCGGCCGGCACGGGCTGTTCGACGAATTCGACGCCGTAGTCGGCCAGCCGTTCGATGTTCCGGACGGCCTCGCGGGGTGTCCATGCTTCGTTGGCGTCCACGCGGATCGTCGCGTCCGGCGCGGCCTCCCGGACCGCTGACAGCCGCTGTTCGTCGCGGGGCGTCCCGAGTTTCACCTTCAGCGTGCCGAAGCCCGCGTCGACGGCCGCGCGAGTTTTTTCTCGCATCGTCTCGGCGTCGTCGATGCCGATGGTGTAGGAGGTTTCGACGGTGTTCGCCGGGTCCAATCCCCAGTACTGGTACAGCGGGCAGTCGGCGCGTTTCGCCACGAGATCGTGGCAGGCGATGGAGACGGCGGCTCTGGCGGCCGGATTGCCGCTGACAACGTCGCGCAGCCCCGCCTCGATGCGGGCGAGGTGCTCGGGGGCGTCGACGCGTTCGACGACCGCGAGCAGGTCCGGGAGCACGGCGTCGACGGTGGCCGCGGTTTCGCCGTAGTGCGCCGACGGTGCGGCCGCGCCGACGCCGGTGGTGCCGTCGTCGTCGCTGACGGACACGGTCACAACGGTGGCGGTGTCTTGGGTGCCGCGGGCGATGGTGAACGGGTGTTCGAGGGGGAACTGGCGGCGTTCGAAGTCGGTGTTCATCGGATCGCCTCCAGGACGGCGTCGGGGCCGAACCGCACGGGGTCGGTGGCGGGCGCGTCGATGGCGGTGGCGTAGTCGGCGACCGCGTCGTGGGCGTCGGCGTCGGCGTCGATGTGGCGAGTGTTCAGCATGCCGCCGACCACGTCGCTGTCACTGACCGGGGCGGCGAGTCGCTCGTAGCGCGCCGGGAACGATTCGATCGGGGGGAGCGTGGTGTCGTAGCCGTGGACCGACCCGCGGCCGGCCTCGTGGCAGAGCACGAGGTGGTCGGGGGCGGAGCCGTGGAGGACGCTCGTGGTCACGCCCGAGTACGCGGGGTGGACGATGCTGGCCTGTCCTTCGACGAAGACGTAGTCGTGGTTGGCGGCGGCGGCGGTCACCGCGTCTTCGACGGCACCGGCGGCGAAGTCGGCGACCACGCGATCAACGGGCACGCCATCGCTCTCGATGAGGATGCCGGTCTGGCCGGTGGCGACGAACCCCGCGTCGAGGCCCACATCGCGGGCGGCGGCGTAGAGTTCGCGGGTGGCGGTCATCTTTCCGACCGAGCAGTCGGTGCCGACGGTGGTGACGACCGTGGCGTCGACATCGCGTGCGGTTCCGTCGGCGACCCCGAGGTCGTCCGGTGGGCGGCGGATATCATGGAGTTCGCAGCCGTGCTCGGCTGCGAGGCTGGCGAACTCCTCGTCGTCAGCGAGGAAGGCATGGAGGCCGGCGGAGACGTCGGCCCCGCGTTCGAGGGCGGCCCGGACGTCGGGCCGCCAGGACGGATCGAAGCCGCCGCCGATGGGCGCGATCCCGATGATGAGCGCGTCGACGGCGGCGTCGACGGCCGCCATCGAGGCGACGATGGGGGCGTCCTGTGTGCCAGTAATGTGGTCGGCGACCTGGGTGCCCGCGGTGTCGCGGTCGAGCACGGCGGCCACGTCGTAGTCGGCGTACCGGAGCACGCCGACCGCGGTTTTCGCGCGGTCGGGGAACTGGCCGTGAGCGAGCAAGGCGACGCGCATGCCACGTGGGTGGCACTGTGGTGTGGTAAGTTTACTGCTGGGGTGATTCGTTGACGCCACAGACGTGGATCTTGTGAACACGCCACAGCGTATTTGATCGTGGGTGGTGTACTGACACGTATGGCAGCGACACAGCGAGGAACAACCGCGCTCGATCGGATGCGCAGCCGCCTCGAACGCGTCGACGTGACGTGTTCGGGCTGTGGCTACGAGGACGAGGCGGGGTGCTGGGAGTCCGTGACCGACGGGAGCCACATCCGGTACCGGCGCGTATGTCCGTGCTGCGGGCGCAGTCACGACGTGACCTATCGGCTCTGAGCCGCCGCTACAGCAGCGACAACGGGAGCGTCCAGAAGTCAGTGTGGGCGTCGGCCAGCGCGTCGGCGGGGTCGCCGGTGGCGTCGACGGCGGCGGTCGCGTCGGCGTCGAACGCGTCCAGCAGCGTGTCTTGGCCCACGACGAACAGCCGGTCGGCGTCGATGTCCGCGAGCGCGCGCTGGCATTCTTCGAGGTGGGCCTGGATCTGTTCGTCGCGCAGTCGCTCGAAGCGCGCCTGGGAGAACCCGCCTTTCGAGTGGTCGCTTTTCACGTTGCTGGTGAACCCGTCGAAGGAGCGGCGGTCGCCGTCACGGTAGACGCCAACCGCGAACAGGTCCGCGCGCACCACGGCCAACGCGTACCGGCCGGTGGGCGCGAGCCAGTCGCGTTCGATGCGCGCCGTCTGGCCCCACTCGCAGAACGGCTCGGGTGGGTTCGGCGGCCGGAGCGCCGTGGAGACGATGCCGTCGCGGTCGTGCACGACGAGGCAGGGCGCTGCGCGCGCGACCAGGGGCGCGCGATCTCCGAGGGCGTCCCGGAGCTGCGCTGGCGGGTCGTCGGCGACGTACGCCGTGAGCACGCCCTCCGGGCCGGCGTCGAGGCTCTCTAGGAGGGCGAGGACGCGGTCGCGGCGGCGGCCGGTGAGGGCGATGCGGTCGCGGAACTCGGGGGCGGCGTCGCCGGAGTCCGTGCGGTCGAGTCGGTCCTGGAGTTCCTCGATTTTCGTTTCCAGTTCGTTGGCGCGGCGCTCTGCCGCCTGGCGCTTGCGGGCCGCCTCGCTGCGGCGGTCGGCCTCGGCGTCCAGTTGCTGCTGGAGGGAGTCGGCCTCGGCTTCGAGGTCGTCGATCCGGGCCTTGAGTTCGGTGCGCCCGAGGAGGTCGTCGAGCATGGAGTGATCGCGGGGGGCTGCGAGTATAGGCGTTGCGCCGCGTGTCAGACGGCGCCGATGTCGAGCAGGCGGGCGGCGTGGTCGCGTTTCGCGAGCAGGACCTCCGAGAGCGTCGGCGGGTTGTCGACGTTCAGGTCGTCGAGGCGATCGGCAGGCACTGCAAGCGTCTGCTGTGGGACGTCCGCCTGGCCGTCGACCGCGAGGTGGGCGCCCCCGAGTTTCATCACGAGCGGGAGGTCGGTCCGGGAGACGCCGGCCGCGGTGGTGTACAGCTGTTCGTTGACCCGCTGGTGGTGCGACCGGTTGATGGCGGCCCGGCCGGTGTCCGCGGGTTCGACGTACAACCGTCCGAGGTAGTAGCCGCTTGAGAACGCCTCGAACATGCATGTGTATGTTTGTCACACTCACAGATAAGTGCATCGCCCAACCCGGCACAAATTGCTGGTTCAGCCAAGCAGACACCCTTTTCAGCGCCGGCGATCAACCAGGAACTGTATGGACTCAGGGGCATTGCTGGATCTGCTCGGCAACGAGAACCGCCGACGCATCCTCCAGTTGCTCGCACGCAAGCCCTGCTACGTCACGGAGATCTCCGAGTACATCGGCGTCAGCCCGAAAGCCGTCATCGACCACCTCCAGCAGCTCGACGACGCCGGCCTCGTCGAGTCCCGGGTTGACGACCAACGCCGCAAGTACTTCCACATCGCCGAGAACCTCCGCCTGGAGGTGCAGCTGTCGCCGTTCGGGTACGGCGCGAAGTCGGCATACCCCGCGAGCACGGACCTCGATCTGGCGCGGTGCCAGTACGTCTCGGTGCGCATCGAGGAGCGGGACTCGAACGCGGAGGTCAACGAGCTCGCCGCGAAGCTCAAGGAGCTGAACGAGCTCGAACGCGAGCTGTCGATGGCCCAACGATGGGTGCAGGGCCAGCTGGCCGACGTGCAGGCGGCGCTCGGCGACGCGATCGGTGACGGCCCGGACCGCCTCTACGCCGACGTGCTGGCGGCGCTCGCCGACGACTCGCGGACCGCTCGCGACGTCGCGGAGGCGCTGGAAGCACCCGTCCCGCTGATCGACGGCGTCCTGCAGACGCTGGCCGACCGGGGGTTGGTCGTGGAGCGCGCCGACGGCGAGTACGCGATCGCGGAGTAGCAACCTTTTCCTCCGGTGGTGCGGTACTGCGGCGTATGACAGCAGACCCAGGGGATCGCGTGCGCGTCACGCACGGTGACGCCAGCCACGAGGGCGTGTTGGTGCCGTCACCGTCGGACGACCATCTCGTCGTGAAACTCGACTCGGGGTACAACGTGGGCGTCGACACCGCCGACGCGGACATCGATGTCCTGGACGCCGACGCCGTCACCGTCGACGGCGACACCGGCGAGGACGCGGCGGGATCGACCGTCGAGTTCGACGACGACCTGCCGACGATTGCGCTCATCTCGACGGGCGGCACGATCGCGTCGACGGTCGACTACCGGACCGGCGCGGTCACCGCACAGTTCGACGCCGAGGACGTGTTGCGGGCGGTGCCGGACCTCGCGGGCCGCGCCAACTACCGGGGCCGCGTCGTCGCGAACATCCTCTCGGAGAACATGGAGCCCTCGATCTGGCAGGACCTCGCGGCGGCCGTCCGCGAGGAGATCGAAGCGGGCGCGGACGGCGTGGTCGTGATGCATGGCACCGACACCATGCAGTTCTCCGCGAGCGCGCTCTCGTTCATGCTTGAGACGCCGGTCCCGGTGGTGTTCACGGGCAGCCAGCGGTCCGCCGACCGGCCGTCCTCGGACAACGTGATGAACGCCGTCTGCGCCGTCGAAGCCGCGAAAAGCGACGTCGCCGAGGTCATGGTCTGCATGCACGCCACCGAGAGCGACGACCGGTGTGCGCTCCACCGCGGCACCCGCGTGCGCAAGACCCACACCAGCCGCCGGGACGCCTTCGAGACGGTGGGTGCGACCCCGCTGGGGTACGTCGACTACGACGCCGCCAGCGAGGCCGCGACCGCGGACGCCCGCGGGGTCACCGTCGAGGGCGCACACGCCGCCCGCGGCGACGCCACCCTGGACGTCGCGTCGGCGCTGGAGCCGGCGGTGGAGCTGGTGAAGTTCACGCCCGGGATGAACGAGTCGCTGCTGGCGGCCTGCGAGGGCAGCGCCGGCGTGGTCATCGAGGGCACCGGCCTGGGCCACGTCCACAGCGACCTCACGGACACCATCGGGTCGCTGGTGGATGACGGCACGACGGTCGTCATGACCAGCCAGTGTCTCGAAGGGCGGGTGTGTGACCGCGTCTACGACACGGGCCGGGATCTGCTCGCGGCGGGCGTCGTGGAGGCCGGCGACACCCTGCCGGGGACGGCGAAAGTGAAGCTGATGTGGGCACTGGCGAACGCCGACGACCCCGAGGCGGCGATGCAGGAGTCGGTCGCTGGCGCGCTCACCACGCAGTCCCGCCCATGGACGGCATGAGCGGGGAGTTGACCGTCCGGCAGGCGAGGCTGTCCGACCACGAGGCCGTCACGGCGTTCACCAGCGACACGTGGGCCGAGCGCCGCGACAACGGCGACTACATCCCCCAGATCTTCGAGGAGTGGGTGGCCACCGACGGCCCCCGCCAGCGCACGTTCGTCGCGGACGCCGGCGACGACATCGCGGGCATCGTGCAGTTCGTGCAGCTGTCGGCCCACGAGGCCTGGGCACAGGGGATGCGCACGAACCCCGAGTACCGGGGGTCGGGGGTCGGCCTGCAACTCGTGCACGCGGGCTTCGACTGGGCGCGCGAACAGGGCGTGGCCGTCGCCCGGAACATGGTGTTCGAGTGTGGGTGCGAGCAATACAGTGCAAAACAAGCCGCGTAACCACCCGACGGCTCCCCCGTCGTCTTTACCTCGCGGGTAGGTTCCCTACTCTCCACGACAGGGGGTGGGTGTCCCCGCCCCATGCGTGGGGAGTGAATCACGCATATATGGGGACGCCCCACCCCCGTATCTGAGCCTCAAAAACTGTTATTCGCTCAGATTCTCAGTAAGGTTGCCCTCCCGCCGACGGATACGGCGGGCAACCAGTGCATCTACCTCAGTGAACATTTTTGTCACGACCTTATAGGCTACAAACAGGTTGAGCGGGAGGGCGATTATCGCCCCAATCACGCCAAGAGCCGCGCCCAGTATGATATTCACAATTCCCACAAGAATCCCCAGTCCGACCGCATATATCATGAAATTCTTGACGTGAGGCTTTACGATTGAATCGTCCTCCGTCATGGGAGTATCCGCCCACAAGTCCCGCAAAACTTGTTTCGTGTCTGCCATACATAGAGCCGATAAGTCACATCATGAAATAAGTTCCCATACCGCCCCGCCTGTCGGGAGCGGTCGGGCTACGCCCTCCCTCCACAACGGAGTACAGCAACCCGTCTGAGCCGTCCCACAACTGTCCTACAATCATTCGTCAGTACGGTATACACGGGAGGAGTGACTCCGCTCCGATGACCAACTGGTTGCCTGTGCCTCAAGCGCCAGTGCGACCACCGAAAGGGAGTCTCCCATCCGACATTTGTCGGCGCGGCCCACGGGAGCCGACGTGTTGAAATCCCGCCGTACATCTCCCGTCTATTCTTTCGAGGTTTTCGAGGCAACCCCTTGGTACACTTCAACACCCGCCAGCCTTGGGTGTGTCAATCGCTACACGGGGGTGGGCCGCTATACCCTCGGCTACCCCTGATTAAATAACGTAAAAAGAGCCGCAGAGGGTGGTGAGACGCCGCTTATGCGAAGTCTTCGGCGTTCACCGTCAACCCGTCTGAGTCGCTACCCTCCGAACGGTCGAACGTGGTCCCGCCGATACGGCCGTCCTTCTCCGCAAAGGCTTCCTGCTGTTCCTCACGGGTACGACCCTCCAGTAACCCAACGGTCTTGAGAGTGTCCCGAACGTGGGCGGGCCGAACGTCCCCCTCTACCTCCTTGGTGAGGGTGTCCGCCACTTCCTCCACGGATAGGCCAAGGAGGTACAACTCCGCCACCAACACGGGGTTGTCAGGGCGTACCATGTCCTCGGGCGGGCGGTAGCCAAGAAGGGACGTGAGACGGTCCCCACCCCCTTGCTCCCGTTCGTCCTCACCCTTCGCCGTGAGGGTGTCCACATCCAGTCCGTGGGCGTCGGCGGCCGCTTCGAGGGTCCCCAACCAGTCCCCGAGGGTGGCTGTATCGTTCGCGCCAGTGAGTTCCTCCACGGCGCTATCCAGTCCATCAACTTGAGGGTGGGCGAGAAGGTCCCGAAGGAACTCCCCACGGTCGGGGTTGCTCAGTTGCTCCCTCGAAGGGTAATCGGCGTAAGCGTCGCCCACAAGCGGCTCCCCGACGCCGTACCCGAGTTCGGCCCCCTCAAGAGCCTCACTGATAGCCTCGGGACGGTCGGCGTCGGCGTCGCCACCACGGTCCCGCGCTTCCTCCACCGTATCGGGGTGAATATCCACCGTCATGCCTCACCCTCCACGCCGTAAGCGTCGGCGGGTACGGCCGCCACTACCACACCCTCACCGACACTCAAGACCACACTGTCGTTCGGGAGTTCGACAGTGGAACTCTCGCGGTAGTTGAAGACCGCAACGACGTACTCCACCGTATCCGCGTTCTTGGGATACACGGCCGTGAGCCGCCCATCGGCGTAGTTGACACGGCCGTCTGGCGCGAACTCTACGCGGCTCAGTGGCTCCACGCCAGTATCCACTACCTGAAGTTCGCTCACAGTCGGACACCCCCATCGGTGTCCTCAGTGTCCTCTACCAACTGCTCGCAGGCATACCGCGCGGCAAAACCGAGGGCTACCTCCCCCGAGAATTGTTCTTCTTTCACTTTCTTGATAGCCTCACGGTCCTTCGAGTTGATGCGTAGCCAACGGTCACGCGGCTCAGGCTCCTCAGACATCTTTCCTCTCATGTTAACCGTACTGACGAGTACGTACTACGTTCGTTGGACGCCGCCCATACTGGCGTACATCGGTGGTAGGCGCGTTCTCCCGCCAGTCTCGGCCGATTTTGGTACTGTCCTCCGTGCAAGGCCGAGATGGGGGCAACTGGGTATCGGCAACCGATTTTTGCGCGGGATACCTGACCAATCCACTGGGACGGCCTTGTCTTGTGCGCGTGCGCGTATAGGTTACCTTTGGGATAGGCGAAGTTATGCACAAACTTGTCCAAAATCTCGGATAGGCCCCGAGAAAGCCAAAATCGGGATTAGGGCGCGGGTACGCGGGTAGGAGCCGCAACCGAGGGACCGCATAGGGCCGTCGGCGTCTCACCGCCAGCGCGGGCGGTGGGAATCGGCTCTGCGAGCCGCCCGACCGCCCATAGGGGAGCCGTGTCAACTACCCGCATGGACCGCCCGCAGTGGTTGTGTAAGGAATCTGGTTATTCTGCAAAGATGGAATCGGCTAAGGCGTCTGGTATCGGCGGGAAGGGGCTTCAACACGCCCGTATCACTTCTTACGCGCGCAAATATATACGTCCGTGTAATATTCCCCACGTTCGTTGCCATGCGGTAATGCTACGAACGTGGACCGGAGACGCGCGTGTGCGCCCGCCCACGCCGCTCGAAGCGAACAGACGGCCCAACCATCGGCGTCACACCGAACGCGCTTGAGCCGCCCACACGTTCGTCTGAGCGGCCGTAGTATTACCGTGGCTCATGTTTCAGTCACGGCTCTCAACTACCTCCGATTACCCCGATATTGGGCCGTCGGCGTCTCTACCCGCCACAGACGGGCCGTAGAAGCGTTTTACCCTCACCCGACAGAGACGGCTTGAGACTGCGGATACTGAGCGGTAGAGACGGAGGGGTGTTTAGTCCGCGCTACCCCTACCCTCAAGGCGGGCCGATACCTATTCCTCGGGGTTTTAGTCTGAGCGATTCCGTCGAATAGTGGCGGCTTGAGTAGTTGAGTCGGCTACGAACGGCAAAAGAGCAACTGTGTACGGCGTCGGCGGCCTACCAAGTGTTCCGCGCTTTCTGTGCTAAGTCGTCGTCGCCCACGTCTAAGTACGTCTCAGTGGTCTTGATTGATTCATGCCCGAGTAGTTTCTGAAGCGTCCGCAAGTCGGCCCCGTTTCTCCCGTCGTCGTCGTCGCTCCACCGACGGACGGCCCCACTATGCCGCAGTGTGTGGGTAGTTATCTTCTTCTTCTCGTTGCCCTTGGCGTCGGTGTATAGCGTCTCTTGTAGGCCCGCGTTCTCTGCGGCTTGCCGAACGATGTCCCCGACGTGAAAACGGCTCAAATGCTCCCGCTCGTTGCTCAGGAACAGATACGGGGAATCACTGGCAAGCGCGTAACTCTCGCGGTCCACATCTATCCAGAGATTCATCAACTGGTCCAAGTCCCGCATATAGTAGACCGTCCGACTCTCGCCGTTCTTGGCTACCTCTGAGCGGATAGTGATACTCCGCGCCTCACGGTCTATATCGCTCAGTTTGAGCCGTGACACCTCTTTCCGCCGTAACATCCCTTGGTAGGTGAGTCGAACCAGTAGTTCGTTTCTGACAGTGGGCGACGGGACGGATTCGGCTAACTCATCCACCTTCTCGGGCGGGAGTCCGTGGCGGTCGTCTGTTCCCTCAAGCGCCTGTTCCTTCTTGGTTTTCGTCGTCGTCGTTACGTCGTTTAGGCTTACGTCGTCTACTGGATTCTCGGGCGGGAGGGTGGCGTCTAACCGTCCGCCGTCTTGCAGTTTCTCCGCCGTCTCAAAGAACTTGGAAAGGGCGGATTGATGGACACTCACCGTCTGATACGCGTACCCTTGGTCGTTGCTCAAGTGGAGAAGGTAATCCTCCACATCCAGTGGCGTCACGTCGAACGCATCATGTGGGCGGTCGTTGCACCACTTGGCATAGACACGGATAGAGCCACCGTAGCGGGAGGCAGAATCAGGCATGGTCCGCCCGATACGCTCAATCACGGCGTTAACGCGGTCCCCGACGGGTGAGGCAGTTTCAGACATGAGTTACACCTCCTTGAACCAAAGCGGGTTACGGCGTTTCACGGCGTCTCTCGCTCCCTCTATGGGAATCTCTCGGCCTTGCCACGTTGCCGTAACCGTCCCGTCGTCGTCTGGCTCCCCCAAGTCCTCGAACTCAATTCGTTTCACGGCCGCCGTCTCCGCCAGTTGCTCAAGGGCAACGCGGGCCGTCTCTGGCTCCACATCGGTCCCTGCGGCTACCCCCTCCGCAGTAGTGGCGTGTTCGGCCCCTTCGGGTAGCGCCGTCCATACCGCCGTAGTGGTTTCCTCAGACACGGACGTACCGCCAGCATACATAGCGTCGGTGGCGTCTGCCAGCGTACCCTCAAGGTCCTCTATACGTCCCTGCATCCCCTCCACGGCGGTTAGCAACTCACCCACGCGTTCGTCCGTCTGAGCCGTGGTTCCACCGCCGTCACTGTCGTAAGCGCCCGCAAGTTCCCGCTCCACAGACTTGCGGATAAGGTGGGTGAGACTGTCGTATTCCTCAGATTCCTCCACGGCGTCTTTCCATTTCTGTTTCTGTTCCTTGCTGTTAGCGCGGATAGCCACCGTCGGTTTCTCGCTCATACCTCACTGTCATGGAGCCACGACCTTAGTTGTTTTGCACTGTTTTGCTCAGAGTAGCACTTGAACATGGTGTTCTCCTGGAACGTGATGGGGCTGGGGCACTCGCGGGCGTCCGGGTTCGCGCCGGCGACCGAGTTCCGGTGGGTGCACCCCACGCCGGACGCCACGGCGACCCCGAGCCGGGCCGTGACCGGTGATGTCAACGCGGCCTGGCGGTTCTGGCAGTCGAGTCGCGCCCGCGACCGCCTCCAGGGGCTGGCGCTACACACCGACGAGTCGTGGGCGCTGGCGGAGCTCACGCGCGACCGGCTGGCGGCGGCCAGCAGCGAGCGCGACGCCCTCCTGGTGGTGCAAGACGACGCCGCCGGCACGGAGGGGTTCACCTTCCGGGCGCGAACCTACGACCGGGAGAACGCCGACGGCGTCACCGAGACGTGGGCGGAGTACGGCGTCGCCGGCTGGACTGACGCCGAGGCCTGCCGGGACATCCTGGCGGCGGTCGCGCGCGACGCCGCGCGCGTCGACGCGGATCGCACCCGGGTGTTGCTCCCCGAGGACGTGGGCATGGTCAGCGACGTGGCGGTGACCCGCACGGACATCGGCGACACGCCTGATTTCGTGCTGGCCGCCGACCTCACGAGCGACTACCGGGCGTAGTCACCACGTGGTGGCCACCACTCCGGGGTAGTCCGCGAGCACGCCGTCCACACCGGCCCGCCGGCAGCGCGTGGCGTCCAGCCAGGTGTCGACGGTCCAGGCGTTCACCGTCAGGCCGGCGTCGTGTGCGCGCGCCACGAGCGAGGTGTCCTCGATGCGGTCGACGGGCGGGTGCAGCGCCGCACAGTCGGCCGCGGCGGCGCGAGCCAGCCCGCGCTGGCCGTCGACGCACAGCGCCGCGCGCGGAACGCCGGGGGCGGCGTCCCGGGCCGCGGCGAGTGCGCCGTCGAAAAACGACGAGAACATCACGGGCGTGTCGGCGACCGCGGCGGCCACGCTGTCGACGAACGGCTGCCAGCGCGACTGCGGGGGGCCGTCGGTTCCGGGCGTGGTCACACACCCGGGGGATTTGAGTTCGACGTGCAGCGTGGTGTCGCCGGTGACGGCGTCGGCGATGGCGGCGAGCGTCGGCACGCCCGCCCCGGACCCGAGCACGTCGGCGTCGGCCAGCGCGTCCGGGGTGGCGTCCCACACGGCCCCGGTGGCGTCGGTGATCCCGCGGGCACCGTCGGCGTCGTCGAGGCGGTGGTCGTGGAAGACGACCGGCGTGCCATCGCGGGCGGGTTGGACGTCGACCTCGATGCCGTCCGCGCGGTCGACGGCCCCGCGAACCGCGGCGAGCGTGTTCTCGGGTGCGACGCCGGCGAACCCGCGGTGTGCGAGCAGGCGCATCAGCCCCCACTGACCGGCGGGAACATCGCCAGTTCGTCGCCGGCAGCGATCGCGGTGTCGAGGTCGTCGGCGTCGACGGTGACGCCGTTGACGAGCACGTTGACGTGTGCTGCGAGGCTGCCGTCGGCGGCGAGCACGCGGTCGCCGAGCGCCGGGTAGTCGGCCACCAGCGCGTCGAGGGCGTCCTGTACGGTGGGGTCGTCGGTGGGCACGGCGACGGTCACGGTGTCGTCGCCCGCCACCTCCGAGAGGTCGGCGAACAGCTGCCACTCCATACCACTACGTCGTCGGCCGCCCGGCATATGTGCTGCGGGGTCGCCACAGCCCGGCGGCGTCGCCGCGCTTATTACGTGGGGCGTCGGCGTAGCCGTATGGACGGCGCCGAGCGCGTGCCCGGGCGGCTCGCGGTGGCGTTGACCCTGGTGGTCGCGGTGTTGTCCGTCGCCACCGGCGTCGTCGGCATCATCGACCCCGGCACGGGGTTCGGGCCGGTGGCGGAGTACGTGCCGGCGTGGGTCAGCCAGGCCGCCGGGTTCACGGGCGCGCTCACTGGGTTCCTGTTGGTGGTGAGCGCGGGCGGGCTGCGGCGCGGGCTCCGGGCGGCGTGGTACTCGACGGTGGTTCTGCTGCCGGTCACCGCCGCCCAGGGGCTGTTGCAGGCGACGCCGTACTCGGTGCCGCTGGTGGTGGTGTCGGTGGGGTCGCTTCCCGTCGTCGGCGTCACCGCCGGCCGGTTCACGGGTCGCACGCCGCGGTCCACGAGCCAGCTCGCCGTCGGCACCGGACTCATCGGGGTGCTGGCGTACGGCACCGTCGGCACGTACGCGCTCCGCGGCGACGACGGCTTCCGGGCGGTGTCGACGGTGCTCGACGCGTTCTACTACACGCTGGTCACCGCCACCACAGTCGGGTACGGCGACATCACACCCACCACGCAGGCCGCGCGGCTGTTCTCGCTGTCCGTGCTCGTGAGCGGCGCTGCGAGCTTCGCGGTTGCGCTCACGACCCTGATCGGGCCGGCCCTGGAAGCGCGCCTCGCGAACGTCCTTGGACGCATGACACAACGCGACCTCGACGCCCTCAACGATCACGTGGTCGTTGCGGGGTACGGCGATCTCACGGAACCGATTCTGACAGAGCTCGACCGCGGCCCCGGCGAGTACGTCGTGGTGACCAGCGACGACCGGAGCGTGACCGCGCTGCGGGAGCGCGACCTGCACGTGCTCGTGGCGGAGCCGGCCGACGACGAGGCGCTGACGCGGGCGGGCGTCGACCGCGCTCGCGCCGTCGTCGCGGCGACCAACGACGACGGCGAGGACGCACTCGTGGTGTTGACCGTGCGGGAATCCCACCCGGATGTGGCGGTGGTCGCGGCCGCCAGCGACCAGGAGAACGAGGCGAAACTCCGGCGCGCGGGCGCCGACACCGTGATCAGCCCGGCGGTCATCGGCGGTCGGCTGATCGCGCAATCCGCGCTGGGCGACCGCGACGCCGAGCGCAAGGCCCACGACGTGGTCGGGGACGCCGCCGACCCGTAGCCGGCCGGGTCACCCCATGTGGACGAGCGCGACGTCGGTGTCGAGGTCCGCGACGCGCTCGTAGGTGGGCCGCGAGAAGAACTTCGAGGCGGCCGACCGGTCGGTGCTGGCGCCGAGCAACACCAGATCGTAGTGGCTGTCGTTGCGTTCGATGAACGACTCCACGGACGACCGCGAAACCCGGGTTTCGCAGCTCGTGTCGACGACGTCAGTGAGGCTGGCGAGCGACGACTCCGCCCGGCGGCGGTCGCGCTCGGACTCGACACACGAGCACGCGCTGACCGTGCCGTCGTGGCCGGCGAGGCGCGCGGCGTAATCCAGCATCGCGTGTGCGACGTCTGACGCCGACCGCACGGGCACCATGATGCGCTTCCAGTCGGTGGTGTCGTCGCCGGCCTGCAGCGCCACCACGTCGACGGAGGATCCGAACAGCGTCGTGACGAACGGCGACAGCCCGCCGTCGAAGTCGCCCGCGTCGTCGCCGGCGGCGAGCGGCGTCACGACCAGATCGCAGTTGGCCTCGTCGGCGGTTGCCAGCACGGTCTTGGCGGGGTCGTTGTCGGCGACCGCGACCACGACCTCACACTGCACGCCGACCGCCGTTTCGACGCGCGAGGCCTGGGTTTCGAGGCGCTGGGCGGCGGTTTCGGCGGCGTCCTGCTCGGCGGGCGAGGCGGCGTTCTCGACGCGCGCGTCGTCGTCGGGTGCGGTCCGGATGCAGTTGCGCCGCGCGGCCGCCACGTCCGCGTCGTCGACGATGTCGAGCAACACCACTTTGCCGGCGTCGTGGGCGGCCGCCAGGCGCGCGCCCAGCATCGCCGCCTTCGAAGCCCGAGGCCCGCGCATCGGGACGACGACGTGGTCGTCGGCCGCCGTGGTGTGGTAGAGGTAGCGGGCGCGCTCCTCGTAGACCTGTCTGCGCCAGACCACGAACACCACGGCGACCAGCGACGACGACAGCGCGACACCGGCCACGTACGCGACGCCGGCGTTCCCAGTGAACAGCGCGAGCAGCGCCGTCGAGAACGCCGTCGGGAGCTCCAGGCCCAGCAGCCACGTCGCGCCGCCGGTGGCGAGCACGGCGAGCGCCGCCGCCCCGGCGTCGACGCCGACCGCGGAGGGGGCCACGTCGTAGACGGCCGTGGCGACGACCGTGACCGCACCCCACCCACAGAGCGCGCCGACGGTCATGCCAGCCACGAACGTGACGGGGTCGGCGTACTGGCCGTCGGGGTCCGAGAACAGCGTGTACGTGCCCGACGCCAGCGGCGGGAACAACAGAAACGACACCGCGCCGATGGTGTTCGACAACAGCGTTACCAGCCCGACGAGCAGGGGCACGAACAACAGCACCGACGCGTGCAGGAGGTTGCTCGTGGTTTCCAGCCACCGCCGGAGCTGGCGGAGTTCGCGCCGCTCGATGCGCGCAACACGGCGGCGCGCGGCGGCGAGTCGACGGCGGACCTCCGGGAGCACAACACCACAGCAGTCCGGTCGGTGACTGTTTGTGTGTTTCGCTCCCGCACGCCCGCGAGCTACGACAGGGCGACGACCGCGTCGAGGGCGATGTCGATCGCCCGCGAGACGTTGTTCTGTGCCTTCTCGGGTAGCTCGTCGTCGCTGTCGGCGCCCTTCTGAGTGCCCGCGACCAGGTTGCCGTCGACGGTACAGATCGCGCCCGCGGCGAGGCCGCGCCGCCGCGCCAGCGAGAACACGGTCGCGGCCTCCATCTCGATGCCCAGCAGGTTCGCGGCCTCCCAGTCGGCGACGTAGTCGTCGCTCTCGTTGTAGAAGGCGTCGTCGCTGACGATGGGGCCGACGTGGACCGTCGCCCCGGCGGGACCGTCGGCGGCTGCGGACTGCTCGTGGTCGCCGACACCCTCGGTGGCTTCGGCGGCGTCGACGAGCTCCGCGAGCACACTGTACGCCGGGACCGCGGGGTACGTCGCGGACTCGTAGCGCTTGCTCGTGCCTTCGGCTTTGGCGGCGCCGTTGGCGACGATCATGTCACCGACCTCGACGCCGGCCTGGAGGCCCCCGATGGTGCCCACGCGGATGACCGTCTGGACGCCGACTTTCGCGAGCTCCTCGATGGCGATGGCGGCGCTCGGGCAGCCGATCCCGGTCGAGCAGATCGTGAGCGAAACCCCCTCGTAGGTGGCGTTGACGACCTTGTACTCGCGGTTCTCCGCGACGACCTCGCTGTCGTCGCAGTGGCTGGCGATGCGGTCGACACGCCCCGGGTCCCCGGGGAGCAACGCGACATCATTAACATCGCCGTCCTCGACGAGCAGGTGGGGTTGTTTGGCCATACGCGGGGTTGTGCTGGTGGCGAGAAAAAGCCGTGGATCCGGTGGCGGTCAGAACTGGCTGTCGAGAAACGACGCGGCGTCGGCGCGCGTCGGCGCGGTGCGCGCGCCCTCGTGTTGGGCGGCGAGCGCGCCGCAGGCGTTGCCGAACTCCAGGGCGCGCTCGTGGTCGCCGCCGTCAAGCACCACGGCGACGAACCCGGCGGCGAACGCGTCGCCTGCGCCGGTCGTGTCCACGGGATCGACCGCGAACCCGGGGTGGGTGACCGACCCGCTGGGGGTGTGGACGGTCGCGCCCTCGGAGCCGTGTTTGACGACGACGACGCGGTCGCTGTCGGGGGCGGTCGGGCCGCCGTCGTCGTCGAGGACGGCGCCGGCTTCGTTGTCGTTGACGAACAGGATGTCGGTGCGGGCGAGCGCGTCGCCGTAGTCGCGGTCGCGGAGCCGACGCCCCGGATCGAAGGAGACGGTGGCGTCGTGCTCCCGGGCGAGGGCCGTGAGGCGGGCGGCGGTGGCGGGGCGCTGGCTCGTGAGGTGGACGTGCTCGCAGTCCGCGCCGACCACCGCGGGGTCGAGGTCACCGGGCGCGACGGCCTCGTTTGCGCCGTCGTTGCCGAGCACCATGACCTCCCCACGGCTGTCCACCAGGAGGTATTTGACGCTCGTTTCGAGGCCGTCGACGACGCGCAGGCCGGCGAGGTCGACGCCGGCGGCCTGGAGTTCGCGCTGCGCGAGCAGGCCGTGTTCGTCGTCGCCGACGCTCCCGACGAGGCCGGCGTCGATGTCGAAGCCGGCGAGCGCGCACGCGACGTTGGCGGCGCTGCCACCGCCCGAGCGCCGCTGGGAGACGATCTCGGCTTCCCCGTCGGGTTCGGGGAGCGCATCCACGCGGAGCGTGACATCCCAGTTGACGTGGCCGGCGGCGACGACGCGGCTCATACCAGCGGCCAGCGGCCGCGGCGGCTAAAAGCCTGTGGGGTTGGCGGCGATGAACAACACTACGTTGTGCACGCCGGGGCCGAGCCCGACCGCGGCCACGAGCCCGAGGATCGCGGTGCCCTCCTGGGGGCGGTCGCGGACCGACTCCGCGAGCAGAACGACGACGCCGGCCGCCAACGCCAGTTTCACGACCACGAACAGCCAGCCGCCGCCGACGACGGGCGCGGTCGGCAGCGCCCGCGCGAGCTCGATGATGGCGGTCGACAGCGGGGTTTGTTCGCCGTACCCCAGGGCGTCGACGCCGACGGCCGTCGAGGTCGCGTCGAGGGCGTGCCCGAAGACCGCGAGCACGCCGGCCACGCCGACCGCGCGCGTGTCAGTGGGGCGGATGCGGGCCAGGAGCCGCCAGCTGCCGGCGGTGAGCACCAGCGCCGCGCCGACCGCGCCCAACGGCCACGCGAGCGTGAGCGTGCCGGCGGTCCAGCCACGCGCGAGCGCGGCGGTGATCGGGACGGCAGCGGCGACAGCGCCGACGCCAGCGAGCAGCACTTGCGGCCGCGCGCCGAACCGGCGGACGGCCAGCCACGTCGCGCCGGCGGCGGCGGCGGTGGTCGCGTAGACGATGGGCGACCCGAAGACGGGGGCGACGGCCGACGGATACAGCCCGAGTTGGTGGCAGGCGTAGAGGCTCGATCCGGCGACCATCCAGGGCGCGAGCGCGAGCACGGCCCGTCCGTCGACGGTTGGCGGGTCGCGTCGCAGCCCCACGAGCACGGCGGCCGCCAGCGCCGCGACGGCGAGGAGGTGTGGCAGCGGCGGGAGCGCGAACCCCGAGGGGAGCACGGCGATGGTGTCCATACGGGGTGGCGTCACGCTCGCGGTGAAAGTGTTGCCTTTCGGGTCAGTCCTCGGCCCACGGTTCGGTGGTGCCGTCGCCGTACAGCTCCCGCATCAGGGTGACGATGCTCTCGGGGGGGAACTGCCCGCGCTCGGTGACGATGGCGTCGACGTACCGCGGGGGCGTCACGTCGAACGCGGGGTTCTCGACGTCGGGCGCGCCGAGTTGGTGGCGGTCGGCGGCGGCCAGCACCTCGGTTTCGTCGCGCATCTCGATCTCGACGGTGTTGCCGGTGAGGGTGTCCGGATGCAGTTTCAGCGTTTGGGCCGCAACCATCACGGGCACGCCGCGCTCGCGGGCGACCACGGCGAGCATGCTGGTGCCGATCTTGTTGATGACCGAGCCATCGGCGGCGATGGAGTCCGCGCCCACGAGCACGTGGTCGACGGCGTCGAGGTAGCGACGCCCCGCGTTGTCGACGATCAGCGTCACCGGCACCCCCCACTCGCGGAGCTGGTCGGCGGTGATGTGGCCCTGCTTGCGGGGGCGGGTCTCCTTGACCACGGCTTCAATGTGTTTGCCGTCGTCGAGGGCGGCTTTCACGCACGCCAGGGCGTCCGTGGAGTGGCAGTGGGTCATCACGGTGTCGCCGTCCCGCAGCCGGTTGGCGCCGATCGCGCCCAGGTCGTCCTGGGCGCGGTCGAGTTGCTGGCGGAAGGCGTCGGCGGCGTCGGTGACCGACGCCCGCAGCGCGGCCACCGTCTCCCCGTCGGTGTTGCCGAGCACGTACCGGAGGGCGTTCGGGAGGCTCACCGCCGTCGGGCGGGTGTCCCGGAGGTGGCGGGCCGCCGCCCGAAGCTCCGCGCGGAACGCGGCGGGCGAGTCGGCGTCGCTGTCGGTGGCCTGGGATTCGAGCGCGTCGGCGGCCGCCCGCGCGATGGTTGCCGCGCCCCGGATCTCCATGTCGGCGATGTCGTCGGCGGTCGCCCGCACGTCCTCGGTGACCATACTCGGGCTACGCGCCCACGAAGAAAAGGGTTCGGCGACGCGTCAGTTCTCGTCGGTGTCGGCCGACGCCGCGCGCGCGTCGAACTGATCGAGCAGGTCGTTGAGCGTTGACACCTGGTCGTCGAGGTCGTCGGCGCGCCCGGCGACCTCCGAGACCGACGCCGCCTGTTCCTCGGCGGCCGCCGACACCTGCTGGGACTCGGTGGCGGTGCGGTCGCTGAGGTCCGTGACCTCGTCGATCATCGTGACGACCTCCTCGGTGGAGGCCGCCTGCTCGTCGGTGGCGTCGCTGATCGACTGCACGCTGCCGTTTGCGGCCTCGACCTGGTCGCCGATGTCGTCGAGCGCCGCCAGCGCCGCCTCGATGGTCTCGCTGCCGGCGTCGACGCGGTCGCCGAGTTCGGACATGTCCGCGACCGTGTCCGCGACGTCGGCCTGCACGTCGTCGACCAGCGTCTCGATCTCCGTGGCCGATTCTTTGACCTCATCGGCGAGGTCCTTGACCTCGTCGGCGACCACCGCGAAGCCGTCGCCGCTCTTGTCGGCGCGGGCGGCCTCGATGTTGGCGTTCAACGCCAGCATGTTCGTCTGCTCGGCGATGTCCGTGATGACGCCGGTCACGTCGCCGATGGCGTCGACGGCCTCCTCCAGGGCGGTCACGCGCTCGACGGCGCTGTCGGCGGTCGCCTCGATGCGTTCGAGTTCGGCGACGGCGTCCTCGCCGAGCTCCTGGCCGCGCTCGCTCTCGGTGGCGGCCTGGTTGACCGTCTCGGCGACGTCGTCGGCGCTGGCCGCGATCTCCTCGACGGTCGCGGACAGCGACGTGACCTCGTCGCCGACCGTGCCGAGGCGGTCGCGTTGCTGGTCGGCGTCCGCGGAGATGTCCTGGACGGATTCGCTGACCTGGTCGCTGGCGCTGCGGATCTCCGCGGCGCTCGTGGACACGTCGGTGCTGGCGGCGTCGACCGCGTCGGCGATCGACCGCACCTGTGCCAGCGTGGCTTCCACGTCGCCCATCATGTCGTTGAACGCCTCGGCGATGTCCTGCATCGGCTCGCTGTCGACGTCCTCGTCGAGGCGTCTGGTCAGGTCACCGGCCGCCGCGGCCGCCATCTCGTCGCTGTACTCGGCGGCGCGACGCTCCAGGCGCTCGTTCAACCGCTCCGAGGCTGCACGCGCCTCTTCGGCGTCTTTGCGCGTCTGCTCGGCGTCCTCGCGGGCCTCATCGAGGTCCGTGATGAGCGCCTCCAGGCGCGTGTGCATCTGTGAGAGTGACGCGCCGAACGCCCCGGGGAGATCTTCGTCGAGCACGTCCGCGTCGAAGTTCTGGTCGGCGAGCGCGTCGGCCTGGCTGGCGGCCGTGGTGAGATACGTCTGCATCTCCCCGAACGCCCCGACGAGCTGTCCGAGCTCGTCGGTGCGGTCGGTGTCGGGGATCGTGGTGTCGAGGTCGCCGTCGGCGATGGCGGCCGCGACGCCCGCCAGCTCGTCGAGGGCGCTGGACGTGCGCCGCCCGACAGTCAGCCCGACCAGCAGCAGGCCCACGAGTGCCACCACGACGAGGCCGGCGAGGTTCTGCGTGACCTCCGACTGGAGCGCGTACGCCTGCCCGCGGGGGACGTGGTAGGTCAACACCCAGTCGGTGCCGGCGACCGGCGTGTACGCAGTGGCGTACCGGCCGTCGTCCATGCCGGTGCGTTCGGGTTCGGTGTTGTAGACGGTCTGGCCGCTGCGCGCGGTCGCAACCGCAGCCGGAACGTTGCCCGCGGTGTCAGTGTACTGTTCCAGCAGCGCGCGGTTCCGGTTGTCGAGCGTGATGACGCCGTCGCCGTTGACGACTTTCACGTCGCCGGTGGCGATCGGGGAGTTGAACGACTGGGAGTGTTGGGCCAGCGACATGGTCATCACGAGCACCCAGCCGGGTTTGTCCGTGGGCGCAGTCATGGCGACCACGGGGGAGTCGTCGACCTCGTAGGGGTCGGAGACGGACACGTCGGTGGTGCCGTCCTCGATGGTGGACAGCCACGGCGCGTCGCCGGCCTGGAGTGTCGTCCCGGAGCGCGCGTCGTCGGTGCTCGCGACCACGGTGTCCTGGCTCGTGGACACCACGTGGATGGCGCGCACGTCCTGTTGGAGGGTTGCGAGCTGGCGTTCGAGCTGTGGTTTGACGTCGCTCGTCCGGACCGCATCACCCCCGATGTTCGAGGCCAGGAACGTCGTGGTTGATTCTTTCTGTGTGAGCCAGTCGTGCAGCGTTGCGGCCTGTTGTTCGGCGATACCCGACACGCGGCGCTCGGTGTTCTCGCCGACTGTCGACTGGGTTTGGAGGTGGATGTAGCCGCCGGCGGCCGCCACGATGATCACCACCACGAGCAACAACACGTTGAACTTCGCCGCGTAGCTGCCCCGGATGCGCGCGGGGAGCACGCGCTCGAAGAGTCCGCGGTCGATGTCGCTCACGCGTCACCACCGTCCGTGAAGTATCCGGATTTCAGCAGCTCGCGGGTCTCGATACCGGCGTCAGTGAGCTGTTGGATGAGGTAGCCGGTGACCGGTTCGAGGGCGGCGGTGAGGTCGACGTTCCCGGTGGCCCCGTTGTAGTTGAGTTCGCGGCCGGCGTCGATGAGGTCGGTCGCGCGCCCGAAGTCGCCGACGGTGATCGAGTGACCGACGCCGCCGGAGACGGACTGGAGCGCGCCGGCGACGGCGCGCGGAGTCGGGTCGCCGCTGTAGGACGCCGCGAGCAACGCGAGCGCGGCCGCGTCGTAGGCGTTCTCGGTGTACGGCTGCAGCGGGGTGGCGTCGCTGAGGGCGCGCCGGAGGCGCTTGGTACCGACGGTGCTGGCGCTGTTGACGGTCGCGGTGTAGGCGCCGTTCCAGCTGGGTGGCGAGGACGCCGACGCGAGCGCGGAGCTGAGTGCGATTTCGCCGCCGTATTCGCGGCCGACCAGCTCGTCGATGACGCCGCTCGAGGAGCCGGGCGAGCCGATGAACGCGACGGCGTCCGGGTCGGGCGCGAGCGCGTCGTCGACCGGCCCGCCCGGGGTGTCGGTCCCCCCCTGATAGGGGACCGACGCCAGCAGGTCGGCCCCGAGGCGGTCGGCGAGCACGTCGGCCAACGCGGCCCCGAACGCGTTGTCGACGTAGAGGATGGTGGCCGTGTCGGCGGCGGCGTACATGTCGTCGTCGACGATCTTCGCCATGACGGCGGCCTGCTGGCTGTCGTTGGGGCAGGTGCGGGCGACGAACTTCTGGCCGTCGCTGCGGCCCGCGGTGGCGATCGCGGGCGCGGTTGTGGAGGGGCTGACGAGGAGCTGTGCGTCCGCGGCGGCCTGCTCGGTGAGCGCCGTCGTCACGCCGCTGAGCACGGGGCCGACGATCGCCAGGGGGGACTCGTCGGCGGCGAGCGTGGCGTACCGGTCGGCCGCCACCGACGGGTCAGCTTCGGTGTCTTTCGAGACGTGGACGACATCGCGGCCGTTGATCCCGCCGCCGCGGTTGGCGTGCTCGACGGCGGTGTCGATGGCGCGCTGGTGGTCGGCGGCGAGGGCACCGAGTGAGCCGGGGCCGGACAGCGGGAGCAGCGAGCCGACGGTGACGGGCTGGCCTGCCCCCCCGACGCCGGCACAGCCAGCGAGCCCGGTGGCTGCGGTGGCTCCGATCGCGCCCAACCATTCTCGTCTGGTCGTGCTATGCATACTCAATCACTGCTAACTGTCGCATTTCAACCTTCGGGTGGCGTTATCAGCGAAGAGAGCCACGGAATATTTCCACGCGCCGGGCTGTTGTCCGGGTATGGACCGCGAGACACTCGCCGCCCGCATCGACCACACCGTGCTGGGACCGACCACGACACGCGCGGACGTGTTGAGCGTGGTCGACGACGCCGAAGCCCACGGGATGAACGTCTGTATCCCGCCGTGTTACGTCGCCGACGCCCGCGACCACGCGTCCGCCGACCGCACCATCGCCACCGTGATCGGGTTCCCACACGGCACGCAGGCAACCAGCGTGAAGGTCGCGGCCGCGGAGCACGCGCACGCCGACGGCGCGGACGAACTCGACCTCGTGATCCCCATCGGCCGACTGAAAGGCGGCGACCACGAGGCGGTGACCGCGGAGATCGCGGCCGTGAACGACGCCACGCCGCTGCCGGTGAAAGTCATCATCGAAACGCCGGTGTTGACCGACGCCGAGAAACACGCCGCCTGCGAGGCGGCGGCCGACGCCGACGCGGCGATGGTGAAGACGGCGACCGGCTTCACCGACGGCGGGGCGACGGTCCCCGACGTGTCGCTGATGAGCGAGTACCTCCCGGTGAAAGCCAGCGGCGGCGTCGGGACGTACGCCGACGCCGCGGCGATGTTCGACGCCGGCGCGGTGCGCATCGGCGCGTCTTCGGGGGTCGACATCGTGGCGTCGTTCGCGGAGTAGGCGCCATCACTGGCGACCGCATGCCTTTTTGCTGCGCGCGGGCAACACATGTACAGCGATGGCCCGCTACCACATCGAAACATACGGGTGCACCTCGAACCGCGGCGAGAGCCGCGACATCGAGCGACGCCTCCGCGACGCCGGCCACCACAAGGTGGAGACGGCGGCTGACGCGGACGTCGCGATCCTCAACACCTGTACGGTCGTCGAGAAAACGGAGCGAAACATGCTCCGGCGGGCCAAAGAACTCGCCGACGAGACCGCCGACCTCATCGTCACGGGCTGCATGGCGCTGGCCCAGGGCGAGGCGTTCGCCGACGCCGACGTGGACGCACAGGTCCTCCACTGGGACGACGTGCCCGAGGCGGTGACGAACGGCGAGTGTCCGACGACGACGCCGGACGCCGAGCCGATCCTGGACGGCGTGGTGGGCATCCTGCCCATCGCGCGCGGCTGCATGAGCAACTGCTCGTACTGCATCACCAAGCAGGCCACCGGCCGCGTGGACTCCCCGCCGGTCGAGGAGAACGTCGAGAAGGCGCGCGCGCTGGTGCACGCCGGCGCGAAGGAGATCCGGATCACCGGCCAGGACACGGGCGTCTACGGCTGGGACACCGGCGAGCGGAAACTCCCCGAGTTGCTGGAGCGCATCGCCACCGAGATCGAGGGCGAGTTCCGGGTGCGCGTGGGGATGGCCAACCCGGGCGGCGTCCACGGCATCCGGGAGGAGCTGGCGGCGGTGTTCGCCGAGCACGACGAGATCTATAATTTCCTACACGCGCCCGTCCAGTCCGGCAGCGACGACGTGCTCGCGGACATGCGCCGCCAACACGAGGTCAGCCAGTACCGCGACATCGTGGAGACGTTCAACGACACCCTCGGGGAGTGGACGCTGTCGACGGACTTCATCGTCGGCTTCCCGACCGAGGACGACGACGACCACGAGGCGTCGATGGACCTCCTGCGGGAGACCCGCCCGGAGAAGATCAACGTCACGCGGTTCTCAAAGCGCCCGGGCACCGACGCCGCCGAGCTGAAGGGGCTGGGCGGGCAGACGAAAAAGGACCGCTCGAAGGCGATGACGGAGCTGAAAATGGACGTGGTTGGGGAAGCCCACGAGTCGATGGTTGGCACCCGGCGTGACGTGCTCGTCGTCGAGGAGGGGACCGGCGACTCGGTGAAATGCTACGACGGCGCGTACCGCCAGGTGATCGTGCAGAACGCCACCGACCACGGACTGGAGCCCGGCGACTTCGCTACCGTGGAGGTCACCAGCCACCAGACCGTCTACGCGTTCGCGGAGCCCGTGGATGCCGCCGCGGTCGACGACGGCCCCGCCGAAACGACCGCGGACTGACCGTTCGCAGGCGGCGCGCTATTCGGGCGCGGTGTCCGCGTCCTTCCATTCGCCGAGTTCCTTCGGGTCGACGTGGACGAACACGTCGTCGACCTCCGGGATGGATTCGAGGTCGAGGATGAGGTCGGTCTCGATGTCGTGGGCCTCGTGCAGCGTCATCTCGCCCTCCACCTCGACGTGAAGGCTGACGTCGATCTCGGGGCCGACGTAGTGGGCAACCACGTCGTGTGCGCCTTCGACGTCCGGATTGTCGAGGGCGCGCCCGAGGATCTGCTCGCGGAGGTCGGCGGGCGGCGCAGCGCCGACCAGGTAGTTGACGTTGTCCCGGACGATCTCGTAGCCGGTGTGGAGGATGCCGGCGGCGACGACGAACGCCGCAAGCGGGTCCAAGACGGGGTAGCCGGTGGCGGAGCCGAGGACGCCGACCAGCGCCGCGCTGGCGGTGAGGATGTCGTTGCGGTTGTCGAGGGCGGTGGCGCGCAGCGCCGGGGAGCGATGATCGGCAGCGACGCCGAGGACGTACCGGTAGAGGGCGTATTTTGCGACTGCGGTGCCGACGAGCACGCCGACCGCGGGGAGGCCGGGAGTGGGGCCGTAGTCGCCCGCGGCCACGGTGGTGGTGGCCTGCCAGAGCACAGCACCGCCGGCGGCGAGCACGCCCAATGCGACCACCAGGGAGACGAACGGTTCGATGCGTTCGTGGCCGTGTGGGTGTTTGAAATCCGGGGGTTGCGTGGTGAGATAGAGGCCGCCGAGAACCACCAGCGAGTACGCCACGTCGGCGAGGCTGTTGATCGCCTCGGAGCCGACCGCGAGGCTGCCGGTCGCCCACCAGGCAGCGCCCTTGGCCGCGACGAGCGCGAGGTTCGCCGCGAGCACGAGCGCACCGACGCGCCGCACTGCGCGCTTGCGCTCCATTGGTCACGCGTAGTGTGGCGGGCAGTATCGAGGTTTCGATTCAGTTGAAATCAACGAACACAGCCCCGGTTGGGGCTTCGGTGGCGTCCGGGCGGGCGAGAAACGCGTCGTGGAGCCGGTCGTAGGTGTCGTCGAGCGCTTCGACGATGACTTTCGTGTCGCTGATGACGGGCATGAAGTTCGTGTCGCCGTTCCAGCGGGGCACGACGTGGGTGTGGAGGTGGTCGCCGATGCTGCCGCCGGCCGCGCCGCCGCCGAGATTCAGCCCGGTGTTGAACGCGTCGGGGCCGAGCGCGGCGTCCAGGGCGTCGAGGGTTGCCTGCTTGAGGCGGGCGTGGTCGAGCAGCGTGTCGGCGTCGAGGTCGCCGTAGTCGCCCGTGTGGACGTCCGGGATGACCATGCAGTGGCCGGGGTTGTACGGGTAGTTGTTCAGCATCACGGCGGCGTGGTCGGTGCGCGCGACGACGAGGTGTTGGCGGGCGTGCTCGCGGCCGGGGAACGCACAGAACACGCAGTCAACGTCGTCGTCGGTCGTGTCGTCGCGTTCGACCCACTCGATGCGCCACGGCGCGAACACCTGTTCCATACGCGGCCCTGTGCGTGGCTGGGCAAGGAGTGTTTCGGTGCCGGTATCAACTATCTATCATGGTAACGATCCACACACATATACGTTCGGGAGGTGTAGGTACTCACACGGGACTCACCGATGGCGAGCAAAACACCGGGCTTCGAAGGGGTGACGGAGTACTGCGAGCGCTGCGGTCAGACCACGACCCACCAGGTTGCGGTTGAGCTCCGAACGGAGAACACGAACACCGAGAACGCCGCGTTCTCCCGGGAGCCGTACCGGGTCGCGACGTGCTGTGAGTGCGACGCCGAACACGCACAACGAATGAACAACGCCTGACGGCCCCGCCCGTCGCACGGCCCGGTTCCAGTGGCGGCTACGCAGTCACGACCTCGCAGCCGTCCTCCGTGACGATGAGCGTGTGCTCGTCCTGCCCGACGAGTTCCCCATCTGCCTCCTTCAGCACGGGGTACGACCGCACGATGTCCGCGCGTTCGAGGCGCGTCAGACTCATCTCCGCGCGCGCGCCGTCGAGCCAGCGGGCCGCGAACGGCAGCCCGTCGAACTGTTCGAGGTCGTCGAGCAACTGGCGCGCGCGCCGGTCCCGGACGGTCCCCGAGGACACCACCTCGTAGATCTCCGTCGCCGCACCCTCGGTGACCTTCCCCGTGCCGGTGGTGACGAACGGCTCGATGGCGACCACGTCGCCGACCGCAAGCTCGGCCCCGGAGTCGACCCCGCGGTTGGGGACCGTCGGCCCCGTGTGGGCGTCGAAGACGTCCATCCCGTGGCCCGTGAGGTTGACCACCGGGTTGTAGCCGTAGGCCTCGACGACGTCCTGGATCTCCGCGCCCAGCGCGCCCGTCTGGACGCCCGGCTCCACCATGTCGATGGCGGCCGCCAGCGACTCCTCGGCGGCCTCCACGAGCTCGGGAGTGCCCGAGAGGTCGACCGTGGTGGCGGCGTCCGCGATGTGCCCGTCGACGTGCACGCCGACGTCGAGGCACACCATGTCCTCGCCGAACTCGGTGTCGTCGTCCGCCCCCGGCGCGGCGTGGCTCGCCTCCTCGTTGACGCTGATGTTCACCGGGAACGCCGGCTCGCCGCCGAGCTCGCGGATGCGCTCCTCGGCGAACGACGCGACCTCCAGGTGGGTCGCCCCGACCGTAACGCGGTCGGCGGCCTCGGACAGCACCGTCGTGAGGATGTCGCCGGCCTCCACGTACTGCTCGTAGGCGTCCGAACCAACCGTCACGCTGTCTGTCATACCAGGAGGTTACCCCGAACGCGGCAAAGAGGTTGCGGGTTGGGCGTGTTACTCGCCGGCGGTGACCGCCGACACCACGTCGCCGGCGGTCATCGCCACGGCAAGCACCACCGCGAGCACGAACAGAACCAGGGTTGCGATCACGTTCAGCTTGGGCGCGGTGCCGTACGCCAGCAGCGCGTACATCTCCGTGGTGAGCACGTCCGTGGTCCCGGACACGAAGTACGCGCGCACGAACTCCTCGAACGACCGCACCCACGCGAACAGGAACCCGGACGCGACCGCGGGCGCGATCGCCGGCAGCGTCACATCCCGGAACGCCACGAGCGGCGAAGCACCCAGGTCGCGGGCGGCGTCCGCGAGCGTGTCGTCGACGGCCGCCAGCCGGGCGGACACCAACAGCACCACGAACGGCAGCCCGTAGACGGCGTGGGTCAGCACCGTCGGCACGAACCCGGGCGTGATCCCCGGCAGCGTGCGGATGGAGATGAGGACGCCGATGCCAAGCACCACGCCCGGCACCACCATCGGGAGCACGACCGCGACCCGGAACGCGTTCGAGAGTGGCACGTCGTACCGAACGAGCGCGACGCTTGCGGGCACGCCAACGGCCGTCGCCAGCACCGACGCCAGGGTTGCGATGGTGGCGCTGTTGGCGACGCTGCCCAACAGCGCGCCGTCCTGAAGCGTGGCCTGGTAGTGCGCGAGCGTGACGCCGGTGAACGGCAGGATCGTGGCGGCGTTCTCCGCGACGGACAACACGATGATGACGACCAGTGGTAGCCACAGCACCGCGAGCACGGCGACAGTCCACGCCGACAGCGCGTGCCCCAGGAGCCGACTGCGGGTCGACGGCGACGCCATCAGTGGTCACCTCCGGCCGACGCGTCGGTGTAGCGCGCGGCGACGCCGAACGCGGCGGCGATCAGCACGACCACCACCGTCGCGGCGGCGCTCGCGCTGGCGATGTTGAACGAGTCGATGCGCCCCGCGATGAGCTGCCCCACCAACAACACGGTGGAGCCACTGAGGAACCGTGGCGCGACGAACGACCCGAACGCCGGCACGAACACGAACAGCGACCCGGCGACGACGTTGGGCAGCGTCAACGGCAAGAGCACGTCGCGGAACACCGCCCGCCGGGACGCCCCGAGATCGCGGGCGGCCTCCAGCACGTCGAAGTCGACGGCCTCGATGCCCGCGTACAGCGTCAACAGCATGTACGGGAACTGGGCGTGGGCAAGCCCCACGACGATGGCCGGCACCCCGAACCCGAAGGCGTCGACGGGGCCGACCCCCAGGACGGTGGCGATGTCGTTGAGGACGCCGCCGTCGCCGAACAGGAGATACCACGAGTAGACGCGGACCAGGTACATGGTGAAAAACGGCAACAGGACCAGGAAGAACACCACCCGCCGGCCGCGGTCGCGGCGCGCGAGCGCGTACGCCACCGGGTAGGCGGCCACCAGACAGACCACCGTGGTGGCGGCCGCGATGCCAACCGACAACAGCAGCGATGTGACGAACGGCGTCGACCAGAACGGCGTGGCGTCGACGAGCGCGGTGTAGTTGGCCGCGGTGGGGTGCCAGATGATCCGGGAGGCGTCGCTGACCCGCGCGAACGACACCGCGACCATGAACGACAGCGGCGCGAACAGGAGCGCGACCAGGAGGCCGCCGCTGGGTGCCAGCAGCGCCGCCAGGCGGGCACGGGGCGACCCGACGAGACGGCCGAGCACGGAGTCTGTGTCGCCCATCTCAGGCGGTCTTGACGCGCTCCCAGGCGGCCCGCCACGCGTCCTCGTTGGCGACGGCCTTCGACGGGATCATGTCCGCCAGGCGGGCCGGGTCGATCGCCCCGTAGAGCTCGGTGCGGCGCTCGGAGAGGTGGGCTGTGGTCTCCGGGTTGACGCTCGGCGCGTGCCCCTCACGGGCGAGCGTGGCCCCGGTCTCGGGGGCGATGTACTCGTTGACGACCTCCCACGCGAGGTCCGGGTGGTCGGTCTGCGTGGAGACCACGGCGGCCTCGAACCAGGAGAGCGCGCCCTCCGTGGGGGTCGCCATCTCGATCCAGTCGGTGCCGTCGGCGCGCATGTTCGTGACGTTCATGCGGCCGGTGTGGCCGACGTGGAAGTCGCCTTTCGTGATGCCTTTGACGAACGACGCGTCGCCCGCGATGTATCCCGAAAGCAGGGACTGCTTCTGGTCGATGAGGGCGTCCGTGACCGCGCCCAGCTGGGACTCGGAGAGGGTGATGCGGTCGCCGTCGAAGGCGTCCCGGAATCCAAGGTGGAGCGCCGCCGCGGACATGGCCTTGAAGTGGTTGTCGTAGAGCGCGACCGCGCTGCTGAGATCGACGCCGTCGATGCCGTCGAACAGCACGCTCCAAGAGGGGTCGTGGTCGGGGACGGCCCGCGAGTCGTAGCCGTAGCCGTAATACCCGAACCGGATCGGCACGCCGTACGGCGTGCCGTCGACGGCGAGTTGGGTGTCCATCGCGTTCTTGAAGAAGTCGTAGATCGCGGGGTAGCTGTCGAGGTCCGAAACCGGAACCGGGGCCGCAAGCCCGGCCGCCGCGAACTTCGGGACGTAGTTGTTGTTGGGGATGGCGATGTCGAACTGTTGGTCTTTCCCGGCCTGCCAGCCGGCGAACATCTTCTCCGAGGAGATCGACTTCGTGACGTTCACCGTGGCGTCAACGGCGTCCTCGACGGCGGCGGCCACGTCGTCGCGGGCGTAATGTTCCCAGGTGAGGACGTTGATCGTTGGGGTGCCCGTGGTGCCGCCGAGACAGCCGGCAAGCGTGGTGGCGCTGGCCGCAGCGCCGGTGGCGGCGAGAAACGACCGCCGGCCCACGGTCGAGTGGGGGTGGCCGGCGTCGCTGGTGGTGTCCGCAGGAGCGTCCGCGTCAGAAGCGTCAGGCTGGCGTGGAGACATGCGACTGTTCGACGGAAGTCGTGGTCGACTGAAAAACCGCGCGATACCCGCAGGTACCGCGGGAAGGCGGGGCCGCGAGTGGAACCGGCAATATCGACGGGATGCGTCGGCCCGATACCCCGGCCTGAGCTATGCCGGAGTAATGACTGCACGAGCGGGGGCCGAGACACCCCCATCTGGGGGCGGGCACGACGACGGGGAGGCGGCCGCGCTGGTGCGGCTGGACGGCGTCCGAAAGACGTACGGTGACACCACGGCGGTCGCGGATCTGACGCTGACGCTACGCCGGAACGAGCTGTTCACGCTGGTGGGGCCGTCGGGCTGTGGGAAGACCACCACGCTCCGGCTGATCAGCGGCTTCGAGTCGCCGACCGAGGGCACCATCCGGATCAACGGCGAGCCCGCGACCGGCGTGCCCCCGGAGCGACGCGACACCAACCTCGTGTTCCAACAGCACGCCCTGTTCTCGCACATGAGCGTCGCCGAGAACGTGGGGTACGGCCTGGAGAAAGACCCCGACGTGGGGGCCGACGAGGTGGCGCGCCGCGTCGAGTCGGCGCTGGACCTGGTGAACCTCACGGAGTCCGGGGAGCGATCGCCGGGCGCGCTGTCCGGGGGCCAACAGCAGCGCGTGGCGCTGGCGCGCGCGCTCGTCAACGAGCCGGCGGTGTTGCTGCTGGACGAGCCGCTGTCGAGTCTCGACCGCACGCTCCGCAAGCAGATGCAGGCGGAGCTTCGGCGGCTGAGCGACGCCGTCGAGGGGTCGTTCTGTTACGTGACACACGACCAGGAGCTCGCGATGGCGGTCTCCGACCGCATCGGCGTGATGCGGGACGGCGAACTCGTGCAGGTCGGCACCCCGGCAGCCGTCTACCGGAACCCGGCGTCCCCGTTCGTCGCGTCGTTCATCGGTGACACGACGCTCGTCGACGGCACCGTCGAGCCAGCGGCCGGGGGCGCGCCGACGCTCACGGTCGGCGACTGGGTGACCGTTCCCGTGGCGACGGACGCGACGGGCACGGTCACCGCCTCGATCCGCCCGGAGATGGTCGCCCGCACCGACGACGCTGCCGCCGACCACGCCTTCGAGGCCGTCGTCCGCGAGCGAACCTTCCAGGGGGAGGCGGTCCGGTACCGGCTCGCACCCGTCGGTGCCGCCGAGGGCGTGACGCTGGCGGCGTCGATCCGCGACACGGACGCTCCGCTGTCGGCGGGCGAACGCGTCACCGCCGCGATCACCGGCGATCCCGTGGTGTTCGACGCCTGACGCGAGTCAGTGCCGTGCGGTCTGCATCGCGGCGGCGTTGTGTGCTGTGCCGCACCCGCCGTCGCGGTCCACGACAATGACGCCGGCTGACGCCCCCGTGAGTTCGCTGAACTCCTCGATGGCGCGGTCGGCGGCCGCCTGCGCCCCCAGCCCGGCTTCGAGGTGCCGGACCGCGCGCCGCGAGAGCGTGGTTTTCGCGATGGCCTCGCCAGCGCCGGTGGCCGACGCCGCGCCCGCCGGGGCGGCGTAGAACCCGGCCCCGATCTGGGGCACGTCGCCGACGCGCCCGGCGAGCGCGAGCCACCGGCCGCCCGTCGAGGTCGCGGTTGCGAACCGGTCGCCGTCGGACGCCACCGCGCCCACGGTGTCGTGGTCGCCGGGCGGCGACTCGCGGCCGCCGGGGTCAGTGCGTCCGAACCGCTCCCGCACCCAGTCGCGGTGGTCGGTGGGTGACCCGTCGGGATGGGAGTCGAGGTCGTCCCAGCGGGCACGGGTGTCGGCGGTCCAGAGATCCGACTCGACAGGGATGCCGGTGTCGGCGGCGAAGTCGACGGCGTGCACGCCGCTCAACAGCACGTGCGGGGTGTCCGCCATGACCGCGCGGGCGACGGCGACCGCGGCCTCGACGCCGGGCATCGAGGCGGCTGCGCCGGCCGCGCGGTCGCTGGTCATCATGCCCGCGTCGGTGCGGATCACGCCATCCGATTGGGGTGTCGCGCCGGTGCCCGCGTTGAACGCGGGGTCGCGCTCCAGGACGCGAACGGCCGCCGTGACTGCGTCGACGGGCGTTGCGTGCGATGCGCCGGTGTCGGCTGCCGTCTCCAGGGTGTCTTGGCGGGGTGCGGGCGCGTCGGGGGGAGCCCCGGCACCACCGTGAACGAGCACGCGCATGCGCTCCCGTACCGCCGCCAGCGGGGAGTGCGTTGGGGGCGGCGGCGACGGCGCAAACAGTAGTCCTTTTAGGCGTCTCGCGTGAGGTGTAAACGACAATGAGCTACGACAAGATCGAAGTCCCCGAGGGCGGGGCGAAAGTCAGCTACGACGAGGCCGCCGACGAACTCGACGTCCCCGACACCCCGATCATCCCCATCATTCACGGGGACGGCATCGGCAAGGACGTCGGTCCCATCGCCCAGGACGTGCTGAGCGCGGCCGCCGAGGCCACCGGCCACGACATCGAGTGGATGGAAGTGTACGCCGGCGAGTCCGCCCGGGAGATGTACGACGAGAACCTCCCCGAGGAGACCGTCGAGGCCATCCGCGAGCACCGCGTCGCGATCAAGGGGCCGCTCACGACGCCGGTCGGTGCCGGGTTCCGCAGCCTCAACGTGGCGCTGCGCCAGACGCTTGACCTCTACGCGAACGTGCGGCCGACCTACTACCTGGACGGCGTCCCGTCACCCATGAAGGCCCCCGAGGAGATGGACATGGTGACCTTCCGGGAGAACACCGAGGACGTCTACGCGGGCATCGAGTGGGAGGCCGGCACCGACGAGGCGGAGCAGGTGCGTTCGTTCGTCGAGGACGAGATGGACTTCGACGACGTGATGCACGACGGCGACATCGGGATCGGCCTCAAGCCCATCTCGGAGAAGGGCTCCAAGCGCTTGGTACGGGAGGCCATCGACTACGCCATCGAGAACGACCGTGACACGGTCACGCTCGTCCACAAGGGCAACATCATGAAGTTCACCGAGGGGCAGTTCGGTGACTGGGGGATGGAGGTCGCCGAGGAGGAGTACCCCGACGACGAGGTGTTCGCCGCGCCCGATTCGCTGTGGGAGGAACAGGACGAGGTCGACATCCCGGAGGACGCCGTCATGGTCGAGGAGCGCCTCGCGGACGCCATGCTGCAGTGGATGCAGCTGCGCACCGACGAGTTCGACGTGCTCGCGATGCCGAACCTCAACGGCGACTACCTCAGCGACGCCGCGGGCGCGCAGATCGGCGGCCTCGGCATCGCGCCGGGCGCGAACTTCGGGGCGGGGCGGTGTCTCGCGGAGCCGGTCCACGGGTCCGCGCCGAAGCGCGCCGGCCAGGACAAGGCGAACCCGACCGCGCTCATCCTCTCGGGCCGCCTGCTGTTCGAGTACATCGGCTGGGACGACGCCAGCACGCTCGTGCGCGACGCCGTCGAGGACACCATCGAGTCGGGCACGGTCACCTACGACCTCGCGCGCCAGCGCGACGACGCCGAGGAAGTGTCCAGCACGACGTACGCCGAGGCCGTCATCGACCGCATCGAGGACCTCGCGTAACGCCGCCAGCGCCGAGCACCGACCACCGCGGGCCGGTTTTTTGAGCCGTCGTGTTTATCCTGGCCGACGCCCCATGATCGGGTGATGTCGTACGCTGTCGTCGGGTGTTCGGACTGCAACGCGCTGTGGGTGGTCGCGGGCCGCCCGGAGACCACCAGCTGTCCGCGCTGCGAGACGCGCCACCAGTTCGGGACGCTCAAACAGTTCGTCACCACCGACGACGAGGACCACGCCCGTGAGGTGCGGGCGTCGATCCTCGCGAACAAGGCGGGCTACGGGGAGGCGTTCGCTGACATGGACGGGTTCACGGCGCTCGGCGAGGACGCCATGGCGGCGGGCATCGACGACGACGACTACCTCGACGCGGCCGGCGTCGACGCGGCCGAGGCGGCGGCCGCCGGGGAGCGCGCCGAGGGCACCCGGCGCAGCCGCTCGCGACAGGACACCGTCAGGGCGGCGCTGCGGGAGTTGGACGAGCCGACGGAGCGCGAGGTGGCGGCGTTCGCCGCCGAGCACGGCGTCGGCAGCGAGTACGTCGCGGACGCGCTGGCGAAGTTGACGCGGGCGGGCGAGGTCGTCGACGCCGGGGACGGCTACCGGCTGCTGTGAGCGCGCCTAGCGCCCCAGGTCGGCGTGGGCCGCCGAGAGGCGGCGAGAGGCCAGCGCCGCCAGGAGGTTGATCTCGCCGGCGAGCGCGCCCACTGCGATGATCTCCGCGAGCGCGTCGGCGTTCGCGCCCGCGGGGTCGCCGCCGCCGCGGACGCCGAGCACGTCCAGTGCCTCGCGTTGGGTCGGGAGTGTGGTGCCGCCGCCGACGGTGCCGACTTCGAGGCTCGCCAGGTTCACCGACGCGTAGAGGGCGTCGTCGCGGGCTTCGACGGTCGTGATTGCGTTTGCGCCCTCGACGACCTGGGCGGCGTCCTGGCCGGTCGCGAGGAAGACGGCGGCGACGACGTTCGCGGCGTGGGCGTTGAACCCGAGGCTGCCGGCTTTCGCGGAGCCGATGAGGTTCTTGCGCGTGTTGGCCTCCTCGATGGCGGCCGGCGTCGTGTCGAAGCGCTCCTCGACCACGTCCTGGGGGATGGTCACGTCGGCCGTGACCGTGCGGCCCCGGCCCTCGACGGCGTTGATGGCGGCCGGTTTCTTGTCCGTGCAGAGGTTGCCCGACACCGCGACGAGCTCCGCGGGGGTTTCGTCCTCCACGAGCTCGCTTGCGGCCTCGGTGGCGATGGTGGCCATGTTCATCCCCATGGCGTCTTTGGTGTCGTACCGGAACCGGAGGTAGACGTTGTCCCCGACGACGTACGGCGTCACGTCGGTGAGTTCGCCGTGGCTGGTCGTCGATTCGGCGGCCGCCGCCAGGGCGTCGGTGTTGTCGTCGGCCCACTGGGCGACCTCCGCGCCCTCGGTCACGTCCGCGACGCGGAACACCGGGGCGCGCGTCATCCCGGTTTTGGTGACGCGGGCGTTCGCGCCGCCGGCCGCGGTGATCGCCGAGCAGCCGCGGTTCACGGACGCGACCAGCGCGCCCTCGGTGGTGGCCATCGGGAGGTAGTACTCGCCGTCGGCGGCGCCGCCGCTGAGGGCGACCGGGCCGGCGACGCCGAGCGGGAGTTGCGCGCCGCCGGTGAGGTTCTCGACGGCGGTGTCGGCTGCCTGATCGGCGTCGAAGGCGAACGCGCCGAGCGCGTCGGTGTCGGCGTCGGTTTCGCGTTCGAGGACCGCGCGGCGTGCCGCCGCGGCGGTGTCGGCGTCGGTCTCGTCGTCGAGTTCGTACAGCCGGAGGTCCCCGGCCTGTACGCGGTCGGCGAGGTCGCTGGCATCGTCGGGCATGCCCGGGAGTCGGCGGCCCGCCGCCCTGAAGGTTGTCCTTCGACACCGGGCACCGAACAGTGGGTTATATGAGTTGGTGATCGGCTAGCCGGGGTATGACAGTGACGGCGATGCTTTCGGTCGCCCCGGTGGACAGCCCCGGCGTCGATTTCGACGCACAGATCGCCAGTGCGGTCGACGCGCTGGAGGAGTTCGACGTGCGGTACCGAACACACCCGATGGAGACGACCATCGAGGCCGATGACATGGCGGAGTTGATGGCGGCCGTGACCGCCGCCCACCAGGCGGTCGACGCGCCCCGCGTGGGCACCACGCTGAAGATCGATCACTACCGCGAGGAGGACCTCGCCGTCGAGGAGAAAGTCGACCGCGTCGAGGATCGTCTCGGACGGACGGCCGCGAGCGACCGATGACCTCCCGGCGACGGTTCGTGGCGGCGGTCGGCAGCGCGACGGCCGCCAGCCTGGGGCTCGCCGGATGCGTGGGCGACCGGGAGACGACAACCGCGACAGAAGAAACGACAACCACGACAGAAGGGACGACAACCACGACAGGCGGAACGACCGCGACCCAGCAGGGGACGCCCCCACGGCTCAGAATGGGCGCGAGCGAGACGTACGTCAACGCCGTGTCGACGAGCGCCGGCAACTGGGTGAAAGACGCCGTGCAGTCGGAGTACACCGTCGATTTCGACTGGGTGGTGGCCGAGAACGGCGTCACGGAGTTCATGCGCCGCGCGCAGCAGGGCGTGGACCTGGGGGCTGACGGCTACGTGGGCGTGACGGCGGCGGATCTGGCGCGCGCCGACCGCGAGCTCTCGGCGCCGCTGTTCGCGGCCTTCGACACCGACGCCGTCGACAACACCGACAACGTCCACGACCGGTTCTGGATCGACGGGACGGACCGCATGCTCCCCACGGGGGCGTCGTACGTCACGATCATCTACGACGAGACCGTGGTGGACGCCCCGGAGACGCTGGCGGCGCTCACCACCGACGAATACAGCGACGGCATCCTGGTTCCGAACCCCCAGAACACCGCGACAGGGCTGGCGTTCGTGCTGTGGACCGTGGACGCGTTCGGCGAAGACGGGTTCCTGGAGTACTGGCGGCGACTCGCCGACAACGGCCTCCAGACGGCGGGGTCGTGGAACGCCACGTACAGTGCGTACTCGGGCGGGGAAGCGCCGATGGTGATGTCGTACAGCACCGATCAGGTGTACGCCAGCCAGGATCCGGACGTGGACATGGCGCGCCACCAGGTGGCGTTCCCGGGCGACAGCGCCTACACGTACGTCTCGGGCACGACGAAGTTCGAGAGTGCAACGAACCCGGCGCTCGTGGACACGTTCGCGTCGTTCATGCTGTCGGGGGACACCCAGCGCATCGTCGCCGAGAAGAACGTCGGCATTCCAACCGTGACGAACGCCAGCCTCCCCGCGGAGCTCCGGGAGTACGTCCACGTTCCGGAGGCGCCGATCAGCCACTCCGCCGAGACGCTGCGTCAGCACGCCGACGAGTGGCGGGCGGCGGTCACCCGCCAGATCGCCAGCCAGTAGGCGCAACCGGTTCCCGAACGCCTAAGCCGGCTGCGGTGTGGCGTACACGTATGACAGCGGCCGCAGACCTGATTCTCTACAACGGCGACGTGCACGTGCTCACCGACACCGCGACGCCCGCGGACCCGGCGCATTCGGCGGTCGCCATCCGGGACGGCCGCATCGTGGGGCTGTCCAACGATTACGACGCGGCGTTCCGTGCGGACACGGGCACCCGGGAGGTGGATCTCGGCGGCCGGGTGGTTGTGCCGGGGTTCGTGGACGCACACACGCATCTGGCGGTGCTCGGGAAGCACGGCGTCCACGCGGACCTCCGGGGGGCCGACAGCCCGGCGGCGGCGACAGCACGGCTGGCCGAGCGCGCCCGCGAGACCGACGCCGGCTGGGTGCTCGGGTTCGGGTACGACGACAGCCAGTGGAGCGCGGCGCTCTCGACGGCGGATCTGGACGCCGTCAGCGAGGCGCGGCCGGTGGCGGCGATCCGGGAGGACATGCACACCGCGACCGTGAACGGCGTCGCGCTGGCCGAGCACGGCGACGAGATGCCGGCCGCGGACGTGGGTGAGGACGGCCGCATCGTCGAGGACGCCGTGGAGGCCGTCTACGACGCCACCGATCCGGATCTGGCGGGGACGAGGCCGCTGATCGAGGCCGCACAGCGGGAGGCCAACGAGAGGGGGGTGACCGCTGTCCACGAGATGGTGCGGGACTCGCATGCGCCCCGGGTGTACCGCGAGCTGGACGCGGCTGGCGAGCTCTCCGTGCGGGTGCGGCTGAACTACTGGGCGGACCACCTCGACGCCGTCCTGGAGACGGGGCTGGTGACGAACCACGGCGGAGGGATGGTCACCGTCGGCGGCATCAAGACGTACACGGACGGCAGCCTCGGCGGGCGGACGGCGAAGCTGTCCGAGCCGTACGCCGACGCGCCCGGCGAGACCGGACAGTGGGTCGTCGATCCGTCGGCGCTGGCGGCCCTCGTCGAGCGCGCCGACGACGCGGGGTTGCAGGTGGTCGCGCACGCCATCGGTGACGCCGCGGTCGACGCGGTGCTCGACGCCTACGAGGACGCGGGCGAGCGCCGCCACCGCATCGAGCACGCCGAGCTCGCGTCCGACGACGCCATCGAGCGGATGGCCGACCTCGGCGTGGTGGCGTCGGTGCAGCCGAACTTCCTGAAGTGGGCGGGCAGCGGCGGGCTCTACGCGGACCGCCTGGGCACCGCGCGCCGGGAAGCCAGCAACCGATTCGCCGACATGCTCGACGCGGGCGTGGACGTGGCGTTCGGCAGCGACTGTATGCCGCTGGCCCCGCTCGTGGGCGTTCATCACGCGGTGACCGCGCCCGCCGACGCCCAGCGGCTGTCGGTCACGGCGGCGCTGCGGGCGTACACCAGCGGTGGCGCGCGCGCCGGCTGCCGGGAGGACGAGCAGGGCGTGATTCGGGAGGGCGCGCTCGCCGACCTCACGGTGCTTGACGCGTCGCCGTGGGAGCACGCCGACGCGATCGCCGACGAGGTCGGCGTGTCGATGACCGTCGTGGACGGAGCGGTGGTGTACGACGGTCGGTGAGGCGGGTGTCAGGCCGGCGTGTTGACTACGGTGAGTCTCCCAGTGGCAGTATTGAAGAACTAATCTTTTCATTGTGGAGTTCTGAAGTGGTTATTACACTGGTGAACTGAACGTGGCACAAATGGACACGTCGTCGTTCGAGACCGACCTGAGTCTCTTCAAATACGACGACCTCGAAGCACTTCCCGATGAGTACCGTGAGTTGACACCAACAGCGCGCACCGAGCGCATCGAGGCGGCGCGCGCCGAACTCGGCGACGACGTCGTGGTGTTGGGCCACAACTATCAGCGCCGCGAGATCGTCGAGCACGCCGACTTCGTCGGCGACTCCTACCAGCTCTCGAAGGAGGCCGCCAACGCCGACGCCGACTACGTCATCTTCGGCGGCGTGACGTTCATGGCCGAGAGCGCGGACATCATCACCGACGACAGCCAGTCGGTGATCCTGCCGTCGATGGAGGCCTCCTGCCCGATGGCGGGGATGGCCGAAGCCCTCCAGGTGGACGCCGCGTGGGCGGACATCACCGCCGCCGCCCCCGACGAGACCATCATCCCGATCACGTACATGAACAGCTACGCCGACCTGAAGGCGTTCTGTGCCGAACAGGGCGGGCTGGTCTGTACGTCCTCGAACGCGCACCGCGCCTTCGAATGGGCGTTCGAGCGCGGCGACAAGGTGTTGTTCCTGCCCGACAAGCACCTCGGCGAGAACACCGCCCACCGCCTCGGCATGGCGGACGCGACCGTCGAGTGGGACCCCTGGGCCGCCGAGGGGAAGACCGCCGAGGAAGTCGCCGACGCCGACATCGTGCTCTGGGACGGCTACTGCCAGGTCCACGAGCGGTTCACGCCCGAGCACGTCGCCGAGGTCCGGGCGGACCACGAGGACGCCAACGTGGTCGTCCACCCCGAATGCCGCCGGGAGGTCGTCGAAGCGGCCGACGTCGTGGGGTCGACCGCAACGATCACCGAGACCGTCGCGGACGCCGACCCGGGGGAGACGTGGGCCATCGGCACCGAGATCCACCTGGCCAACCACCTCCAGCGCTGGCACCCCGAGGTGAACGTCGTCCCGCTGTGCGGGGACGCCTGCATGGACTGCAACGCGATGCGCCAGATCGACCCGAACTACCTCGCGTGGGTCCTCGAAGAACTCGTCGAAGGCCGCGAGCGCAACGTCATCGAGGTTGACAGCGAGGAAGCGGAGTTGGCACAGGTGGGCCTCGACCGCATGCTTGAACTCTGACGATGACCGACGCCACCACCACCGACGTACTCGTACTTGGATCGGGCATCGCGGGGTGTGGGGCCGCGCTGGCCGCCGCCCGCGAGGGCGCGAGCGTGCTCGTCGCGACGAAGGCCCAACAGCCCGCTGACGCCAGCACCGACTGGGCACAGGGCGGCATCGCCACCACCCGTGACGACCCCGAGTCGCTGAAACGGGACATCCTGGCGGCCGGCGACGGGGAGGCCGACCCCGAGGCCGTGGACGCACTCGTGGGCGACGCCGCCGCGGCCGTCGAGGACGTGCTCGTGGACACGCTGGGCGTGCCCTTCGATGGCGAGGAGGGGTTCGACTACGCTCGGGAGGCCGCCCACTCGGCGGCGCGCATCCTGCACGTGGACGCCGCCACGGGCCACCACATCCTGGGGCCGTTCCTCCGACACCTCGACGCCCACGAGAACGTCGACATGCTGGAGGACGCCGCCGCCCTCGATCTGATCACCGACGAGGGGGCGGTGACCGGCGCGCTGCTCGACCGCAACCCCCGAACGGGCGACCGCGCCGAGACTGGGGTGCCGGTGTTCGCCGGATCGACGGTGCTCGCGACGGGCGGCATCGGCGACCTCTATCGGCGCTCGACGAACCCGCGCGGATCGACGGGCGACGGCGTCGCGATGGCCGCGCTGGCCGGGGCCGACGTCACCGACGCCGAGTACGTCCAGTTCCATCCGACCGCCTACGACGACGCCGACCCGTTCCTGGTCTCGGAGGCGGTGCGGGGCGAGGGCGCGCTCCTGCGGAACGCCGACGGCGAGCGGTTCATGCCGGACTACCACGAGGACGCCGAGCTCGCGCCCCGCGACGTGGTCGCGCGTGCCGTGGCAGCCGAACGGGACGCCACGGGCGAGGTCAGGCTGGACGTCTCCCCGCTCGCGTTCGCCGAGGAGTTCCCCGGGCTGGCGGAGGCCTGCGCGGACCGCGGCGTCGACTGGGAGACCGGCATCCCGGTTGCGCCCTGCGAGCACTTCCTTTGTGGCGGCGTGGCCGTCGACACGGTGGGACGGACGAGCCTCGACCGGCTGTTCGCGGTCGGCGAGTGCGCCCGCACGGGCGTCCACGGCGCGAACCGGCTGGCGTCCACGAGCCTGCTCGAAGGCCTCGTTTGGGGGTTGCGCGCCGGCGAGACGGCGGCCGGTGACGATCGCGCGCCGGCACCGAGCGAGCCGCCCGAGCTGCGGGACCGCGACCCCGACCTTCCCGACGGGTTCGCCGCCGAGAAGTTCCGGCGGCTGCGCCGCGTGATGGACGAACACGTCGGCCTCCGGCGCACCGGCGCGGACCTCCAGCGCGCGCAGGGCGTGCTCCGCCGGCTCAAAGGCGAGGTCGATTCGTACGCCCGCACGCGGACGAGTCGTGACCTCTACCAGCTCCGGAACGCCGCCGTCGTCGGGCTGCTGATCGCGCGGGCCGCCGGTGAGAACCCGGAGAGCGCCGGCTGCCACCACCGCAGCGACGAGGCTGCCGCCGAGGAGGCCCCCGATGCCGGTCACTGACGCCGACGTGGAGCGGTGGCTGCGCGAGGACCTCGGCCACCACGACGTGACCAACGACGTGCCCGGCGAAACCACGGGCCGACTGGTCGCCAAGCAGGCCGGCGTCGCCGCCGGCCTCGACGCCGCCGTGCGGGTCTTCGAGTATCTCGGCTGCGAGGCCGACGCCCCCGCGGCGGCCGGCGACCGGATCGACGCCGGCGACACCGTGCTCCGGGTTTCGGGGGCCGCACAGAGCGTGCTCCGGGCCGAGCGCGTCGCCGTGAACGTCGCCGGCCACGCGTCCGGCGTCGCGACGAAGACCCGGCGCGCGGTCGCCGCCGCCCGCGAGGCGAGCGACGACGTGGCGATCGCGGGCACCCGGAAAACCACCCCCGGGCTGCGGGGCGTCGAGAAGCGCGCGGTGGTCGCGGGCGGCGGCGACACCCACCGCCTGGACCTCTCGCACATGGTGATGGTGAAGGACAACCACGTCGCCGAGCTCGGCCTCGAAGGAGCCATCGAGCGCTTCCGGGCGGCGAAGAGCTTCGCGACGAAACTCGACGTGGAGGTCGAGACCCCCGAGGACGCGCCCCGGGCCGCCGACGCCGGCGCGGACATCGTCCTGCTGGACAACATGACGCCGGCGGAGACCGAGCGCGCCGTCGACCTGCTCGACGGCGCGGCGCTCGCGGAGGCCAGCGGCGGCATCACCGTCGACGACGTGCCCGCGTACGCGGCCACGGGGGTCGATGTCATCTCGATGGGGGCGCTGACCCACTCCGCGCCCACCCTCGATCTCTCCTTCCGGACGTAGTCAGCGGAGCGCGGACAGCGTCTCGGCGCGCTCCCACGCCCGCTCGAAGCGGTCCTGCAGCCGCGCCAGCAGGGCGTCGTCGCGGAGTTCCACCGCGCCGAGGCGCTCGCCCTCGTCGAGAGGGTGGGGCACGTGGAGGTAGACGCGGTCGTCGTCCACGATATCGAAGGTCGCAGCGAGGGCCGTGGTGACGCGCAGCGACACGGCCTCGCGGTCGAGGTACGCGTCGCGGACCGCCGCCGGAACCGTGTCGAGGACCGGCGCAGCCACGAGCACGCGCACCGACTGCTCGGTTGGCAGCGTCTCGTCGAACGCCGCGATCTCGGCGTCGTAGCGGTCCCAGGGCGCGCCGACGTAAGGGCGACTCATGGCCGACCGGACCTCGTCGCTGGCGTCTTCGAACACCTGGCGGGTGAGCGAGACGGCCGTCTCGCTGCCGAGTGGGGCGGTCCAGAAGCGGCTCTCGGTCGGCGGGACGGCCGCGAGTTCGTCGCCGAGGGCGGCCGCGAGGCGTTCGTAGCGGTCGGTCTGCTCGGCGAGTTCCCGCTTGCGCTCCGCCAGCAGCCGGTCGGCCGCCGTCTCGGGGTCAACCGCACAGTACCGTGTCGGCTCCCCCGGCCGCGTCTCGACGAGGTCGCGCGCCGCGAGGCCGTTCAGCACGTCGTAGACGCGTCCCATGGGGACGCCGCTGGCGTCCGAGACGGCGCGCGCCGTCGACGGGCCGCGCGCCAGCAGGGCGCGGTAGCACTGCTCTTCGTACCCCGAGAGCCCGAGTTCGGCGAGCCGCGACATACCGGGCTGCGGGCGGCCGGACCGCAAGTAGCTGCCGGAAACGCGCTACAAGTGGCACCACGTTCGGAAACGCACTTTCCCCGGCCGAACGACACAGCGGTCGTGCATCCATACGCGTATCTGGCGGCGGCGATCGCCGCGGAGGTGGCCGGCACGACCGCGCTGAAACTGTCCGAGGGGTTCTCGAACCCCGCGCCGAGCGTCGTCGTGCTCGTGGGCTACGTGAGTTCGTTTTACTTCCTCGGCCTCGTCCTGGAGGAACTCCCGGTCGGGGTGGTGTACGGGACGTGGGCGGCCGTCGGCATCGTCGCGACGGCGCTCGTCGGCGTGGTCGTGTTCGAGGAGTCGGTCGACGTGGCCGGTGTCGTCGGGCTTGCGCTCATTGTCGCGGGCGTCGTCGTGTTGAACGTCGCCTCGGACGCCTACACGCCGGCGCACTGAGGTCACTCCAGCAGCGACGCCCCCGTCATCACGGTCGGCCGGTCGATGCCGAGCACGTCCAGCAGCGTCGGCGCGATGTCCCGGAGCGCGCCGCCGTCGCGGACGGCCGCGGTGTCGCCGGACGCGGGCGGAAGCGAGACGAACGGCACGGGGTTGAACGTGTGGGCGGTGTGTGGGTCGGCGGGCGTCCCCAGGTCGTCGGCGTTGCCGTGGTCGGCCGTGAGGAAGGCGTGTGCGCCGGCGTCGTTGAGCGCGGGCACGAGGCGGCCGAGTTCCCGGTCGACGGCTTCGACGGCCTCGATGGCGGCGTCGAAGTCGCCGGTGTGCCCGACCATGTCGGGGTTGGCGTAGTTCAACACGAGCACGTCCGGGTCGTCGCCGGCCAGCGCGTCCAGCACGGTGTCGGTGACCGCGGGCGCGCTCATCGCGGGCTGCTCGTCGTAGGTCGGCACGTCCGGGCTGTCCACGATCGTCCGCGTTTCGCCGTCGAACGCGACCTCGCGGCCGCCGTTGAGGAAATACGTCACGTGGGCGTACTTCTCCGACTCCGCGACCCGGAGTTGGGTGTGGTCGTGGGCTGCGAGCACCGCCCCGAGCGTGTCCGTGGGCTCCGCGGCGGGGAACGCCACCGGGCAGTCGAACGTCTCGTCGTACTCGGTCATCGTCACCACCGGCACGGCCGGCGGGTTCGTCTCGATGCCGTCGGCGTCCCAGTCCGCGGGGTGGATGTCCGCGAGCAGCCGGGTGAGCTGGCGGGCGCGGTCCGCCCGGAAGTTCGCGAACACCACGGCGTCGCCGTCGCTGAGCGCGGCGCCGCCCTCGATGGTCGTGGGTTCGACGAACTCGTCGGTGTCGCCGCGCTCGTAGGAGTCGGTGACGGCGTCGACCGCGGCAGCGGCGTGATGGGCGACCCCGTCGGACCGCGTGATGGCGTCGTACGCGCGCTTCGTGCGCGCCCAGTTCTGGTCGCGGTCCATCGCGTAGTACCGCCCGGAGACGGACGCCACGTCGCCGGTGCCGTGCTCGTCGGCGACGGCTTCGAGGTCGGCGAGGTAGTCCTCGCCGCCGGTCGGCGAGGTGTCCCGGCCGTCGGTGAACGCGTGCACGGCCGCCTCGACGCCGCGTCCGGCGGCGCACTCCACGAGCGCGTGGATGTGCTGTTGGTCGGCGTGGACGCCGCCGTCCGAGACCAGACCCATGACGTGCAGCGTGCCGCCGGTGTCGGCGACGTGGTCGAGTGCGCCGGAGATGGCGTCGTTCCCGCAGAGGTCGCCCGCGGCGATGGCGTCCTCGATGCGCGTGTACGCCTGCTTCACGACGCGGCCCGCGCCGATGGTGAGGTGGCCGACCTCGCTGTTGCCCATCTGGCCGTCGGGCAACCCCACGTCCCGGCCGGACGTGGTCAGCGTCCCGAACGCGCCTCGTTCGGCGTACTCGTCGAAGGTCGGGGTGTCGGCGGCCCGGACTGCGTCGCGTCTGTCGTGGTCGCCGAGGCCCCAGCCGTCCAGAATCACAAGCGCGGCCTGCATGTACGGGGCTGTGGCAGCCGGGAGTATGTAGGTGTCGTGTCGCTGCCCGCCGCGAGCGTGGCCGCCCAGTCGACGCGGCTTCGGAACGGCGTTCGGGACGAGCGCGTCCAGCAATCGTTACGCGTCGTCAGCGGGGCGCTCGTCGTTGTCGAACTCGGCGCCACACTCGCCACACACCATGTGGTCGGTGGGGGCGGTGCGCTGTGGGGCGACGACGCCGCAGTCCGGGCAAACGCTGTAGGGGCGTTCGTCTGCGGGGGCGCCGGGGTCGACGTCGACGTGAATCCAGGCGTCGGGGTTGGTCTCGTCGTAGAGTTCGACGCCGCTGTCGGTGCGCCGCCAGTTCACCGAGTTCGCGCGGTGTTGCTGCATCCACCGCTGGCTACCACGTCCGAGTAGTTAACAATTCTGACAAAAGTTGCTTCGGTCGCGAGTAAAGGATAAGGAGCGCCCGGGTAGTGTTCACGCCCGTACCACGTTACGTCGTCTTGTTCACGTGACGAATCGCGGTTTCGTTCACGTGGTACAGCGAACGGACGGGAACGCCGTCGGCACTCCTGTCCGGTGTCCCATAGGAGTACGACCCGTCAATCCTCACGTAAAGACCACCATCACTTCGGTTTAGGACAGTTACGTTTACTGGCTGAAGATACCCCAGTTCGAAGTACGTAAGTTCGTATTGGTCTCGAAGTTCGTTCTGTAGTCGAGCCGTTTCGAATGCTACAACAGCCTGCTTCACGGTTTCATTGGTCGGGTTTTCCGGGGCATCAGGGTACGTCGCCTGTGGTATGGTGGTAGACGCAGTGGTGGTCGAGGCTGATGCAGTTGTCTGGTTCCGGACGGGTTCCATGATTGGAGAGCCCAGACAGCCTGCTGCCGCAAGTAGAGCGATCAGAACGAGGGGTATGGTTGCGGAGCGGACCATGTTTATACACCCTCGCGTTATCCTTAATAATTTTGTTATGATACAACTACTGATTTTACTCTTGTTTTCTTTCTATCTCCCACTGTATTATTTCTAGTTATAGCAAGTTATAATATAGGACGAGATTATTCACGACGGGACTTGTTGACGGCAACAAGTACTGCTCTAGCCGTTAAGCTAGCAACTGGAACTGCAACCGCAAAAGAAAAAGGCGGAGAAAAAGGGCCCGCGGCCCACCTTTCTGCCCTAGATGATATAATCATCAGAGGAAGCCCGGAGTCTAAACAACCCCTCAAAGTAAAATTATAAATAATCAAGAAGTGAAAGAAACCATTGAGAAAGGGGACAACGATCGCCAGAACGCTAAAATCTATTCCAATGGTTCAATCAAGGCACCTCAGGGTAGAAATAGAATCCAAGTGATTATCGGTTCATCATTAATTGCAAAAAAAGAATTCAGACTTCAAAGCTCAGGACTGCCAGATCACCTCGGTTTCTTAATGGATTATAACAAGGAGAGGGAAAAATGCAGAAATAATGGAACGAGAATCGTAATTAGTAATTAGCAAATTCCTATCCTAAACGAACTAAGTGTCAAATAAGGCCAGTACAGAAATAGCAATACTAAGGATGGTTTTCCGGGTGGCGGCGCCTATGATGAAAAATCGCTATGCGGAATTGAACGCGGAACAACCGTAGGACGATAAATATAGGAGTTGTCAATTATTTCCTCGGTGGGATATTGTTGTCTTTCGTGATGTTGTTAGTGAGTTGGCGTGATTTGAACCATCTAATTCAGAGGCTTATCAGTTGAAGACCCCATCAACATTCTTAGTTCGAGTAACACTGACCGATGGAATATTAGGAGGTCCGCCCCCGAGCCGTGAGCATGACTCTCGACCCCGTCCACTTCGACGGCATCGCGGCCCTCGCCGCGCACATCACACACGAGGTGGACGCCGAGGAGCACCGGGATCTCGCCGACGAAACGTTCCGAGAGTTCCTCGACCCGCTGTACGGCGACGACGGCCCCGTCCTCGAACCGCTGGACGACCTCGCGAAACACGCCGCCCCGATCGAGGACCTCGCGCTCCAGCCCGACGCCTTCGACACCGCCCACGGCCTCGACTCCGGCACGATCAACCCTCGGACGTTCACCAACGGCCTCGTTCTCGACCTCGCGCAGGCCGCGATGAGCGCGACCCCCTCGGAGTTGGACTGCCACCGCGCCCGCACCACCATCACCAGCGTCCACTCCAACGACGCCAGCGTCGACACGAGCACCGACTGGCAGACACACGACGAGGGCTACTGGCGGGGCCGCATCGTCCACACCACCCCGCTGGCCCGCGACCAGGAGCGCGTCGTCCACGGCCTGGCGCTCTACCTCGCGGAGAGCCATCACGCTCGCGAACACGCCCATCGCGTCGGGGACCTGCTGTTGCTCGACGGTCCCGTCTATCCCAAACAGCTCGTGAACTGGGCCGACCGCCACGCCAGCCTCGCGGACCTCGTCACGCAGAACGAACTCGTCGGCGAAGTGCTTGAGAACTACGTCCGGCTCGTCGAGGACTTCGCCGACCGGGGTGTCCCGCTGGCCGGCTTCGTGAAAAGCCCCGCGAGCCAGGCGCTCGTGCGCGCGCTCCGCGACCGCGGCCGCCCCACGCCGTGGGCCACCGACGCCGCGTTCTTCGGCCAGGTGCTTGAGCGCCGCGAGTTCGACGGGGACGACCACCACCGACGCACCGACGAGCTCACGTGGACGTGCTGGTTCACGTCCACGCTCGGCGCGGACGGCGTGTTCGCCGACGCCGACGCACTCGGCGTCGACCGCGAACTGAACGCCGCCTGTTACGAGGTGGCGTTTTTCGTCGTCTACGACCCCCGCACGGATCTCGTGCACAGGGTCGAGGTGCCCCGCGTGTTCGCCGACGACCCCGACTGCCGGGCGGCGGTCGAGCGCTACGTCACCAGCCAGGTCGCTGCCGAAGCCGGCCCCCCGAAACCAGTGGGGAAAGCCGACGAGCTCGCGCGCATCAGCAGCGACGAGAAACAGGAGCTCGTGCGCAAGCTCGAACGGGTCGTCGGCAGCCGCGAGGACCGGAACTACGACGACCACCGCTGGTAGCCGGCGGGCGGTTTTATACGGCCGGCCGGAGGACCGCCGAACGATGACCGACCGCGCAATCGAAGCACGCGCCCTCACGAAGCGGTACGGTGACACGACAGCCATCGAGCGGATAGATCTCGCGGTCCCCAGCGGCTCGGTGTACGGCTTCCTGGGGCCCAACGGGGCCGGGAAAACGACGACCATGCGGATGCTCACGACGCTCGTGGAACCGACCAGCGGCACCGCCACCGTCGCCGGCGTTGAGGTAACCGACCGAGCGTCGGTGGTTCCGAACATCGGCTACCTCCCCGAGGAGCCGCCGCTGCACGCCGAGCTCACGGCGCGCGAACAGCTCCGATACATCGCGGGGCTCCGGGATATCCCCGACCCCCGGGCCGAACAACGCATCACGGACCTCCTGGAGCGGTTCTCGCTGGGCGACGACGCCGACCGCCGCATCTCGACGTACTCCAAGGGGATGAAACAGAAAACCGGCATCATCCAGGCGATGCTCCACGACCCCGACGTGCTCTTCTTGGACGAACCCACTTCGGGACTCGACCCGCGCGCGGCGCGCACCGTCCGGGACACCATCGCGGATCTCACCGCCGGCGACGCCACCGTCTTCCTCTCGACGCACATCCTGCCGGTCGTCGACGACCTCGCGGACACCGTCGGCGTGCTCTACGACGGCAGCCTCGTCACCGAAGGCCCGCCGGACGCCCTCAAGCAGCGCGCCGAGGCCGGCGACGAGCGCACCCTCGAAGACGTGTTCCTCACCGTCACCGGCGGCATCGACGGGGCGGCGTAGATGCCCGGCGTTCCGAACACCCACCACGCCGCCCGCATCGCAGCCACCCAACTCCGCATCGGCTGGCGGAAACTCCGCGGGAAGAGCGTCACCCACCACTTCGCGGTCGGCCTCGCCGTCGTCGCCGTGACCGCCATGACCCCGGGGATCACCTGGGTGGTGTACGCCAATGCGCAGTCGGTTGTCGACGGGGCCAGTGCGATCGGCACCCTCGTGCCCGCGGGCATCGGCGTGGTCACCGTCGTGATGACCGCCTACCTCACCGTGCTCCAGATCGGTGACATCGATGTCCGTGACGGCTACCTCACCACCGTCCCCGCCCGCGACGTCGTGGGGGGGCTGCTGGCCGCGGGGTACGTCCGCGTCGCGGGCATGTTCGTGCCGCCGTTGCTCGTGGCCAGCGTCGGGCTTGCAGGCGGCGTGGGGCGGCCGCTGGCGCTCCTCTCCGCGCCGATCGCCGTGCTCGCGCTCACCACGACCGCGTACCTCGTCGGGTTCCCCATCGGCATGGTCATCGCGTACGCCCTCGGGCAGTCGGCGTTCGTCGACCGGTACAAGGGCGCGCTCGGTGCGGGGGCGTTCGTCGCGTACCTCGCGTTGCTGCTCACGGACTCCCTCTGGACCGTCGCCGGGCCGGTCATCGAGGCCGCGCGTGCGTCCCCAGTGGCGTGGTACACCGACCTCGCGCTGATCACGGTCCCAGGGGCCGACGCCAGCGCGCTCCGCGCCGGGGCTGTCCTCGCCGGATCGGTGGGTGTCGCCGCGCTCGGCGTGCTCGCAAGCGTTCGCGTCTCGGAGCGCCGCTGGTACGACGACGGCGCGCACGCCGACATCCGCACGACCGACTCCGCACGCGGCGGCCGCCTCGACGGCGTGCTCGGCCGCCCGGCGGCGTGGGTAGCACGCAAAAGCTGGCTGCGGGCGCGCCGCGCCCCGATCAAGCTCCTCTACGTCATCTACCCCGTGTTCGTGCTGTTCGGCCCCATTCAGAACAGCATCGCGGCGGGGCGGGTCACGGCCACGCTGCCCGCGACGCTCACCCTGTACGCCGCCTGGGCGACCGGCGCGCTGTTCGCCCTCAACCCGCTCGGCGACGAGGGCGCGGTTCTCCCGGTCACCGCCACCTCGGGCGTCGCCGGCCGTGAGGTCGTGGCCGGCCTGGTCGCCGCCAGCGCGCTCGTTGGCACCCCCGTCTCGATCGTGCTCGCGGTCGTGTTGGGCGTCCTCAGCCCCCTGTCGTCGGTCGCGGTCGCGTGCCTCGCCGTTGGCGGCGTCGTCCTCCCGGCGCTCGCCGCGACGGTCGCCGCCGGCGTCGGCGCGTCCTTCCCGAAGTACGAGGCCACAAGCATGACCCGCAGCCGGGAAGTCGTCGTCCCGTCGCTGTGGTCGTTCGGCGTCTACACGATCGTCTTCCTGCTGTCCGCGGGCATCGCCACCGGCGCTCAATCCCCCGCGGTCGGGAGCGTCCTCGGTAGCGTGCTCGGGGTCTCGACGGCGGTCGTCCACGTCGCCGGGCTCGCCGTCGGCCTGGCCGTCGCCGGTGCTTGCGCTGTCGTCGCCGGCCGCAACGCCGTCCGCGCCTTCGACGGCTACACCGCGGACGGCTGACCCGCGCTCAGAACTCGGCGTCGGCCTCGTGTTCCTGCACCACTGTCACGTCAACCGTCTCGGGGTCCACGCCGATGCGCGCGAACTGCGTGCGCACGTGCTCGCGGGCCGCCTCCAAGGCCGCGTCCCGCGTCTCGAACCCCCGGGGCATCGGCGACTCGAAGGCGACGTGCACGTCCTCGCCGTCGACGCGCTGGACCTGCCCGCCGCTGTCGACTTCGTAGAACTCGTCGCACACCCAGACGTAGGGTGCCGCCTCGTCGGGCGCTCCCTTGAACGACGGCGCGGTCTCCCCGCGCTCGTACAGCGTTCCCGTCAGGGCGGTTCCGCCCGCCGACCCACGAACCAGCAGCATGCCGGCGCTAGCACGGCGACACACAAAAGACCGCGGGCCACCGGGGGCTGAGCCGCGCGGGCAGGGGAAAGCGGTTAGTCCGTGCGCCGCCACGGCCCGTCCATGAGCGACCTCGGGGACTTCGCGGACCACGGCCGCGACGACGACGAGCGTGGTGGCGACGACGACCCCGCCCCAGCGGACGACGACTTCGACCGCCCGACACTCGAAGCCACCGGGAGCGACGACGGCCTCGGCGCGCTCGCCGTCTCGGAGGGGCTGCGCATCCACGAAGACGGCCAAGAGACGGCGTTGAAGGCGTACGTCACCGCCGGCAACCGGGCTGCGGTCCGGCTGGGAACCTACCTCGTCGCGCCCTATCCGGGCGGGGAGACGCTGTTCTGCAAGATCACGGGCCTCGAATACGTCCAGGCGTTCGAGAGCGACGACGCCACCGAGATCCACGCCCGGCGTGCGATGCGCTCGGACGGCGTCGACGAGGCGGACTACAAGTTCCTCGCTGAACTCGATCCGGTCGCCGTCCTCTCCGACGAGGGCGACGACATCACGCGCCGGATGCCCGACCGCGTCCCGAAACCCGAAACCGTGGTTCGGGCGGCCGACGACGCGGCCGAGATCAAGGCCGGGCTGAAAATCCCCGCCGACGGCGTGTTCCTCGGGCACCTCTCCGTCGGCGGGGAGAAGGTCCGGACGGCGGCCGACCCGCCGACCATCGACTACCGGGTGAAAGACGGCTACGAGGCGGGCGACCCGCTCGTGTTTCGTCACACCCTCATTGCGGGCGGCACGGGCTCCGGGAAGACCCACGCTGCGAAGAACGTGCTCCGGCAGTACCTCCACGAGGACCGCCGGTACCCCGTCGACTCCGGCGGCCCCGAACGCCGGATGGCGGTCGTCCAGTTCGACCCCCAAGACGAGTACGCCCAGATGCACGACGACAACCCCGACGCCGACGCCAGCGACCGGCGCCAGTGGGAGACACAGGGGCTGGCCTACGGCGGCCACGACGACACCGTCGCGTTCGTCCCGACGGTCGGCTCGGCGTCGTACGCCGCCGACCACCACGCCGCCGAACAGGTCGCGTTCACGGTGCCGTTCTCGATGGTGCGGGACAACCCCTGGCTGGTCGCCTCCAGCGGCCTCAACGACAACCAGTACGGCGCGCTTCACCTCCTGCTCGACCGCTTTTTCGGTCAGTACGGCGAGTCCGGCACCTACCGCGAGTTCTGTGCGTTCCTCGACGACCCCGCGCTGAAGGAGGAACTCGACGAGTCCGGGCGCGTCCACGAAGCCACCTACGAGGCCGTCCTGCGCCGGGTGAACGGCATGCCCAACGGCCTGTTCGACCAGGACGCGCGGTCCATCACGGCCCTCGTCGAGGACCGCGAGTTCGTGCAGCCGGGCCGCCTCTCGGTGGTGCCGACCTACCACATCAGCAACTCACGGGCCGCCGAAACGGTGGTGCTCGCGGTGTCCAGCCTGCTGGTCGATCAGAAGCTCTCGAACGACCCCCGGTACGACGCCATCAAGCGGACGCCGCTGCTGGTGGGGATGGACGAGGCGCACAACTTCCTCTCGGATGCCGACAGCGTACAGGCCCGGAAAGTGGTCGGGAAGTTCACCGAGGCCGCCAAGCAGGGCCGCAAGGAACGCCTGGGGCTGTTCCTCATCACCCAGGACCCCCAGGACATCGCTGGTCCCGTGTTCAAGCAGGTGAACACGACGGTCGTGTTGAACCTCGGCGACGAGGACGCGATCCAGGCGGTGAACATTCCGGCCACGTTGCAGTCGAAGGTGCCGTACATGAACACCGGGCAGATGGTGGTGTACTCGCCGGACAACTCCGAGCCCGTGGAGGTCCAGGGGCTGGCGACGTGCGTGACGCGCCACGGTCGCGACTGATAGGAACGAGCCTCGGTGTTTATGCGTTCGGCAGCTGAATCCCCATGCATGCCCCGAGTTTTGGTGCCGATCGATGGATCGCCGCAGGCGGAAACCGCGATCAATCACGCCCTCACGGAGTTCGATGACGCGACGATCACCGTGCTGAACGTCATCGACCCGATCGAGGCCGGATACACCTCGCAGGCGGCGGTACCAGGATACTCCGAGGAGTGGTTCGAGCAGTCGAAGGCCGCCGCCGAGGAGCTGTTCGCTGACGCGCAGGAGGCCGCCGACGAGTACGACACGACCCTGGAGACCGCCACGGAGGTCGGGCGGCCCAGTCGCACCATCGTCTCCTACGCCGAGGAAAACGACATCGACAAGATCGTGATGGGGAGCCACGGGCGCTCGGGCGTGACCCGGATCCTGCTTGGGAGTGTCGCCGAAAACGTCGTTCGGCGGTCGCCGATTCCGGTGACGATCGTCCGGTGACGCCGCGGCCGCCACGCCGAGGACCGCGGGCCCGCAGCTAGAAGATGTTGGCCTGCCGGTAGACCGAGATCCCCTCGTGGGTGATCTCGTAGGGTTTGGTCTCCCGGGAGTGGTTTGCGTCCCGGATCTTCTGAATCTCGACGGCCAGACGGGTTTCGCGGAAATCCTCCGGGCGGATGTAGCGCAACACCACGACGGCGTCAGTGAGGTACTCGATGACGCCGTACCGGGAGGCAAACGGGTTGTCCTCGCTGGCTTCGCTGGTGAGCATCGTGGTGACGCCCGCCTCCTTCAGCGCCGTGGTGAAGTCGTAGATCTCGGTGCGGCGCGTGGACTGGTCGTCGTACATCATCTCCAGCAGGGAGACCGAATCCAACACCAGCCGGCTGGCACCGAACTCCTCGACGAGCCGCGGGAGTTCGTTGCGGATGCTGGTGAGGGAGTTCGCCATCTCGATCGGGTCGATGTCCACGACCGCGAGGTTCCCGCGGTCGGCGTGCTCGGAGAACGCCCACCCCTTCTCGTCGGCGCTCTGAATGACCCGCCCCCGGGACTCTTCGAGCGTGATGAAGACCGCGCGCTCCCCGTTGGAGAGCGCCTCGTGGAGGAACTGCAGCCCGAACGTGGTTTTGCCGGTGCCGGCTTCGCCGACCGCAACCAGCAGCGAGCGCTCGGGGACGCCGCCCTGAACCATCTCGTCGAGCCCCTCGATGCCGACGTTGATGCGTGGGATGTCGGAGTCGAACTCCGGATCCTCGAAGTCGCCGCCGCCGCCGGGGGCGTCGGTGCCCTCGACGTCGAACCCGAACGTGCGCGTGCCGCCGCTGTTGTCGTCGGCCAGCCCGTCTGGGGGCTGTGCGGGCGTGCTGTCGGCACCGGCGAACGCGTCGGCGAAGTCGTCGTCGAAAAGCCCCTCCTCGCTGCCGGGGCCGTCGCCGCTGGGCGTGTCGTCTTCGGTCCCGAAGGCGGTCGCAAACGTCTCCGGGTCCGCCGAGTCGGCGTCCGCGGCGGTGCTGGGTTCGTCTCGGGCGCGCCCGATGTCGGCGTCCGCGGCGGTGCTGGGTTCGTCTCGGGCGCGCCCGATGTCGGCGTCCGGCGGTGCGTCGGCGTCCACGTCGCTTGCATCGTCGGTCTCGCTGGCGTCGTCGTCGTCGGCTGCGAACGCGGCTTCGAACCAATCGCCGTCGGACCCATCGTCGTCGTCGTCGTCGCTCCCGGCGGCGGTGTCGTCAGCCACAGTGTCGCCCCCGGGCCGTGCCCGAACGCACTGTCGGCGTCATGTTTCGGGCGAAGACGGGGAGGGAAAAGTAGTTTCCGCCGCCCGCGGGTTTTTCAAGTGCCGGCGTCCCAGGGAGACGTATGCACGTCGGCATCGTCGCCCAGCGCGGCAACGAGCGCGCAACCTCGCTTGCGGGGGAGATCCGCGAGCAACTGCGGGCGCTTGAGGTGACCGTCTGGGTTGACACGGCGACCGCGGAGGCGCTCGCCTGCGCGGGCGAGTGCGGGCGGGACACCACGGCGTTCACGGACTGCGATCTCGTGGTGTCGATCGGCGGTGACGGAACGTTTCTGTTCGCCGCGCGGGGCGCGGGGGCGACACCGATCCTCGGCGTCAACCTCGGTGAGGTCGGGTTCCTGAACGCGGTCGCGCCGGCCGACGCCGTCGAAGCGGTCCGAGAGGAGGTCAACCGCTACCGGGAGACGGGTGCGGTCCGATGCCGGGAGGTCCCCCGGGTCGTGGCGGCCGGCGACGGCTGGGCGAGCACGCCCGCGCTCAACGAGGTGGCGATCCAGGGCGAGCAGCGCGGCCACGGCCACGGCGTGGCCGTCGATGTGCGCGTCGACGGCTCCCAGTACGAGGCGACGCGCGCCGACGGCGTGCTCGTGGCGACGCCGACCGGCAGCACGGCGTACAACCTCAGCGAGGGCGGGCCGCTGGTGCAGCCCAGCGTGGACGCGCTCGTCGTCACGGAGATGTGTGGGGCTGACGCGCTCCCGCCGCTGGTGACCGGGCTGGACAGCGAGATCCGGATTCGCGTGGAGACACTCGACGACGGCGGCGAGGGGCGCGTCGTCGTGGCCAGCGACGGTGGGCGACTGACCCGCGTGGACCCGCCCGTGGAGATGACCGTGACGGCGGCCGACGAGCCGGCGCGAGTGGCCGGGCCGGCGGCGGATTTCTTCGAGGCGCTGAGCAAACTGGAGTGAGTGCCGGAACGGAAAGTGGTATTGAGCCTCCCGACGTACGCCCGGCCAATGAGTCAGCAGCTGCCGGACGTGCAGGCAACCGAGCCTGACGTATCAGTTGGCCTGAGCGAAGTCGGCGTCACGGGCGTGGAGAAACTCGTCGAGATCGCGCGCGAGGACGACCGCCCGATCGTGCTGATGGCGGAGTTCGAGGTGTACGTCGATCTGCCCCGGGGACGGAAGGGCATCGACATGAGTCGGAACATGCGCGTGATCGACGAAACGCTCGAAGACGCGGTTCGGGAGCCGATCTACCGCGTCGAGGAGATGTGTGGGGAGGTCGCCGAGCGGCTGCTTGAGAAACACGACTACACGACGACGGCGACCGTCGAGATGAACGCCGAGTTGATGCTGCGCGAGGAGACGCCGGCGTCTGACCTGCCGACCCAGGGCACCATCGACATCATCGCCTCGGCGACGGCCCAGGAGGACGCGCCCACCCGTGAGGAGATCGGCGCGCGCGTCGTCGGCATGACAGTGTGTCCCTGCAGCCAGCAGATGATGAGCGAGACCGCGCGCCGGAAACTCGCCGAGCTCGGCGTCGGCGAGGACGCCGTCCGGGAGTTCCTGCGCGACGTGCCGCAGGCGGGGCACAGCCAGCGCGGCCACGCCACGCTCACCGTCGAAGCCGGTGGCGATCCGGACGTGAACCTGATGGATCTCGTGTCGGTTGCGCGGGACTCGATGAGCGCGCGCATCTACAACACCGCAAAACGCCCCGACGAGGACCACATGACCTACGAGTCCCACGCGAACGCGAAGTTCGTCGAGGACTGCGTGCGGTCGATGGCCCGCGGCGTCGTCGAGGAGTTCGACCACCTCCCCGAGGACGCAGTCGTGACGATGAAGCAGTCCAACGACGAGTCCATCCACCAGCACAACGCCCACGCCGAGCGCGTCGCCGAGTTCGGGCAGCTCCGCGAGGAAGTCGGCAGCGGCGAGTAATCGGCGAGTCGGCCGGCAGCCAGTTCTACTTCGTCCGGTCGTCGGCCTCAGGTGAGTCGTTCGATGACGGACGCGGCCAGCGGGTACGACCACGGAGCCCCCATGGCTGCTCGCCACGTGGCGAAGGCCGCGAGGGGGATGGTCGCGACGACCGCCAGCAGCGCCACCACGACGAGCGCGACCGACCCGGTCTTGGCGGCCGCGTCGAGCGCCGGCGGGAACAGGGGCCCGGAGACTGTGTATCCGTAGAACTGGCCGTCCATCGCATAGAGGAAGCTCGGGACGGCCAAGACCGTCGCGAACGCGAGCACGGACAGCGACCAGTTCAGCGCGTTCCGGGCGTTCGCTCTCGTGAACGAGTGCTCGCTGGCCGCGAACACCACGGCGGCGACACCGCCGAACGCGAGGGCGGCGCCGGCGATGTCCGACGTCAGTACGTAGGCGCCAGCGGCGGCGGCGAGCGCGAGCACGTGGACGGAGACACCGGCGACGGAGCGGGCGGTGGCGTCGCCACCTGCAGCGGGTTCCGGCCCGGCAGCGGCGGTCCCGCGGGTGGCGGCATAGAAGCGCCGGCCGAGGTACGCGACGCCCACCAGAACGACGGCGGCAGTGGTGTTACTGGCCACCAGGTAGGCGGCAAGTGCTGCGAGTGCGCCACCGCCGACCCAGAGCCAGCGGGACGGCGACCACGGGTCCGCACTGGCGCGCGCGACACCGATGTCGACGTACAGCGCCGCGAAGAACACCGGCACGAGGAGCGTCTGCAGGACGACGAACAGAACGAAGCCGACGAGCGCGAACGGGCCCGCCGTGAAGATGTCCAGAGCCCAGTTGGCGCTGATCACGTCCAGGGCCAGCGAGAGCAGCGTGACAGCGGTGATGACGAACAGCGAGCGACTCGAACGCACGCGGGGAAGGTTCCCGCAGACTCCGATAAAACTTTCTTTGGAACACAGGGCGAGATAATCCGCCTCGGCGTGGCACCGGCCCGCGGGGTGTACCCGCCGACGGACTCAGCCGAGCGTCGTCGAATCGCCCCAACTCTCCTCGAAGGCGGCGCGGACGTCGGCGGCGAACTCGCGGTCCTGGAGGTCGATGGTGGCGAACGCTTCGCCGGGCTGGACGGGGTTCGAGACCTCAAGGCAGACTTCCGCGCCGTCGATGATGGTGACGTTGCCGTCGATGCTGTCGCCGATGCGGACCTCGTAGGTGGGGTCGTCGGCGAGCGCGTCGATGTATCGCTCGTTGACGTCGTGTGGCATGCAGTCCGCGAGGTCCGACGACAACAGCACCGAAACGTCGACGCCGCGCTCGACGGCGACCGCGAGCCGGTCGAACACCTGGCTGGATACGTCGTCGAGGTCGAACCCGGAGGCGGGCGTCCCCGAGACCAGCGTGATCGTGTCCTGGGCGGCGTCGATGCGCTCCAGCCACAGATCCAGCGCGGCCGCCGGGCCGAGTTCCGCCGTCCAGAAGCCGTCTTCGGGGGCTTTCGGGTGGTCGAGTTCGCGCGCCAGCGTGTCAACGACGTTCTCGTACTGGGTGGCTTTCTCCTGGAGCTCGCGCTTGCGGTCCTCAAGCAGTCTGTTGAGCGCCGTCTCGGGTTCGACGGCGACGTATTTCTTCGGCCGGCTGGCGGCCTGGCTGCGCACGAGGTGTTGGGATTCGATGCTGCCAAGCACGTCGTAGATGCGTCCCATCGGAACGCCGCTGGCCGACGACAACTCCTTGGCGGTTGCTGCGCCGATGCGCAACAGGGATCGGTAAGCGTTGGCCTCGTACTCCGAGAGCCCCAAGTCCCTCAAGTCGGACATGGTGCGTCAATTCAAGACACGCCGTGAAAAACGCTCCGACAGTTTATAATCGGCAGCACTTGCCGGGACTGGGCGGCGTATGCGGCGTCACGGCCTGGCGCGCCAGACAACGACGTACGGGAGATCACCGAGGAGTTCGTCAACGTCCGGGGCGGTGTCCGAGGGGGAGCCGGGCTCGTCGTGGGCCATCACGTAGCGGATCGGTCGCCAGCGACTTGAATCCCGCTCCAGAGGCCTATATAGCGGGCAAGAGACCGGAAACCGCCGGCGACCGCCGGGCGGCGGGATGGCTACTGCGCCGTGTCGGCAACGAGCGCCGCGAGCGCGCTCGGGGTGGCGACCGCGTCGGTGTCGCCGTCGGCAGTGTCGAGCCACGCGGTCCCCGGGTCGCCGTCCACACCGACGGCGACCACCTTCTCGTGGTCGGCCATGCGGAGCGCGGCCCGATGGAGCTCGCTGCCGGGGTCGTCGGCCACCCGGATCACCAGCGGGCGAGTGCTGAGGCGGGCGGCGGCGGTCGCGTACCCCGCAACTTGGACGCCCATGCGCTCGGCGGCCCCCGCGAACGCGGCGATGGCGTCCCGCGCGGCGTCCCGGTAGCGCGCCTCACCGGTGAGGTAGGAGAGGTCGACGAGCGCGTCCGCCATCGCGGCCGTGTCGTCGATGGGGCGCAGCGGCTCGTCGAGCAGCCCGGCACCCGTCTCGGGGCCGTCGACGAACGCGCCGGTGTCGTCCTGGAGGTCCGCGATCGCGCGGTCGGCGACCGCGCGTGCCGGCTCCAGGTACGCCGGATCCAACACTTGCCCCGCCGTCGTGAGCGCACCAGTGACGCGCGCGCGGTCGGCGAGCAGGCCCACGGGCGCGGCCGCTCCTGCGTAGTGTCGAACCGTGTCGTCCACGAGCAGTTCGTCGGCGATGTAGTCCAGGGTACGCTCGGCGTACCGGGTTGCACGGTCGTCGCCCGTGTACGCGGCAAGCGACAGCAACGCGTCGGCGGCCAGCGCGTTCCCGTCGGCGTACGCGGCGTCGTCGACGCCGCCGTCGGGGGTTTCGCCCGCGCCGAACGCCGCGCCCGTCCAGAGCGTTTCGGTGAGGTAGTCCAGGACGCCAGTGGCCGCCCCGCGGTACTCGTCGTCGCCGGTGGTGAGGTAGGCGTGCGCGAACGCCGCGAGCATGCCGGCGTTCACCGAGAGGGTGCGCTCCGTCTGGGGGTCCGACCAGTCGCGGCCGTGCGCGAACCGGAAACACCCGCCGTCGTCGCCCACGAGATGGCGGCGGATCGCGTCCAGGGTGCGCAGCGCGCGGTCCCGGTCGCGCTTCAGCGCGAACGACACCGTCTCGGGCAGGGGGAACTTCTCACTGGACCCCCAGCCGGCGTGCTCGCTGTCGTACTGGTCGGCGAGCTGGCCCGCGACCAGCCCCTCGATGTCGCCCGAAAGCGGCGCCGCCGGTGGCTCGCCACCGGACAGCGCGCGCGGCACGCTGCCCGCGTCCGCGCCCGCGTCGTCCCAGGTTTCGCGCACCCGCTGGAGGACCTGCCGGAAGCCATCCGGTTCGAGGAACGTCGCGCCCGCGATATGCTCGCCGTCGGGGGTGACGAACACCGTCGACGGGAACCCCCCCATGTTGTACCGCTCGCGCACTCTGGGGCGGCGGGCGGCGTTCACGCGCACCGGCACGAAGTCGTCGTTGATGTTCGCCGCGATCCGGGGTTCGGCGTACGTGCGCTGGGCCATCGCCCGGCAGGACTCGCTCCACGTGGCCACAACCGACACCAGCAGGGGCACGCCGCGCTCGCGGGCGTCCGCGAACGCATCACTCCCCCACTCGCGCCACTCCACGCGCGTTCGGTCGTCGCTGGCGTCGCTCATACGGCAGTACTCCGCGTCGCCACCGGGAAACGGTTTCGGACCGCCGAACGGCACCGGCGGGAGCAGAAAGGCTATCAGGCATGCCCGGCAACCCTCGGGCATGCCTCGCTTTCGGTCGGTATTTCTTGCGTTGCTGGTGGTGCCGCTCGTGGACGCCGTCTTTCTGGTGTTCGTGGCGGGTGAGCTCGGCTGGCAGCTGACCGTGGCGCTGGTGGTTCTGACTGCCCTGCTGGGGACGCTGTTCGTGCGGGCGGAGGGGCGTGCGACGCTGTCGCGGCTGCAAGCGTCGGTCGCGCGCGGCGACCCGCCGACGAACGAGCTCGTCGACGGCGGCCTGCTGATCGCGGCCGGTGCGTTCCTGCTCACGCCGGGCCTGGTGACCGACGCGCTTGGGTTCCTGATCGTGATCCCGGTCACGCGTGTGGCGTTCCGCTGGGGGGTCAAGCGGTACGTCACCCCGAAGCTCGACGCGAAAACCGGCGGGTTCGTCTCGGGCAACGTCTACACGTTCGGGTTCCCCGGGGGAGACGGCGGGGCCGGCGGCGACCCTCGATCCGGGTTCGGCGGCGGCGCGGGCGACGGCGACGACGACACCATCAACCTCGGCGACGACGCCTACGACGTCTCCTTCGAGGACGACGCTGACGGCGACCAGTGAGCCGTGGGACCGGCTGCCGTCGTCCGGTCGAAAGGAAACCCTTAATTGTACCACCGGACTACCTCGAAGTGCGCGGGTCAGTAGCTCAACTAGGTAGAGCGCCACTCTGATAAGGTGGAGGCTTGCGGTTCAAATCCGCACTGACCCACTAGCGGTTCGCGCGGCAGGGTTCTTCCGCCGGTGGTTCGAGTCCGTAGCGCTGTCGTTGGTGGCGTCATGCGGTGGGGTCCGCTGAACCCAGGGCTGCACAACTCGGTATCGCGTCCCGCTCGGGAGGTGTGGCCGCCGTCGGGGCGTGGGCACCGAACTGTTTTGACCGCGGGCGTCGATGGTCGTGGTATGAGTGACGGGGGCAACGAGTACGGGAGCGTGAGCGCGGTGGTGGACGAACTCCACGCACGGGCGGCGTCGCTGGCCGAGAACGGGGACGCGCTGGGCGTGGTGTTCCCGCCGTCGTTCATGCAGCGACACACGGACGCCGAGAGCTTCGAGGCGTTCATGGCGGCCAGCCAGTGGTCGGTGTCGTCGCGGGCGGAGTTCGCGGCGATCCCCGAAGCGGCGTTCGACGAGTACGTGGCCGCACGGACGTCGTTCAGTGATTTCGAGGCGATGCTGGGGCAGGCCGGCGAGGAGTGGATGGCGCGCCAACTCGGCGTGTGAACGGCGCGGCGTTTGCACGCGCTGCAACTGCGGCTGTGGGTTAACAACGGTCGGGGCGCCACGGTCTCGTGGGTTCCGCTCGGAGCCCGTGTCTCTGACCGCCCGGGGTGCCCAGTCCGTCAAGCGTGATCCCCCTGCCGACCCCGGTGCGGCTCCCCCTGTACGGAACGCACACAGTGCCATCGCGACCGGTCACGAACCGGGACATTCAGGCGGCTCGAGCCCGAACAGTGACGCGTGAACGACCACGTGAAACTCGCCGCAGTGCTTGCTGGTGGGGTTGTCCTCCCCGGGGTTGCGAGCTATCTGGTCGCGCAGTCCACCACGGGACTGGCCGACGAGGCGGTGTGGGCCGGCGGGTACGGATTGATGGTTCTGACGGTGTGGTACACGTGGATTCGCCCCCTCGATCTGTCCCGGACGGAGGGCGGAACGGAACCTTAAAGAGGATTTCGCGGCCAAATTCGTTCAAAGGATGGTGTTCACGCCCCTGCCGTTGGTCGACAACTTCCTACAGAACTACCACATCGGGCACGTGCTTGCGGTGTTGCTGATCGGCTCCGTGGTCGGAACGCTGCCGCTGGGCAGTCGGAAGATCGTCGCCATCAACACCACCCTGTTCGGGGTGTTGTTCCTGGCGACGCCGGAGTCGCTGCTCGGCGAGACGCCGTTCATGTTCCGGTTCGTCGGCATCGCGTTGCTCGTGATCGCGCCGATCCTCTTCGTGACGGCGCGCGAGTAACCGCCGAAACTACTCGGCGGCGTCAACCAGATCGTCGTAGCGAGCGCCGGTCTGTTTGAGCGTGCGCTTGCTGTACAGCCGCTCGTGTTCGAACGGGAGTTCGGTGGCTGCGAGTTCGTCTATTTTCTCGTCGACAGCGCTGCTTTCCCGACCGTGGATCATCGTGAAGAGGTTGTACTGCCAGTCCTGGTCGGGTCGCCGCGGCCGGTGGTAGCACAGCGTCACGTAGGGGAGTTCGCCGACGGCGACGCCGCGCTCGTCGAGTTCGTCGTCGGGGACGTCCCAGACGACCATGCAGTTGGCGTCGAACCCGGTGACGACGTGGTTGACGATGCAGCCGACGCGCTTGATGCAGCCGTCGGCCAGCAGGCGCTCGACGGCGTCGAGGACGGCGCTGACGTCCGCGTCGATGTCGGCGGCGATGTCCCGGTACGGCGTGGCGGACAGCGGGAACCCGTCCTGGATCGCAAGCAGGAGCTCGGCGTCGAGGGTGGCGAGGTCGCCGGTGGCGGTTTCGCTGATGCGTGTGGCGTCGACGGCGGTGTGGGCCAGTGACTCGCGGGCGAACCGGTCGGAGTTCACCACGGGGAACTCCAGGTCGATGTAGTAGTCCGTGAGCATCGGGAGGTTCAACACCGCACAGCCGGTGCGGTCGGCGATGTCCGCGAGGATGCTGTCGCGTGTCTCCCGGTCGCCGGCGGTCACGACGAACCACTGGTTGTAGCGGTGGGCGCGCTCGTAGTTGTGGTTCACTTGCTGGTAGCCGTTGATGACGTCGGCCACCTCGTCGAAGCGGTCGTCAGGCGCTGCGACCGCCGCCAGCGTCGAGGAGCCGATAACCGGCGGGTTCAGGACCGCGCCGAAGCGCCGGAAGACGCCGTCGTCACGGAGGCTGCGAACGCGGTCGAGGACGTCCGACGGGGTCGTATCGAGGTCGTCGGCCAGCGCCTCGAAGGGGCGTTCGCGGACCGGGAAGCCGCTCTGGTAGTCGTCGATCAGGCGTGCGTCGGTGTCGTCGATGTGGTCGCGCCAATCACCCGAAACCATCACGGGGAGCTACGACCGCCCGCGGTTACTGTGTACCGGTTCCGGTCGGGCGTACCACGATCTGGGAGGAAGTGCGTGGATTTACCCCGGTGTACGCCCAACCGGCGTGTATGGCAGACGAGTACGGCGAGTGGCCGCTGAAGCGCCTGAACACCGAAGTCGTTGCGTCCGGGCCGAAATCCGCGGGGGACATGGACCGCGAGCAGGCCCGCGAGGCGTTCCAGCGCATTCTGGACCTGAAACCGGATCAGACAACGCTCGGCGCGTTCTGGCTGGCGAACCGCTGGAAGAAAAACAACCCCGAGGAGCTCGGCGCGTACGTCGACGTGATGTACGAGGAGAGCCGGCACACGGCGGCCCCGGACGCGGACCCCGTGGACTGCGGGGCGAACTACGACGGGAAGGCGCGGTCGGCGGTGCTCGGCGTTGCTGCGGGCATCGTCGCCGCCGCCGCCGGAACGCCGATCGTCGTGCATTCCGGGGATCACGTCCCCTCGCAGAAGGAGGTCGCGTACAAGCACGTCCTGGACGCGCTGGGCGTGCGCACCGAGCTCACGCCGGAGGCGTCGGCGCGGATGGTCGACGAGCACGGCTTCGGGTTCTACTACCAGCCGGCGTTCAACCCGACCGTGGACGCCCTGTGGGATCGCCGGGATAAGATGGGCGTACGGACGTTCGTCAACACCGTCGAGACGCTTGCCAACCCCGCCGACGCGGCCGTCCACCTGGGGTCGTTCTACCACCTGGCGTTCGCCGAGAAGATGGTCGAAACCGTCCGGGAGAGCGAGCACGCCGGCTTCGAGCGCGTGCTCATGTTCCAGGGGCTTGAGGGGTACGACGACGTCCGCCCGGGGTCGACGACCGTCGCCGAGTGGGACGCCGGCAGCGACCTCGCGGATTTCACCATCGAAACCCCCGAGTACGGCATGGACTTCGAGACCGAGGACCTCCACGTCGAGGACGTGGCCGCCGATTCGGCGACGATCACCAAGGACGTGCTGTCCGGCGAGCGCACCGACCAGTTCCACGACGCCGTGCTGGTGAACGCCGCGCTGCGGCTGTACGCGCGCACCGACGTCGACACGCTCGACGAGGGCATCGAGGCCGCCGAGCGTGTCATTTCCGACGGCACCGCGGAGGCGCTGTTGGCCGACCTGCGGGCGTTCTGAGCGCCGCCACGCGGCGGCGGTCGAGTCGGGAGGGTTTTTCATGCGGCGCGCCGACTGTCGAAACACGATGCCAGTCGACGCCACGGTTCACACGAGCGAGGGCGAATTCGACATCGAACTGTACGACGAGCGGGCCCCCCGCACCGTCGAGAACTTCCTGAACCTCGCGCGCCACGAGCCCGCGGCGGACGCCGACCCGGCGCCGGACACCGTCACCTGGGAGGACCCCGAGAGCGGCGAGATCCGCGGGGATTCGCTGTACGCGGGGGTTTCGTTCCACCGCATCATCGAGGGGTTCATGATTCAGGGCGGCGACCCGACCGGCACCGGCCGGGGCGGCCCCGGCTACGAGTTCGCCGACGAGTTCCACGACGACCTCACCCACGACGGCCCCGGCGTGCTCTCGATGGCGAACTCCGGGCCGGACACGAACGGCAGCCAGTTTTTCATCACCCTGGACGCCCAACCGCACCTCGATGGCCGCCACGCGGTGTTCGGGGCGGTCACTGACGGCATGGACGTCGTCGAAACCATCGGCGATGTCGAGACCGACGCCAACGACGCGCCGGCGTCCGAGATCACCATCGACCGCGTCGAGATCCACGAGTAGACCGCCGACCGAAAGCCGAAAGACCGGTCACGCCCAAGTGTGACCCATGAGCGACGCCGACACCGCGCCGGACCCGAGCGACATCGGCGAAACCGACGCGCCGCCGATCGAGGACGCGCCGTACAAGATCATCTTCGAGGCGAACAAATGCTTCGGGGCGGGGAAATGCGCCGCTGTGTCGGCCAACTGGGAGATGGACATCGGCACCGGGCTGGCCGACCCGGTGGCGTACTTCTTCGACGAGGACGACCTCCAGCACAACATCGACGCCGCCGACGCCTGCCCCGCGAAGAAAGGCGACGGCGTCATTCACGTCGTCGACCGCCGCAGCGACGAGGAGATCGCGCCCGACCCCAGCGGGGACGGCAGCCTGTCCGTCGACTGGTAGCGGCGGACGCGGGCAGCGCCGTGCTCGCGCCGCCGCGTGACCGTAACCCACTTCTCCGCGCCCCCACACTACGGAGATGCGAGGGTGGCCGAGCGGCCAAAGGCGGCGGGCTTAAGACCCGCTCCCGTAGGGGTTCGTGGGTTCGAATCCCACCTCTCGCACTCGTTTTGCGAGCGCTGCCGGCGGCGAGCGCCCCAGCCTTCATCGGGGAGCGCTGCGACGGTGCCGACATGTGGAGCACGGAGCCCGAGGACGTGGTCGACCGCCAGATCGCGGCGTACAACGACGGTGACGTGGCGTCGTTCGCCGCGGAGTTCGACGACGACGCCGTCGTGACGACGTTCGACGCACTGGACGGCGACGGCGACCCGATCGCGGTGGGGACGGCGGCGATCGAGGCGGCGTACGGTGAGCAGTTCGCCGAGGCGGCCCCGGAGATCAGCGTCGTGGACCGGGTGAGCTGCGGGTCGTACGTCGTCGACCACGAACACATCACGAACACGGACGGCGGGGAGCGCGATGCGCTGTGCGTCTACACGGTCGTCGAGGGGCTGATCCAGCGGCTGTGGCTCGCCTACGAGTAGCGTCAGGGGATGGTGTCGATGAATCGGTCGGGGTCCTCGTGGAAGATGTCACCCACCACGACCGCGTCGGCACCGGCGTCGAGGATCGCCCGGGTTTGGGTGCCGTTCTGGATGCCGCCGCCGTAGAGCAGCGTGGTGTCTTCGAGGTACTGGGCTGCGGCCTCGACGTCCGCGGGGCCGCCGTAGGTGCCGGAGTATTCGACGTAGAACACGGGGAAGTCGAAAAACGACTCCGTGGCGAGGGCCGCGCCGGCGACCTGCTCGGGCGTGTAGAGGGTGTCGACGCCGGACTCGGCGGCGGCCTTCGAGTCGAGGTTCTGGACCACGTATCCCTCCGCGAGCACGGCGTCGGTGAGGTCGGTGACCGCGTCTCGGCCCTTGGACTCGACGATGTCGCCGACCAGCGGGAGGTTCGCCCCGGTGAGCTGCGCTGGCTTGCGGGCGGCCTGCGTGAAGAAGTCGACGTGTTTGTCGACGAAGTTCGCGGAATCGCCGTTGTAGACGGCTGGAACGGCGACGTTGTCGACGGCTTCGATGGTGTCTTTGGAGACGTGGCTGCCGCTGTAGGGCTCCTGCCACACCGGGATGTCGGGGGCTTCGGTGGCGATGCGTTCGATCGTCGCGAGCGTGTTCGACTCCGTGACGCCGTCGGAGCCGCCGACGATCACGAGATCCGTGTGCCCGAGCACGGACGCGTCGTCGGGCAGCGGATCCGCGGGGTCGACTTTCGTGATGTGGGTGACTGACCCCCAGTCGATGGTCATTACCGCGGGTTTGCTGGGGCGTGGGCTTCAGTCCTCCGACCGCGGGGTTGTCACGCGACCAGCAGCCACGCGAGCGCGACCGCGAGCCCGGCACCCAGGAGGTTGCCGAGGGCGTGGCCGGCGGCCGCCACCGGGCGGTCGGCGTCGACGAGCGCGACCACGTCGACGCTGAACGACGCGAACGTGGTGAACGCGCCACACGCGCCCGTGCCGAACAACAGCATGGTGTCGGCGTCGGCCGCGGCGAACGTGAGCGCGGCGAGCACGAACGACCCGACGACGTTCACCACGAGCGTGCCCGCGGGGTACTCCGTGGTGGGCGTGGCGGCGACGACGCGCCACCGGAGCACCGCGCCGAGCGCGCCGCCGGCGGCGACGAGCACCGCCGGCGGAGCCACCGCGCCGGTCATCGCCGATCACCCCGCGCTGTGGCGGCGATTGCGCGCCCAACGAGCACGCCCGCGAACCCGAGGGCGTATGTCGTGGCGACGTTCGCGGCCATCCAGCGCGGCGCGAGGCCTGCGGTCTGGACGGCGAACGTGCTGTACGTCGTGAACGCCGACAGGCAGCCGGTCCCAAGCAGCGTGTGGGCGTCGGCGGAAAGCACGCTGTCGGTGGCGGCGGCCTCGTAGGCCAGCGCGCCGAGCGCGAGGCTCCCGGCGGCGTTCGCGGCAAGCGTACCCAGCGGGCCGGCGATCGCCTGCGCGACGGTGTATCGGAGCACTGCGCCGACGGCCCCGCCAACGGCGACGAGCGCTGTCGACCGCGCGTCGATCCGGAGTGGGATCCCCATCGTGGTCCGATTGCGGGTGGGCGCGCGTGTAGCTGTCGAAGCACCGCGCCGCCAGCGCAACGTCCAAACGGCCCGGCACCGTAGGGGCGGCCAATGGACGAGATCGCCGGTGAGTTCGAGTCTCACGGTCGGTTCCGGGCGGTGGCGGAGAGATCGTTTGCGCCGACGACGAACGACTGGGAGGCGGTGGTTGCCGTGGAGCCGCCGGGCGTCGAGATCGCGGTCGTGGTGCCGACGCTGGACGCGGCGACAACCGAGCAGGTCGCGGACGTGGTCAGCGACGGCTGGTACGAGACCTTCGAGCGCCGCGTGCGGGACGCTGACAGCGTCACGCGCGCCGAGGACGTGTCGGTGTCGGCGGTCACGCGGGCGGGCGGCGAGATCACGGTGACGTTGACGATGGCACCGCGCTCCGGGATGGCCGCCGACGACGCGCTGGCGCTGGTGAACTACGTGGAAGGAACGTGGTTCCAGGGGATCGTGCCGGGCTACGACTACATCGAGGCGGTGCGGGCGATGCGCGAGCAGGCCGCCCAGAACGCGCAGGAAGCCGGCGGAACGCCGCTGTAGATGGGGTTGGCCGGCCTACATGGAGATGTAGGTTTCGGTGTCTTCGACGCCGCGGCGGTTCTGGATGGGGGCGGTGACGATTTCCTTGACGTCGGCGGGCGTGTCGACGTCGACTTTCGCGATGAGGTCGACGTCGCCGGCGACGATGTGGGCGTTGACGACGCCGTCGATGGTCGCGATCTCGTCGAGCAGTTCCTCCGCACGGCCGGTGTTGGCTTTCACGAGGACGTAAGCGACGACCATTCAGGCCACCTCCGTTGGCGGGGCGTTGCCGACGAGGATCTGGCGGACGCTGTCGAGGGTGTCGAACTCGGCGAGGACCGCGATCCGGTCGCCGGTTTCAAGCGTTTCGCTGGGCAGGGGTAACGCCAGCGAGGCGTCGTGTTTCCCGAACGCGAGCAGGCGCGCGCCCGCCGGGAGCTCCAGCTCGCTGATGCTGTAGCCGCGCATGGGGGCCTCGTCGGTGACCGTGAGCTGGACGACCTGGAGGTGTTCGGCGAGGTCGGCGATGGCGGTGACGTTGCCGCCCAGAAGGGCGTTTTTCGCGCCGATCGCGCCGAGGCGCTCGGGGTAGACGATCTCGTCGACCTCGTCGGCGTATTTGCGGTAGATGTCCTCGCGGTAGTCCTCGTCGATCCGGAGGACGGTGCGGCAGTCGTGGTGGTTGCCCACCATGCAGGCGATGAAGTTCGTGTTGAGGTCGCTGGTGAGCGCGCCGATCGCGTCGGCGGTGTCGATGCCGGCGTCCAGCAGGGTGTCCTCGCTCGTGCCGTCGCCCTCGACGACGTCGAAGCCCTCGGTGCGGGCGCGCTCTGCCCTGTCGTAGTCCTGTTCGATGACGGTGACGGCGTGGTCCTCGTTCGTGACGACCCGGGCGGTCCGGGAGCCGACGCGTCCAGCCCCGACGATAACGATGTCCATGTGTTCCAGTACGATGTGCCACAACAAATAAGTTTGTGTGATGGTCTCATGCAGCAATGCTTTTGGTGTGTGCCACGGTAAAGAGAGGCATGACACGCGCATTCGTCATGGTGAGCGCCGGTGCAGGTGCTGTCGCGGACATCTGCGACGCAGTCACGACAATGGAGGGCGTGACCGATGCCCGCGTCGTGGCGGGCAACTACGACGTCATCGCGGAGGTCGGTGGCGAAGACGTCGTCGATCACATCCTACAGAACGTGTCGACGGAGATCGGGACGATAACCGGCGTGACGGACACGAAGACGTACATCACGCTGGCGACGGCGTGAGCGCGGCGGACGCCGCGCTCAGAACTCCATCTCCTGTGGATCGTGGGTCTCCAGCCACGACTCCAGCCACGCCTTCTGGTCGTCGATGCGGGGCGTGCGCTCGGCGTAGACGTGATCGAACAGCTCGTCGACGGCGGGCGCGCCGGCTGCTTCGGCGGTTTCGACGGCGTCGTCGATCTCGTCGGCGGCCGCGTCGAAACACTCCTCGACGAACCCGGCGTCGATGACGCCCTGGTCGTGGAGGTAGTCGGCGTACCGGTCGACCGGATCGGCGGTCCGCCACGCCGGCAGGTCCTCCTCCTCGGGGCGGTACCGGTCGGGGTCGTCGCTGGTCGTGTGTGCGCCCTGCCGGTAGGTCAGGCTCTCGACGAGAATCGGGGTGCCGTCGCGGGCACCAGCCAGCGCGTCGGTCACCGTCTCGTAGACGGCAAGCGGATCGTTGCCGTCGACCTGCACGCCCTCGAAGCCGTAGGCGTCGGCCTTCGCCGCGATGGAGTCGCTTGCCGTCTGGCGTTCCCGGGGCAGCGAGATCGCCCAGTTGTTGTTCTCACAGAAGAACACCACGGGCGCGTCGAACACGCCCGCGAAGTTCATCCCCTGGTGGAAGTCCCCCTCGGAGGTTGCGCCGTCCCCGAAGTACGCCAGCGACGCCTGCCCGCTGTCGGTGTAGGACATCGCCATCCCCGCGCCGACCGCGTGCGGGATCTGGCTGGCGATCGGGACGGCCTGCGGGAAGACGTTGTGGTCGTGGTCGGAGTGGAACTCCGCGCGCCCCCGCCGGAAGAGCAACAGATCGCTTGCGGGGACGCCACGGGCGAGCTGCATGGCGTTGGAACGATACGTGGGGAACAGCCAGTCGTCGCCGGCGAGAGCGTGTGCCGCCCCGACCTGCGACCCTTCCTGTCCTTTGAACGGTGGGTATCCGGGCATCCAGCCGCGGCGTTGGAGGGCAAGCGCGCGCTCGTCGAAGTGCCGGGCGCGAACCATGTCCCGGAGAACAGCGCGCGCTTGCTCCTCACTCACGTCGACAGCGTGGAGATCACGGGCCCCGATGACGCGGTGCATATCCGGCCGGACTGTGGGCAGGTACTTACCGATAGCGAAAAGCCCCACGAGGCAGTACACCCGGTATGGTTTCGGCCGCCACCGCTGCCGGTGTTGCCCTCATCGTGGTCGTGCACGCGGCGATCGCGGCGTTCGCCGCGCGGTTCTTCCGCATCACGCTGAACACGCGACTGGGGGCGGTGATCTACACGCTCGTACTCGTGCCCGTTGTCTACGTCGTCACGACGATCCTGTTCGGAGTGCTGGGGGTTGGCGCGGGCACGTTTTCCGATCCCGGATCGCTGATCGTCACCACGTGGGCGTTCCCGTTCTTCCTGGGGTGGTCGGTGCATTTGTTCTGGCTGCCGCCGGTCGAGGAGTTCAGCGACCGCCCGGAGAACACCCGACAGTAGGGCGGCGCGCTCACGCCCAGGCGTCGTCCGGCAGCGCGTCGGCGAGCGCCGCTTCGGCGTCCGCGATCACGGCCTCCGGGGACTGTGTGGCGTCGATGCGGACGAACCGCTCGGGGGTGTAGTCGATGAGCTGCTCGTAGTTCGCCCGGACGTCGGCGAGGAACGCGGCGGTCTCGAACTTGTTGGTTGCGCCGGACCGCGCAGCCCCCGTGTCGGGGTCCACGTCGAAGTAGAGGGTCACGTCCGGGGGGCGCGTCCAGGGCTGGTGGATGCCCCGGACGTACTCCATGGCGCGCGGGACGGTGTCGGCCAGCGTCGCGCCCTGGTAGGCGTACCGGGAGTCCGAGTAGCGATCCGAGATCACGACATCCCCGCGGTCGAGCGCCGGAGAGACGACACGCGAGAGGTGGTCGGCGTGGTCGGCGGTGAACAGGAACAGCTCGGCGATCGGGTCGGCGTCGGCCGCGGATTCCGACCGCCGGACGGCCTGGCCGTACTGCGAGTCCGTCGGCTCGGCGGTGAACGTGACGCCGTCGTCGTGGGACGCTCGAAGCGACTCCCAGACCGTGGTCTTCCCGCTCCCGTCGAGTCCCTCAAGCGTGACGAGCATACCCGAGGTGACGACCAGCGGCGTACAAACGCCCTTCGGATCGGCGGTCGGCGGCGTCGTTGCATACTTTTACGATGGCCGCGTGTGTGTGTGACAGTATGGACGTGTTGGTTACTGGCGGGACGGGGTTCATCGGCACACACCTCTGTCGAGAGTTGGACGATCGCGGCCACGACGTGACGGCGTTCGCACGGGAGCCGGCTGACGCGGCCCTCCCGGCGGACGTCACCCGCATCGTGGGCGATGTCACGGTCAAAGAGACGGTCGCGAACGCGATCGACGGCCACGATGCGGTGGTGAACCTGGTGGCGTTGTCGCCGCTGTTCAAGCCCTCCGGCGGCGACAGCCGCCACCTCGACGTGCATCTCGGCGGCACCGAGAACGTGGTTGCAGCGGCGTCGGAGGCCGGCGTGGAGTACATCCTCCAGTTGTCAGCCCTCGACGCCGACCCCACGGGACCGACCGCGTACCTGCGGGCGAAGGGGCGCGCCGAGGAAGCGGTGCGGTCGTCGGATCTCCACCACACGATCGTGCGGCCGTCGGTCGTGTTCGGTGACGGCGGGGAGTTCGTCCCGTTCACGAAGCAGCTCACGACGCCCTACGTCACGGGACTGCCCGGCGGCGGCGCGTCGAAGTTCCAGCCGATCTGGGTCGGTGACCTCGTGCCGATGCTCGCGGACGCCCTCGGCACGGAGGCCCACTGGGGGGAGACCTACGACATCGGCGGCCCGGACGTGCTGACGCTGGCGGACGTGACCCGGATGGCGTATCGCGCGGCCGGGAAGTCGGTGCGCGTGCTTCCGGTGCCGATGCCGTTGGCTGCGGTGGGGCTGACGCTCGCGGACCCGCTGCCGTTCGTGCCCATGGGTGCCGACCAGTACCGGTCGCTGAAACTGGACAACACCACCAGCGCCAACGACGTGACCGCGTTCGACGTGGACCCGTCGACGCTGCGGACGCTGGCAGCGTACCTCGGTGTCGAGTGATGGGAGGACAGTTACATGAATGCCGTCTGATGCGGGGCGACGGCGGGCGACCAGAACGGGCGTGTAGCGGGCGTACTGGGCGTCCAAGCGGGCGTCTGACGCTCGTCTGCAAAAGCCTTATACAGCCGTTGGCGCTTTACCTTGGCAAGGATTCCGCATGAAACTGGCAATGATCGGGTTCGGTCAGGCGGGCGGGAAAATACTCGACAAGTTCATCGAGTACGACGAGCGCCACGGGTCGGACATCGTGCGCGCCGCCGTCGCCGTCAACACCGCCAAGGCTGACCTCATGGGCTTGGAGCATATCCCCGAAGAGAACCGCGTGCTGATCGGGCAGTCGCGCGTCAAGGGACACGGGGTCGGAGCGGACAACGAACTCGGCGCGGAGATCGCCGAGGAGGACATCGACGAGGTACAGGGGGCCATCGACTCCATCCCCGTCCACGAGGTCGACGCGTTCCTCGTGATCTCGGGGCTGGGCGGCGGCACCGGCTCGGGTGGGTCGCCGGTCATCGCGAAACACCTCAAGCGCATTTACACGGAGCCAGTCTACGGGATCGGCGTGCTGCCCGGGAGCGACGAGGGTGGCATCTACACGCTGAACGCGGCGCGGTCGTTCCAGACGTTCGTGCGGGAGGTGGACAACCTCCTGGTGTTCGACAACGACGCCTGGCGGAAGTCCGGGGAGTCCGTGCAGGGCGGCTACGACGAGATCAACGAGGAGATCGTCACCCGGTTCGGCATCCTGTTCGGCGCGGGCGAGGTCGAGCAGGGCGGCGATGTCGCGGAGTCCGTCGTCGACTCCAGCGAGATCATCAACACGCTGGCCGGCGGCGGCGTGTCCACGATCGGCTACGCCTCCGAGACCGTGGACAACAACAGCGGCGGTGCCGGCAGCGGGCTGTTGTCCCGGTTCACCGGCGACGACGACGAACTCGAGGACACCGCCTCAACGACCAACCGCATCACCAGCCTCGTGCGGAAGGCCGCGCTGGGGCGGCTCACACTACCGTGTGAGATCGAGGGCAGCGAGCGCGCGCTGCTGGTCACGGCCGGCCCGCCGAAGTACCTGAACCGGAAAGGCATCGAGCGCGGGCGGAAGTGGCTCGAAGACCAGACCGGATCGATGGAAGTCCGGGGCGGCGACTACCCGGTGTCGAACTCCGATCAGGTGGCCTCCGTGGTCCTGTTGTCGGGCGTCAACGACGTCCCGCGCATCAAGGAGCTTCAGGAGGTCGCCATCGAGGCCCAGGACAACATCGACGAGATCCGAGAGGAAAGCGAAGATAACTTAGAAGAGTTAGTCGAAGACGACGAGGATGAGCTCGAGCCATTATTCTGAGCTCGGGGCTGTCCTCGCTGTCGTGGCGCTGCTTGCAGTGGCGGCGACACCGGCGGCTGCAGTGTCGGTCAGCGGGGACGAGCCGAGCACGGCGCAGGTCGGCGAACAGCAATCGACGACGTTCGAGGTCGCGGAGCCGTTCAGCGACTACGAGGAGTGGACGCTGCGCGCGGAGACCGACCTCGAAAACGTCACGTGGACGATCCAGACGTTCGACAACGCCGGCAATCAGGTCGACGAGGAGACGCTGACCGGACAGGCCATAGAGTACGACTTCGACGCCGCGACGGCGGTGACGCGTGCGGACGTCCAGATCGAGGGGACGACACCGGGAACGGAGACGTTCCAGTGGAGTTACGACCCCGAGCAGACGGTGACCTACGCGTCCTTCGAGCAGACCCAGCGCGGGGGCTCGACGAGCCAGATCGGATCGGCCTTCGAGACGCGGCCGTACACGACCGACAGCCGGGAGGCTCGCAGGGCGATCGATGACGCGGAGGCCGCGGTCGAGCGCGCGACCGACGCTGGCGGAAGCGTCACGGGCGCGGAACGCGACGTTCGCGACGCCATCGAGTTCTACAACGCCGGCGAGTTCAACCAGGCGGTCACGAACGCCAACGAGGCCGAGAGCGCCGCGAGCAGCGCACAGAGTTCGGCCAAGCGCACCCGGCTGTTGATGTACGGCGGCGCTGCGGTTGTGGTGTTGCTGGTGCTCGGTGGGCTCGGCTACTGGTATCTCCAGCAGCGGGACACCTACGACAAGCTGGGGTGATGCGGACGGTCGTGCCGTTCGACCCTCGGGATCCGAAGTCGCGGCTTGCGGAGTTCTTTGCGGACGCCGAGGAGCGGCGTGGGTTCGCGTACGCAATGCTTGCAGACGTGCTTGGGGCGGTGCGGGACGCGGGCGGCGACCCGGTGGTGGTTGCGACGGCTCCGGTGTCGCGGCCCGTCGACGCCCCAGTGACCGTTGACGACCGCGCGCTGTCGACGGCGGTGGCGGCCGCGATCGCCGACGGGCCGCTCCCGACGGCGGTCGTGATGGCGGACCTCGCGCTCGCCACGCCGGACGCCATCCGGCGGGTGTTCGCCGCCAGCGGGGACGTGGTGCTCGCGCCCGGCAGCGGCGGCGGCACGAACGTGGTGCTCGCGCGGACGGCCGACGTGCCGGTGTCGTATCACGGCGTGTCGTTCCGGGATCACGTGACGGCGGCCGAGCGCGCCGGGTTGACGGTCACCACGGTTGATTCGTTCCGGCTGGCGGCCGACGTCGACGACGCGTCGGATCTCGTGGACGTGTTCGTGCACAACACGCGCCGGACCCGGGAGTGGTTGATCGCCGGCGGGTGGCGGCTCGCGGTGGACGACGGCACGCCAACCGTGGTCCGGGAACCCAACGACTAACCGCGCGACGGCCGGACGCGTTGGCATGAAGTGGCGTCTGGATGTGGGGGTGTGCCGTGACTGAGACACAGTTCGGCGGCGACGAGTACGACGTGTCAGTGTCGGTCTCCGAGGCCGCCGTGGAGCGCGCCCTCGACGTGCGTCCGGCGGACGTGGCGCCGGCGTCCAGTCTCACGTTCGCGCGCAACGTCTTCGTGCCGCTGACGACGGCGTGTCGGTACACGTGTACGTACTGCACGTACTACGACGTGCCCGGTGAGGCGTCGTTGTTGACGCCGGAGGAGATCCGCGAGCAGTGCCGTGTTGGGGCCGATGCGGGCTGCACCGAGGCGTTGTTCACGTTCGGCGACCAGCCCGACGACCGCTACACTGCGATCCACGAGCAGCTCGGCGAGTGGGGCTACGACTCCATCCACGAGTACCTGCGGGCGGCCTGTGAGATCGCGCTCGAAGCGGGGCTGTTGCCCCACGCCAACCCCGGCGATCAGACGCGCGCACAGATGGCCACCGTGGCCGACGTGAACGCGTCGATGGGGGTGATGTTGGAGACAACGGCGGACGTACAGGCCCACGGCGGCCCACGCGCGAAATCCCCCGAGCAGCGCCTGCACACGATCGACGTGGCGGGCGACCTGGGCGTGCCCTTCACCACGGGCATTCTCGTGGGGATCGGCGAGGACTGGCGGGACCGCGCCGAGAGCCTGCTCGCGATCCGGGCGCTGCACGAGCGCCACGACCACGTCCAGGAGGTGATCGTGCAGCCGGTGCGTCCGAACGCGCGCTGGCAGGGCGAGCCGCCGGGCGCGGAGACGATGCGTCGCGTGGTGGCGATGGCGCGGGCCGTGCTCCCGGCTGAGGTCGGGGTGCAGGTGCCGCCGAACCTGACGGACGTGCGCGGGCTGGTCGACTGCGGCGTGGATGATCTGGGCGGCGTTTCGCCCGTGACCAAAGACCACATCAACCCGGACTACGCGTGGCCGGCCCTCGACGAGCTGTCGGCCATCGCCGACCACGCGGGGGTGCCGTTGCGCGAGCGCCTGCCGGTGTACGAGCGGTTCTTGCCCGCCGACGGCGGGACCGCCGATGACGGCTGGGTGAGCCAGCGCATCTGGCGCGCGATCGAGGACGGCGACCGGTACGAGGCGGTGCGCGCGGAGTAACGGCGGCTAGTCGCCGGCGCTGTGGGGTGGCGTGCCGGCGCGCTCGGACACCAGGGGGGTGCCGTCGGCGTTCGGTCCGACGTGGGGGCCGATGGTGTCCGCGTCGGGGTTGATGACGTGCCGGGTCGTGTAGTCCGTGGAGCGCTCGACCGGCGTGCGGCCGATGGCCGAGATCATCTCGGCGTAGTCGGCGACCGACCGGAACTCGCCGTGTTGGCCGCCGGCGCGCTTCGTGATTTCCTCGCTGAGGATCGTGCCCATGAAGTCGTCGGCGCCGCAGTTCAACAGCGCCAGTCCCTTCGCGTCCCCGAACTTCACCCACGACGACTGGATGTGGTCGATGTTGTCGAGGAACAGCCGCGAGACGGCGATCATGAGTTCGTCTTCGGCGTCGCTGGCGCCGCCGTCGACGACGCCGCGCTCGTAGAGGGGCGTCTGCTCGTGGATGAACGACAGCGGGACGAACTCCGTGATGTTGTGGGTGCGGTCCTGGAGGGCGCGGATCACGTCGAGGTGGTGGATGCGGTGGGCGGCGTTCTCGACGTGGCCGTACATGATGGTGGCGGTCGTTCCGAGGCCGGCGTCGGCGGCGGCTTCCATGGCGGCGACCCACTCGTCGGTCGTCATTTTGCCGGGGCAGATGACGTCCCGGACTTCGTCGACGAGGATTTCGGCGGCGGTGCCGGGAACGGTGTCGAGGCCGGCGTCGGCCAGCGTCTCGTAGACCTCGTCGTAGCCCCAACTCACCCCGCGCTGGGCGTGGTGGGCTTCCTCGGGCGTGATCGAGTGGACGTGTGCGCCGGCCTCGCTCATCGCCGCGATCTGCGCGGCGTACGTCGTCGGGTCCGTGTCGTACGCTTCGGGGGGCTTGTAGTTGTGGTCGGGGTCGTCGGGGTCGAGGGCGTCGCGGTGGGCCTCGTTCAGTCCGAACGCCGGGTGCAGCCCCGAGACCGACGTGACCTCGGAGACGCCGCGTTGGATGGCGTCCGCGACCGTGGCTTTCGATTCGGCGGGCGTCTTGGTGAAGCCGCCGTGAGCCGCCTCGTGCTCGGTTTCGAAGCGGTGGGCGGTGTCTTTGAAGTTGCAGAACAGGCAGCCGGTGTTGCAGGCCGTGGTGACGTTGTTGTTGAGGTTGGCGACGAACGTCACGTCGTCGCCGACCACGTCGGCCCGGCGGCGGTCGGCGGCCTCCAGGACGAGTTCCTTGCGTCGCGGGTCGATGCCGTCGGTGTCGGTGCCCGTGGTGATGAGTTCGATGCCGTCGGCGACGGTGAGGCGGCGGCCGTCACGGGCGTTCGCCAGCGCGTTCTCGAACGACTGGTCGGTGCTCGGGACCACGTCGAAGTCGAGAGCGCTGGCGTCGGTCATTGTCGATGGCACCGGTTGCACGGGCAAAAACCCTGCCACAGCGGCAGCCGGATCCGTACGCAAATTCGTGGGCAGACTGCGCGCAGACGAGTGGCGTGTACGCACGCAAGTGAAAGATTGATGGGGTGGGGTCCCAGGCATAGTGGTATGGCGAGCGTCAAAGACCGCCGCGTCGAGTCACCAGCAACGGACACTGACCTCGGGCGGGGTGTCTTCGAGTTCAGCGACCGGTATTCGGTGTTCGACTGGGGGGAGATGCCCGACCACGTTCCGGGCAAGGGGGCCAGCCTCTGCACCATGGGGGCGTACACGTTCGAACAGCTCGCGGCCGCGGGCGTCCCCACACACTACCAGGGCGTGCGGACGCCGGACGGGGAGACGGTGCGCCTGGCGGACGCCCCCGAGGCACCCACCCAGATGGTGATCGACCTCACGCAGGTGCCCACGCTCCCGTTCGAGGACGGGAGCTACGACTACGACCGGTACCACGACGCCGGCGGCAGCAACTACCTCGTGCCCCTGGAGGTGGTGTTCCGGAACGCCGTGCCGGTCGGCTCCAGCCTCCGGACGCGGTGTGCCCCCGCGGACGTCGGGATCGACGCCGACGAATGGCCCCAGGGACCCGTCGAGTTGCCGGAGACGATCGTGGAGTTCTCGACGAAGTACGAGGAGCAAGACCGCTATCTGTCCCGGTCGATGGCCGACGAGATCGCGGGCGACGCCGACATCGCGGAGCTGGACGCGCTCGCGCGCCGCGTGAACGAAACCATCACCGACTGCGCGGCCGACGCCGGCTTCGTCCACGACGACGGCAAGCTCGAATGCGTATACGTCGACGGCGAGGTGCGGGTCGCGGACGTCGCCGGGACGTTCGACGAGAACCGCTTCCGGTTCGACGGCCGAGAGGTCTCCAAGGAGGCGGTGCGGCAGTTCTACAAGCGCTCGGACCCCGAGTGGGTCGGCGCTGTCAAAGACGCCAAGCGGGCGGCAGACGAGCGCGGCGTCGCCGACTGGAAGTCCCTCTGTGAGCCGTCCCCCGACCCGCTGCCGCCGGAGATCCTGCAGGCCGCGGCGGACCTGTACGCCGCGGGCGCGAACCGCTACACGGCCCGTGAGTGGTTCGACGCGCCGCCGCTCGGCGACGCGCTCGACGCCTTCGAGTGATGCGGCGGCGGTCGTCGCGGTCGCGGCGTCCGGTTTCGTGCTCGCCACGTCGCTTGTCCCGATCCCAGACGGCGATAGCGTTCCTACCAGGGCGGACAAGCTCCTCGACGCCGTCGGCTACGCGGCGATCACGTTCGCCGCCCACATGCGTCGCGAGCACCGCGTCGGCGGGTGGCTTCGCGGCGTTGCTGGAACCCGAGCGTACATCACTCCGGAGGCCCGAGCAGTGCGCGTACTGAGTATGTTGAAGCACGCAACAGTCATCGGCGCGACCACCGGCCGGAGTTCGCGAATCGGCGTCCAGACGCCCGACGACGAGGACGACGAGGACGAACAGCGGGCGCGCGGCGTCGGCTGGCTCCGGGCGGTCCGTCGTTGGTTCGGCGTCTGAAGCGCTCCGGTTCGTCGGTTTCCCGGGCGGACACCGACAGACGAAGCCGCTTTACGCCCGCGAGTCCTCGTCGCGGGCAATGAGCGAGCCGAGCGCGGACGTCTACGAGCAGGGGCGCGGGATGGACGCCCACAACAAGGTGATGCGGGAGTTGCGGGACGAGAAGGGCGCCAAAGACTACGACCCCCGGGAGCCGACGCGGGTCTGGCTGGACGAGGACAACACGCCGGACGGCGTCTACAACAGTCTCACGATCATCCTGAACACGGGCGGGTGTCGGTGGGCGCGGGCCGGCGGCTGCACGATGTGCGGGTACGTCGCCGAGTCCGTCGAGGGCGGCTCAGTCGCCCACGAGGACCTCCTGGCGCAGATCGACGAGTGTCTCGCCCACGAACGCGCGGAGGGCGACGAGCAGGCCGGGCTCATCAAGATCTACACCAGCGGGTCGTTCCTCGACGAGCGCGAGGTGCCCGCCGAAACCCGGCGGGCCATCGCCGAGACGTTCGCGGACCGCGAGCGCATCGTCGTCGAGAGCCTGCCGGATTTCGTGGATCGGGAGAAGATCACGGATTTCACCACGGTCGGCCTGGAGACGGACGTGGCCGTCGGCCTGGAGACGGCGACCGATCGGGTGCGCCACGACTGCGTGAACAAGTACTTCGACTTCGAGGACTTCGAGGCCGCCTGCGCGGAGGCGCGCGCGGCGGACGCCGGCATCAAGGCGTACCTCCTGATGAAGCCGCCGTTCCTCGCCGAGTCGGAGGCGATCGCGGACATGCAGTCCTCGATCCGGCGGTGTGCGGCCGTCGATGGCTGTCACACGGTGTCGATGAACCCGACGAACGTCCAGCGGTACACGATGGTCGACCAGCTGCATTTCCGCGGTGGCTACCGGCCGCCGTGGCTCTGGAGCGTCGCCGAGGTCCTGGAGTCGACGGCGGACGTCGACGCCATCGTGGTCTCGGACCCGGTCGGTCACGGCAGCGACCGGGGGGCGCACAACTGCGGGGAGTGCGACGACCGCGTGCAGAAGGCCATCAAGGACTTCGACCTGCGCCAGGACCCGTCGGTGTTCTCGGAGGTCGCCTGCGAGTGCGAGGCCACGCACGAAGCGGTCGTTGAACGGGAGACGGCCTACAACCTCCCGCTGGCGGAGTGAGCGCGGTCAGAGTGACAGCGCCGACTCGCCGGCCAGCAGCCGGTAGCTCTCCAGGGTGCCCGCCATCGAGGGGGCGTCGTCGTCATCGTGCCGTTGCGTGCCGTAGTCCATCCACTGGCCGCGCGTGTAACTGTACATCTCGAAGCCCGTGGCCGTCTCAACGACGACGTCCACGACCGCGTCCGCGGGGGCGTCGTCGGGAACGACTGTGGAGCGGACGCCGTCATCGTGGTCCATCACCCAGACGGCGCGGGCGTCCGCGGTGTCGTCGAGGCGGGCGCGGGCTTCGTCGGGTGACAGCGGGCGGGCGGGCCAGTCGTCGCCGGCCGGTTCTGGGGCGTCCATGCGCGACCTACGTGGGGATGCCGTATCGGCGTTTCCCCGACGGCGTTACTCGGCGAAGTAGCTCGTGAAGAACCCCGAGAGGAACGCCGACACCGCGACGGCCAGCGTGACCTGTTCGAGGTCCCAGGGGCCGTCGTCGGCAGCGTACACGGTGGCGGCGACACTGACGACGAGCGAGACGATACCGTTCGTGACGTGTTTTTTGACTGCCATATGTGGTATTGGGGGGACCAGGGTCTACACTGTTTCGGTGGCGGGTGGAAGCGCTACGCGAACGCGCCGAGGATGCCCTGGCCGTCCGTGGCACCGAGCGCCGGGAGCGTCGCGCGCTCGGGGTGGGGCATCATGACCGCAACGTGGTCGCGGTCGCCCGTGACGCCGGCAACGGCGCCCGTCGATCCGTTCGGGTTCGCCGCCTCGGTGACCTCGCCGTCGGCGTTGCAGTACCGGAAGAGCACGCGGTCGTCGGCCACGAGGTCCGCGTAGGCGTCGTCGTCGATTTCGAAGCGTCCCTCGCCGTGCGCGATGGGGATTTCGAGGACGTCGCCCTCGCTGTAGGCGGCCGTCCACGGCGTGGTGGCGTTCTCGACGCGGAGGTGGACGCGCTCGCACTGGAAGCGCGCGCTGGCGTTCGTCGTGAACGCGCCCGGCGCGAGGCCGGCCTCGCAGCCGATCTGGGCGCCGTTGCAGACGCCGAGAACCGGGACGCCGTCGGCGGCGAGCGCCCGGACCTCCGCCACGACCGGCGACTGGGCGGCCATCGCACCCGCGCGGAGGTAGTCGCCGTACGAGAACCCGCCGGGGACGACGACGCCGTCGGTGTCAGCGGGAAGCCCGTCGTCGTGCCAGGCGACCGCGGCGTCGACGCCGAGGTGGGCGAGCGCCCGGACGGCGTCGCGGTCACAGTTCGAGCCGCCGAAGCGAACGACTGCGACCGTCATTCGCGGGCTTCGACCGCCACGTCGTAGTCGTGGATGGTCGGGTTGGCGAGGAGTCGGTGGGCCATCTCGTCGGCGCGCTCGGCGGCCGCCTGTTCGTCGTCGGCGTCGAGGTCGATCTCGAAGCGGTCGGCCGACCGGAGCGCGTCGAGTTCGAACCCGAGGCGTTCGAGGGCTTGCTGGGTGGTTTCGGCCTCCGGATCGAGGACGCCGTGTTGGAGTCGGACCGTCACTGTGGCGGTGTACGCGGTCATCACATCGGTGTGGACTTTCGTGTGCAATCACTCTTTTGGAACGCTACGATAATACACGTTCGTGAGTTGCGAGAGGGCCACTCACGTGGGACACATCTATCCGTATCGACGACCTCCGGGCGTGTATGTCCAGCGAACAGCACTCCCGCAGTGTCGCCGAAAACGACTACACCGAAGTCACGGTGGTCGGAGCCGACCGCACCGGGATCGTCGCTGCGGTCACGGGACTGCTGTTCGAGCACGGCGCGAACATCGAAGACGTCGAGCAGACCGTCCGCGACGGCGTCTTCCGCATGACGCTGCTCGCGGATTGTGGGTTCGCAGACGGCGCGGATCCGGTCACCGACCGCGCGGCCTTCCAGGCGGCGCTTGACGACACCGGTGACGAGCTCGGCGTCGACGTGCGGGTTCGGTTCCCCGACGAGCGCGACGACGGCATCGCGGTCCTCGTCACGAAAGAAGACCACTGCCTGCGCGCGCTCCTTGAGGCCGACCTGGGCGCGCCCGTGAACGTCGTCATCGGCAACCACGACACCCTCGAAGCGGTCGCCGACGAGCACGACGTCCCGTTTCACGACATCGGCGACGACACGGGCACCCCCGACGAGGAGCGCCTCCTGGAGTTGCTCGCGGCGTACGACACCGACCTCGTGGTGCTTGCGCGATACATGCGCATCCTCAGCCCGGACGTGGTGTTCCGGTACGCGGGCCACATCGTGAACGTCCATCCAAGCCTGCTGCCGGCGTTCCCGGGCGCACAGGCCTACCGGCAGGCCGTCGAGGCGGGCGTGCGTGTCGCCGGCGTCACCGCACACTACGTCACCACCGACCTCGACCAGGGGCCGATCCTCACCCAGCGCGCGTTCACCGTGCCGCCGAACGCGTCGGTCGCTGCCGTCAAGGACCGCGGCCAGCCCCTCGAAGCGGACGCGCTCGTGGCGGCGGTGCGCGCGCACCTCGCCGGCGACACGACGGTGCGGCGCGGCGCGGTCGCGGTCGACGGCCCACACGAGTACGGCGCGCTGGCCGACGACTGAGCCGGGGCGTTTCACAGCAATCTTATACGTTCCAGTCGTGGCTGCCGGCGTGAACAACGGAGACAGTGTGCTGCGGAGGGGACGATGATCTCGGACCTCGCGGCAGCCGCCCGCAGCCTCCGGTACGCCGGCTTCGACGCGGTCCGCGAGTTCGCCTCGCGGACGTACTACGGGCTGCGATCACACAGCACCCCGGACCCGATCCTGGACGCGGAATGGGACATGCTGGTCGTGTTGGATGCCTGTCGGGCGGACGTGTTCGCCGACGTCGTCGGCGGCGGGGAGTACGACTTCGACAGTGGCGGAACGGCGACATCGCCGGCAAGCACGTCGACGGAGTGGCTCACCGCGGTGCTCGGGAGCGCCAGCGACGACGCCCTTGCGGACGTCTCCTACGTGACCGGGAACCCGTACTCCTCGCGCACCATCGACACGAGCCGGCTGGGCGGCTACGAGGCGGTCTGGGAGTACGGCTGGGACGACGCCCAGGGCACCATCCCACCCGGCCCGGTGACCGACGCCGCGATCAGGGCGGGGCGCACCCACGACACCGACCGGCTGATCGTCCACTACATGCAGCCCCACTTCCCCACCGTCTTCGACGCCGACAGTGGCGGAGTCGCCCTGGACGACTGGGGCGACCAGCCGATGTCCGTCTGGGAACAACTGCGGTTCGGCCGGCGCTCCGTCGCGGACGCCTGGCGGGACTACGAGCGCAACCTCGAAGTCGTCTTAGAGGACGTCGCGGTGTTGCGCTCGAACGTCGACGCCGACAGGACCGTGCTCACCGCCGACCACGGGAACGCGTTCGGTGAACACGCCATCTACGGCCATCCCGGCGGCGTCGATGTTCCGGCGCTTCGGGAGGTGCCGTGGTGTGAGACCACCGCCAGCGACGAGCGGACGCGCGAACCTAGCGGTGGTCGTGGCGGGTCCGTGGAGGCGACCGACGCGTCGGTCGTCGACGACCGACTCGAACAGCTCGGCTACAAGACCTGACGCAGTCAATCGGGCGTCTGCTCCCAGGCCGTGCGTTCGCGGAGCGCGTGCTCGGCGTCGGCGTCGAGGTGATCCCGGACACCAACCAGATCGGTAGTGGTGACGATGCCGACGAGGTCGAGGCCATCCGCGACCGGGAGGTGACTGACGCCGGCATCGCGGAGGGTGTGTGCAGCCCGGTTGGCGGTCGCAGACAGGGACACCGTCTCCAGGGGCCGGGACGCCGCGGCGTACACTGGGATTTCGTCGAACGGACGGTCGTGTTCGTGGCCGGCGGCGACGAAGTCGTGCTCGGTGAGGATGCCCGCGGGGTTGTCGTCGCGGGTGACGACGACGCTGCCAACACCGGTCGCAAGCATGCGGTCGGCGGCGTCGTGTAACGACGCGTCGGCCGGGACCGCCACGACGGCGGTGGTCATGATGTCGTCGACGCGCACACGCAAGGGTACAGCGGCCGGGAACTTGGTGATTACGTCACACACCCAACAGTTGGGCGGGGAGCGGTGTCACTCGACTTGGCGGGTGAGCGCTTGGACGTCGTGCATGTCGAATTTGCCGTCGCCCGTGACGTCGAAGGCAGTGGTGCTCTCCGGGACGGCGTTGCGGAGCGCCAGCTGGTAGAGGAGTTCCACGTCGGCCATGTCAACGACGCCGTCGCCGTTGACGTCCTCGTAGACGCCGTCGTCGTCGGGGTCGGCGGGGTAATACGTGGTGCCGTCGAATTCGAGGCCGCCCGGGAACGGGATGGGCTTTTCGACGGCGCGTTGGATGTCGATGTGGCCCGCGCCGCGGAACGTCTCGGAGGCGTAGCGGTCTTCGAGGGTGCCGTTGTCGTACGTGTCCGGGGTGGTGTCGCCGGCGCTGAAGTAGTCGACCTGGTAGTTCGACCGGACGTGGGCGGCGGTGTGTTTGATGTGGGCGATGATCTGGCGCGTGGTCGCGCCGGGGTTCTGTGCCGCCACGACGGCGGCGAGGCCGGTGACGTGTGGTGCCGCCATGCTGGTTCCGTGCAGCGTGCCGTACATCCCGGAGCCGGCGTAAAGCCCCGAGCCGCCGCCGGGGCCGGTTCGCGCGAACCCGAACGAATCGACGGCCGGGGAGAGCGTGCTGAACACGCCGTCCCAGAGCGAGCCCGACGACCCGACGTTCCCGCCCGGGGCGCTGACGTCGACGGAGTCCGGGCCGTAGTTGGTGTAGACGGCGGGCGTGTGCGTGGGGCTGTTCGTGCCGAAGTCCGGGACACCGTCGCCGTCGGCGTCCGGGGGCTGGGCTTCGAGCGTGGGGACCGCGCTTCGTGGTCCGGTGCCCGAGACGGAGATCCATCCGGGGTGGCTGCCCTTTCCGGTGTTCGTTACCTGCGGTTCGAAGTCGTCGATGTTGGTGTCGGCGTTGCCGGCGGACTCGACGAGGACGGCGTCGTTGTCGACGGCGAGCTCGCCGATGCGCCGGTAGGCCTTGACGCTCAGGTGCTGGCTGACGCTCGGCGACACCGGGCTGGACGGCCCGAGACTCAGGTTCACTGCGTCCGCGCCCGCTCGGATCGCCGTTTCGGCGGCGTTGAGGATCGATGCGCTGGATTTGAACGGGAACACCTTCATGTCCAGGAGCGTCGCGTCGGGCGCGACGCCGACGGCGTATGGGCCGCCGCTGGACGCGCGAGCACCGGTAGCCGCCGAGATGCCGGCGCAGTGCGTGCCGTGACTGCTGTCGGCGCTGGTTCCCAGTGAGTCATCGAGGGAGAAGTTGCCCGAGCGGCTGGTGTCGACGGTGAGATCCGGGTGGCTGGCGTCGATCCCGGAGTCCACGATGGCGATGGTCGTGCCCTCGCCGGTGACGTCGTTGTCGTGGATGGCGGCGACGTTCTGCTCGGCTTTCGACCACTGGAGTGGGTGTGGCTGTGGGATGTCGTCGTCAGTGGTGTCGAAGGAAGCCGACTGTGCGCCGTCGGGGAGCTCGTCGGGCACGTCCGCGGGGGAGACGCCAGTGATCGTCGGCGGGTCGATGGAGAGTTCGAACTCCGGGGCGAAGTCCAGGCCGTAGCCGGTGAGGGCTTGCTCCGAGCCGGAGACCGACGCGAAACCGACGGACTGGGCTTCGTCGATGACGTCGACGGCCTCTCGCCAGGCGTCGCTGGTGGCCGACTGCGTGTCGACGAGGAACTGGTCGTCGCGGACGCCCTCGGCGGTGACGGGCTGTGTCGTGGCTGAGAGGCCGCCGATCGCTGCGGCGGCTGTCTTCATGAACGTTCGCCGGGTCTGCCTCATAGCATCCGTATATACTACCAGTATACAAATAACTACGCCATCTCCAGCCACCGAGCGCGCGGCGGCATGGTTATCGCAGCCGGCCAGCCAGCAGCGCCGCCGCAGCCATGCCGCCCAGCGTGATGACGCCCCCGAACCCGGGGACGGTCCCGCTGGACGCGTCGTCCGTATCGCGTTCAGTTGTGGTCGTTGATGCTGTCGGTGCCGCCGTGCTCGTTGCCGTCGACGTGTCGGGCGTCGTGGTCGCTTGGGTGGTGGGGCGGGAGGTTGTCGTCGTTGTCGGCGTTTGGGTCGCGGCGTTCACCGTCGTCGCGTCCTGGCTCGCGCTCCCGGCAGCGACACTACCGCCGCCAGCACTGCCACCGCCACCGCCTCCACCACCCGCCTCGTCGCCACTGCCGTCGGTGTCGCCGTCTGTGCCACCGCCACTGTCGGTGCCGTCCTCGACGTCGCTGCCGCCCGACGGGCCGAGCGTGAACTCCACCTCTGTCGACCCGGCCGCGGTCCACTCGAACTGGGCGGACTGGTTGCGGGCGGTCACCGTCACGGACCGCCCCGCAGAGACGGCGTCAGCGGGAACGGTCAGATCGTAGTATCCACTGTCGGCGGTGGTGTTCGAGGCGACGACGGAGCCGTTGTGTACCACCTCGACGGTGACGTTGCCGGCGGGGTGGCCGTCAGCATCACTGACAGTGCCGAAAAACCGGTGTGGCGGTGTCGGTGGCGACGACGCCGCGGCTGCGGTGCTGCCCGCAGCGGCCAGCGCTGCGATCACTGCGACGGCTGTGACGACGACTGCTGTTCGCCGGATCGTGGGTCGTATCGTGTCCATGGAATCAAACATCGCGTGGCGGAGGTGTGTTAGTTGTCGGCGGGCGCTGCGGTGTAGGCTTCGTCCTCACGGACGAAGACCCAGTAGCCCTCGCTGCGCTCCATCGTCTCGAAGTCGCCGGCGGAGTGGGAGGTGAACGCCACGCCGTCGGCGGTCTCGTCCTGTGCGAGGACGCTGTACACGGCACCCTCAGAGACCGAGGACAGCGCGGTGTCGACTGGCTGCTCGAAGGCCCGGTACTGGCCGACGAGGTTCCACCCCTCGCTGAGCGATTGGGCGGTCGGTGCCGGCGCGCTCGGGTCCGCGCCCGCGGCGGCGCCAGCGATGTTGTAGACGTTCACCGGAACGGTGGACGCGCGATCCATGACGAAGACGTAGCCCGCGCCGCCTTCGAGCGCGGTGAGGCTGTTCTCCCTGGCGTCCGGATCGTATGCGTCCCAGGCGTCGGCTGCGGCGTCGTAGGCGTAGATCGCGTCGACCGCCGACGTGTCGATCTCGGACAGCGGCACCGCGCCGCTGGTGGCCGGCACCGATACGTAGTTCTGGCCGCGATCCAGCCGGAGGACGTCCGTGTGCACGACGGTGCTGGCGCCGGTCGCGCCTTGCGTGCCGGTGCGGTCGGTGTAGCTGTCGCCGTCGATAGTCACTGCCGGGCTGGTGCCGGTCTGGATGTGGCCCTCGACGACGACGCTCACGCTGCCGAAGAGGCCGCCGTCTTGGACAGCCACGATCTCGCCGTTGAACCCGTCGATGGAAACGTCGCGGGGCGTGATGTCGCCGGCGTCGATTGGCTCGTTGAACAGCACGCGGACCCGGGTGGTGTTCAGCGCGTCGCCGGGTTGGGCCTCGCTCGTGACAGTGTGGAGCACGGCGTCGGTCGGGCGGGGTGGCGTCGTGTCGATCTCGGCGGTCCGCGAGAGCACCCGCCCATCGACCGTCCCCGACACCTCGTAGCGGCCGTCGGCGACGGCTCCGTCGGCGTGTGGGACCGTGACCGACGCCTCGTAGACGCCGGCGTTGATCTCGGTGAAGTCGTCGGGGCTGAGCGTCGCGGTGAACCGGTCGTCGAGGGTGAACTCCTCAAGCGACGCGAGCTCACGGGTGGCCTCGGTCACGGTGAGGCCGTTCCCGACGGCGGCCTCGATGTCGTTCAGCGTCGTGACCCGGAGCGTTATCGTGTCGCCAGCGGTGGTGGTCGTGAGCCCGAGGTCGATGCCGAACGTCGTCGACGCCGCCGGCATCACGTTGCCGCTGGTGTCGACGACGCTGTCGGCGGTCACCGAAAGCGAGTCGTCGACCAGGTCGGCGGCGGTCAGCGCCTCGTCGAGCGTGATCTCGACCGTCTGGGGGTCGAGTTGGGTGGCGGCCGTGATGGTGCCTGCCGACGCGTTGTTCCCGTCCTCGAACGTGAAGTCGGCGGCGGTGAGGCCGCTGCCATCGGGTGCGCTAACGATCTCGTCGAATCGAACGGTCAGCGTGGTGGCCCCCGGCTCGGCGACCACCTCCTTGAAGCCGGGCGTGTGCTCGGGCGCTGCGGTGCCGGTCGTCTCCGTGTCCGCCAGCGGTGCCGCGTTCGCGACCGGGTGGCCGACGGTGTCAGTGACGCCGGGCGCGCGGACCTGTACAGACTCCGAGCCGATGGCGTCCACAGCGACCGACCGGTTCAACAACAGGACGGCCTCGTTGTCGGCGGTGAGGAACTCCGGGAGGACGTCGTCGATGGCGTAGTCGTCGCTGGTGATCGCGAGGTTCTGGGCGGAAACGGACGACCCGTCGACGGGCTCGGAGAACAGCACGGTCACGAGCCGCGTCTTCCCGCCGGCGTCCGGGCTCGCGCCGGGGTTCGCTGCGGCGGTCGTGATGGTCGGGACGACGGTGTCTTTCTGGACCGTTTTCGTGGTGGAAACCGTGTTCTCGGCGGCGTCGGTCAGGGTCACCGTGACGTCGACAGCGCCGCGATCGAGCGGGGTCGCGTCGAACGTGAACGTCGCGTCCCCGGTGACGTCGGCGGCGGTCTTCGAGCGGGTGGTGCCGCCCGATCCGCGGAGGGTCACAGCGGCCCCGACGGGCTCGTCACCCGTCGTGATCGAGACGTCGTAGCTGCTGACGGTGCGGTTGTTGATCGGGCCGGCATCGGCGCTGCGAACGGTCGGCGCGGTGGTGTCGGCGACCACCGCCGAACTGGCGGGGACGGCGCGCGGATCAGCGTCGTCGGTGTCGGTGAACGCGTCGGCGCGAACGGAGACGGCGTCCGTGCCGATGTCGGCGGTCGTGACGGCGCTGTCGAGTGTCAGGTCGATGGATGCGGGGCCGCTGGCGGTGGCTGCCGTGATGGCGCCCGCGCCGTCGTTGGTGGCGTCCTGGTAGACGAACTCGTTCGGGCTGGGGTCGCCGTCGACGGCCGCGACGCGTTCACTGAACGTCGCGGTGACCGTCGTGCTCCCGGTGTCGGTTTCCACGCCGTCGAGGGTTGGCTGCGCGGCGTTCACGTCCAGGGTAGCACTGGCGACGGTGCCCTCGATGATCGGTGTGGCGCTCGTGTTGAGGTTCGTGAGTCCGCGTTCGTCGGTGGCGGTCACGTAGACGGTGTAGTTGCTGTTGTCCGTGACTTCGCGGACCCACCGGAGGTTCACGTCGACGCGCTGTTTGCCGGGGGCCATATCGATGTCCTTCGACACGCTGGCGGCCGACGCGTTGGCGAGGTCACCGGCGGTGAAGTTGCCAGCGTCGGCGGCGGCGACGAAGTGGACGGTGGCGCTGGTGGCGTTGGTTGCGTCGTCGTAGGTGTAGTTGACGGCGACGGTGTCGCGTGGTGAAACGTCCGTCGAGGCGTTCAGGGACACCGCCGAAACGTCCGGGGGTTCGTCGTCGATGACGACGACCGGATCGGTCGTCCGTGTGACGGGGCTGCCGGAGCCGTCGTCGACCGTGACCGACAGCGTGTACACGCCGTCGGCCAGCGGGGCGTTCTCAGCCAAGTCCAGCGTGAGGCGCTGGGTCGCGTTCGCCACCAGTGGGCTGTCGGAAATGTCGAACGTGGCGTTTTCGGTGCCGTTGGCCGCTGCCAGCGTCATGCTGACGTCGGCGCTGCCGCCGGAGACCGGCTGGTTGTAGCGGTACGCCACGTCCAGTGCGTCCGTGGACTGGTTGACCGTGCGGGTGGACGGTGTGACGACCACCAGTGGGGGTGTGTCGGTCGTGGCGTCGGCCGTGATGGCCATGCTGGCTGCGGATACGGTCGTGGGTGGTGAGTCGGTGGTGCGGAGCACACCGGACTCGACGCCCACGGTGTCGACGCCGAGGTCGGCGGCGGTGACGCTCTCGTTCACCGAGACCGCGACCTGGGTGTCACCGTCGAGGTCGCGCACGGCGGTGACCGAGCGGTTGCCGGTGTCGTTGGCGTCGGTGTACGTGACGTTGGCGGCGGTGATGCCGCTGTCAGTCGCCACAACCGGCTGGCTGAACGTCAACACCACCGTTTGGTTGGTGGTGTCGCTGCCGTCGAGTTCGACGCTGTCGAGGCTGACCGTCTCGTTGTCAGTGGGAGCCGTGTCCGCGGCCAGGGTTTCGGGCGCGCCGTCGGTGGCGGGGTCAGTGGTGCCGGTGGTGTTGCCTTCGACCCAACTCGCGCGTGTGTCCAACGCCAAGGTGGCGTTGGACTGGGTTGCGTTGGCCGCGACCGTGGCCTGCACCCGGAGTTCGGTTGTGGTGTCGTCGGGGATGGTGCGGTTCGTGATGTCGAGTTGTTGTGGCGAGGTGAACGCCGCGGGGGCCGTGGTACCCAACGACGTCCCGCTCCCGTCGAGGATCTCGATTTCGGAGATGTTCGATGCGGAGACGGTGTTGCTGGTGGCCCCCGAGAGGGTGAGCCCGGTCAGGACGGTGTCGGCGTCGTCGTCGCCACCGTCGGCGTCGCGTGCATCAATCGTCTGTACGACTGCGGTTTCGTTTGGCGTGAGGTCCCCGGCGTCGGTCGCTTGGTCCTGGAACGCCTCCGGGCCGGCGTTTGCGGCGGCGGCGGCAGCGCCGGTGAACGTGGTGGCACCGGCGAGCACGGAGAGAACCAGCAGCGCAGCGAGGGCGACCGCGCGCAACTTGGTGGTGGGGGTGTGGTCTGTCATGGTAGGATCGGCTGTGTCGTGGCGTGCAGTCGGCGGCGGCCCCAGCGGGGGGCGGATGCGGCGGTGCTGCCAACTACCCACATATACTGTCAGTATATACCAGTTGCCGTTAAATTAGTTACGGAGCACGGAACAGCGGAACCGACGGGCGGTATCGAAACACAGCACCGCAGCAGGACAGCGTGCGGGCCGAAAACGAGGCGGGGTTACGCGACGGTGGCTTCGACGCGCGCCTCGAAGTCGTCGTCGTTCTCGTAGGCGTCCCGGTGGGTCAGCGCCGCCTGTCCTTTCGCCGTGATCGCGTACAGCCCGCTTTTCGGGGCGGGACCGATGCGCTCGACCAGGCCGTAGTCGGTGAGGATGGGCAGCCGGGTGTTGATGTACGCCCTGTTCTTGTCGAGGATATGCGAGAGGTTGACGGCGTTGTTGCGTTTTCCGTCGGAGAGCGCGTCGAGAATGTCGAAATCCGTCGGTACTGCGAGTTTCATGGCTGCTACCTCACGGCCGGATCTGATATATGCTAGGATATTGTCGTGTACTGGTAGTATATGCCATGGGTGGCAACGACTGGTTCGGGCGTACACCGGTGTCGGTGCACGACGGCACGCAGTCGCCGACGGCGGCGATCAGGGCAGGGCGGTCGGCAGTGGGGTCTGGCGGGCGTTACTGCTCGGCGTTCAGCTCGCTGATCGCGTCCCTCGCGAGCTCCAGTTCGGTGATCGTGCGGCGCTGGGTCTCGATGAGGTCATCGAGGTGCGCCGCGAGTGCGTCGGCAGGGAGGTCGTCGATGCGATCCGTCGCCGCGTACAGCATGACCGTTTCGAGCGCGTTCGTGGTGGCGGTGTTCGTCTCCAACAACGACTTGACCACTACCCACGTCGGATCCTCGATGTCGGCTGTCTGTCCGGCGGTACTGCCTGTCGGTTCGTGGACCGTGTTCCCGTTAACCATTATGTAACCTATGTGCTAATGGCGAATGAGTAACTTTAAGCTACTGATATGAGTGAAATTTCTTTCGGTGTTGTGATACGAGTGCGAGACAGCACCACGACCCCGCGAAAACGTGACCGGAGACCGCCGGCTCAGCGGATCCAACGACGGGGTGTTATCGTTCGACGCAGTGCCGGACCTGCACCGCCATGCCGCGGGTGGCGTCGGCCATCGCCGGCCCGGGCATCCGTGCGCGCCCGACGGCGAACGCGGCCGGCCCCTCGATGACGACTTCGTCGCCGACCCGGATGTCGTCGCTGGCGTCGATCACCCCGGGCGCGAGCACGCTACCCTGGGGCACGAAGCCGTCGATCTCGACGCGCTTGGTGGGCGCGTCGCTGGCGACCCACTGGCGGGCACCCGCCAGCGTGAACGACAGCGAGCCGTACTCGGGGACGAGCGCTGCGAGCTGGTCGCCGGTGTCGGCGTCCAGCGCCTGCAGCTTGGGATACCGGCCCTGCACCTCGATGTCCGCGAACACCGCGTCGCCCGCGCCGTCGCCCAGATAGTAGTCCGCGACCGCCTTCAGCGTGGCCGCCTCGCGCTCCTGGACCCAGATCTTGTCCTCGCCGGCGAGGGCGGCGTTCAGTTCGCCGAGGCTCTCGTCGGTCGTGGGATGGTCCGCGACGGTGAACTCGAAGGGCACGTCGACGTCGCCGGCGACGCGCTCGCAGATGTCGCGGTAGCCCTCCGGCGGGACGTGCGCGATCACGCGGGAGTAATCCGTGCGTTCGAGGTACCGGCGGAGCACGCGCGCGACGAAGTCCTTCTCCTCGGCGCTCCAGCGCCCCGTCACCACGGAGTCGTAATGCTGGGCGGGATACGTGAGTTCGAGTTCCTGGGGGACGACGCCGATGGGCGACGTGATCGACGCCACGTGCGCGCGGTAGCTGGCGGCGTCCTGGAACTGGCGGTGGCTCTGGGAGTCGCTGTAGGGTTTCCGCGCCGAGCACGGCACGAGCAACAGCGGGTGGCCGTCCAGGCGCTTGCGGTACCGGCTGGTGACGCGGTCGGCGAACCGCTGGATCTCCACGCGGTGCAACGCGTCCTGGGTCGAGGACAACAGCAGCGAGTCCCGGAACGTCGGCGTCCGCTGTTCGACGTAGCCGTACTGCTGGTCGAGCTCGCGCATCGCGGCCGTGAGCCACGCCGTGTGGCGGGCCTGCCCCTCGACGTAGTCCCGCAGGCGGCCGTCCCGGATGCGGCGGCGGACCCGCGCCAGCTCGGCTTCGAGGGCGTTCACGTTGTGGTCGACGCAGTCGGTCCGGTCGAAGTCGGCGGCCGGCTGCTGGCAGGCGGGACACGAGCACGGCAGCTCGTCGAGGTCGGCGAGGTCGTAGGCCCCCTCGGTGGTGAGATAGCGCCCCTGCGTCCCGCGGACCACGGCGCGGTCGGCGTTCACGAGGTCGACGCCGGCGTAGACGAGCATGGCGACGTTCCGGGGCGTGGCGACCCCCGACAGGGAGAGCGCGGTGTCGTCCGGGATCGCGGCGCGGGCCTCGACGATGGCGTCCGCGAACGCCGACCCGTGCCCGACGATGCCGGGCGCGCCCGACAGCACGTAGGCGTCGGCACCGAAGTCCGCGGCCGTCGACGGCGACACGACGGCCGCGCTCGGGAACGCAACGTCCGGGTAGTCGGGGGCGAACGACGCCTGTACGTCGTCGGCGGTGCCCGACGGGAACCCGCGGTGGGGGAGCACTGTCAGCGCGGCGTCGTCGCCCTCGGGCGTCTCTCGGGGCTGTGTCCACCGGCTGCCCGCGTCCGCGATCACGTCGTCCGTGAGCGTCGGTGTCGTCACGGGCTCCGAGAGCCGGAGTTCGCCCACGCGCGCGGCGGCGTCGCGCTCGTGGATCTCGAAGTACTCAGTCATACTGCGCTGTGGGGGGCGCGCGCTCAATTGCCTTGCCTTTCGCCGACACCGCAGGTGGCGGGTCTACTCGCCGCGCACGGCGTTGTACAGCGAAACGCGCTGTGGCACCGCTTCGAGCGCGCTCTCGGGCCAGTCGTCGTGGGCGAGCGTGAACGCGGTGTCGGGGTTGGCCTCGGCGAGCCGGCACACGCCTTCGGCGGCCGCCTCGTAGCCCGCGCGATCCATCCGGGCGGGCGTTTCGGCGGTCAGCGGGTAGGTGGTGGCGAGCGCCGAGGGGTACGGGCCGAACGGCGGCAGGACGTTCCAGGACTCGTCGTAGCGGTGGTTGCTGTCGCCCTCGGTCAGCAGGACGTCGTCGCCGTCGACGTCCAGCCGGTCGAGGCGCTGGTGGTGGCGGTGGACTTCGGGGCGGCGCGCGCTGCCCGCGCCCGTGTAGAAGAACGCGTCCTTGCTCGCGGGGTCGCTGGCTTCGAGTTGGTCGCTGTGGTCGAGCAGGGCGCGGTAGCCGTCCAGCGTGCTGGGGTGGGCGTGGGCGCGCGCGGCGACCAACTCCATGAGCGTCCCGGACTTGATCGCCTGCTTGACCCGGCGGATCTCCCCGAACGAGACGTGGAGGTTGTGCTCGGCGAGCAGGCGCTCGCGGTCGCCGGCCGCCATCCCCCGGACGGCCTGGGGGCTGTGCTCGGCACAGACCGGACAGTCACAGGGGAAGTAGTGGAGGTCGTCGAGGTGCTCCGTGCCCGATACGGTGAGGTAGCGGTCGTCGCGGGCGTAGATGGCGTAGGCCGCCGAGTCGAAGAGGTCACAGCCCAGCGCGGCGGCGAGCGCGAACATCATCGGGTGGCCCGCGCCGAAGAGGTGGACGGGCGCGTCGCGGCCGAGTCCGCGCTTGGCGGCGAGCACGGCCTCGGTCATGTCGTCGTAGCGGTACTGGTTCATCAGGGGGACGACCGCACCCACGGGGAACAGGTCGAGGGCCGTGCCGTAGGCGTGTGCGCCGGCCTGCTCGCGGAGGTCCGGCTGGGTAGCCCCCTGGACAGGTGCGTTCACCAGCATGTCGCCGACATCGACCGTTTCGGCGAGTTCCAGGCGCTGTTGGGTGGTTTCGAGTTCGGCCGCGGCCTGCTCGCGGTCGGCGTCCGGCGGCGTCGGGATGTCCACGGGCGTCCCGATGTCGCTGCCGATGTCGTGTTGGAACCGGAGGATGGCCTCGGTGTCGGTGTCGATCTCGCCGTACTCCGCGAGCTGGAAGCTCCCCGAGTCGGTCATGATCGCGCCGTCGAACCCCAGCATCTCGTGGAGCCCCTCATCGAGCGCCCGCTCGCGGAGGTCGTCGTCGCTGTTGATGATGTAGGAGTTCGTGATGAGCAGTTCCGCGCCGAACTCGTCGACGAACCGGGACGGCTCGACGGTGATCAGGTTGGGGTTGACGACCGGCATCAGGGTCGGCGTCTCGACGGTGACACCCGCCCGTGGTACGTCGAGTTCGCCGATGCGCGCGAGGCCGTCCTGTGCGCCGACCTCGAAGACGTCTCTCATTGCACCGGCGTAGCGACCGTGCGCGCTTGAGGCTTGCCTTCGGCGCTCAGGACTCCTGCTCGACGTAGAACACGCGCTCCCGGGGGATGCGCCGAACCGTCCCGTCGCCGGTTTTCACGAGCCAGTGCTCGGTGGCTTCGTCGTACCGGAGTCGGTCGTCGTCGGTCGGCCACTCGGTGACATCCCCACGCGGATCGTCGTAGACGATGACGCCCATAGCGGCACGCAGGCCGGCAGTCCCAATAAACCTACGCGAGTTCGTGCTGGAGCACGCCCAGCGCGGTGCGGCCGTCCCGGATGTCGTCGTCCCGGACGGCCGCCACCAGATCGTCGTACGGCTCGGTGTCGACCCGGATCGTCTCGTCGTCGTCCAGGGTCTGGCTGGCGGTGGGCGTACAGTCCGTCGCGCGGAAGTAGTGGTGGACGGCGTCGCTGATGCCGTTGGCCGGCTCGTAGGTGGCGTACTGCTCGATCGTGGCGGGCTCGTAGCCGGTTTCCTCGCGGAACTCCCGGCGGGCGGCGGCCGCGAGGGATTCGCCGGGCTCGACGCTGCCGGCGGGGAGCGCGCGGTTCACGCGCCCGACGGCCTGCCGCCACTCCTCGATGAGCACCACCTCGTCGCCGTCGGGCGTGAACCCCAACACCACCACCGCCGGGCCGTCGTGGAGGTAGTCGTAGTCGGTTTCAGTGCCGTCGGGCAGCCGGGTTTCGTCGCGGCGGATCACGAACCCCGGGCAGTCGTAGGCGGTCGTCGTGGCGGTCGTCTCCCACGCGAGGTCGTCGGTCGGCATGCCTCCGGGTTGGGCGGCGGGAGCGAAAAAGGCTGGCGCGGCGGGCTCAGAGGAGGGCCACGAGTTGGCTGCGCGTGGCGTCGCGGTCGCCGGAGTTGTCGATGATCCCGTGGTCGTTGCCGGGAATGGGGTCGAACTCCTCGCGGAACTGCTGGTGGATGGCGAAATCCGCGTCGCTTTCGTCCCCCGAACGCGCCCGGATGCGGTCGCGAACGACCGCCTCGGTGCACTCCACTTTCACCAGCTCGAAGCGGACGCCGACGCTGTCGGCCAGCTGTCGCGCGGCCGCCCGGCGCGCGTGGTTCTTGAACGTGCCGTCGAGCACGACCGAGTCGCCGTCCCGGAGCGCCGCGCCCGCGCGGTCGAGCAGCGCGTCGTAGACGGCTGCGACCTCCGCCGGCGTGTAGTCGGGCTCGGGGAACAGATCCGTGCGGACGACGTCGGTGCGCAGCAACTCGGCGTCGAGGGTCTCGGCGGCGTGTCCGGAGACGGTGGTTTTCCCGGTGCCTGGCAGCCCGCACACGACCACGAGTCGTTGCTCGGCCCCGTTCGTCGATCTGGTGTCTGAGACGGGCGTCCCGCTCACGGTAATCGAATGAGAGACGGCCCGCCGGCAATATGAACCTGTGGAATCGGCGCGCCGGCGGCTACGCCCGCGCTCGGAGCCGGCGGAACGCCGTCGGCGCGAACCGGACCGCAACACGGCTCGGGGGGCGGCCGGCCGAATCGGTGGTGGTGGCGCGCACGCGCTCGACGATGCCGTCGCCGGACAGCTCGTACAGCAGCCGCGTGACCGTGCTCTGGGACAGCGATACGCCGGGGGTGGCCGTGACCGCGTCGGCGGCCTCGGTGACCGACCCGTGGGTGGCGTCGGTGTCCAACAGCGCCGCCAGGACGCGCTGTTTGGCGTCCGAAACCGCGAGCGGACGCCCGAGAACGACGCCGCCGCGAGGCACGTCCTGGATGCCCGCCTCGATGTCGGCGTCGGTGAGCCGGCTGCGGCCGGCGCTGTCGGCGGCGTGGGCGGCGACGGCCAGCGCCGCCAGCGCGTCGTGGGCGTTGCCGTCGCTCCAGGCGGCGATGCGGCGCGCGTGCTGTTGGGTGAACGCGTGCTGGCCGAGGGCCAGGGACGCCCGCGTGGTCACGACCCCGACGAGCGTCTGGCGCTGGTAGGCGTCGATGCGGAGGTCGCGATCGGTGTGGGCGGTCAGCGCGGCGTCGGACGGCTCGGATCGCCCGACCGCGAGCCACCGGGCGCGATCCGGGAGGGCGGTCAGCAGTTCGGCCACGGGGGCGGCGGTCGTGGTGTGGTCGACGGCGACCACGACTCCCGTTGGGTGGGCGGCAACCGCGTCGGCGAGTCGGTCCCGGATCGCGGCCGTGCTCACGCCGTGGGTCGGCACCGACTCCGACACCAGCGCGTCGAGGACGGCGTGGGAGAACGCGAACGGGGTGGTGGCGGTCCGGCGATCGACGTAGACGAACGCCGGCATCGCCGACGCCGGGGTGGACGGCTGTGGGGTGCCGGCGCGCGTGCTCGTGTGGATGACCGCGTCCCCGGTGGCGTGGCGCGCGAGCCGCGCGAACAGCGCGGACACGACCGCCGATTTGCCCGCGCCGGGCGGCCCGTGGAGGTAGGCGTTCGGCGGGAGCGCGCCGTCGAAGGCGGGGCTGAAGTGGTCGAGCAGGCGCTCGAAGGCGGGGCCACGGTCGGAGGGCTCGGTGATGTGGGCGACCGGCGAGAGCGGCTCGAAGTCGGTGATGAGTGCGGCGTCGGTGCTGCGGCGCTGGCGGCGCGTGATTCTCGCGTCAAGGTCCATGCTGTAGTGGGGTTGTGTCGCGGTGAGTGGTGTGGCTGCCCCGCCTAAACGGCGGGCGGCGACAGCAACGCGGGCGTTACAGGCCGAGGTAGCTGCTGGTCGGCAGCAGTCCGAGCTGGAAGGCTCCGCCGATCACCAACATCAGGGTGGCGATCGCCATCGCGGGCGGGTCGACGTGGGTGCCGGAATGCGAGTAGAGGATGCGTTCGCCACACTCGCCGACGAGCGCGCTCAGGACGCCGAAGCAGCCGGCGGCGACGACCGCCAGCAGGGGGCTTGCGAAGACGCTGAACCCGAGCACGCCGCCGACAGCGCCCAGCAGCGTGATGTGGTGTGTGACCGGGAAGTTGGGCACGTCGAACTGCAGGAAAACCAGGCTCGCGGCCGAGAGGCCGTACCCGAGGAAGACGCTGTCCGTTTGCAGCCAGAGGAACCCCGCGAGCACGCCGAAGATCGCGCCGATGAGCGTGACGCCGGTCCACGTGTACTGCTGGGGGAGCCAGGGCTCCGTGGCGGGGCGGCCGGCGTGTTCGGCGGCGCCGCCGTCCGCCGCCGGGTGTGGCTCGTCGCGCTCGAACGGTCCCATGTCGAGGAGGCCGGAGCCGGACGGCGAGCCGACGATCGGGTAGCCGAACACTGGTCGGGCGATCAGGGCGGTCGCCACGACGGCCACGGCGATGTTGTCCGTGGGGATGCCGAGCGCCGTGACGACTTTGGCGATCAGCATGCCGAGCGCGCCGAAGACCGCGCCAACCGCCAGCACGTCGGGTTTGGTGCCGAACGCGTACTGGATGTTCTTCCCGAAGTGGTAGTCCCAGCCGTCGGGCGCGAGCTCGGGGTATCGCGTGCCGGCGTACGCGGAGGCGGCGACGCCGCCCGCGAACGCGATGTGGGGGCCGACGATCGGCCCGAACCCGATGGCGTTGGTGAGGCTCACGGGCAGGTCGCCCGGGAGCAGTGTGAGCGATTCGCCGATGAGGACGACGAATCCCGTGAAGATGAACGAGGGCAGCGCGCCGATGGCCGCGCCGAACGCGCCCCCGGCAAGCGCCGTCAGCAGGAGGACGGCGAACGGTTCGGGGGCCATGTCGACGACGGGGAGCGTGGCGAGAGTGAGTCCCGGCATCGTCAGTCCTCCGTGGCCCACGCCAGCGAGCGATCAACGGCGTCCTCCCAGCGGCCGTACTTGCTGTCGGCCTCGCTGGGGTCCATCTCCGGCTCGAACGACCGGTCGACACGCCAGTTCTCCCGGAGGTCGTCCAGGCTGTCCCAGTAGCCGACCGCCAGGCCGGCCGCGTAGGCCGCCCCGAGCGCGGTGGTCTCGTCGACCTCCGGGCGCGCGAGGTCGGTCTGGATGATGTCCGACTGCAGCTGGCAGAGGAAGTTGTTCTTGACCGCGCCGCCGTCGACGCGCAGCGTCGTGGTGGACACCCCGGAGTCGGCCTCCATCGCCGCCGCGATGTCGCGGGTCTGGTAGGCGATCGATTCGAGGGTCGCCCGAACGATGTGGGCTTTCCGCGTGCCCCGCGTCATGCCGACGAGGGTGCCGCGGGCGCGGCCGTCCCAGTGTGGCGCGCCCAGCCCGGTGAACGCGGGCACCATGTAGACGCCGTCGGTGGTGTCGACGGAGCTGGCGAGTTCCGCGGTCTGGGCGGCGTTGTTGATGAGGTCGACGTCTTCGAGCCACTCGATCGCCGCGCCCGTGACGAAGATCGACCCCTCGAGGGCGTACTGGACGGGCTCCCCGGAGAGCTGGAACCCGATCGTCGTGAGCAGGCCGTGCTCGGAGGAGACGGCGTCCTCGCCGGTGTTCATGAGGTAGAACGAGCCGGTGCCGTACGTGTTCTTGGCGTCGCCGGCGTCGAAACACGTCTGCCCGAAGAGGGCCGCCTGCTGGTCGCCCAGCGCGGCCGTGACGGGAACTGCCGCGCCGAGGAAGCCGTCGGGGTCGGTGTGCCCGTAGACGGCCTCGTCAGAGGACGGCCGTACTTCCGGCAGCATCTCCCGGGGGATGTCGAACTCCTCCAGCAGCCAGTCGTCCCACTCCAGGTCGGTGATGTTGTACAACATCGTCCGGGAGGCGTTCGACACGTCCGTGATGTGTTCGCCGGTGAGGTTGTAGATGAGCCAGGAGTCGATGGTGCCCATGAGCAACTCGCCGTCGCGGGCGCGATCCCGGAGGCTGCTGGCGCGCGCCGAGGAGAGCTTCAGCGGCTCGGCTTCGTCGAGCAGCCACTCGGTTTTCGTGGCCGAGAAGTAGGCGTCCGCCTCCAGGCCGGTTTTCTCGCGGATGCGCTCGATCTTGCCGTTTTCCTCCAGGGATTCGACGCGGCTGGTGGTGCGTCGGTCCTGCCAGACGAGGGCGTTGTGGATCGGGCGGCCGCTTGCGGCGTCCCAGACTACGGTGGTCTCGCGCTGGTTCGTGATGCCGATCGCGGCGAGGTCATCGGCGTCCAGCCCGGCGGCCGAGAGCCCCGCCGTGACGACGCTTTTCGTGTTCTCCCAGATCTCCAGGGGGTCGTGTTCGACCCAGCCGGGTTCGGGGTAGTGCTGTTCGTGTTTCTCGTAGGTGTTCGCGACCACGTCGCCGTGTTGGTCGAATACGATGAACCGCGTGCCTGTCGTCCCTTGGTCGATCGCGCCGACGTATGCGTCTGTCATAGCTGTGTCAACCTCGTTGCGCGGTTGTCTTACCGTCAAGACCGCGTTACCGGTACACAATATCATAACCCGTAATAAAAATCCCTGAAACTCCGCGAAGAGCCCTGAATGTGTCCTTTCACGCCGGACGGAATGCCCCGACCGCCGACACGACCCGATTGTTTACGCGTCGCTGCGGGACCTTCGATGAGGTAAAGGCGGTCGCCGTGTAAGGCGTCGTATGGCGCAGGAACCGCACGTGGTTGTCGTTGGGGGTGGGTCGACCGGGGCCGGCGTCGCCCGCGACCTCGCGATGCGTGGCCTTGGGGTCACGCTCGTCGAGCAGGGCAACCTCACGCATGGCACGACTGGCCGGATGCACGGCCTCCTCCACTCAGGGGGCCGGTACGCAGTCAGCGACCAGGCCAGCGCGCGCGAGTGTATCATCGAGAACCGCGTGCTCAGAGAGATCGCAACGCACTGCGTTGACGAGACAGGCGGGTTGTTCGTGAAACGGCCCGAGGACAGCGAGCAGTACTTCCAGGAGAAACTCGCGGGCTGTGAGGCCTGCGACATTCCCACGAAGGTGCTCTCCGGGGCGGAAGCCCGGCAGCTGGAGCCACACCTGGCCGACGACGTCGAGAAGGCCATCTGGGTGCCCGACGCCGCGATCGACCCGTTCCGCCTGGTGGTCGCAAACGCCGCGAGCGCCCAGGAGCACGGCGCGCGCATCGAGACACACTCGACGGTCACGGACGTCGTCGTGGAGGACGGCGCGGTGGTCGGCGTGGAAGTCGAACACGCGACCGGCGCGGGCAAGCGCGTGCACGGCACCGAGGGCGGCACCGAGGTGATCCGCGCCGACCACGTCGTGAACGCCGCCGGCGCGTGGGCGGGCCGCCTCGGTGAGATGGCGGGCGTTGACGTCGAGGTCCGTCCGTCGAAGGGCGTGATGACCGTGATGAACACGCGACAGGTCGACACCGTGGTCAACCGGTGCCGGCCGAAAGGCGACGCCGACATCGTGGTGCCCCACGAGACCACCTGCATCCTGGGGACGACCGACGAGGAGGTCGCCGACCCCGAGGACTACCCCGAACAGCAGTGGGAGGTCGACATGGTGATCGACGAGTTGGCGGAGCTCATTCCGATGCTCGACGACGCCCGCACGGTGCGGTCGTTCTGGGGCGTGCGGCCGCTGTACGAGCCCCCGGACGTCGACAGCGACGACCCCACGGACATCACGCGGGACTACTTCCTGCTCGCGCACGACGACCGCGACGACCTGCCCGGGATGACGACCATCGTCGGGGGGAAGCTCACGACCTACCGGATGATGGCCGAGGAGATCACCGACCACGTCTGCGAGCGCCTCGGCGTCACCGCGGACTGTCGGACCGCGGACGTCGCGCTCCCCGGGAGCGCCGACAACACCGCGCTCGACGACTACATGACGGAGTTCGGGCTGCGGTCGCCGGTCGCCCAGCGCAGCGTCGACCGCCTCGGCTCGCGGGCCGGCAGCGTGCTTGACACGGACGACCCCAACCCCACGATCTGTGCCTGCGAGGCGGTCACGCGGGCGGAAATCCAGGACGCCATCGAGCAGTCCGGGACAGACTTGAACGCGGTGCGGATCCGCACGCGGGCGACCATGGGGAACTGCCAGGGCGGGTTCTGCGCGCACCGCCTGGCGAACGAACTCCACACCGCCGGCTACGACGACGCCACCGTGCGGGCGTCCTGGGACGAACTGCTCGCCGAGCGGTGGCGCGGCCAGCGCCACGCCCTCTGGGGCGACCAGCTCTCCCAGGCGATGTTGAGCTACGCGCTGCACGCGACCACGCAGAACCGCGGCCACGACCCGGCCGACGCGGACACTGAGATCGACTTCACGGCGTTCGACGCGGGGCCGCTGGCGGCCGACGGCGGCCCGGAGGGCGCGCATGGCAATTGAATCCGAGGTGCTCGTGATCGGCGGCGGGCTGGCCGGCATCACGAGCGCGCTGGCGGCCGCCGACGCGGGCGCGGACACCCGACTGGTGTCGTACAAACAGAGCACGCTCCGGAACGCCAGCGGGCTCGTCGACGTGCTCGGCTACACGCCCAGCGGGGACGGTCCCGTGGTCGACCCCTTCGACGCCATCCCGTCGCTGCCCGACGCCCACCCGTATCGGACCGTCGGCGTCGACACGGTGCGCGACGCGATGGCGTTTTTCGACGCGCACGCGCCGCGCTACCAGGGGCACCACACCGACGCCAACGCGCTGGTGCCGACCCACGGCGGCACCGTGAAGCCGACCGCGCGCTATCCCGCCAGCGCCGCCGCCGGGCTGGCGAGCGACGACCGGGACACGCTGCTGGTCGGCTTCGAGACGCTGCCGGATTTCAACGCGGACCACGCGGCCGCCCACCTCGAATCGGCGGGCGTCCCCTTCGACGTGCGCGGTGTGACCGTGCCGTTCCCGGGCGACCTCCGGGCGGGCGCGAAGGTCACCCGGTACGCGGGGCTGCTGGACGCGAACCCCCAGGTGTCGGTGGACGGCACCGAGCGCCCGCTCCGCCTGGCGCTTGCCACACGGGTCGCCGACGCGGCCGCCGACGCCGACCGCGTCGGCTTCCCGGCGGTGCTGGGCGACGACGATCCCGCGGGCGTCCGAGACGCGCTCGCGGACCACCTGGGGGCTGCGGTGTTCGAGGTGCCGATGGGACCGCCGTCGCTGCCCGGGTTGCGGCTGTCCGATCACCTGTTCGGCGCGCTGGAGGCGGCGGGCGTGCGCATCGAAACCGGCAACCCCGTGGTGGACGCCGACACGACCGCCGGCGGCGTCGAGACCGTGTACGTGGAGAAAAACGGCGCGCGCATCCCGAACAGCGCCGACGAGTACGTGCTCGCGACCGGCGGGCTCGTGGGGAAAGGCATCGACTCCGACCGGGACGCGGTCTACGAACCGATCTTCGACTGCCGGATCGCGCACAGCGACGACCGGTACGCGTGGTTCGACGACGACGCGTTCGGCGACCACGCGTTCGCGCAGTTCGGCGTGCGGACCGACGACACACTGCGGCCACGCGACGACGACGGTGCCGCCGCCCACGCGAACCTGCGGGCGGCGGGCGCAGTGCTTGGCGGCTACAACTTCGCAGCGGAGCACTCCGGCAGCGGCGTCTCCATCGCAACGGGGTACGCGGCCGGAACGGCGGCAGCGGAGGCGATCCACGATGAGTGACTCAGAATCCGATTCCACGACGACCACCGCGGAGAATCGCTTCGAGCCAGCCACACCGAACGTGGGCGAGAAGTTCGACCCGGTGGCGCTCCACGACGACACCGACGACTTCGACCTGCGCCCCGAGTCGGACTCCTGTTATAAGTGCTCGACGTGTGACACCAACTGCCCGGTCGCGGAGGTCGACGACGACTTCCCCGGCCCGAAGTTCCAGGGCCCCGAGCAGTGGCGGCTCAAAGAGCAGTCCGACGACGAGGACCACGAGATCGACGACTCCATCACCGAGTGTTCGAACTGCATGCGGTGTGACTCGGCCTGTCCGTCGGGCGTGTCGCTGTCACAGATGCACAACACCGCGCGCGGCGAGTACGTCGACGACCAGATGTCCAAGCGCTCGCTGAAATACTGGCGCAACCGCATCCTCGCGAACTACCGCACGTCGGCGCGCATCGCCAGCACGCTCCCGCGGCTCGCGAACGCCGCGATGAACTTCGGGCCGGCGCGCTGGGTGATGGAGAAGACGCTGGGCGTGACCAGCGAACGCGAGTTCCCCGCGTTCGCGACCGAGACCTTCCGGGAGTGGTGGCAGGCGCGGGGCGGCGCGGCCGCCTCCAAGGAGCGCGCGCAAGCCCGCCGACGTGAACGCGGCGAGCCCGTGGACGCCGACAAGAAGGTGGCGTACTTCCATGGCTGCTACGCCAACTACAACACCCCCGAGGTCGGGCAGGCGATGGTGCGCGTCTACGAGCATTTCGGCTACGAGATCGTCGTCCCCAAACAGGGCTGTTCGGGCACCCCGATGTTCGCCAACGGCATGCTCGACGACGCCCGCCGCCACGCCGACATCACGGTGTCCTCGATGAGCGACCTCATCGAGGAGGGCTACGACGCCATCGCCTCGTGTACGTCGTGTTCGATGGCGCTCCGACAGGAGTACCCCGAACTGTTCGACATCGACGGCATCGAAACGGTGGCGTCGAACACCTTCGAGGCCGTCGAATACCTGCGCATCCACGAACCCCTCCGGGAGACCGTGCAGTCGGCCGACATCGACGGCGAGCTCGCCGACGAGTTCGCGTACCACGCCCCCTGCCACGCCCGCAGCCAGGGCCTAGACCGCCAGGCGGTGGAGCTGTTCGGCGACCTCGACGGCGTCGGCATCGACGACGTGGGCGACTCGTGTTCGGGGATCTCGGGCACCTACGGCTGGAAAGAAGAGAAATACGAGACCTCCATGGAGATCGGCGACGACATGTTCGATCACATGGAGTCCGCGGAGGGCGACACCGGACTCACGGAGTGCCCGACGTGTGCGATGCAGATGGAGCACGGCACGGGCTACGAGGTGCGCCACCCCCTGGAGCTGCTGGAGGCCGCGCTCGTCGACTGACGGCCCACCAGCAGGAGCCGGCGTGTCCGGTCCGGGCAGCGGTGCTAGATATACGGTTCGACTTTGAACACTTCTTCGCCGGTTTTGTCGTACTTGTCCAGGCCGTTTTTGAGTGCCTCGTCGGGTGCGCCGTTGTTCAGCCTGTCGTCCCAGATCTTCAGGAGGTAGCCGTAGTCACCCGGTGGCGCGTCGCTGGAAACAGGCCATTCGAGATCCTGGGAGACGGTGTCATTGGCGTCGACGCTGACGGCCACGTCCGTGCGCTGGCCGTTCTCGTAGAACCCGTCGTTGTAAACCGAGTAGCCGACGTACACCGTCTTCGATTCGTCCTCGTAGTTCTCTATGTCCGCGGTTACCGTTACCGTGTCGCCGACCTCGTACACGTCATTTGGCGGATCCTCGACGTCGCCAAACCGCACGTCCGGATCATCTCCGTCGTCGGACCCTGCAATGGCCGTCCCGGATAGTATGGTCGCTCCTGTGACTGCCGATCCAACCGTGGCGATGTACGTTCGTCGGTCCATGTGTTCACTAGCCACCTGCAAATCATGATTCATTTCGGGATAGTAAATAAATTCTGTTGGGTGTCTAACATACTGGTCTGTGGGTTTCACTGGCGATGGGGCAATAATCGACGTGTCCGCAAGGGGAACATCTCGTATGTGGTGTCTGAGCATGGCATAAACAGGGCCTGAGCGGAGCGAAACGCATTCACACGGTCACAACGAATACTATCACGAGCCCACCAATGCGAGCAGCCACGTCAGTCACGGCGGTCGTTCTCATGGTCGCCGTCGTGGTGGTCCTTGCAGGGACAGTCGCGGTGTTCACCCTCGGGTCCACGGACACCATCAGCAGTCCCGCGCCGCTGATCGGGCAGACGAGCGGCGAACTCGTCCGGGACACGGCCGGCGGCGGCGATCAGATCGTTCGACTCACCCACATCGCGGGCGACGATGTGGCGGTGTCCGACCTCGACGTCGTCGTGGATGCGACTGCCGCCTGCGGGAAGCGGGCCCGGATCGTGGACCTGCCCACGAGCACGCTGGGCCCAAGCACGTACGACGGCGACAAGCTGTTCGATTTCTACAGCCCGGACGGCGGGGCGTTCGACGCGAACACGGACGGCGTCTGGCGGCCCGGCGAGACGGCCACGTTCCGGATCGCAAACCGGGACTGCTCGCTCGACAGCGGCGACACTATCACGGTCCGGGTGGTGCACACGCCGTCGGAGACGGTTGTGATCGAGGACACGCTGACCGCCTCGTAGGCGGGTGGAGCCAACGAAGCGGCGGCCGGCGAGTGAGCGACGACTGTGGGGAGAAATGGGCTGGCGGGAATTGAGCATGATCGACTGCGCCGGCGTCTCAATGGCTGTTCTCTTGGAAGCGTAGTTACTGGCTGTCGTCACGGCACGTCGCTTGGATGTTCCCCATCGACTACCACATCCTCGAATTCTACGAAGATCACGACATTCAGGCTTCGCCAAAGATTGTCGCCGCGAATATCGATTATGACCGCCAGTATACTGGTAGACGGCTGAAAGCACTTGCAGAAGCAGGACTATTCAAGCGTGAAGGAGACGGGATCTACTCTCTCAGCGACCTCGGTCGTGGCTTTCTATCTGGGGAAGTCGATCCAAACGAGCTTGAAGAGTAAACCAGAGCCTCCTCTGCCCGGGGCTAGTCCGAAGTAAGACGCACCCTAGAACTTATTTTCAAACAGCGGCGATCATCGGTATGCAAGAACGACTCTATCCTAGCTCCGTAGATGAGTGGGATGTGGAAACCTTAGAGGGGTTGGTTGAACATAGCGTGGCTGAGGACCAATATCTCGAATACAAACAATATCTCAGGTATCCGGACCACAGAGAACCAGAGCCTTCGAAATCGGAGTGGAGAAAAGACATTGAGCGAGAATTTGCGGCCTTTGCGAACGCAAGTGGTGGGGTTATTCTATTCGGCATGTCAGACGATATTGAATATAATCCAATTGAGGAGCCCGAAAACGAGATTGGGAGACATGTCACACCATATATCAAGGACTGCACCCCAGTCCCGAAAATAGAGGTCTCAAATCCCTTACAGCCGTTTTCATCTGATTCAGGAAGGATACTTGTAGCGGTCAGAGTTTACGAAGCAGAGAGAAAACCGATTTCCACATCTGACTCATCTTTCTATGTTCGGATTAATGACCAAAAGCACCCCATGAGTAGAGAACAGATTGAATCAATGTTTATTGAGGCAGACAGACGCCAACAAGCGATACGAAGTTTAGAGGTTGAGATAGCTCGATTACGCTCCGTATACAAAGACCAGATAGAGGGCCTGCCAGATCTATCAAATGTCCCTCCGCTAAGTGCGGTTGATGAGTCGGGTATCAGAAACGCCCTGCAGCGAAATACCTATCTATTCACCAATGAAGATACGGAAAGTATAGTCGTGCGAGTAATGGAGATATTAGATGAAATTGCGTCATTGAAGCGATTATTTGAAGAAGGCACTAGGAATATGGGGAGAGTTTCCTTTAGAAGGTATGGAGATTTGAACGAACATATTCAAGAGAATCTGAAATCAAAAACCGAGCGCTTAATTGAGTTGTTCGAAATGCTCGAAGACCAAACACAGATTTCACATCCGGGCAGACGATGAAATAGGTGGTAAAATGATAATTCAGATATTGGTCGCAATCATTTCGGGATTCTTTGGTGCGCTATTGAACGAGTACCTGATTAGCCCAATCAGAGGGTTCAGGAACACCCGATTGAAGATATCTAAAGACTTAGTGAAGTACGGGGATGTAATTGGTAACCCTGGGTCTCCTGAAGTCAGCCAAATATCTGAAGCAAAGACGGAGCTGAGGACAGATGCGGCAAAGTTGCACGCGATACGAGACGAACTACCACGGCCTATATTCCACCTCCCATACATATTACCATCAGAGGAAGAAATCGAATCAGCGGAAAAATCTCTCATCAGACTTTCGAACACCGTCCAAGGGATAGATATTGACTCGAAAGATGATGTTGAGCTGGCTAATTCCGACCGTCAAGAGGTGAGAGATGGATTGGGTCTGAGCGGTTGACTTTCCGATAAACCCCTAGTTTTTAATATCTAAATTGAAGCTAGCCACTCCCACATAGAATAACACGGATCCCCCATGAGGTTTCACGCTCTCAGGATTCGATTCCGAGGTATGCACACGAGGGCGCGAACCTCGTGTGCATAATTCCGCACTCGCAGTCTCAACGAGCTGGTCGAGGCCGACGTGACTGGGGAGATCGTCCCGAATCCCGGGCGTTTCACCCCATCCAGTAACTCAAAATCACCCGCTTCTCGCGGGTCGTGTGTACGAGCGCGGCTTCGCGCTACGCGTATTGTATACATGCTCGGGGCGGTCCCGGCCGCACGCGGCCCATCGGGCGCGAGTCTCCACGCGATGGGCTGTATGTAAAGGGGGTTGGTTGCACTTTCATCTGTACACCCCTACGCTGTCTGCCAGTTTTACGGCACCCGCTTGAAATCAGATTCCCGACTCCGCGAGGCTCTTCGAAGAGATACGCCCTCGATTTGGTCATCTGAGGACGTCCCTACCGCGAACAGACGCCTTCAGGTCCGGTAGTCTGTCTTCGTATACTAGTCCGCAGGGGGTGTATGGACACGGGCACGTGGACACCAGACCGCCGTCCAGTGATTCAAGGCTCTTCACTGTCCATGCCATGGCCGGGTTCGTCGACTGCCCGCAGGGTTGTCCATGGACGCTCCTCAACCCGGAGCGTCACGCCCAACACCCTACAAAGCGGCCGCTAAGTGTTTGAAAATGCGGGAAACGGGGTAAGTGTGTAGTGGGCCGGCGCGAATTCGAATCGCGGTTACGGCCACCCGAAGGCCGAAGGATACCAAGCTACCCCACCGGCCCGCACGTGAGAGAATGGCCGTTGTGGATTTAACGGTTCCGGATCGGGGAGCAGGCGTGACCCGCCGGCTGCCGTGGCCGTCGCCGTCAGTACGCGTCGAACCCGGCGGTGTCGAGGTGGTTGTGCGCGACCGTGATGGCGTGGTCGGCGTGCAACACCGTCGGGCCGACGCGCACGCGGTGGTCGCTGGCGTCCGCGAGCAGGCTGGCCTCGGCGGCGGTGAAATCGCGGTGATCCGACAGCACGAACACGGGATCCGCAAGGGGGTCGACGGCGGCGAGCGCGTCGCCGTCCTCGTGTAGCGCCACGACGGGCCCCGAGACGGCGTCCAGCACGGCCTCGAAGCCGCGCTTCGAGACGTGGATGCCCGGCGACGACGACGCCTCCTGGTGGCCGATGGCCTCGGTTTTCGCGTCGAGGGCTTGCTTCAGCAGTCCGGCGACGTTGCGCTCGTCGGGATGCATGTACTGGACCGCCCCGGCGTCGATGCGGACCGTCACCTCGTCGCCGAGGACGAGGAACACCTCGACGTCGTCGCGGATGCCATGCGAGACGAACAGCGCCGCACTCACGCACCGACAGAGGACGTCGAGCCGGCCGGCAGCGCCCGGCAGGTCGTCGAGCGGGAAGTCGGGAGTCGTCGGGGCGTCGTGCCCGAGGACGACGAACTGTCTCATGCGTGGGTAGTCGGGCGTGGGTGGCTTACGTGCATCGGGTTCGGGACTGGGCGGCGAACCACTCCGACCGCCTCGGCGCGTGCAGTCCTCGGTGAGCCCGATGTGTCCGCCGGCCGACTGCGCCGACGAGATGAGGCGGGACGGGCTGCTCTCGACGCGCCGGTTGTTCGCGCCCGGGTGCCCGCGAGCGAGCGGCCACGCGGACGCCCCGTGACGGCTAGCGGGAGCGCGGACTTGCTCGGACGGCACTGGCGAGCGCCGCCGGGTCGGCGAGCGCGCTGAGGCGGACGTCGTCGCCGCCCTCGCGTTCGACGACGACGGGATACGTCTCGAACGGGAGCACGTGGACGAGGCCCAGGATCGTCCAGCCGAGCGGGTCGTCGCCGACCGAGACCGAACTGATGTCCTCGACCGGGACGACCCATTGCGGCTCGTCGAGCAGCGAGTCGTAGGCGACCAGCGCGTCGTCGTAGACCCGGTACTCCTCGTTGGCGTGCCCCAGCCAGACCACGGCGACCACGGTGAGGACGGCGACCGGCGGCGCCGCGAGGAGCGCTATCGCGACCGCCCACAGCGTGACGCGCAGCGACCCGGAGCCGAGAACCGCGACAGTCCCGAGGAATCCGGTCAACGAGGTGGCGAAGAGGACGGCGTACGAGAGGGCGTCGTGGACCGCCCACGCGCGGACGACGCCGCGGTCGTTCTGGACGGTCGCGCGCGGCGGTCCGTCCGGGATCGAGAGCGGGTCGAGTGTCGCGCCGCCCGCGGGGTCGAAGGTCAACGGCCACGGGCCGACCCCGCACTCGCGGCACTCGAAGGCGAACTTCGGGAGGCAGAACAGCGCCGTGGCCGCGGTCACCTGCGCGGGGTCCGAGGGCGTCCTGGAGAGCGACCAGACGGCGACGCAGGCGACGACAGTGCTGTAGACGATGTCGCGGCTCGGCCGGACGGTTCGCGCCGACGCGGTCGCATACCGGCCGGCCGCAGCCCACGTCTGCACGATGCGGTCGTGTTTCGCCGCGACGAGGAGGACGGCCGGAAGCAGTGTCGGCCCGAGCCCGCCCTCGAACGGCTCCAGCGCGGTCCACGCGAGCACGACCACGGAGAACACGGCGAAGCAGACGACCCACTGGTCGACGACGTACGGGAGGTTCCGCGGTGACACCGACGGAAACCGGGCCGCGACTCGGACACTCCCGCGTTTGTCCGCCACCATCTCGTACAGCGGTTCGAGGAACCGGAGCGGCGTCATCGCGGGCGGCGCTGTCGACGCCCGTTCGGCCGCGAGCCGTTCGTAGAGGAGGCGGGCGATGCCGGCGACCGCGTCGAGCGCGAACACCACCGCGATCGTGAGTGCGCGCTCCGAGAACAGCGCCCCGACGACCAGGGTCGCGTTCAGCGCGAGAACGACGCCGACGAGCCCGGCTGTCCCGCGTCGCATCCGAGGGTAGTTCCGGGAGGGTTCTCTTGAGTCTACTCATTGCAGCGCAGGGTTCGCCCGGGCGCGGTCCGGCGCGTGTGGCCGGCGGCGCGCCGCCGGGAGCGGTCGCCTCCCGCCGGCCGCGGGGGTCGTGTGGCCGCGGACCGAAGAGTACGTACCACCGGCCGCCTACGAAACGTCCATGACCATCCTGGAGGATGCACGCGCGGTGCTGGCGGAAACCCCGGTGTGTGACGCCTGCCTGGGGCGGTGTTTCGCGGAACGGAGTTTCGGGCTGTCGAACGCCGAGCGCGGGCGGGCGCTGCGGACCGCCGTGGCGCTTGCCGACGACGAGCCCTACGAGGAGCCCGAGGAGCCGTGCTGGGTGTGCGAAGGGGCGTCCGGGCGGTTCGACGAGTTCGCGGACCTCGTGGTCGACGCCGTCGCGGACGCGTCGTTTGACACCTACCAGGTGGGGACGCAGGCGCCGCCGCTGGTCGAGGAGAACGAGGCGATGCTGCGGGACCTCGCCGGGCTGGCTGAGGACGCCGGCGAGCCGTTCAAATCCGAGTGCAACCGCGAGGTCGGGAAGCGCGTCGGCGATCGCACGGGCACCGAGGTGGACTTCGGGCGGCCGGACGTGCTCGCCGTGATCGACGTCGAAGCCGAAACCGTCGACGTGACGGTGAACTCGGCGTTCGTCTACGGCCGGTACCGCAAACTCGAACGCGGGATCCCCCAGACGAAATGGCCGTGCTCGGACTGCAACGGCAGCGGGACGCTCGTGGATTCGCCGTGCCCGCACTGCGACGGCACGGGCTTTCTCTACCCGGAGAGCGTCGAGCAGCTCACCGCGCCGCCGGTCGTCGACGCGATGGGCGGCACGGAGGCGTCGTTCCACGGCGCGGGCCGCGAGGACATCGACGCGTTGATGCTGGGGACGGGGCGGCCGTTCGTCATCGAGGTCGCGGAGCCACAGGACCGCCACCCGGACGCCGACGCGCTGGCGGACGCGATCAACGACTTCGCGGACGGCAAAGCCGAGGTCGAGGGCGTCGCGGTCGCGGGCTACGAGATGGTCGAGCGCGTGAAGGAACTCGACGCCCGCAAGCGCTACCGGGCTGACGTGGAGTTCGACGCGCCGGTGGGCGACGACGACCTCCGGGACGCGATCGACGAACTCGACGGCGCGACCATCGAGCAGGAGACGCCGAACCGCGTCGACCACCGGCGCGCGCATCTCGTCCGCGAGCGCGATGTCTACGACATCACGGCCGACCGCGAGGACGACACGCACGCCACCGTCGAAATCGAGGGTGAGGGCGGGCTCTACATCAAGGAACTTGTGTCCAGCGACGACGGCCGGACGAATCCGAGTCTCGCGGGCCTGCTCGGCGTCGGGGCCGTGGTGACGGCGCTCGACGTGGTCGCTGTAGCGGGCGAGACCGAGGCCTTCGAGGACACCGAGCATCTCCCCTGAGATGGCGCGGTTCGGCGTCGACGAGGCGGGGAAAGGGCCGGTTCTCGGGTCGATGTTCGCGGCGGCGGTGGCCGGCGACCCGGCCGCCGTTCCGGACGGGGTCGCGGATTCGAAGCGCCTCAGCGCCGACCGCCGGGCGGAGCTCGACGACCGCGTTCGGGCGTCGATGCGGGTGGGTGTCGCGGAGGTGCCCGTCGACCGCATCGACGACCCGGAGACGGACATGAACACGCTCACCGTGGCGGCCCAGGCGGACGCGCTCGGGCGGGTGGTGGCCGACGGCATGGCGGGGTACGTTGACGCCGGCGACGTGAACGAACAGCGGTTCGGCCGCCGGGTGGCCAACCGGGTCGCGGCCGACGTGGCGGTGACCGCCGAACACGGGGCCGACGACGAGTACGATCTGGTGGCGGCGGCGAGCATCGTCGCGAAAGTCGCGCGGGACGCCCACGTCGACGCGCTCGCCGCGGCGTTCGACGCGGACATCGGGTCCGGATACCCCAGCGACTCGACGACGCGGGAGTTCCTGGCGGCGTACGTCCGCGAGCACGGCGAACTCCCGGAGTGCGCGCGCGCGAGCTGGCAGACCAGTCGCGACGCGCTCGGGGCGGCCGAGCAGTCCGCGCTGGACGAGTTTTAGTCGTCGGGGTCTGCGCTGGGGGAGCCCGACTGGACGGGGCTGATGTCGCGGCGTCTGGCGTCGAGCTCCGAGAGGGCGTAGACGAGGACAACGAGCGCGAGCGCGCCGACGGGCAGCAACGCCCACGGCGTGATCCGGGTGACCCCCCAGACGGCGAGCAGCACCGCGGTGACGGCGATGACCGTGCCGGCGTAGTACAGCTGCGTGCGCACGTGGTCGATGAGGTCCGCGCCGGTGAACGTCGCCGACAGCACGGTTGTGTCGGAGATCGGGGAGGCGTGGTCGCCGAAGATGGCGCCCGAGAACACCACACCGACGACCGCGGACACCATGGTGTGGGTGCCGGCGAGGTTCCACGCGACCGGCACGGCGATGGGGGTGACGATGCTCATCGTCCCCCACGAGCTGCCCGTAGAGAACGCGACGAACGCGGCGGTGAACATCACGACAACCGGCAGCAGCGCCGGCGTGAGGAACAGCTTTGCGATGCCGCTGACGTACCTTGCAGTGCCGAGCGCGTCGACGACGTTGCCGATCGACCACGCCAACACGAGGATCGTCACGGCCGTGAGCATGATGCCGAAGCCGTCGACGGTCGTGTCGACGCTCTCACCCAGTGAGAGGATCCCGTACGTCAGGCCGAGGACGTACGTCGAGATGACCATCGCGAACGAGCCGACGATGAGCGCCACTGCGTAGTCCGCGCCCACGACCATGTCGTAGAGGGTCGTGTCGGGTCCGTAGCCGGTGTACAGTGCGGTGGCGATTGTGACGGCGATGAGGACGGCGACCGGGACGAAAAAAGAGACCAGCGAGGGGTTTTCCGCGCTGGGCTCCCCGAGTTCGCCCTTGACGTCCTGCATCGGGGTCGCGTCCTCGCTGGTGACCGCGCCGGTTGTCGTCGCGCGGTGTTCGGCGGTCAGCATTGCCCCGTAGTCGCGGCGCGAAAGCACGATGATCGCCACCATCACCACGGCGAGAATCGAGTACATGTTGAACGGGATGGCCTGCAGGAAGATCTCGAAGTTCTGTGGGCGGCTGGCGGCGGACACGCCGGCGGTCTCGTAGCCCTTCTCGATCATGGAGAGCTGGAACGCGACCCACGAGGAGATGCCGAGTGTCGCCACGGGCGCGGCGGTGGAGTCGACGACGTACGACAGCTTCTCGCGGGAGAGGCCGAGGTGGTCGGAGACGTCTTTCATCGTGGAGCCGACGATGGCGGTGTTGGCGTAGTCGTCGAAGAACAACAGCACGCCCAGCAGCCACGCGACGACGCCCGCCGAGCGCTTGCTGTCGATGTGCGTGAGCGCCCAGTCGCGGACGGCGTGCGAGCCGCCGAGGCGCCAGATCATCGCGACCGATGAGCCAAGCAGCAGCGTGAACACGATGATCTGGGCGTGGAACACCGACCCCTCGGCGTTGGGTTCGACTTGGGAGATCGACCGGACGACCCAGCTGAACGTCTGCTGGATGCCGAGGCCGCCTGTGTAGATGATCCCCCCCGACCACACGCCGAGGAACAGCGAGAGAATGGCTTTCCGCGTGATGATCGCCAGCGCGATTGCAAGTAACGGCGGGACAACGGAGAGGACGCCGAACTCCGACATACCGCCTGCATTCTGTCCCAGAGACTTAAACCCAGCTTCGCACCGGCGCGGTTCACACACGACGGAGCGCCGACAGGAACCACCGGGAAGTCGGGCGTTTAACCATCGCGGTGGCCTGCACACCCATAGAATGACAGTCGAGAGAGTGTCCGCGCCGACGCCGGCGGCGTTCGTCGACGCGGCCAACGCGGCGTTCCGGAACGGCGCAGTGCTGAGCGTGCAAGCCCGCTGCGAGGTCGAATACAACGGGCGGACGAGTGGCTATCTCGGCGACGGTGATCGGCTGCTCGTCGCGAAACCCGACGGCACGTTTCTCGTGCATCAGCCCACGGGCCACAAGCCCGTCAACTGGATGCCAGGCGGCGGCACCGTCGAGGCGCGCACCAGCCAGGGCGACGCGGTGTTGCTGGCGCGCCGCAGTAACCCCACCGAGCGCGTCGAAACCAGGCTGCATGAGGTCTACGGTGTCACGCGGTTCGACGCCGAGGACGGCGCGACCTACGAGGAGTCCGGAACCGAGGCGGAGATGCACGAGTACATCGAGGCCAACCCCGACGCCCTCGAAGCGGGGCTGCGCATCGTCGAGCACGAGCGCGAAACCAAATACGGGTTCATCGATTTCTACGCCGTTGACGGGGACGGCACGCCGGTCGTGATCGAGGTCAAACGCATCCAGGCGACGCTGAACCACTTCGACCAGCTCAAGCGCTACGTCGACCGCTACGCGGAGACGAACGATGACGTGCGCGGGATGCTGGTCGCGCCGTCGGCGTCCGAGCGGGTGACCCGGGCGCTCCGGGACAACGGCCTGGAGTTCGTGGCGCTCGCCGAGTTCGGCCTGGACGCGAAGGGTGCGACCGAGGCGAAGCTCACGGACTTCTGAGGCCCGCTCAGGTGTCTGTCGTCAGCAGCCGCCGGAGCACGTCACCGTAGGCCGGCCGCGTGACGAGCACCCCGATGAGCACGCCCAGGATGGTGACCAGCGCGAACCCGCGGAGGTCGCCGAGACTCAGCACCGCAAGCGGGCTCATCGCGAGGATGGTGGTGGCGGCGGCGGCACCGATCACCCACAGCGCCTTCCGGAAGCGGCTCTGGAAGATGCGCGACGACGACACCTGCTCTGTCATCACCTCGTCGGCGATGATGACGAGGTCGTCCACCCCGGTTCCGATCACCGCGATGAACCCGGCGAGGTGTGAGAGGTCAAGCGCCAGCCCGGAGACGGCGGCGAACCCGAGCAGGATGACGACCTCCGCGAGCGCCGTGAACACCATCGGGATCGCGATCTTCGGCTCGCCGTACCGGAGCAACACCATGATCGCGACCGCGATCGCGGCCGCGAGCCCGGTCACCAGCGAGAGCGGTTTGTACTTCTGTGCGAAGCTCGGCGCGACGTAGTAGGAGTTCTGGACGGTGATCTCCGCGGGCAGCGCGCCGGCCTGCAGGTTCACCTGCAGGTTGCGGGCTGCCGTCATGGAGTTGGCCGTGATCCGGAACGACGGGTTGTTGACGAACTTCCCGGAGCTGAGGGTCCGCGCGAGCGTCGGCCCCATGCTGGCGTTGTACACTTCCTCGCCGTCGAGTTTGGTGAGCAGACAGTATCCGCCGTTGGGGAACCGACAGTTGCTGATGCCCGCCTGGGAGGTGAACCCGTACTGGGTCATGTCGCCGGTGAACCGCTGGGCGGCCTCCGCCGAGAGCTGTACCGGGACGAACGGCCGGCCGTTCTGGTCGCGTTTGGGTTGGTCGACTTCGACGAGCTCGTCGCCGCGCAGAACGGTGGCGTTGACGTTCGTCCCGTTGGATCCCGGATAATACGCGTCGAGGGTGACCTGGCCGCGTCCCTGGATGAGCGACTGCACCTGGGAGGCGTTCTGGCCGGGCACTTCCACGACGATGTAGTGGGCCTGAGCGCCGGCGCTGGTTTCGATGTCTTTGACTTCCGCGCCGCCGAGCCCGGTGGCGTCGATCTTCGAGCCGATGATGGAGACGATGTTGTCCCGTGTGGCCTGCGTGACGCCGCGGCGAACCGAGTCCGGCGAGTAGCCAGCGTCCTCAAGCGTGGTGCGCAGGCTGCTGGTGGAGACGTTCTGGTAGACTTCGACGCTGCCGGTGGCCGGGCGGGCACGGACGTCCCCGCGGTCGACGTCGAGGGCGGTGCTGATGCGGGTGGCGATCTCGCCTTCGTTGTCCGGAGTGACCGACACGCCGTCGGCGGTGACGCCGGTGACGGTCGTGCGGAGGCGGACCCCACCGGAGAGTTCGAGGCCGTAGTTGAGGTTCGTCGGGTCACCGGTTGCGGCCTGCTGGCCGCTGGTGTTGGCGCTCGCGCCGATGCCGGGCGCGAACAACGCGACGGAGCTGGCGACGACCAGGACGACGAGGGCTGCGATCCGCCAGTTCTCGCGGAACCAGCTCATTTCGCCACCCCCTCGAACTTGTACCAGCGAAGCAACGTGACGTTCAACATGTATGTGTTCATGAGATCAGTGACCAGCCCCATCACCAACACGAGGCCGATCGAGGACATCAGTGTGATGCCGAAGATGTAGGAGACGATCGTCATCACGACCATCGCGGCGATGGAGGTGAGTGTCATCGTGACACCGGTGTTCATCGCGCGGTCGACGCTCTCCCAGAACCCGCCCGACCGCCGGAGGACGTGGTTGTTCAGGAGGATGTCGGAGTCGACGGAGTACCCGATCAACATCAGCAACGCAGCGACCGTTCCAAGCGAGAGCTTGATTTCGAAGACGTTCATCAGCGCCACGGGCACGACGATGTCGCTGAACGCTGAGACGACGACCGCGATGCTGGGGACGAACGTCCGGAACAGCGCGAACACGAGCACGCTCATGCCGAGGAATGCGGCCGCGACACCCAGCAGTGCCAGTCCCTGGGTCGAGGAGCCAAACGTGGGTGAGACTTCCTGGGACTGCACGATTTCGATGTCAGCGGTGTCCCCACTGATGCCGGGGGCGTTCTCACTCTGGAAGGTCGCGAGGTACCGGTTGCCGTTGGTGCCGACCGAGCGGAACGACGTCGGCTCGGCATCGAAGGCGGCTTTGACCTGTGCGGACGGCGCGCTTGATTGTGCGACCACTTCCGACCCGCCAGTGAACTCAATGCCGGGCGACACCGGCGCGCCCGTGGCGGCCATCCACCCACCGATGACCGCGAGGGCGACGACCAACACGGCAAGCGGCGGCGCAACGAGTTGCCGCATTGAGTACTGGCTGAGGTCAACGTCCGGGACCTCGAACCATGACATGCCTGGCGGTGGGATGCGACGCTGGTTAAGCCTTCTTATCCGGACGCCGTGGGTTCGAGAGCTGGTACAGCGGGACGCACTCACACGACGTGACCGCGCCGGTGGGGGCGCGACGGGAGGGCAGGCCCGGGGCTACGGCAGATATCGGACGCTGATGAAGTCCGCGCCCGCCCGCACCTCCACGCGATTGATGCCGATGCGGGCGGCCCGCGAGACGGTCTGGTCGTCCGCAACAACGTCATCGACGGCGTCTGAGACGTTGTCCGCGCCGACCGAGAGCACGTGGATTTCGCCGACGCCGGCGCGCTCGGCGGTCGCGAGCTCGCCACGGGGGAGGTCGGCGGCCAGATCGCGAGCGTTCGGGGTGGGGGTTTCGTCGCTGACGGTCACCGGGATCTGGGTGTGTTCGGCGACGGACGCGACGCTGTACGTGACGTGCATCGGTGGGTCCGGCGTGATGGTTGCGTCCAGTACGTCGCCGGCCGAGAGCCCGGGGTTCTCCGAGAGGGTGTGCACCTGTGCGTCCGAGACGTCGGTGAGGATCGCGGAGTCCTCGCTGGCGTCACTGACGAAGAACGTCGCGGTCTTGGATCGGGCGTCGGTCATGCCCGCCCGTAGGCCGGCTCCCCGGTTCACTGTTACTGTTCGGCGGTTCACGCGCGCAGCCAGCGATGCGTGGCGTACACGAGCACCGCGCCGGCCAGCGGCACCACCGGCGAGAACTGCGGCGGGATGCCGTACAGCGCGGCGATCAGGGGTGCAGCGACGCCGCTGGGTGGCGGTCGGGACGCGAGCTCACCGGCGACCCGGTAGGTCGCCGGCATGGACGCCACCACGCCGAGGTACACTGACACCACGAACAGATAGCCGGCGGTCGAAACGCCGGCGTCGTAGGCGGGGTTCACGGACAGTGCGCGCCGGTGGCGGCGCGCGACGAACAACACGGGAGAGACCAACGGCAGGAACACGAACAGCCCGAGCACGACGTAGAACGTGCGGGACAGCGTCAGCGAGCCGCCGCTCCCGCCGGCAGTGTTGGAGATGAGCACGACGAGTGCGCCCGCCATCAGGAACGCGAACAGGCCACCGAGCACGGCGCTGACGACGGCGTAGCTTTTGAACAGCCGGGAGTCCGATTCGCGGAACGCGTACGGGAACGCCGACAGCAGCCCGGAGTAACTATCGAACCGGCCCATTTGTGTGGCCTGCGGGCGCGGCGAGCAAAAGCCCGGCGACTCCGCGCCGACCCGGGGCTCGCGGAACTAGCCACCCTGAAGTGGCCGGCAGACCCCCCTCCGTGTATGCGAATCGACATCGGCGCTGCACTCGACGCGACCGCCACGCCGGGCGTGCCGCCGGACGCGCTGGACCGACTCGACGACCGCGTCGCCCACGCACACGATCGGATCACCGCCGGGATGGATGGCGACGAGTTCGGGTACGCGGCCCTGAACCTCCCGCGGACGGTTGACGTGGACGCGATCACGGCGGCCGCCGACGCGGTGGCGGACGCCGACACGCTGGTGACCGTCGGGATCGGCGGGAGCGCGCTCGGCGCGGCGACGCTCGTGGACGCGCTGGGCGACGACGACCTGGACTACCACGCGCTGGACAACGTCGACCCCGCGCACGTCACCCGGTTGCTGGACCGGATCGACCTCTCGACGAGCGCCGTGCACGTGGTGTCGCGGTCGGGGACGACCGCCGAGACGCTCGCGAACTTCCTGGTTGTGCGGGACGCCATGGACGACGCGGGCGTGGACTGGACGGCGCGCACGCTCGTCACGACGGGCGACGACGGGCCGCTGCGGGCGCTCGCGGACACCCACGACTTGCCCGTGCTTGACGCCCCGAGGGGCGTTCCCGGCCGGTTCGCCGCGCTGTCGACGGTCGCGCTGCCGGCCGCCGCGATCGCCGGCGTCGACGTCGGCGAGCTGGTGGCGGGCGCGGCCGACGGGCGGGCGGCGCTTGCCGGCTCCCTGGAGGACTGCTCCGCGTACGCGTACGGCGCGACCGCGTACGCCCTCGATCAGCGCGGGGCGGGCGTGAACGCGATGCTGCCGTACGCCGAGCGCTTGGAGACGTTCGCCGAGTGGTTCGCACAGCTCTGGGCGGAGAGCCTCGGGAAAGACGGCGTCGGGCAGACGCCGGCGCGGGCGCTGGGCGCGACCGACCAGCACAGCCAGCTCCAGCTCTACCGCGCCGGCCCGCGGGACAAACTCGTGACCATGCTTCGGCCCGCGTCGCGGCCCGACTGTGCGATTCCGGAGGCGGAACTGGCTGACATCGACTATCTCACCGGCGGCGACCTCGGGGCGCTACTCGACGCCGAGTTCGAGGCGACGGCGGCCAGCCTCGCGGCGTCCGGTGTCCCCACTGTGCGCGTGGAGGTGCCGGCCGTCGACGCGCGGTCGGTGGGGCGGCTGCTGTTCGACTTCGAAGCCGCCTGCGTGCTCGCGGGCGAGCTCTACGGCGTCGAGACGTTCACCCAGCCCGCCGTCGAGTGGGGGAAGAACGCCGCCCGCGAGCTGCTCCGCGGCGAAGACCCGCTTCCGGAGACGGAGACCCACATCGTGGAGTGACCGCGGCCATGCCAACACCTCCTGTATCCGACCGGTACGCGTCGACTGTCGGGTTCGTCGTCGCGGGCGTCGGGCTGGCGGCGACGCTGCTCGACTGGGCGCCCGCCGCTGACGCGGTGGCACACGCCGCCACCGCGTGCGCCGCCGTCGCCACGCTGGCGTTCGCGGGGCGTCGCCACGGCACCGGCCCCGCGTGGTTGTCCGGCGTGGGCACCGGGGCCGGCGGCGCGCTCTCGCTGACGGCGGCGGCGGCGCTGCTGTCCATGACCGGGCCGGTCACCGCCGGACCGGCGGTGGCGCTGTTCGCGGGGATCGGCGTGATCGGGGCCGGGCTCGCCGCGGTCGCCGGCGTGGGTGCCGACGGCGTGCGCGCCCGGGAGCGGGCGGTCGGCGTTGCTGTGGTCGTGTCCGCCGGCGCGCTCGTCGCGAGCAGCCTGCTTGCAGCCATCGCCGCGGGCATCGCGCCGGACGCGCCGACGGTCGCGTACCCGGTGCGGGCTGCGGTGTCAAGCGTTGGGTTGGGGATCATGGGCGTCGCGTTCGTGCGGGCATCGGACGTCGCCGGGATCGACACCCCCACCGTCACCCGGCGTGACGTGGGCGTTGCGGCTGGCGGCGTGGGCGCGATCTTCGCGTTGCATCTGGGGTTGAACGTGGTCGTGACGGCACTCGCGTTGCCACAGACCCAACACGGCCTCATCGAAGCCGCGCGGAAGACCCCCGCGATGCTGGTGCCGCTGGCCGTCGTGTCGCTGGTGTTCGTCGCGCCGGGCGAGGAGCTGCTCGCGCGCAACGCCGTGCAGAAATACCTCTACGACGCGTATTCGCGGCGCAGCGCCGTAGTCGTCGCGTCGTTCGTGTTCGCGGCCAGCCACCTGCTGGCGTACGCCGGGACAGCCGCCCCGGGTGCCGTGATGGTCGCGCTCGCGCGCGTGTTCGTCGTCAGCCTGGTGCTCGGCGTCGCCTACGAGCGCACCGACAACCTGCTGGCACCGATCGTCATCCACGGCGTCTACGACGCGGTCCAGTTCGGACTCGCGTACTGGCAGTTCACGTAGCCTACGACGGGTTCTTGCGTTCGAGGGGGCTGCCACAGACGGGACAGCGGTCGTGGTCGGTGTCGTCGAACTCGCGGCCACACCCCTGGCATTGGAGGCGCCAGTCGCGGCGCTCGGTGATGCCGTCCTGGGAGATCGACTCGACCGTGACGGCGAGCTCGGCGGCGACGTTCTGCATCGCGTAGTCGTCGCTGACCAGCGTCCCGTCGAGTTCGTGGGCGGTCGCCAACAGCCGGCGGTCGGTCTCGGAGAGCACGTCGGCGTCGCCGGTCGTGGCCGCGGCCTGGCGCACGGCCTCGCGGGCGTCCTGTGCGGGAACGTGCACCCGCATGCCGCTGCCCGCGGCCGCGTCGAACCGGAACGCCGCGGCGTCGGTGAGCTCGTCGCGGACCTCGGGGACTGAGGCGGTCGGGTCCGGGGCGTCGTACTCGTCGATGAACGCGGTGGCGTCGAGGACGTGCACTATCGGCGAACGACGATGTAGTCTTTGACTGCTTGCACGCGGCTCACCGGAACGCGGTACCGGCCGTCGTCGCCGATCGGGAAGTCAGCGGCGACGGACTCCTCGGTCTGCTCGACGAGCAGGTGCTCCAGCGTGCCGGATTTGAGGTCCATCGTGATGTTGTACAGCATGCCAAGCTCCGTGCCGTCCGACCCCATCACGGCCTTCCCGGAGAGGTTTTCGGCGAGGATGTCGGCCATACCCGGTTTCACTGTCGGGATTCACATAAACCCCGGGGGGATGTCCGACGGGCGTGCGACAGCGAAACCACCACACAGCGAGTGGACAGCGCTACACGCGACGCCGGCCGAATGCGGTCGGCCCATCGGCGTCGCCGTCGCCGCCGTGACGATGGAATTATAGGCTACCGCGCGCTCCATTGGGGTAACGACCGTTCTCTCGGAGGATTCTACTATGCCCGACGCAGACACCACCGACGACCCCGGGGACTTGCGAACGCCGATCGTGGCCGTGCTCGGCCACGTCGACCACGGCAAGACTAGCCTGCTGGATAAGATCCGCGGCTCGGCCGTCATCGAAGGCGAAGCCGGCGCGATCACCCAACACATCGGCGCGACAGCGGTCCCGCTGGACACCGTCTCGGAGGTCGCCGGCAGCCTCGTCGACCCCACCGAGTTCGACCTGCCGGGGCTGTTGTTCATCGACACGCCCGGCCACCACTCCTTCTCGACGCTGCGCTCGCGGGGCGGCGCGCTCGCGGACATCGCCATCCTCGTGGTGGACGTCAACGACGGCTTCCAGCCACAGACGGAGGAAGCGATCCGCATCCTGAAGGACACGGGGACGCCGTTCGTCGTCGCCGCGAACAAGATCGACACGACGCCGGGGTGGAACCCGAACCCGGACGCGCCCGTGCAGGGCACTTACGACGACCAAAGCGACCGCGTGCGCTCGGACCTCGACGACGCGCTGTACGAACTCATCGGCGAGATGTCCGACGCGGGGTTCTCCTCGGACCTCTACTGGCGGGTGCAGAACTTCCAGAAGAACGTCGGGGTCATCCCCGTCTCGGCGGAGACCGGTGAGGGCGTCCCGGATCTGCTGACGGTGCTGATGGGGCTGGCCCAGCGGTACATGAAATCCGAGATGGAGGTCACCATCGACGGCCCCGGCGCGGGCACCGTCCTCGAAGTCAAAGACGAGCAGGGCTTCGGGACGACCGTCGACGTGATCCTCTACGACGGCACCATCCGGTCGGGGGACACCGTCGTGGTCGGCGCGCAGCCCGAGCCCATCGTCACGGACGTCCGCGCGCTGTTGAAGCCCGGCGACCTCGCGGAGATGCGGACGGAGAAACGCTTCGGGAACGTCGACCGAATGCAGGCCGCCGCCGGCCTGAAAGTCGCCGCGCCGGACCTCGACGACGCGATGGCCGGCGCGCCGATCCGCGTGGTCGGCGATCGTGACGTCGCGGACGTCGTCACCGAGGTGGAGGCGGAGCTGGCGGAGGTCGCGGTCGAAACCGGCGAGGAGGGGATCGTGGTGAAAGCGGACACGCTGGGCAGCCTGGAGGCGCTCGTGAGCGCGCTCGAAGAGGCCGAGATCCCCGTGATGTCGGCGGAAGTCGGCGACGTCGCGCCGCGGGACGTGGCGATGGCGACCACCGTCGACAGCGAGAAACACCGCGTACTCTTGGGGTTCAACGTCGACGTGCTGCCGGCCGCCGCGGAGAACGCCGAACGCGAGTCCGTGCGCGTGTTCAACAGCGACGTGATCTACCAGCTCGTCGAGGACTACGAGGCGTTCGTCGACGCCCAGGAGCGCGAGCAGAAAGAAGCGGTCTTCGACAACATCGTGCGCCCGGCGCGGTTCCGCATCCTGAAAGACCACGTGTTCTGCCAGAACGACCCCGCGGTCGTCGGCGTTGAGGTGGTGTCGGGCACGCTCAAGCGGAACACGCCGGTCGGCGGTATCGAGGGCAACGACCTCGACCGCGCGGGCATCGTCAAGGGCATCCAGGATCAGGGTGAGGACGTCGACGAAGCCCGCGCGGGCAACCGCGTCAGCGTCTCCATCGACGGCCCGACGGTCGGCCGCGACATCAAGGAGGGCGACGAACTCTGGGTTGACCTGCCCGAAAAGCACGCGAAAGTGTTGGACCAAGAACTCACGTCTGACCTGCCCGCCGACGAGCGCGAGGCGCTGAAATCCTATCTGGACATCATGCGCAAACGCGACCCCTTCTGGGGGAAGTAGGCGGTCTGGGGCCGGCAGCGGATACGGCTGTAAGCTCTGGTCGACTACCGAATTTGGCCCGTGAGAACCGGCTGAACTATCGCGCTGTTTCGGGAACGTCGTCGCCGAGGGCGTGTTTGACCTGCAGCGCCGCACTGGCGGCGAGCCCGCGAGCGACCTCCTCGCGGTCCTCGGTGGGGATCAGGTCGTCGTCGGCGAGATCCTCGAACTCGGGCGTGAACCCGGCGCTGACCGGGTTGCCGGCGGGCGGGCGAACCGCAACCGTGACCTGCACGCCGCTGGACCCGTTCGTGACCTCCGAGCCGACCACGTACTCGTCGGGCAGGAACTCGCGGGTCCGGGACGCGATCTGCGCGATGCTCGTCTGGAGCGCGCGACGTTGCTCGCCACTGAGGTCGCCAGTGGCGTCCGCCGGCCCGCTGTACGGCGCGTTTCCATGCATGACACATGGGTACGTGGTGGGAACGTATAACCCTTCTACTGTCGGGTGATCTTACTGGTCGAAAACGGGGTCGCTGTCGCCGTAGGCCGCGATGACGACGGCCGCGGCGTGCTCGCCGGCGTCGGCGGTGACCGTCTCGGTCCGCACGGACGGCTCCACGCCGTCCCAGTCGCGCACGTCCATGCCGGCCGTGATGCCGGTGGTGACGCGGTCGGCGACGTCGTCGGGGGTGGTCTCGTCGGCGGCTTCGTAGAAGAGACCGGGCGCGCCGTCGCGGGGTGCCCACGCCAGCCCGGCGCTTGCCTGCCCCGGCCCCGCTGTTTGGCCGCGGGCTTCCACGACGGTGAGCGTGTTCCCCGCCGGCCCGAGGTCGGGCGCGGTGTCGACCGGGGAGACGGTTGCGTCGGCAGGAATGACCGACGAGACGCGAATCAGGTTGTAGTTGTGGACGTTGGCGTCCGCGAGCGCGGCGTCGTAGGCGGCCATCTCCGTCGGGGCGACACCGCTCCCCCACGCGATTCGGATGCGAGGCATACGGTCGGCGTACGCCGTCCGGCGTCCTATACTTACTGAATGTAGCTCGGGTACCGCGGGCCGCTGGACTCGGTGTCCCCCTCGGCGACGAGTTTCTCGTAGGCGTCGTCGAAGTCCTGGCGGTGGACCTCGTCGCGGTCGTCGCGGATGGCGAACATCCCGGCTTCCGTGGCGAGGCTGGCGAGCTGCGCACCGGAGAACTCCGCGGTGTCGGCGGCGAGATCCGAGAAGTCGACGCTGTCGGCGACGTTCATCTCGCCGGCGTGGATCTCCAGGATGCGCTCGCGGGCGTCCGGGTTCGGGTTGGGGACTTCGATGAGGCGGTCGAAGCGGCCGGGCCGCAGGATCGCGGAGTCCAGCATGTCGAAGCGGTTGGTGGCGGCGATGATGCGGATGTCGCCGCGCTCGTCGAAGCCGTCCATCTCCGAGAGCAACTGCATCATCGTGCGCTGGACCTCGGCGTCCCCGCTGGTCTTCGAATCCGTGCGCTTGGCGGCGACGGCGTCGATCTCGTCGATGAAGATGATCGCGGGGTCTTTCTGTTCGGCGAGCTCGAAGAGATCCCGGACCAGCCGGGAGCCCTCGCCGATGAACTTCCGCACGAGCTCGCTGCCGGCCATCTTGATGAAGCTGGCGTCCGTCTGGTTCGCGACGGCTTTCGCGAGCATCGTCTTGCCGGTGCCGGGCGGCCCGTGCAACAACACCCCACTCGGGGGTTCGACGCCGACCGCGTCGAACTTCTCGGGGTTGACCAGCGGGTCCTCGACGGCTTCCCGGACTTCCCGGAGCTGGTCGTCGAGGCCGCCGATGTCAGCGTACGTGACCGACGGCGACTCGTCGACTTCCATGGCCTGCGCGCGGGCGTCGGTCTCGTCGTCGAGCACGCGCTGCACGCTGAACGAGTCGTTGATCGCGACCCGGTCGCCGACCTCCAGGGTGTCCGCGAGTCGCGGCGACAGCTCGGTGAGGACCTCCTGGTTGTTGCCGTGCTGTTTGATCACGGCGCTGCCGTCTTCGGGCAGGTCTTCGACGGTCGCCAGGTACAGCGACGCCGTTTTCAGCGTCTCGTTCTCGCGCTGGAGGCGGTTGACCTCCTCGCGGAGTTCTTCGCGGCGGGCTTCGACATCGTCGAGTTGCGCCTGCAGCTCTCCGTTGACCGCCACGATATCCACGTAGTGGTCTTGGAGCGCGTTGAGGCGTTCCGCCGGCGTCGACTCGGGATCGACGTCGAGCGTCGGCCGGTCCGGCAATGAGGGGCTACGCGACATTCGTTGCCGTCCATAGGGGCCGCGCGTAGAAGTTCCTTTGGGTAGGCTACACTGTCCGTGCGCGGGACGCCAAACGGGGGTGTGGCGGCGCGGCGTTAGACGAGGTCGTCGGCCTCGTCGAGGTAGTGGTCGTAGACGCCGATCGCGCGCTCGATGGGGGCGCTCGTGGACATGTCGACGCCGGCGTCCTGGAGGAGTTCGATCGGGTACGCGCTGGACCCGCGGGTGAGGAACTCCCGGTAGCGGGCGGCGGCGTCGGGCTGGTCGTCGTCGAGGATGTCCTCGACGAGCGCGACCGCCGCGGAGATGCCGGTGGCGTACTGGAAGACGTAGAAGTTGTAGTAGAAATGCGGGATGCGCATCCACTCCCGTTCGATGTGGTCGTCGATGGTGGCGTTGGCGTAGTACGCGCGCTTGCGGTCGCCGTACACCTCGTCGATGCGGTCGGGCGTGAGCGCCTCGCCCGCCCGGGTGAGCTCGTGGAGGCGCTGTTCGACGTCCGCGAACAGCGTCTGGCGGTAGAGCGTCGACCGGAAGCGTTCGAGGTACTCGTTGAGGATGTGCCGCCGGAAGTGGTCGTCCTCGACCGTGTCGAGCAGGTGGTTGACCAGCAGCGCCTCGTTGACCGTGGACGCGACTTCCGCCACGAAGATCTCGTAGTTCGAGTAGACGTAGGGCTGGTGTTCGCTGGTGTACTGGCTGTGGAGGCTGTGCCCGAGTTCGTGGGCGAGCGTGAACATCGAGGAGATGTCGTCCTGGTAGTTCATCAGGATGAACGGCTGGGTGTCGTAGGTCCCGCCGGAGTACGCGCCCGAGCGCTTCCCGCGGTTCTCGTAGACGTCCACCCAGTTCGAATCCAGGCCGTCGGCGACACGCTGCTGGTAGTCCTCGCCGAGCGGCGCGACCGCCTCGATGACGTGCTCGCGGGCGTCGGCGTACTCGATGTCGGGGCCTTCGGAGTCCACGATGGGCATGTAGAGGTCCCACATCTCCAGGTCGTCGACGCCGAGGGCGCGCCGCTTCAGGTCGGCGTGGCGCTGGAGCGTGTCGAGGTTGTCGTCGACCGTGTCGACGAGCGTGTCGTACACCTCGACGGGGATGTTGCCGCTGTCCAGGGCGGCCTGCCGGGCGGTGTCGTAGTTGCGCGCCTCGGCGAGTTTCACGTCCCGTTTCATCTGGGTTTTCATCGTCGACCCGATGGTGTTCCGGACGCCGCTGATGGTGTCGTAGAACTGCTCGTGGACGGTCTGTCGGAACGCCCGGTCCGGGGTCTTCAGGAGGTTCGTGAAGTTCGACTGCGAGATCTCGACGGCATCGCCGGCGGGGTCTTCGACGGTGGGGAACTCCAGGTCGGCGTCGGTGAGCATGTTGTACGCGTCGCTTGGCGCGCCGAACACCTCACCGAGCTCGCTCAGGAGCCCCTCGACCTCCGCCGAGCGCGTGTGCGGTTTCATCCGCAACACGTCGTCGAAGTAATGCTCGTACGCCGCAAGCTCGGGCGTCTCCTCGATCATCGACTGCAGTTGCTCGCGGGTGCAGGCCTGGAGCTCGGGGTCGAAAAAGGACGTCGCCGAGGACACGTCGGTCATGAGGCTCGCGCCGCGCGCCTGCAGCGCCTGGTACTCCTGGTCGCGGGTGTCTTCGTCCGACCGCATGCTGGCGTACGCGGACACCGTCTTGGCGTCCCGGTAGACCGCATCGCGCAACTCCAGGGCCGCCAGCAGCGTCTCGCCATCCTCGGTGAGCCGCCCCTCGTAGTCGTTGAGCGCGTCAAGCTCGGCTTGGACGTCCTCGAAGGCCGCCTCCCACTCGTCGTCGGTCTCGTAGATGGACGCCAGCGCCCATTTGTACTCGTCCGCCACGTCCGCCCGGTCGGGGACACTGCTCATATGCCCCAGCGTTCGCGTGCGTCCGGTTAAACGTTCGCAAACAACCGGGTGATTGCCGGCGACGGCCCCCGAAATTAACCCGGTGCCCGACGTAGCGGGCGGCATGGACGCTGTGCCGCGGGCGCTCGGACAGGCATGGACCGATGACACGCCGTGGGACGTGCTCACGGCGCTCACGGCGCTCGACTCCCGGATGGCGGGCCACGCCGGCGACCGCCGGGCCGCCGAACACGTCGTGGACGCGCTGGGCGAGGCCGGGGTTCGTGACGCGACCACCGAGCCGTTCCCCCTCCCGGTGTGGACGCGCGGGGACTGCGCGCTGCGCGTGACCGCGCCCGACGAGCGGGCGTTCGACGCCATCGCGTTGCCGTATGCGCCCGCCGGCACGGCGACCGGGCGACTGGTCTCGGCGGGATACGGCGCGCCGGCCGGTTTCGACGGGGTCGACGTCGAGGGCGCGGTCGTGGTGGCGTCGACGGGCAGCCCGCCGGGAGGCGAGCGCGTCCACCGCATGGAGAAGTACGGCCGGGCGGTGGCGGGCGGGGCAGCGGGGTTCGTGTTCCACAACCAGCGCGACGGCCAACTCCCCCAAACGGGTGCGCTCCGCGGTGGCCGCGTGGGCGAGCGCCCCGCCGCCAGCGTCTCCGGGGAGGTGGGGTCGTGGCTGGAGGCGTACGCCGAGCGGGGCGGGGCGGCCGAGCTGACCGTCGACGCGCACACCGAGCCAGGGACGGGCGTCAACACGCACGGCGTGCTCGGGCCGGACACGCCCACGGAGGTGGTCGTGATCGCGCACCACGACGCCCACGACATCGGCGAGGGCGCACTCGACAACGGCTGTGGCGTGGCCACACTGGTGGCGGCCGCGCGCGTGCTGGCCGCGATGGAGTCCGTCCTGGAGACGCGCGTGCGGCTGGGCACGGTCAGCGGGGAGGAAGTCGGGCTCGTGGGCGCGAGCGCGCTCGCGGACAGCCTCGACACCGACGCCGTGCGCGCGGTGGTGAACCTCGACGGGGCGGGCCGGTATCGGACGCTGCGGGCGTTCCTGCACGCCACCCCCGCGTTCGCGGACGTGCTGGCGGCGGTCGAGGACGCGGCCGGGCACCCGATCGACGTGGTCGACACGCTGCACCCGTACAGCGACCACTGGCCGTTCCTCCGGGCGGGCGTCCCCGCGGTGCAGTTGCATTCGGTCACCCCCGAGCGCGGCCGCGGCTGGGGACACACGCAGGCCGACACCCGTGACAAAGTCGACGCGCGGACGCTGCGCGAGCACGGCATGCTCGCCGCGCTGCTCGTCCGCGAACTCGCGCGCGAGGACACGACCATCCCCCGTGCCAGCCAGGCAACGCTCCGCCAGCGCCTCGTCGATGCGGGCATGCGGTCGGGGATGGTGGCCGCGGACGTCTGGCCGGCCGCCTGGGACTAGATCGAGGCGAGGTGGCCGGCGACGCGGGCGCGCTCGTGGTGGTCCGCGCGGGCTGCGCGGAACGTGGTTCGCGCGCGCTCGGCGGCGTCCTCGTCGACGGTGAACGAGAGGCCGTCGTAGGCGACGGCGTGAAGCACCAGGGGGTGTGGGTCCGCGGGCGGCACGCCGTCCGGGCCGGCAACCGGCTCGTCGCCCAGCACGGTGTCGATCCGGTCGGTGTCACCGGTCTCGGTGACGAGCTGGACGAGCGAGACGACGCGGCGAACGAGCTCCCGACAGAACCCGCCGGCCCGGACGGTGATGACGCGAAACGCCCCGTCGCGGTCCAGGGTGGCGTCCAACTCGCGGACGGTGTTGGTGGTGTTGGGGGTGAGGTTGTGGAAGTCGTGTGTCCCGGTGAGCCGGTCGAGCGCCCCGGCGGCGCGATCGTCGGTGGCCCGACTGTCGGGGGCGTACCAGTAGTAAACGTAGGTGCGCGCGACCGCGTCGTGGGTGGCGTGGAACTCCGGCGGCGCGTCGGCGTGCGCCCACACCTGGATGGGGTCCGGGAGCGCGCCGGTGAACGCGTCGGGGGTCAGCCACGCCGGCGCGTCGAAGGCGACCGTCTGGGCGCGCGCGGACACGCCGGCGTCCGTCCGCCCGGCGGCGGCGTACCCCGGCGGTTTCGCGCCGTCGAAGACGTCCAGGCGGCGCAGCGCGCCGAACAGCTCGCCGGCCACCGTGGAGACGTCGGGCTGGCGCTGGAAGCCGTGGTATGGGCGGCCGTCGTAGGCGACCCGGAACGCGCGACGCGGCATCCGGTTACGCGAAGTCCTCGACCCGCGGCGCGTCGTGCGCGCCGGGGAACGCCGCGATCGGGGCGGTCGTCTGCTCGCCGGACGCCATGTTCTTGATGGTGACGTTGCCGTCAGCGAGGTCCTGCTCGCCGACGATCACGACGGTGTCCGCGCCGACGTTGTCGGCGTAGTTCATCTGCGCGCCGAAGCTGCGCCCGGTGATGTCGGTGTCGACGCGGTTGCCGCGCTCGCGCAGCGCGCTCGCGACGTCGGCGGCTTCGGCGTCGGTGTCCCCGACCTGGAGCACGTAGTAGTCGGGCGTGAACTCGTCGTCGGGGAGCACGCCGGCGTTCTCCAACAGGAGGTTGAGGGTGGCGTGGCCGGGCGCGACGCCGACCGCCGGCGTGGGCTGCCCGCCGAAGCGCTCGATGAGGTCGTCGTACCGGCCGCCGCCGAACACCGCGCGCCCGACGTCGCCCGTGGAGTCGAAGCACTCGAACACCACGCCCGTGTAGTAATCCAGGCCGCGGGCGGTCGTCAGCGACACGTCGCAGTACTGGCGGACGCCGAGGGTTTCGGCCGCATCGAGGACGTTCCGGAGGTTCGCGACCGCGTCCCGGACCCGGTCGGTGCCCGCGAACGACACGAGCGCGTCGAGGTCGTCGCCGTCCAGGAGGTCGTCGAATTGCTCGGCCTGATCGTATGACAGCCCCGCCGCCGCCAGGTCATCGAGGTACGCCGCGCGCTCGATTTTCTCGCGTTTGTCGACGGTGCGGATCGCCGCCTCGGTGTCCACCGTGGCGTCGAACGCGGCCAGCAGGCCGCCGAGGATGTCCCGGTGGCTCACCCGGAACTCGAAGTCCGCGCCCGTGAGCCCGAGCGACGTGAGACCGTCGGCGGCGACCGCGAGCACCTCGGCGTCGGCGCGCGGATCGCTCGTGCCGAAGATGTCGAGGTTGGTCTGGTAGAACTCCCGGAACCGCCCCTGCTGGGGCTCCTCGTAGCGCCAGAACGGCCGCGAGGAGTACCACTTGATCGGCTTCGAGAGGGCCTGCTGTTTGGCCACCACCATGCGCGCGACGGTCGGCGTCAGCTCCGGGGTGAGCGCCACGTCCCGCCCGCCCTGGTCGGTGAACGAGTACAGCTCGTCGACGATTTCCGCGCCGGACTTGTCGACGTACATCTCGGTGCGCTCCATGGCGGGCGTGCCAACCTCACGGAACCCGTAGCTGGCGGCGGCGTCCTCGATCGCGTCGATCGCCGCGCGCCGCGGCCCCATCTCCGCGGGGTAGAAGTCACGAAACCCCTTGAGTCGGTCGTACATGGAGTGCGGTTGTCGCGTCCGGCGCTTCAAAGCTTCCGTTCGACGCCCACCCTAGTTGCGGAGCCCGTGCACGTACGTCTGGTCGTGCTCGGGGAACACGTCGCTGATCGCGGTGTCGTCGCGGTCGGCCGCCAGCAACGCCCGCAGCTCCGCCTCGTAGTCCGCGCGCGGGATCTCCTCGCTCGGGCCGGTTTCGACGTCGAGTTCGGCGGCCACCAGTCGGTCGATCGCGCCGCGTCCGAACCCCGACAGCGGGGAGACGTAATCCACGCCGTGGCGGTCTTCGAGGCTCTGGGCGTGCGCCCGCGACACCGTCGGCACGCGGTCGTCCCGGCGCGTGCCGTCCGCGACCGCGTCGAAGCGCTCCGCGACCGCCTCCAGGGCGTGCTCGTGGACGTGCTGGATGCCGTTTCGCGGATAGCCGTCCTCGACCATCAGCGCCACCGCGTCGTCGGCGACCCCGCGGTCCAACTGCAGTGCCTCGAAGTCGAAGTCGGTCTCAGCCGCCGCAGCGCGGGCGTGGGCGTGCTCGTCGGTGATGCCGAAATGCACGGTGACGAGCGTGATGTCGTAGAACCGATCGAGAACGAGGGCGGCCAGCGTGGAGTCTTTCCCGCCGCTGTAAAGCAGGCCCAGTTCCATCGCTTATCGGCGATTGATGTTGAAGCTCTGGGAGTCGGGCTTGAGTTCGCGGAGGATCTCTTTCATCTGATCCTCGTCGATGCGGCCCTGCACGCGTCCGGACTGGGCCAGTGCGAGGACCTGCTGTTCGGCCTGCTCGGCGAACTCCGGCTTGCTCATGCGGATCGTGTTCAGGCGCTTGCGCGCGCCGTCGGTGAGGTTCTGCTTGAGCATCGCCTGCTTTTGCTGTTCGGCCTGCTGGGCCTGCTGCTGTTGGGCCTCACGCTCCGCGTCGCCGCCCTGCTGTTGTTGCTTGAGCTGCTCTTTCTTTCGCTGGCGAAGCTCCTCTAGTCGGTCGTCGTCAGGGTTCCCACTCATACTGGATGACAGTTGGCCGCGAGTCGTGTTAATTGTTGTGCACAGCGTCGACTGCTGCCGGCGCTACCCGAACGAGAAGTGGCGGCGTCGCGTCGGCGAGCGTTACGCGTAGCGTTCGAGCTCCGGGCGATCGAGGGATTCGATCACGTCGCCGGCGGTCTCGTCGAGGAGGCTGCGGCCGTCACCGGTGACGACGCGGCCGTGGTCGTGTTGTTGCTCGACGAGGCCCTCGGCTTCGAGTTGCTGGAGGATCGTGCGCACGATGTTCCGGGAGCCGGCGGTCGTCGTCGACGGCGCGACGACGTAGCGGTTCGAGCCCGAGGTCGTGGAGCCGTAGGCCTCCGAGAGGCGCTTGACACCGATCGGGCCGTCGATGGCGACCTTCCGCAGGAGGCTGGCCGCGCGGGTCGCCCAGAAGTCAGACTGCTCGGGGGGAAGCTCGCGGCCCGCGCCCGTCTTCGCGTAGTTCGCCCAGTCCGGCTCGTCGAGTCGCGTTTCGAGGTCCGCGGCGAGCTCGTCGATGAGCTCGTCCACGGGGGCGTCGTAGAGAGTTGCCATTGCAGGCACGTCGTCCCTGATTCGTTTAAAGGCATCGTTAGGCGGCGCGAGGCGGCCACACCGGCGTGCGTGACCGCCCCCCCGGCGGCAGCGGCCGGGTGCCGTGGCGGCTTTCCGGGGGCTTATCACCGGTGGTTGCCAACCGCGTGGTATGGATGAGCGTGCGGCCCTGGAGCTTGTCGGCGGGCTCGTCTCACGCGCCGGCGACGACGCCGCAGTCGTCGGTGACACCGCCCTCACGATCGACATGCTCCACGACGCGACGGACTTCCCGTCGGGCACCACCAGGTACACCGCGGGCTGGCGGTCGGTCGGCGCGTCGCTGTCGGACGTCGCCGCGACGGGCGCGACCGCGACCGCCGCAGTGGCCGCCTACGGCGCGCCGGGCTTCGACGACGACGAGCTGGCCGCGTTCGTGACCGGCGCACGCGACGTCTGTACGGCCGTCGGCGCGGAGTACGTGGGCGGCGACCTGGACGGGCACAGCGAGTTCACGGTGGCGACGGCGGCGATCGGTGACGCCGACCACCGCGTCACGCGCAGCGGTGCCCGGCCGGGTGACAGCGTGGTCGTGACCGGGTCGCTGGGGCGCAGCGCGGCCGCGATGGCGCTGTTCGACGCCGGCGACACCGAGCGCGCCAACGACCTGTTTCAGTTCATGCCCCGGGTGGCCGCCGGGCGGGTACTCGGCGCGCACGCGACCGCGATGATGGACGCAAGCGACGGGCTGGCGCGGTCGTTACACCAGCTCGCGGCGGCCAGCGACTGCGGGATGGCGGTCGACAGCGGCCGCCTCCCGGTGGCGGACGCGCTCGCGGAGGTGACCGCCGACCCCGTCGAGCGCGCGGTGTCCTTCGGCGGGGACTTCGAGTTGGTGGCGGCCGTGCCGCCCGAGCGCGTGGAAGCGGCGCGGGCGGCGGTCCCCGGATCGCTGTCGGTCGTCGGGCGCGTCACCGCGGCGGCCGACGGCGTGCGCCTCGACGGCGACGCGCTGGCCGACGACGGCTGGACGCATTAGCCGAGTTGGATGGGGACCGGCATGAAACACAGCGCGCCGAGGACGAACGTCACCACGCCCAGCGCGACGCGCCGGCGGTCGAGTGGCCGGTCGTCGACCGGCGTGACGGTGCCGGACAGCGACACCACCGACGCCAGAACACCCCACAGCAGCCAGATGCCGGCGGCGTTCCCGGCGTCTCGAACGATCCAGAGGTAGGCCCCCAGCGAGAGCAACGCGGTCGGCACGAGCGGCGCGAAGCGACCGGCGGTCTCGCCGACCAGCGACCGGAGGATGTGCCCGCCGTCGAGCTGGCCGACCGGCAGCAGGTTCAGGAACGTGACGAACATGCCGATCCAGCCGCCCATCACGACGGGGTTGACGGCTGTGCGTGGGTCCGCGTACGCGAACTGCTCGCCGAGCACGGCCGCGATCCCGCGCAACAACAGCGGGTAGCCGAAGTCCACGTGAACGGCGCTGGCCGAGTTCGCGACCCCCGGGGGCACGGTCACTGGCGGCAACACGAGCCCGATCACGGAAACGACGACGGCAGCGACGAGACCCGCCAGCGGCCCGGCTGCGCCGATGTCGAAGAGGGCGTTGCGGCTGGGCATTCGGCCGCGCATCCGGATGACCGCGCCCATCGTGCCGAACAGCGACGGGAACGGGATGAAGTACGGCAGCGTCGCGTCGACGTCGTGGTGTTTGCTCATCACGTAGTGGCCGAGCTCGTGGGTGCCCAGCACGCCCATGACCGCGAGCGTGAACGGGATCGCGCGCACGACGGCGGGCGAGAACGGGTCGACGTAATACCAGTTCGCGCCCACGAACAGCGTCGAGGCGAGCGTTGCCAGGAACAGCGCGACGTTCGTCCACGGCACCCCGGTGTCGGTGTCAGCGGCGTCGGCTGGCGTGGCGACGAGCACGCGCTCGCCGGTGCGGTCGGTGAGCCTGACGTCGTAGCCGTGCTCGCGGAACAGCGGCCAGAGTTCGCGCTCGATCGTGGCTCGGTCGGCACCGGGCTGCCCGAAGTAGAGGAGTTCGCCGTCCCGGTGTTGGACGTCGTACACGTCGAAGCGGTCGCCGAAGGCGGCCGGAGAGGGCGCGTCCGCTGGCGATTCAGGCGGCATTGAAGCGTGGTAGCGGCTACAGCCGCTTAACCACTATGGGTGTTGCACGGCGAGAACGGGGACGCAGTGGCGGGGGAAGGGTGTTATGCGGGCTGGACGCGCCACGTGGTGGCGCTGGTGTACGACCACTTCTCGACGGTGATGTCGGTGGCGGACTTCGAGAGTTTCACCATCAGAGCGCCGATCTCCTTGGGGGAGAGATCGACATCGTCGGCGATGAACTTGCTCTTGAAGTAGAGCTCGCCGTCGTCGGCCTTCTCGCGGAGGTAGGACTTCAGGCGCGTTTCCTTGTCCTGCGACTCGGCCTCACTGGAGGGGGAGTTGGGTGCGCTCATGGTGTCTGGCCTCGCTTTCGTGTACCGCCCAGGATGGGTTATAACAGAAGGAACGTTCGGGCTGATTTCGGCCGTTTCACCCCGTGAACTGAGGGGTTGCGTACAGTTTATAACGTGCTTAGAACCAATCAGACAGTTTATACTCGTGTTTCAGAGTTTATTTTGGGTGGGAGACGACAGCATCTCATGGGCCGGGTGACAGCGGGGGCTGTCATCGACACGTCAGACGATCGGGAGGTGACAGTGCCGGCAGTCGTGGCGCGCGCGCACCGGAGCTAGACGGTCCCGAACGTCGCAGGAGTGTTTCTTCCGGCCGTCTAACGGCTGCACGCGCGATCAGTTGACAACCCTTAAGCACGCCACCGGGCTACCGGGCTGTAGTATGCGAGTGGTGGTTTCTATCGGCGGCAGCGTGCTCGCGCCCGGCTTGGACGCCGACCAAGTCGACGCCCACGCCGACGCCATCAACGAGTTGACCGACGCCGGCTGTGAGGTCGGGGCCGTGGTCGGTGGCGGCGGCGTCGCACGGGACTACATCGGAACAGCGCGCGAGCTCGGCGCCAACGAGATCGAGCTCGACGACATCGGCGTCGACGTGACGCGGCTCAACGCCCGGCTGCTCATCGCCGCGTTGGGCGGTGACGCAGCGCCCAGCCCGGCCGAAGACTACGAGGACGCCGGGGAGGCGATGCGGCGCGGCGACATCGCGGTGATGGGGGGCGTGGTCGCCGGGCAGACGACCGACGCCGTGAGCGCCGCGCTCGCGGAGTACACCGACGCCGACCTGCTGTTGTACGCGACCAGTGTGCCCGGCGTGTTCTCCGCGGACCCCAACGAGGACGCCGACGCCGAGCACTTCACGCGGATGACGGCGGGCGAGCTCGTGGACATCATCGCTGACATCGAGATGAACGCCGGATCGTCGGCACCCGTGGACTTGCTGGCGGCGAAGCTCATCGAGCGCTCCGGCGTCCGCACCATCGTGCTCGACGGGACCGACCCCCGCCGCATCGTGGACGCGGTGCGCTTCGGCGAGCACGACGGCACCGACGTGATCCCCGACGGCACCGACAACCAGATGACGTACTGGGCCGACAACCAGGAGTAAGACCATGCATCCTGACGACGACCCGTACGCAGACGACGGCAGCGGTCGCCTGTTCTGGGCTGACGCCGCCGCCGACCGCGTGCTCGACGGCGACCCCGAGGAACCGATCGTGATCAAGGGCGGGATCTCGCCGTCCGGCGTGCCACACCTCGGCAACATGAACGAGATCATGCGCGGGTATTTCGTGGCGGCGGTGTTGCGCGAGCGCGGCCACGAGGTACGCCAGGTGTTCACCAGCGACGACCGCGACCCGCTGCGGGGGCTGCCCCGGAAGCTCGCCGACCTGGACGGGGAGGTCGTTGCTCTCGGGGACGTGAACGCGGGCGCGCTCGGGCAGAACCTCGGCGCGCCCTACACCGAGATCCCCGACCCCTTCGGGTGCTGTGACTCCTACGGCGCGCACTTCTCGAACCTCATTCAGTCCTCGGCGGACCGCCTGGGCGTGGACGTCGAGATGGTCTCGAACACGGAGACCTACGCCAACGGCGGGTTCGAGGAAGTCACGCGGTACCTCCTGGAGCACGTCACGGCGGCCCGCGACGTGCTGGGTGAATACCAGGACAAAGTCGACGAGGAGTACGTGCCGTTCAATCCCATCTGTGAGGCGTGCGGGAAGGTGACCGAGACGGTCACCGACGTCGACGCCGACGCCGGCACCGTCGAGTACGTCTGCACCGACATGGACGCCGGCGACCAGACCATCGAGGGGTGTGGTCACGAGGGCACGGCGACCCTCCGCGAGGGGAAGCTGCCGTGGCGCTTCGAGTGGCCGGCGCAGTGGCGCACGCTGGGTGTGGACTACGAGCCGTTCGGGAAAGACCACGCCGAAGGGTCGTGGCCCTCCGGGACGGACATCTCCCGGAACGTGCTCGGCGACGAGCCACCGACCCCGATGGTGTACGAGTGGTTCACGCTCGACGGGGAGCCGTTCAGCTCGTCGGCCGGCCACGTCATCCTCGTCCAGGACGTGCTCGCGTTGCTGGAGCTGCCGGTGGTGCGGTATTTCTTCAGCAAGGACCCCCGCCGCGCGCGGGACTTCTCCATCGAGCACCTCGACCAGCTCGTCGACGAGTTCGATCGCATGGAGCGCGTGTACTTCGGCGAGGCGGCCGACGCCAGCGAGGACGAACGCGAGCGCGCCGCCCGCGTGTACCCGCTGCTCGTCGACGACATCGACGCGGATCGCGTGCGCATCCCGTTCACGTTCGCGGCGGTGCTGGGGATGACCGAGGACTCCGCCCTGCGCGAGGAGATCGCGCGCCGCGAGGGCCACATTCCCGCGGACGCTGACGCCGACACCGTCGCGGACGCGCTCACGCGCGTTGAGCGCGCCCGAGAGTGGGCGCGCCGCACGAACAACGAGTTCAACTACCGGCTCGCGCGCGCCGAGATCCCCGCACACGACTTCGACGACGCCACGGCGGCAGCCCTGGACGAGTTGGCGGCGTTCCTCGACGACGAGGACCCCGACGGGGAGGCGCTGCAGGGCGAGATCTACGAGGCCGCCAAGCGCCACGACATCGACATCGGCGCGTTCTTCGCGGCGGGCTACCGGCTGTTCTTCGACGAGGACCAGGGGCCGAAGCTGGGGCCGTTCCTCGCGAAGCTCGATCGCGAGTTCGTGGTCACGCGGCTCCGCCGCGAGGGCTGAACGCCGCCCCGTGGACGGCGGTGGAGCGGGCGATCCATCCCCGAACTCCTTTTGACCTAGACCCCCGAAGCAACGGACAATGGAAACCTGGCAGCTGCTGTTGGTCGGGCTGCTCGCGTACTGGGCGGCGGTGTCGTGGGCGCAGAGCCGCGGCCTGCTGCCGTCGTTCGTGCACACCAGCGGCCCGATAACGACCCTCCACACGAAGCGCGGGAAGCGGTTTCTCGACTGGATGGCGACCCCCAAGCGGCTGTGGCGCGCGTGGGGGAACTTCGGGTTGGGGCTGGCGTCGGTCGTGCTGGTCGGCGTGCTGATCGCGCTCGTCCTGGTGGCCATCACGACGCTGCTGAATCCGCCGGAGCCAACGAGCATCAGCCAGCCGTCGAACGTGCTGGTGATCCCGGGGGTCAACGACTTCCTGCCGTTGTCGGTTGCGCCGGAGATCATCGCCGGGCTGTTCATCGGGATCGTCATCCACGAGTTCGGCCACGGGCTGATGTGTCGCGTCGAGGGCATCGACGTCGAGTCCATGGGCGTGGCGCTGCTGGCGGTGTTGCCCGTGGGCGCGTTCGTCGAACCGGACCAGGACAGCCAGGCGGACGCCGACCGCGGGTCGAAGTCCCGGATGTTCGCTGCCGGCGTCACGAACAACTTTCTCGTTGTGGTGGTGACGCTGGCGTTGCTGTTCGGGCCGGTTGCGGGCGCGGTCGCGGTTTCGGACGGCGGCCTCGTCGGGGAGGTCCACGACGGGACGGCGGCCGCCGCCGCCGGGTTCTCCGGGGGGGACCGCATCACCGCGGTGGGTGGCGCGCCGGTGGCGAACAACACGGCGTTCAGGCAGGCCCTCGACGAGTACGACGACCCCACGGTGCCAGTGACCCTCGCCAGCAACGAGACGGTGCGCGTCGAGCGGCAGCTGTCGGTGGTCGCGAACGCGTCGAACTCGCCGCTGTCGATCACCACGAACGACACCATCACGGCCGTCAACGGCACGACGGTCAGCACCGAATCGGAGCTGCGGGCGGCGCTCGCCGACCGCGAGGTTGCGGCGTTCGAACTGAACGACGGCGCGGCGACCGCGACCGGGCCGGCGGGCGCGCTCGTGACGACGATCCCCGACGCGCCGGCCGCCACGGACGGCCTGTCGGCGGGCACCAACGCGGTCGTGGTTTCGGTCAACGGAACACGGGTGCCCACGTACGACGCGCTCAGCGGCGAGCTCGACGCCCGCGACCCCGGTGACACGATCAGCGTCGGGGCGTACGTCAACGGGAGTCGGACCACCACCGAGATCACGCTGGGCGAGCAGTCCGACGGCTCCAGCTACATGGGGATCGCGCCCGCACGCGGCGTCAGCGGGGTGGCCGTCGACGGCTTCGGGGCGACACTGTATCCGGCCGACACCTACCGCGGACTGCTCTCCGGGGAGACGTCCGGGTCGGCGTACCTCAGCACGCTGTTCGGCGGCGCAGACGACCCCATCACGGGCTTCCTGCAGGCGGTCGTGATCGCGCTGTACCTGCCGCTGATCGGGCTCGTGGATCCGACCCTCGGGTTCAACTTCGCGGGGATCGCGGGGATGAACGCGAGCTTCTATCACGTCACCGGCGTGCTGGGCGTGTTCCCGGACTGGGTGACGTTCGGCGCGGCGAACGTGTTGCTGTGGACCGGCTGGGTGAACCTCAACCTCGCGCTGTTCAACTGCATCCCGGCGTTCCCGCTTGACGGCGGCCACCTGCTGCGGTCGGCCGCGGAGGCGGTGACGGTGCGACTGCCCTTCGAGAGGCCGGAGACGGCGACGCGCGCGATCACGACCGGGATCGGGTTGCTGATGCTGTGCAGCCTGTTGTTGATGCTGTTCGGGCCGGAGCTGCTGTCCTAGTCGTCGGGGCCCTCGATGCCCATGCGGTCGGCGAACTCCGCGGGGGTGTCGGGGACGCGCTCGAACTCCGAGAAGTAGTGTTCGTGGTGGCGCACCACCTGTTCGACGATCCACGCCGAGAACGCCTCGTCAAAGCGCCACCCGGTGCCTTCCGGTGGGTTTTCGACGTCGAAGCGGTCGTCGGTGCCGAGCACCGCGAACATGTGATAGAACCCCAGGATGACATCGAAGAGGTCCGTGCCCGCCGTGCCGACTTCCTCGCGTTTCGCGGCGAGTTCCTCGCGGCCGGCGTCGGTCAACTCGAAGTATTTCCGGTCGGGTTCGTCCTCGACGTCGAGGCGTTCGGCGTACCCGTTCTCCTCGAACTTGTAGAGGATGGGGTAGACCGACCCGTAGGACGGCTCCCAGTGGCCCCCGGAGAGGGATTCGATCTCCTTGAGGATCTCGTAGCCGTACCGGGGTTGTTCGTCAAGCAACTCCAACACCAGGTAGGAGACGAGCCCCTTCGGCGGCCCACTCTTTCGCATCTGCGTCCACCTTCCGGGGGTCGCAGTGAAAGGGTTTCGGTCGGTGGGCCGCCGTCACACTGCGGGCTGCTTTGGGAAAACCCTTCTACGCCCGGTTCGAACGCCGATGTATGGCAGACGCTCCGCCGACAGACGAGGGATGGTTCGTGCTCCACGACTGCTACACCGTGGACTGGGATGCATGGCGTGACGCGCCGGAGCGGGATCGGACGGCGGCCCTCGACGACGCGGCGTCGTTCCTCGCGGACCGCGAGGCGCTTGCGGACGCCGACGAGGGCGAGTCGGGCGTGTTCTCGATCACCGGACAGAAAGCGGACCTGCTGTTCGTGCACTTCCGGGAGAGCCTCGACGAACTGGATCGGATCCAGCGGGCCTTCGAGCAGACCGCGTTCGCCGAGTACACCGAGCGCGCGCACTCGTACGTCTCCGTGGTCGAGATCTCGGGGTACACCGCGCCCGACTACTTCGAGGACCCCGACTCCGTCGACGACGGGCTCCGGCAGTACTTCGAGAGCAAGCTCACGCCGGAGATCCCCGACGACACGTACGTCTCGTTTTACCCGATGAGCAAGCGCCGCCAGCCCGAGCAGAACTGGTACGACCTGCCCATCGAGGAGCGCGCGGAGATGATGGACGTCCACGGCGACCTGGGCAAGCAGTACGCCGGGAAGGTCAGCCAGGTCATCGCGTCCTCGGTGGGCCTCGACGACATGGAGTGGGGGGTAACGCTGTTCGCCGACGACCTCACCGACATCAAGGACATCGTCTATGAGATGCGCTTCGACGAAGTGTCCGCGAAGTACGGCGCGTTCGGCGACTTCTTCGTCGGCCGCCGGTTCCCGCCCGCGGATCTGCCGGCGTTCATGGCCGGCGAGAGAGTGCCCGCCCCCGAGGGCGGGGCGGACGCCCACGGTGAGGGCGAGCGTACGCACCACCACGGTGACTCCGACCACCACGACGGCGACGACGGCGAACAGCACCACCACAGCACCGGCGACGAGGCCGACGACGGCATCCGCGGCGAACTCGCCGACGAGGACATCTACGCCGGCCAGCCCCACGGCGAGGACGTCTACGCGACGGTGCTGTACTCGGAAGCCGGCGCCGACGACCTCTTCGAGGAGGTCGAGGGGCTGCGGGGGAACTTCGAGCATTACGACACGCACGTGAAAACCGCCGTCTACGACGGCCACGAGGCCGACCGGCGCGCAGTGGTCTCCATCTGGGACACCGCCAGCGCCGCCGACACCGCCGCCGGCTTCCTCGCCGACCTGCCCGAGGTCGTCGAGCGCGCCGGCGAGGAGTCCGGGTTCGGCACGATGGGCATGTTCTACGAGACCAAGCCCGAACACACCGCGGAGTTCGTCGAGAAGTTCGACACCGTCGCCGGCGTGCTCGCGGACATGGACGGCCACTTCGACACCGATCTGATGGTGAACGTCGAGAACGACGACGACATGTTCATCGCCAGCCAGTGGCGCTCCCAGGAGGACGCCATGGCGTTCTTCCGCAGCGACGACTTCGGGGACACCGTCGACTGGGGTCGCGACGTGCTCGCGGACCGCCCGCGCCACGTCTTCCTCGCGTAAGGAACCGCGCACCCCGACCACTGTCCGGGTGGTACCCGCGGGAGCACTCGACAGCGGGCCGTCAGGAGACGATTCGGTGGAGACCGATCACTAACAGCATGTTGACCGCGACCGTGCCGGCCGGCAGGAGGTCCAGGCCCGCACTCACGTAGAGGAGCACGAGGGCACCGAGGGCCAGCCGGTCGGCGGCGGACAGCGACCGCGGTGTGGCTGGGTCGGTGGAGTCAGGCACACCGGGCGTTCAGTCCCGCACAGAATATAGGTTGGGATCAGTCGGCCGATCCGAGGATGCCTGCGTCCCGGAGATCGTCGCCGTCGACGCTCGTGCGGTAGTCTTCTTTCTCCATGCCGTCGAAGCGGTCGACGCCGAAGTTGTCCGCGTAGAGCTCCGCGACGCGCTCGCGCTCCGCGTCGCTGAGCGCGGGCGTCTCGGAGGCGCTCGCCCACGCCTCGATGTCTGCTTTCGAGCGGAACGTCGGCGTGACGGTCGCGACCTCGTCGAAGCTCAGCAGCCACTGGATGGCCGCCTGCCCCATGGTGCGCTCGCCGTCGCGTTCGAGGAAGCGCAGCGCGTCGACTTTCTCCCAGCCGGTCTCGTACCACTCCTCCGGGCGGAACCCGCGGTGGTCGCCCTCGCCGAGTTCCGTGTCGGGGGTGACCTGCTCGTTCAGGAGGCCCGACGAGTGCGGGACACGGGGGATCAGGGACGTGGCCGCGCCCCGCTCCCGGACGGAGTCGACGAAGTGGTTGTGGACGTCCTGTTCGAGGACGTTGCCGACGTACTGCACGGAGTCGAAGGCCGCCTCGATGGCGTGATCGCCCTCGGCGAGCCAGCCGATCGAGGGGCCGAGCGCGACGCCGATGGCGTCGGCACGGCCGTCCGCGCGGAGGTCGTCAAGCAGATCCAGGACATCGGGCGTGAGTTCGTCGACGTCCGGGTTGTGCAACTGCAGCACGTCGACGTGGTCGACGCCGAGGCGGTCCATGGACTTCTCGACGGCGTCCCGGAGGTAGTCGACGCCCATCTCCTTGGGGAGTTCGCCGTGGCCGGCCTGCGGGTTGTTGTAGAAGTCGTAGCCGACCTTGGTGGCGACGGTCATCTCGTCGCCGTGCTCGGCCAGCGCCTCCCCGAGCAGCTCCTCGCTGCGGCCGTGGCCGTAGACGTCGCCCGTGTCGAAGTACGTGATGCCGTGGTCGAGGGCGTACTCGACCATCTCCAGGGCGTCGTCCTCGTCGCGGTCGCCCCACCAGTCCGTGCCGACGACCCATGCGCCGAACCCGACTTCACTGACCTCAACGCCGGAGTCACCGAGCTCCCGATGTTGCATGTGTCAGGGTTGGGTGTTGTGCCACTTAGCGCCGACGGTTCCAGCGACAGGGATACGGTTTCGTCGCGTGGATTCGACAGCCACGAGCATGGACGACGCCCTCCAACGCAGGCTGGACCGACTGACGGTGCTGGGAGTAGGACTGCTCGTCGCGGTGGTCTCGCTCGGACTCACGACGGCCGGGGAGGAGTCCCTCGTGTCGCTGGTCAGCGTGCTCGCGGTCGCCGGCGTCGCCGCGGTGCTGCTGTCGTCAGCCACCGACTGACTCCCAGCGAGACCCGTCGCGGCGGCAGCTTTCGGGACGAAAACCACTATGCCGCTGGCGGCCCACGGAACGGCATGACCAAGCGACACGTCTCGCTGCCCGCGGACGCCAAGGACGTTCGTCGGGCGTTCGTGTCGGGCGTCGACGAGCGGCTGTCCGCCGCGGAGACGCCCGACGAGCTGGCCACGGCCGTCACGGGGACGCTCGCGGACCTCCGCGGCGAGCGGGACGCCTACGAGGCCTGGCGGGACGGCGACGACGTCCGGCCGGCCGCGGCGGCGCGGCTGGCAACCCTCGACCCCCGGAACGCCAGCCTCGAATCGGAGTATTACGCCGAGAAAGACGAGGCGGCGTTCGCGCGCTCGAAACCCCTGCAGTGGCTGTGGCGGCAGTTCGACACCACGCCGCTGGCGGACAACGTCGACGTCGCGCTCCCGTTCCGCCGGATGCTCGCGGGCCACCTGTTCGCCGGCGTCGGCGAGGACGTGCGGCTGTTCAAGGGCATCACGATGACCTACGGCCACAACATCGAACTCGGTGACAACGCGGTCGTTCACGACGGCGTGCACCTCGACGACCGCGGCGAGCTCGTGGTCGGGGCGCGGGCCAGCGTGAGCAACGGCGCACACCTCTACACGCACGACCACGACGTGGTCGACCAGACCGACGTGACGAACTACCGCACCGAGATCGGTGCCGACGCGCGGGTGACCCAGGGCGCGCTCGTGCGGGCGGGGGTCCGCGTTGGGGAGAACGCGCTCGTCGGCTCCCGGTCGGTCGTACAGGGCGACGTGCCGGCCCACCACATTGCGGTCGGGAGCCCGGCGGAGAGCGTGCGCGTGAAGCCGGGGTGGGAGGCGGTCGCCGCGCCCCTGGATGCGGGCGGCGAACGCCGGCAGGCCGAGCGCCGACTCGACGACGCGGTGCCGGCCGACGCCGCCGTGTACGACGAGTTCCAGCGGGACCGCTCGCCACCGGGCGAACGCTAAAGAGCCTGGCCGTGGTAGCACGGCGCATGGAGTGGGCGCCATTCCTGCTCGCGATGGTCGTGGTTGCGGTGCTCCAGATCGCGGTGTGGCGGCGCATCCAGCGCGGCGACATCGGTGTCACCGAGGTGGCACCACAACCCCCGGACCGGGACGCCAACCAGCGCGCGGACGACGACCCGACCCCGACCGCGGCGACGTGTCCGGCTTGCGGCACGGAAAACGACTCCGGATACGACTTCTGTCGGCGCTGCGTGCGGTCACTACAGCCGTGACCACAGGAGTCGCGATCAACGTCGCCGCGAACACGAACCAGCCGGGGTTCCGCGGGCCGCTGCGAGCCGACGGCTCGTTCGTCTACGTTCCTATCCCCGAGCCCGAACCGACCGCCGGCTCGGTGCCGACGTACGCCGACCTCGATCTCCCGATCACGATCCCGCCGGACCTGCGGGATACGCCCGTGCACCTCGATCCGTCGTTCGCCGAGTACCCGTGCTGTGAGCGGTACACCTACGGCGACCCGCATGACCTGAAAGCCCGGCCGCTGCTGGAACTGTCGGCCGGCGACGACGTCTACTTCTACGCCACGCTGGACGCCCCCGACGACCCCGCCGCCTGGATGGCGGCCGACTGGGGGGCGTACCTCATCGGCGAGTTCGCGCTCGCCCGCGACCCGCTGCCCGGCGACGAGTACGCAGCCCTGTCGGCCGACGAGCGGGCGGCGTTCGCGGGGAACGCTCACTGCCACCGTGACCCCTTCGACGCCGCGGTCCTGCTCGCTGGCGACCCCGACGCCTCGCGGCTGTACGACACTGCGGTCCCGTTAAGCGGGGCGCAAGGCACTGAAGCGAACCGAGCGGTCACCGAGTGGTCGGCGGACTCCGGGCGGGGGCCGTGGTGGCGTCGCCCGCTCCGGTACGACACCGCCGGAGCCAGCCGCCTCCGCGAATGGATCGGGCGTGACACGTATCCCGCGGTGCGGTGATCGCCTCCAGTCTCGGCTGCCCCACGGCAGCCGTGCGCGGCTACCTGACGGACGCCTCGACGGCCACTCCGTCGCGGCGCTCGTAGCGGTTCGCGTCGGTGAGCGCGAACACCCGCAGTTCGACGACCAACCGGCCGGCGTCGAGTGTCGCCCGCAACACCGGGCCGCGGCCCGTCACGACGACGTACGGCGGTGCTGCCACCGGCTCCGCTGGCAGCTCGCCGCCGGCCGCCGACACGGCCGCGGCAAGCACCCCGGGCAGCGAAGCAAGCACGCCGCGGTCGGTGAGCCGCGACTCCAGGGCCGCGCCGAGTCGGGGGCCACTGGACGCGGCGGCTGCGTCGACGGCGTCCGCAGCGGCCCCGACGGCCGCGAGCACGTCGGCGTGAGCGGTGCACACGTGCTCGCGGGCAGCGCTGGCGTCAAGTGCCATGACGCATCGTCCCAGCGCCCGCGACAAGAGGGTTCCGGCGTGGGCGACCGCCACAGCCACAGCTATCGGGGGTCAGTCGGCGCTCGGCAGAACCGGGCGCGTGAAGGATGCGCTGGCCGGGAATTGAACCCGGGCTATGAGCTTGGGAAGCTCATGTCCTACCACTAGACCACCAGCGCGCGCCGCGCTCGAACAGCGGTGATCCATCGTTGACTGTGGTGGCACTTCAACGTAGCGTTTGGCGGACGCCGGCGTGTGGACGAGTGACTAGCCGCGGGGATTTTACTGCTCGGGCCAAACCTAGAGACGATGAGCGCCCCAGACACCGTTTCGCCACTCGACCTGCGGTTCTCCGCGGCCGAGCTCGCCGAGCGCCGCGACCGCATCCAGTCGTTCATCCGAGACACCGTCGCGGCGGCGGGCGCCGAGCGCTGCGTGCTCGGGCTGTCCGGCGGCATCGACTCGACGACCGTTGCACACCTCACCGTCGACGAACTCGGTGCCGACGCCCTCCACGGGCTCGTGATGCCGGGCGCGGTGTCCCGCGACCAGAACATGAGCGACGCCGAGCGGGTCGCCGAAGACCTCGGCATCGAGTACGACGTCGTGGAGATCGATCCGTTCGTGACCCAGCTGACCGACGTGTTCCCGGACGCGGCCGGCGACGAAGTCGCGGTCGGGAACGCGCGAGCGCGGACGCGCGCCGTGATCAACTACTTCGTCGCGAACCACGGCGACGGTGTCGTACTCGGGACGGGCAACCGCGCGGAGGCGATGACCGGCTACTACACCAAGTACGGCGACCAGGCCGTGGACTGCAACCCCATCGGGAACCTCTACAAGATGCAGGTGCGACAGCTCGCCCGCGACCTGGGCGTGCCCGAGGACCTCGTGACGAAAGCCCCGACCGCGGAGCTGTGGGCCGACCAGACCGACGCAGGGGAGCTCGGCGTTGACTACGACACCATCGACGCCGTGCTCGCGGTGCACGTCGACGGCGGCCTCCCAGCGAGCGCGACGGCCACCCACCTCGACATCGACCCGTCAGTGGTCGAGACCGTCCGGGACCTCTACGGGGCCAGCAAACACAAGCGCGCGATGCCGCCGGCCCCCTAACGCGGCTCCGCGTGGAGTCGGCCGAACGCCGCGGCCTCCCGTTCGTCGGTCGCCGCTTGGCTGCCGTTCTGGCCCAGCAGTGCCTGCAGCTCTCGCAGCGCGTCGGGGTCGTTGGCGGCGATCTCGTCGGCGACCGCGCGCGGGTCCTCGACGATCCGGGACACCAACCCCATCGCACGGGCGTCGGCGGCGTCGACGGTGCGCCCGGACAGCGAGAGGTCGGCGGCGTGCGTGGTGCCGACCGCCTGCCGGAGGCGTCGCGTGCCGCCCCACGCGCCGAACAGCCCGAGCGTCACGCCGGTCTCGGCGAACGACGCGGCCGGCGTGCAGACGCGCACGTCGCAGGCGAGCGCGAGCTCCACACCGCCCCCGCGGGCTGGACCGTCGACCCCCGCGACAACCACGGCGTCGGCGTCCGCGATGGCGTTCATGGTTCGCTGGCCGCGGCGGGCGAACGCCGCCCCCGTGTCGCCGTCGAGGTCCGCGACGACATCGAGGTCCGAGCCCGCGCAGAACGCCGTGCCGGCTCCATGCAGGTAGACCACCGGCTGGGAGGCCGCGGTCACTGCGTCGGCCAGCGCCGTCACCCCCTGGCGCGTGAGCGCGTTCCTGGCGTCGGGCCGGTCGAGTGTGATCTCGCGGACGGCGTCGCCGTCGGTGATCGAGAGCATGCCAATACGTGGTAGTACTTTCCAAAGGTCTTTGCCGTTCGCTCCGCTAGGCGGGTGTGATGGAGGAGGCCGAACAGGCACGTGCAGCCGCCAGAGAGGCCATTACTGACGTTACGCCGGACGGGCTCCAAACAGTCATCGACGACCACGTGGTGTCGTCGTCGATGCTTCCCGGGGTGTTGACGCTGCTGAGCGCGCGTGTCGTCGACGGCGCTGTCGACGAGCACGCCATCGCCCAGCGCGCGGCCGGCGTGCAGCTCATCTACGACGGCCTCCGGGTGACGCGAGGCCTCGTGAGCGCGGAGCCGTGGACGGCGGCCGACGCACCCGACGACCCCGGCGACGACCTCGACATTCTCGCCGCGGACGTGCTGGTCGCCCGGGGCTTCCGGCTGCTGGCGCGCACGGAGGCCGCCGACCAGGCGGTCGAAACAGTGCGGGCGTTCGGCCGCGAGCAGACCGACAGGCACGCCGACCGCGCGCCCACCGACCGCTGCCTGGAGGCCAACGTCTTCGAGTTGGCGGCCATCGCGGGCGGGTCCGCGACGGGCAGCGACCCGCCGGTGGCGCTCCGGCAGTATCTCGTCGGCCTCGCGGACAACCACGGCGAGCCGCTGCCGGCGGCCGCGGACGCGCTCCCCGAGCGCGTCGCGGAGATCATGGCGCGCGTCGGCTCCGTGCAGTCCGACGATCGTGTCGGCACGCCGCCAGGTATCGAGCGCTGAATCGAAACGCATAAAGTCACTTCCGGACCTTCAATCGTAATGCGTGCCTGGGTAGCTTAGCGGTAAAGCGCGTCCTTGGTAAGGACGAGACCCCGGATTCAAATTCCGGCCTAGGCTTTTCCTGCGGGCGACGAAGCGAGTGCGTAGCCGTGGCTCTGGACCCACCGGCTCCGGGGACGACGTGCAGGTCTGGGACCTCGTGAGGTGACACGCCGTCGTTGAACGCTCAAGTGTGGGGCTGACGTACCCCCGGATATGGACGCCGAAACTGTCGAAGCCTACAACGGGAACACGGTGGAGATCGCGCCCCAGCGGCCCCTGGAGTCCGGCGGCGCGCGCGTCGAGGTGACCGACGCGGACGGCACCGAGTGGGAGCTGGACGTCGAGCGCGACGGCAGCTACGAGGTGGTGGCGTCCTGGAACGCGGACGGCGACCTCGCGGACGTGGCGGTGCCGGCGTACGTCGAGGATCTGCTGTCGCGGCTCGGCTAGAAGAGGCGCGCGAACTCGTCGCCCAGCGCGTCGGTGGACGTGCCGGCGGCGTCGAGTGCCGCGTCGGCGGCCTCCGACAGCGTGGCTTTGCGCTCGCGGAGGCGCTGGTATTCGTCGTTGTCCGCGAGCGCGCGCTCCGAGAGCTGGGCTTCCAGGGTGGCGAGTTTCTGCGTGACGCGGTAGAGTTCGTCGATGGAGTCGTCGTACTGGTTGAGCGTGCGCAGGCGCGCAACCACGTCGTGGAGGGTGTCGCCGTCGACGGGCTTCTGGATGTACTCGTCGAAGGGCATCTCGACGATGTCGAAGTCGGGGTCGATGCCGGTCACCATCGCCACGCGGATGTCCAGGGCGCGCTCGCGGAGCGCGGCGAGCACTTCGTCGCCGGTCATGGTGGGCATCTGGCGGTCCAGCAGCGCGACCGAAACGTCGTCGTCGGCGGCCTCCAGTGCGGCCGCTCCGCTGGTGGCTGTGCGGACCTCGTAGTCGTCTTCGAGCCAGAGCGCGAAGGCTTCGGCGACGCGTGGTTCGTCGTCGACAACGAGGACGACGGGCTCGGTCGAGCGCATCTCGGACTGGTCGGGGTGTGTCTCGGTCATTGTGTGTGGATCGTGAATCGCGCGCCGCCGCTGTCGCTGGTGGTTGCGTCGATCGTCCAGCCGTGTGCGGTGGCGATGTCGCGGACGATGCTGAGGCCGAAGCCGGTGCCGTCGGTGTCGGTCGTGTATCCGTAGTCGAACAGCTGTGCGGTGTCGGTGTCACCGAAGCCGTCGCCGTCGTCGGCGACGAAGAACCCGCCGCTGTCAGCGCCGGTGAGCGCGCCGACCGTGACCGTGACGTCGTCGCCGCCGTGTGCGACGGCGTTCCCGAAGAGGTTCTCGAAGAGCGTGCGCAGGCGCTCGGGGTCGGCGTTGAGCGTCGGCAGATCCGGGGCCGTCGACAGTGACGCGGTGGGTGCGCCGGCCGTCGACCACGCGTCGGCGGCGACCGACGCGACGGGGACGGGCTCGGTTTCGCCGACCGTCTGGCCGTGTTTCGCGAGCGTGAGCACGTCCGCGATGAGCGCGTCCATGCGGTCGAGGGCGGCGGTGAGATCCGTCAGCGCGTCGTCGTCGCCGGCCTTTGCGAGTGCGACCGTGGCGCGGGCGGTCTGGAGTGGGTCCCGGAGGTCGTGGGAGACGATGCTGGCGAACCGTTCGAGCTGTTCGTTCTGCCGTTCGCGTTCGGCTTCGCGCGTGGCGCGTTCGAGTGCGGCTTGGGTGTTCGCGGCGAGCAGTTCGATGAGGCGGCTGGTGTGGTCGTCGAACGCCACGTCGTCGGTGTCCCCGACGAGGAGGACGCCGTGCTCGCCGAGCGGGGCGGCGTACTCGGCGATCATGGGGCCGTCGGGGTCGTGGACGGGGGTGGTGGCGTCCGCGTCGGCGTGGTAGACCGCCGAGTCGTTGGTCTCGAAGGCATGCCAGGCGAGCGAGCCCGCTGAGAGGGCGGGTGGGTCCGCGAACAGCGCCGCCGCGGCGTCGCTTTGCGCGACCGGTCGGAGCACGCCGGTGGCGTCGTCACACCGGTACAGGGACGCCACCGGGAAGCCGATGATGTCGACGGCGGCTCCGACCACGTGGTCGCCGATGGCACCGGGGGTGCGGGCCTGCATGAGGGTGTGCGTGATGTCTTGGAGCGATTCGAGCGTGGCTGCGTAGGCTTTCTGGCGGGAGACGTCGCGCATGATCCCGGAGAAGGCGCGGACCCCGTTGTGGACGTGTTCTTCGAACGTGATGGACAGCTGGATCTCGTGGCCGTCGGCATGCTGGCCGGGCATTTCGATGGCGTTCCAGTCGAGTCGGCGATCCCCCGTTTCGAGGTAGTGGTCGACGGCGTCGAAGTGGGCGTCGTGGAACCGCGGTGGCATGATGGTCGTGAGCGAGTCCCCGATCAGGTCGTCGGGGCGGTAGCCGAGGACGCGGTGGACGCCCTGGTTGGCGTACCGGATGGTGCTGTCGTCGTCGATGGTGACGATCGCGTCCGAGCCGTGTTCGACCAGCGAGCGAAAAAACCCGGCGTCGTCGACGAGCGCGTCGAGACCGGTATCAGTGTCGGCGGACGGCCCGGGGGCGGCCATGGGTGGAGTGGGTGCTGGATGGTTGTAAAGTTACGGACAGCGGTGCGTGTCGATGCAGTCGTCGCCAAAAGCGGGAGTGGGAGAGTGTTGGACGCGCGGGGGGAGGGAGGGGGTCGCGCGTCCGCTTGAATCCTACACTGCGACCCCCCATAAATCCACGTCAGACAGACGACAGCCCAGAGTCTGAAATACGCGAGATACGGGAAGACAGCCGCGTGAGAACGTCAGCAATCGGACTGGAAATACGAATAAATGTAACTAAACGTACGTCTTGGTGGGCGATCGTAATGTACAGCCACACCGGCGGCTAAACTGGCCACAACATGCATACAGCCGAACCCCCGACGCGGTGTATGCATCGTCGCAGCTTCATCGGGGGAGTGAGCGCTGCCGGGCTGGGCATCCTGGGGGGATGTTCGGCTGCGGTGGGGACCGTCGCGCCGCCGGACGTGTCGAGCGACGCCTTGGACGCGGGCGGCTGGGAGCGTGCCGACCGCAGCGAAGAGACCGTGTTCTCGGAGTCGTACGGCCCGGTCGAGGTGGCGGGGAAGGCGGTCACGCTGACGTACCGGAACGCCGAACTCGCGGCCGCCGTCGCCGAGGACACCGGTGGGCGGGTCGACGCCACGCTCGGCGTCTTCACCGCATCACACATCAACTTCGACCCGCCACTGAACGACTTGCCGGGGAACGTCGGCCGCGCGGAAGTCCTCGACAAAACCACGGCACAGGCCCGCAGCCAGTTCCGCCGGCGCATGCGCGACCGCGGCGTGACGAACATCACCGAGACCGGCGTGGAGACGCTGACGACCGCAACCGGTCAAGAGCCGGCGATGGCGACGTTCCAGGGCGACTACCGGGTCGGTGACATCGAGTACGAGACCGGCGGCGACACCGTCACCATCGACGCCGGAGGCATCGCGGTTGCTGGGGACCTCGCGGTGTGGAACGAGGGCGACGACGTCGTCGTTGCCGGGGGCGCGTACCCCGCACAGAACTACACCAAGACGGCGACCCGAGAGCTCTCGGACGCAATCACTATCACCATCGACATCGATCTGGGATTAACGCCCGCCGACTACCGGGCGAACGTGCGACAGCTGATGGCCACAACACAATGACAGCCTGGCAGACCCTCTTCGAGCGCGGCGCCGACGCCGACGTATCGCGCGCTGACATCCACGCGGAACTCGACGCACGCCGTGGCGAGTAACCCCGACCCCGCGGCGGTCGCCGCCGACGCGGACGTGCTCGCCGCGGACGTGTTCGTCGACGGGCACGCGCGCGCCGCGCTGGACGTGGTGCGCGCCCACGACTGGGTGACACTGGTCGCCAGCACGCCCCTCTTGGACGACGCCCAGGCGGTGATCGCGGCCCTGGGTAGTGACGCGCTCGCGGCCGACTGGCGGGACCGCATCGCCGACCGCGTCACCACCGTCGAACACCCTGAGGGCGACCAGCCCGCGCTCGCGGCCGCCATGCGCGGCGGCGCCGCCCACGTGCTCACCCACGACGACGACCTCCAGTCGGCGGCCACCGGCGCGGCGCTCGCCGGCCGCGTCTCCGTGAGCGTGAAATCGCCGCGGGCGTTCGCCCGCCTGTTCGATCCGGCGTCGCTGTACCCGGTGGTCGTGGGCGGCGACTACCCCGGTCCCGACCGCGACCCACGCGCGTAGTCCGCCCGCCCGGCTCAGTCCGCCCGCTCGGCGAGCCAGTCGGCGAACGTCGCGAGCGCGCGCCCGCGATGGCTGAGCGCGTTCTTCCGGTCCGTGGGCATCTCCGCGAACGTCGTCCCGTCGTGTTCGAAGATCGGATCGTAACCGAAGCCGCCGTCGCCCCGCGGCGCAACCATCGTTCCCTGGACGGCCCCGGTGAACGTCTCCACGGTGTCGCCGTCAGTGTACGCCACCACGCACCGGAACGCGGCGTGCCGGTCGTCGAGATCGCTGGCGAGTTCCCACACGCGCTCGATACCGAGCGTGTCCTCGACGTACGCCGAATACGGCCCGGGGAACCCCGACAGACCGCGCACGAACAGCCCCGCGTCGTCGACGATAACCGGGGTGTCGTCGTCGGTCTCCCGGTAGGCCTCTCGGGCGCCGTGCGTGGCGATCGCCGCCAGGTCATCGGACTGGAGTTCCGCGTAATCGTAGTCGAGTTGCTCAACCCGCCGGAGGCCGTCGAGGTAGGACGCGGCTTCCTGTACCTTCCCGCTGTTCGTCGTGACGAACCGGAGCGTAGACATGTACGCCAGCGGTGGGGCTGCGGGGAGAAGATGGCGTCGGTTAGTCGTCGACCACGACTTCGACGGCGTCGTCGACGGCCGACTCGGCGTCCTCACTGGCGGCGTCGCTGCCCTGCTGTTGCCACAGCAGAACGCCCGCGACGCCGAGCACGATCCACGACCGCCAGTTCGCGAGGTTCAACGTGTACCCGATCCCGAACGGCTTCTCGACGAGCATGCCCTCGCCGGGCTGCCAGTACGCCGACAGCATCGCGGAGAGTTTCGGACGCTCGAAGTTGTACGGCACACCGAACAGGCTGCCGCTGGTGGGTTTCTCGACCATACGCCGTCTTCGGCGGCGGCGGACATATCAGTTTGGGAGCGCCCCGGACTACGCCGTCTCGGGGTCGTCCTGGTAACGCCCCCGGCCCTCGACGGCGCGCAGCTGGTCGAGCACGCGCCCGCTGGCGGCGGCCTCCTCGTAGGCGTCCTCGAAGGCCGCAACGAGAGCGTCGGCGTCGGCGGCGGTGCCGACGAGGCTCTGCTCGAAGACGTGGCAGTCCATGGCGTAGTCCTCGACGGCGTCGGTGTAATACCCCAGCCCGAAGTCGATGAGGAACGTGCGCTCGGCGCCGACGCGCACGTTGCGCGTGGTCGGGTCGCCGTGCACGAACCCGCCGTCGTGGATGGTCGCGAGATGCCGGCCGACGGCGCGAACGCGGGCGGGCGAGAGCGCGTCCCGGAGGTCGGCGTCCCCGACGTGCTGGAGCGTGATCGTCGCCGCCGGCACGTCGACGTCGCGGACGAGCGGCGTCGGAACGCCCTGCCGGCGGGCGTCGCTGGTCAGTCTGGCCTCCAGGACGGTGCGGTCTCGGCGCAGGCGGTCGTCGAGGCGGTCGTGACGGTAGGCCTTCGGCGCGCGCTCCTTGATCACGGCGTCGTCGGCGAACGTGACGGTGGCTTCGGCGCCCTGGCGCACGGCGTCGGCCCCCGGGTCGCGTGCCGGCGACTCGGGGTCGCGCCACGTCACCGACACCTCGTCGGGGCGGAACTGGGAGTTGATCGCGGAGTCGGCCACGGGGATCGTCGCCCCGGCGGCCGCCATCTTCGCGCCGAGCACCGCGATCATGCCCGCGTTGTCCCGCAGGAACCGCGGCTCGGGCGCGTGAAACGACGCCCCGCGGGCCGCACACATCGCTTCGAGCATCCCCCGCAGCCGGTCGTTCTGGCCGACGCCGCCGCCCAACACGAGTTCGTCCCGGCCGGTGAGCGCGAGCGCGCGCTCCGCGACCTCGGTCAGCATCGCGAACATGGTCTCCTCCAACCCCCGGCAGACGTCGGCCACCGGCACGCCGTCGTCGACGGCGTCTTTGGCGGCGCTCATGATCCCGGAAAACGAGAAGTCCATGCCCTTCACCACGTAGGGCAACGCGGTGTACTCGCCGTCCCGGGCGTGCGTTTCGACTTTCGGCCCGCCGGGGTGCTGCCAGCCGACGTGGCGCGTGAACTTGTCGATGGCGTTCCCGACGCCGGTGTCCATCGTCTCCCCGAGCACGCGATACCGGCCGTTGCGGTACGCCAACACGTGGGCGTTCGCGCCGCTTGCGTTCAGGCAGACGGGCTGCTGGAACCCAGACTGGTGGCGGCCGATTTCGAGGTGCGCAACCATGTGGTTGACGCCCACGAGGGGTACGTCGAGAGCCTGGGCGAGCGCGCGCGCCGCCGATCCGACGATGCGCAGACACGGCCCCAGGCCCGGCCCGCGGGAGAACGCGACCGCGTCGATGTCGCCGTCGGCCGCCCCGAGCACCGTCTCGATGACTGCGGGGATCGCCTCCCGCATGTGTTCGGCGGCCTCGCGCGGATGAATGCCGCCGCTATCGGGCTGGTACGCGTCGGATTCGATGACGACAGAATCAGCAGCAGCGTCGGCGTCGTACAGCGCCGCGCTCGCACACCACGCTGTCCCTTCGACGCCGAGCACGCGCATCTATACCGTTACTCCCACTCGGTGTACCCGCAGCGCCCACACACCTGGCGGTCGTCGTGGGCCGCGAGGAACGTGTCCCCGCAGCGCGGGCACATCTCCTTGTCCGTCGTGCCGTCGTCGCTGTAGTAGTCACCGCGCGCCATTTTACTCGGCCTCCTCGGCGTCGGCGTCGTCGGCGCCGATCTTGTTCCGTTCGAGCATGTGATCGTGTTCGACCTCGGCGGCCTGGGCCGGCGAGTCGTACACCTTCGCCCGGCCACGCGTCTTCCGCATGCCGAACTTCGTGTCGAGCTCGTGCACGACGACTTCCTCGGAGTCTTTGTCGAGCTTCGCCGCGAGACTGTCGCGCACGGACAGCCGCGACGGAGTGGCGTCGTCGTGCACGATCTTGAACTGGACGTCCGTCCGGTGAAGCAGGGGATTGTCCTCCTGCCCCAGAATCTCGATTTCCATGGTCAGTTAACACGTACTTGCGCGGGAAATCTGTAAAAGCATTTCGAACGCCGCATCAGTCCACGAGTCGCCAGAACGCCGCCGTCGTCTCCAGGCGGTCGGCGCGCTCGCGCATCTCCGCGCGCCCCGCGTCGGTCACGGGCACCCGCACCATTCCCTCGCCGGGCTGGCCGTACACCACGGTGGCGTCGGCGGGCGCCGCCAGCACCGCGGGGACAACAGCGAGGTCCTCCTCGCCGTCGACGGACACCACGGTGGCGTCGGCGTCCGCGATGGCGTCGACGAGCGCGCGCACCAGCGACACCGACACCGTCCCCGGCTCGCTGGCCACGGTGAGATCGGGCTCCGGGATCGCGTCCCGAACGGCGGGCCGAACGGCGTCACGCTCGGTGCGCCCGTCGACGACCGCCACGGCCGGCGTCTGCCCGGCATCGACGAGGTGGTACGTCACCACGTCACCGACCGCAATGATCGGGGGCGTGGCGTCCGCCAGCAGCGCCGCCGCGTCCGTGTACACGGGCCCGATGGGGGATTTGAACGCGTCCCGAGCGTCGGCCGGCAGCGTCGCCGCTGCGTCCGTCTCCGACACCGTCCTCACCGAACCTTCAGCGCGAACTCGCCGGCCTCATGCACTTCCATCTTGTCCGCGATCTCCGAGGTGTCGGGGTGGGTGATCACCACGTAGCCCGCCCAGTCCTCGGTGAGACTGTTCGACGAGCAGTACGGACACATCTCCTCGTCGGGCTCGACGATCCGGTGGCAGTCGTGGCACGCGAGGCGATTCGACGCCATCTACTCGCCCTCGCTTGCCGCGTCGGCCTGCTCGCGGTCGGCCTGCAGCCAGCCGTGCTTTCCGAGGCCGGGCTGTTTCGCTGTCAGGCCGATCTTCGACTCCCGGGGGTTGCGCTCGTCGATGCTCTTCGTGACGATGCGCGCCCGCACCGAATCACCCGTTCCGAGCACCTGATTCGACTCCCGGGACGCCAGCTGCTGGTTCTCCTCGTCGAACGCGAGGTATTCGTCGCTGATCTGGGAGACGTGCAACAGCCCGTCGACCGGGCCGATGCCGACGAACGCCCCGAAGCTGACGACTTCGACGACCTCGCCGTCGACGACCTCCTGCATCTCGGGTTCGAACGTCACCGCGTCGAACTCCGCCTCGTAGTAGACGCCCGGACGGTTCGGCAACACCGCGCCCTCACCGAGGTCGTGGACCTCAGTGACGGTGACGATGCTGCCGACGTCTTCGTCCATGCGTCCTTCGAGTTTGTCCTGTAGTAGCCGCTTCACCAGGTCCGGACCGACAGCCCCGAGATACTCGGGGGGGACCTCTATCGTGTCTTTCAGCCGTGCTCGCTTGTACATCTTCTATGGTCGAGTGATGGTGAGTTGCGTCCGGCCCCGTAAATGAATTACCGGTGTGCCCGCGTCGAGCACGCGCTCTTTCAGGGGGCCGTCGTTCGTCACGACCGCGTCCACGTCCTCACTCACCGCAAGCGCGTGGAGCGCGTCGTCCGCATACGATACGTCTGTCCGGAGCGTGCCACACCGGTCGGTCGCCAGATCCACGCCGACGCTGGCCGCCGACGCCGTCTCTCCCGCGCCCGCCGCGAGCGCCACGAGCTCGTCGTGGACCGCCTGGGGGACAACGGCGTCGTAGTCGCCGAGCAGCCGGTCGAGCTCCTCGAAGAGCCGGAGCGGCTGCGTGGCCGGCAACAACAACGCGTTGGTGTCGATGGCGACCGCCTGCATGCGTCTACTCGGACTCCGTCAGCGTCCCGACGCCGATGAGTCGCCAGCGCGCGCCGACGCGACGGTTGATCGCGATCTTCGCGCCGGCGGGCGCACAGACGGGCCGCTTGAGTGCGACCTCGCACTCGCCGTCGCGCGCGCTCGTCACCGAGCCGACGGTGGTGGCGGTGCCGACCGTGAGCATCAGCGGCTCACCCGTCGAGATGTCGTCGATCTGCTCGCCGTCGGCCGCGCCGACGAGCCGCTCGAGCAGATCCACGTCCATCTCGAAGGACTCCCACGTCGGCGGCAGGCTGCCGGGCGGCCCGGCGACCTGGCCGGCGAGCGCGTCGCCTTTCGTCAGGCTCGGGTCGAGGCCCGTGCCCACGCCCAGGAGGCCACCGGGGCTGGCGCTGTCGACGTCCTCGCCGCCGGCCTGGAGGCTGCGGACGTCCGTGGTGACCGGCCGCCACTCCGTCTTCCCGCCTTCCTCGACCTCGCGGCCGGGCCGGAGTTCGAGTTCGTCGCCGGCTTCCAGTTCGCCGTCCACGAGGCTGCCGCCGATGACACCGCCGAGGAGGCCGCCCCACTCGGTGCCGGGGCGGTTGATGTCGAACGATCGCGCGGCGTACAGCAGGGGATCGGCGCTCGGGTCGCGGTCGGGGGTCGCGATCTCCGTCTGGAGGGCGTCGATAACGAGATCGACGTTGATCTCCTGTTCGGCGGAGACCGGGACGACCGGCGCGTCCTCCGCGACGGTCCCCTCGACGAACGCCTGGATCTCCTCGTAGTTCTGTCGGGCCTCCTCGGCGTCGACGAGGTCGACTTTGTTCTGTGCGATGACGATGTTCTCGATGCCGATGATGTCCAGCGCCATGAGGTGCTCCTCGGTCTGGGGCTGGGGGACCGGCTCGTTGGCACCGACGACGAGCACCGCGCCGTCCATCAGTGCGGCGCCCGACAGCATCGTCGCCATCAGCGTCTCGTGACCGGGGGCGTCAACGAACGAGACTGTGCGCTCGATTTCGGTGGCGGTGTCGTGCTCGGGGCACGTCTCCGCGACCGTGTAACACTCCGGTTCGTCGCAGTCAGGGCACCGACGCAGCGTGGCGTCGGCGTACCCGAGGCGGATGGAGATCCCGCGTTTCATCTCCTCGGAGTGCTGGTCAGTCCACTCACCGCTGAGTGCGCGGACCAGGGTCGTCTTGCCGTGGTCGACGTGGCCGACCAGTCCGATGTTCACCTCCGGTTGACGGTGTTCGTCTGCCATGTTCACAGAGTAATCTTGCGTGAATTTCGCCCCGAGCGACTGATAAACCTACTGTTACGGAGTCGTCGCCGGAACCCCATGGGCAACGGTTTCCCGAACGGGTGCCGTACGCGGGGGTAGCCGTGCGAGAGTACGCCTTCGAACTGCGGCTGTGCGCGCACCTCGAAGCCGACGGAGTGCCCGGCGTGGGGGAGGCGGGCGTCGTCGCCCGGCAACTCGGGACGAGCGTGCACGCCACGGGCGGGCGCATCGTGGACGCCGTCTGCGTGCTGCCGGGGCCGGCGTTCGACGCCCGGATGGCGCTCACCAGCGACACCATCCCGCGTGCGGTGCTCGACGCGCCCGTCCCCGTCGGGACGTACGAACGCGTGACACGGGTGTTCGACGGCCCGCCGGAGCGCGCGCGAGCGGTCGCCGACGCGGGCGCCGAAACCGGGTTTCTGGACGTGACACGCCGGGACGGCCAGCAGGTCGTCCGCCAGCCCACACGCTACCCGGAGTGGATCGGCGGCCTGGTCGGCGTGGAGAACAAACCCGACCTGGAGCGGCCGGGCGGCCTGTCCCGCCAGCTGCGCCACGACGCCAGCCTCGGCGTGCTCGACTACGCCGTGGTGGCGACCGAATCACACGTCACTGGCGCGCACCTGAACCGGCTGCCCGACGCGGTGGGGGTGTGGCGCGTGGATTTCGACCGCGAGCGGCCGATCCGGATCGTCCGGGAGCCCGAGCGCCTCGACGCCGCCGGCCCGGGCCTGGAGGTGCTCGACGAGCACGCGGCGCGCACCGACGTGCGGCCCGTGAGTGGCGCGGCGAAGGCGCGCCAGCGGCGACAGATCGCCGAGCGCGCGCACGGCAAAGGGTGGCGGACGTTCGGCCTGCCGGGCTGCGCCCGTGCGTCGACCGGCGACGGCGGTGTCACGCTGCCGTACTGCGAGCACTTCGATCGAGTGGTCGACCCGGCACGCGAGTGTGGCACCGACTGCCCGGGGTTCGCCGACGCGGATCCGCCGGCGGTCGCCCTCGACGCCGAGCGCGAGCGCCGAACGCGCTGGGAGCGCGACGCCGGTGGCCGCCACCGGCAGGCCGGCCTCGACCAGTTCTGAGCCGGTCAGAGGCGGATCGTCTCGCCGTCGACCGCGATCTCGTCGGCGAACGCTTCCTCGACGGGGTAGTAGTGGGCGGCGTGGACGACCCGCGTCCGGTCGGCGTCGAGGTCGTCGCCGAGCGCGAGCGCGCCCTCTCTGGTCATGTGTTTCGTGCCGAACGTCCGTGGGACGCCGTCGGCGTCGGGATGGCGGCCGCCTTTCGGGTGGTGGTGGGTGAGGTGTGCCGGCACGATGCCGTCGGCCACCAGCAGGTCGGGGTCGCGCATCGCGTCCCGGGACGCCTCGGGGATCGCGTACGTGGTGTCCCCGGAGACCGCGAGTTTCGCGCCGGCGCGCTCGACGACGACCCCGTAGCAGAGCAGGGGCGGGTGGTCGACCGGAACCAGCGTGACGTCGAAGCCGGCGGCCGCAAACGAGCGGCGTGGGGCGACGCCACGGAGGGCGATGCTGTCGAGGTAGTCGTACTTCCCGGCGACCGTCTCGGCGACCGACTCGCCGGTGGTGGGGTCGGTGTCGGTGGCGGCGTACACTGGGAGGTCGTCGAACAGCCGGTAGGCGTTCCCGAGGCCGTCGAGGTGGTCGAAGTGCACGTGCGTGACGACGCCCGCGTCGGGCAGCGACAGGGCGTCCGTGCGGAGGAACTGGGCGCGGAAGTCCGGGCTGAAATCGATCAGCAACGCGTCCCCGGACGCCTCGTCGGCGACGTGAACCGAAAACCGGGTGCGCTCCACGCCGCGCTCGCGGGCGGCCTGACAGGTCGCGCAGTCACAGCCCGGCGTCGGCGTGCCCGTGGTGTCACCGGTCCCCAGCAGCGTCACCTTCATTCCGGATTGGGAGCTGGATGGTCGTCGTGGGTGTGGTCGCTGTGGGTGTCGTCGAGGGCGTCTTCGAGGGTGTCGAGGTTGCGGAGGTGGTCGCGGTCCTCGAACTCAGAGATGGCGGCCATGAGGTCGTCCTGTGTGAGTTCCGTGCGGTCCTCGACGAGCGCGTCGAGGACGGCTTCCCGGAGCACCAGCCGGAGGTCGCTGCCGGTGAGGCCACTGGTTTCGGCGGCGAGCGCGGCGGGATCGAAGTCGGCGATGTCCACCTCGCTGGTGACCAGCGAGATGATGTCCGCGCGCATCCCCTCGTCGGGCCGCGGGAACGAGAGGATCTCGTCGAAGCGCCGCCACGCCGCCGCGTCGAGCTCGTCGGGGTGGTTGGTCGCGCCGATGAGCAACACGTCATCGGTGACGAGGCTGATCTCGTCGATGGACTTCAGCAGCGTGTTGACCGCGCGCTTGATGGCGTTGTGCTCGTCGCCGGTCCGCGTGGTGGCGACGAAGTCGAACTCGTCCATGAAGAGGATGCACGGCGACAGCCGTTTGGCCACCTCGAAGACTTTCTCGACGTTTTTCGCGGTTTCGCCGAGATACTGGCTGGTGATCATCGAGAGCTTGACCTCGACGAACGGCAGGTCGAGTTGGTGGGCGAGCCCGCGGGCGGTCGAGGTTTTCCCGGTGCCGGGCGGCCCCACGAACAGCAGCTTTCCGACCTCGTTGAGGCCGATCGTCGCCAGGTAGTCGCGGTGCTCGATGGCCTTCGCGACCTTCGACATCTCCGCTTCCTGGTCGTCGGTGAGCACGATGTCGTCGAGGGACACCGTGAGTTCCGCCGGCGACCGCACGTCCACGAGGTCGAGCATCTCCTCGTCGTCCTCGTCGAAATACTCCTCGAGCAGCCCGTCGATCCACTGCGGGTCGGCCTGAACCGGCCGGTTGGCGTCGCGGGCGGTCTCGTAGTCGACGCCGAACTCGTCGCCGAACACGAACGCCAACACGGGGTTGGCGCTGATGCGGTCGGCGGCCGCGCGGTCGACGAACCAGTCGATCGCCATGTCGTCGTCGACCAGCGTGATGCTGCCGGCGAACGCGTCCCGGTCGGTGAACATGAGCTCGGACACCGCCTCCCAGGGGTCGGCGATGCCGGTGGCGTCGCGGGTTGCGTCCTCGGTGGTTTGTGGCGGTCGGGGGACGCCGTCGTCCCCCCAGAGCGCGATCCGGTGCGCCGGTGGCAGGTCGTTCTCGTCTAAGTCCTGGTGGCGGTCGTAGACGCGGGCCGTCAGCAGGAACTCCACGACATCGAGAGCCTCGGTCACTACCCAAGAACTACCGTCGCATCCCGTTTAAGCGCGTCGCAGTCGGGCCGAGATGTGGGGGCCGCGCGGTCACTGCTGGGCGGCCGGGACCGCGGTCGTGTCGACGTATATCACGAGCGTGTTGTGGCCGTCCGTGAGATACCGGGGGTAGGTGTGGCGCTCGTACTGGCTGTTGTCCGCGGCCGCGAGCAGCGCCGCGAAGTCGTCTTCTTCGCTGACCACCGAGATGACGACCGGCGGCGGCGTGTCGGGGACTTCGGCGGCGGTCTGGACGGTGGTTGCGTTCGCGCCCACCTGTGAGAGATACCAGGGGAACGGCAGGCGGTCGTGCCACCCCGACGGCGGGCCGGTGGTGACGTTGAACGTGCCGTCGCCGGCGTCGCTGAATTCGAGGCCGTCGTCGGCGGTGTCGTTGCTGTCACCGTAGTACAGCACGTCGAGGCCGCTCGTGGCGGTGGCGGCCCGCTGGATGTCGTCGATGGTGGGCTGCATGGTGCCGCCGGGCTGGGCGTACTGCACGAGCGGGTTGCTGGGGGACTGTGGGTGTGCGTAGGTGGTTTCGGCGGCGACGGCACCCATGCCGGCGGCCGAAACGACGAGCACGGTGACCGCGAGCCGGACGGCGGCGGTGTCGCCGGCCGCGGCGCCGCGGCGGCCGTATCTGACGACGGCACCGACGCCGACGGCCGCCGGGATGGCGAGCGGGACGAGGGCGTTGACCGCCGTCCAGGCGGCGGCGATGTCCACGACCGCGGGGTATCCGAGCACCGAGAACACGCCCCAGTAGAACGCGAACGACACCAGCGGGCGTGGCGTCTCGGTGGCGTAGCGGTTCGCGAGGTAGCCGACGACTGCGGCGACGGAGACGACGGTCCCGCAGGCGACCAGCACGCTCAGGTCGTGGCTGAGGAACGCGACGTAGGAGTGGGCGACCGTGCTCGTGGACGCCCAGAGGTCGGCGAACTCGTGGTAGGTGCCGATCGTCGCGGCTTCGAGGACGGCGGGCGCGCGGCCGGGCTGCTCGAACAGGCGGTAGAGGTCGGGCTTGGGCGCGTAAAACGAGACGACGATGACGGCGGCGGTCAGCGCGCTGCCGGCGAGTGCGGCCTTCGCGCGCCAGGCGCGGTGACGGATGCGGGCGGCGGCGCGACGGACGACGGCGAGCCGGCTGGTGTCGGTCGCGCCCGCGACGGCCATGCGGTCGTCGGTCACGAGCGCGAGCGCGCCGAGCCAACAGAGCGGATACAGCAGGCTGTTCTCCTTGGTGGTGAACGCCAGCGCGAACGGGACGGCGCTGGCGTAGAGGTATCGCGCACGATGAGTGTCCAGGAACCGAACGAACAGCCCGACGGCGGTGAACATGAACCCCGCGAGCAGGAGGTCGTTGCGCATGAACCGCGAGTAGTACAGCACCACCGGGTTGGCCGCGAGCAACACCGCCAGCGCGCCGACTTCGACGTCCGAGAGGCGGGTTCGGTAGAGCCACGCCGTCAGCGGGAGGAGGCCGCCGACGACCGCGACCACCAGTCGCATGGTGAAGTCGGTCGCGCCGAACACGTCGAAGACCACGCCGTTGACGTGTGGGAGGAACGGCCCGTGGATGATGGGGCGGTACTGCCACGCCCCGAGGTCCATGTACTGCAGGGTCCAGTCGGCGACCCGGGCTTCGTCCTGGTGGGCGACCCGCCAGCCCAGCGCCCACAGGCGGGCGAGGAGAGCGGCGGCTGTGACGGCCACGACGGCGGCCGCGACGCGGGGGGACGAGTCGTCGCGGGAGCGACGCATGTACACGCGGTTGCGGGGACGGGAGTAAACGCTTTCTGGATGCGGGCTGCGGGATCGCGGCCAGTAAACCGCTGGCTGGATGTCGGCCGTTGTGGGAGCTTTAAGGAGCGGGGCGCGCTCGCGTTTGGTATGGCAGCCACCACCACTCCGGTCATCGCTGCGGCCTACCGCACTCCACAGGGAAAGGACGGCGGCGTGTACGCCGACACGCGCAGCGAGGACCTCTCGGTGACGGTCATCGACCACATCCTCGCGGAGACGGGGTTGACCGGCGACCACATCGACGACCTCCAGTGGGGGGTCGCCCAGCAGCGCACCGAGCAGGACAACAACGTCGCGCGCGTCATCGCGTTGCTCTCCGAGCTCGGTGAGAACGTGCCGGCGGCGTCGATCAACCGCTGGTGTGCGTCCTCCATGGAGGCCATCATGCGGGCCGCGGACGCGGTGCGGGCGGGCCAGCGGGACGCCGTCATCGCGGGCGGCGTCGAGAACATGAGCCGGGTGCCGATGGACGGCGACTCGTACGCCCACCTGCATCCGGGGCTGAGCGAGCAGTACAACGTCCCCGAGCTCGAGATGGGGATGACCGCCGAGGAGGTCGCCGAGCGCCACGGCATCACACGCACCGAGCAGGACGAGTACGCCCTCCAGAGCCAGCGGCGGGCAGCCGAGGCGACCGACGCCGGGCGCTTCGACGACGAGATCGTACCCGTACAGACGGACAGCGGCCTCGTCGAAGAGGACGAGGGGATCCGCCCGGACACCACGCTGGAGGCGCTCGGGGAGCTCCCCACGGTGTTCAAAAGCGACGGGTCGGTGACGCCCGGGAACGCCAGCCAGATCTCCGACGGGGCGGCGGCGACGCTCGTGACGAGCGAGGCGTTCGCGCGCGACCACGGCCTCGACGTGCTGGCGCGCGTCGGCGACCACAACGTCGCGGGCGTCAACCCCGAAGTGATGGGGATCGGGCCGGTGCCGGCCACCCGCGGCCTGCTCGACCGCACCGGCGAGGACATCGACGAGTTCGACCTCGTGGAGTTGAACGAGGCGTTCGCCTCCCAGACGCTCTACTCGCGGGACGAACTCGGCATCGACAACGACCGGTTCAACGTCAACGGCGGCGCGATCGCCGTTGGCCACCCGCTCGGTGCCAGCGGTGCGCGCCTCCCGGTCACCCTGATTCACGAGATGAACAAGCGCGACGCCGGCAAGGCGCTGGCGACGCTGTGTGTCGGCTTCGGCCAGGGCGCAGCGATCTCCTTCGAGCGATAACCACCCGGTGCGGTGGCGTGGTGGACCGAAACCACGAAACTGATACCACCGTCCCGTGTTCGTCCGGGTAATGACCTCCGTCGGCATCGTCGTCCCGGCCTACGATCCCGACATCGACCGCCTCACGGCGTACCTCGACGCCCTCCGAGAGACGTTCGACCCCGCCGCGCTCCGCGTTGAACTGGACGCCGCCGGCCCCGGGGTCGCCGACCGCATTCGGGACGCCGGGGTGACGGTCGCCGAGAGCACTGGCCGCCGCGGAAAGGGCGCGGCCATCACCGCGGGGTTCGAAGCGCTCGACACCGACGTGGTGGCGTTCGCGGACGCCGACGGCGCGACGCCCGCGGGCTCGCTGGCCGAGGTCGTCGCCCGAGTGACCGACGGGGACGCGGACCTCGCAGTGGGGTCGCGGCGGCATCCGGACGCCACCGTCGAGAGCCACCAGACGGTCGTCCGGCGACTGCTCGGCGACGGGTTCGCGTGGCTCGCGGGCACCCTGCTGGCGGTGGACCTCCATGACTACCAGTGTGGGGCCAAAGCGCTCACCGCCGCGGCCTGGGAGCGCGTCCGCGAGCACCTCTACGAGGCGGGGTTCGCCTGGGACGTGGAACTGGTCGCGGTCGGGGGCGCGCTGGGCTGTCGGGTTGCGGAGGTCCCCATCACGTGGGAGGACCAGCCCGGATCGACGGTGTCGACGGTGCGCGCGCCGGTGGGGCTGCTCGGGGCGCTGGTGCGGGCGCGCCACCGCGCCAAGCGGCTCGGCGACAGCCGCCTGCACGCGGCGCTGGCGGCGCGTGGCAGCGATGATCGTGCGCTGATCGACCGCCCGGGCAGCCATGAGTGAGCGCCGCGACCGCATCCGGGCGGCGGTGCCGGCACGGATCAGCGCGCTGGCGTCGCGCGCCCGGTTCGGGAAGTTCGTCTCCGTGGGTGCCGTCGGCGCGGTCGTCGACGTGACGACGCTGCTGGTGTTGACCGAGGCTGCGGGCGTGTGGGCGGCCGCCGCGAACGTCGCCAGCATCGAAGCGGCGATCCTCGTGATGTTCGCGGTGAACGACCGGTGGACGTTCGCGGACGCGGGCAGCGGCTCCGTGGGGCGGCGGCTGGTGCGGTCACACGTCGTGCGGGCGGGCGGGTCGACGCTGCAGTACGCGCTGTTCGTCGGTGTGTTCTACGGGGTCACCGTCGACGCCACCGTCTTCGGGGTTGACTGCTGGCTGATCGCCGTGAAAGGCGGCGCGATCGCGGTGGCGATGCTCGTGAACTACGTCTTCGAGAGCCTGTTCACCTGGCACGTCCAGGAGTGAGCGGGCGCGACTACCCGTCGTCGGGGTGACACCAGTTGAGGGCGTCACGGACCGCCTCCTTGCGGCCGAGGAACGTGAGGTGGTCGCCGTGCTGGATGGTGAACTCGGGGTTGGGAACCTGGTTGTCGCCGTCGCGGCCGGCGAGCGCGATGATGACGCCCCCGGGGAGGTCGTCGTCGAGGTCGGCGATCGTCAGCCCGACGAGCTCCTCGGAGGTGACTTCGACCTCTTGGACGTCGCCGCTGCGGCCGATTTCGGTCATCCAGTTCGAGAGCGCGGGGCGCTCGATGATGTTGTCGATGCCCCAGGCGGTCGCCAGCGACGACGAAACCGTGCTCACGCCGAGGTCTTCGAAGGCGTCGATGTTGTCCGGGTTGTTCGCGCGGGCGATGATGGTGTCGATGTCGAACTTGGAGTCCGCGAGCTGTGCGACCAGGAGGTTGACGTCGTCGTCACCGGTGGCCGCGGTCAGGATCTTGGCGTTCTCGGCGCCGGCCGCCCGGAGTTCGTCGGTGTCGGAGCCGTCGCCGCTGTGAACGGTGTACCCTTCGTTGCGGGCGCGCTCGACGGCTTCGGGGTCGTCTTCGACCAGCACCACGTTCTCCCCGCGGTCTTCGAGGCGTTCGGCGAGCGCGCGACCCACGGTGCCGCCGCCGACGATGATGACTCGCATGGGAATCACGTTGAGCGCCTGGGCGATGTGTCTGGCGAAACCGCCCTCGAAGACGACCGTCAGCAGGATCGTGAGAAACACCGTGCCGACGAGGACGTTTGCGGCCTGGGGCATGCCGTAGCCCTGGAGTTCGACGGCGAACAGGGTCGCGACCGACGCGGGGATGATGCCGCGCGGCCCGACGGCGCTCATGAACACGCGCTCGGCGGACGTGTACCGCGAGCGGGCGGTGGACGCGAACACCGCAAGCGGGCGGATGACCAGCGCCACCAGGACCGCGACCGCAAGCCCCGCGACGCCGAGATCGAGCAGCGTCTGGAAGGACAGCAGCGCCGCCAGCCCGATGAAGACGAACGACAACACGACGAGCGTGACGTCGCCTTTGAACGCCTCGATCTCCTTCTCGTAGGGGAGGTCGGCGTTCCCCAGGAGGACGCCCGCGGTGGCGACGGCGGCGATCCCGGCTTCGCTGTAGAGGGTGTCCGCCGCCCCGTACGCGACGAGCGCGCCGGCGAGTACGACCAGGCGCGCGTTCTGTGGCGCGTTGCCCTTCGAGAGATCGATCCGGCGGAGGATATACCAGACAACGGCGGCGACGACCAGTCCGACGAGGACGCCGGTGCCGAGTCGCGTCACGAAGTCCTGGAGCACCACGTCGACGGAGCGCTGGGGGTTCTCGACGACGCGAAACACGACGATGGCGAGGATGGCGGCGGTCACGTCGTTGACCACGCCCTCGGTTTCGAGGGCGGCGCCGACGCGGTCGCGGACCGGCACCACGCTCAGGATGGGCGTGATGACCGTGGGGCCGGTGGCGACGAGCAGGCTGCCGATGAGGAACGCGACATCCCAGCCGGTCCCGAGCAGAACGCGCACGACGATGGCCGTGCCGAACAGCGCGATGGCTGCGCCGACGGTCACCAGCCGGAGCCACGCGCCGGGGGCTTCGCGGAGCTTCTCCAGTTTGAGGTGGAACGCCCCCTCGAAGACGATGACGGCCACCGAGAGCCCGACGATCCCGGCCAGCGTGTCGATGCCGCCGAACGACGACAGCGTCACGACGCCGAGGACTTCGGGGCCGACGACGATGCCGGCCAGGATGAGGAACAGAACGCTGGGGACTTGGAGCTTGTCGGCGACGACCTGGGAGAGAACGCCGAGTGCGATGATTGTCGCAACGACGGGAATGATTCCGGAGCTCATTGCGCAGCCTCCAGTCGTATCACGTCTTGCTCGTTGTCGCGCGAGCATAAATCACCATGGGTATCGGCCGAAACGACAGCGTCGGCGGTGTGTTAGGTGCTGAATTCGGAGTCGTCGTAGACGTCGCCGACCGCGTCCGCGAACCGGTCACGGATGTGGTGGCGTTTCTTCTTCATGGTGGGTGTGAGGAGGTCGTTCGCTTCCGTGAACTCGGTCGCGACGAGGCGGAACTGCTTGATCCGCTCGTAGGGCTCGAAGCCGGTGTTGACGTCGTCGACCGCCGACTGGATGCGGGCGCGGACGCGCTCGTCGCGGCAGATCGCGTCGCGGTCGTCGGGGAGCGCGATCTCCTGGCTGGCGGCCCACTCGGAGACCGCGTCGAAGTTCGGAACCAGGATCGCGGAGACGAACTTCTGGCCGTCCCCGACGACCATGGCCTGTGCGACCAGCGGGCTGGCGGCGAACGCGTCCTCGATGGGGCCGGGGGCGACGTTCTTGCCCGTCGAGAGGGTCAGCAGTTGCTTGGCGCGTTCGAGGAACCGCACGTAGCCGTCGGGGCGGAGTTCGACCACGTCGCCGGTGCGGAACCACTCTTTGCCCTCGCGGGTGACGAACGCGGCGTCGGTGGCATCGGGCAGCCCCCAGTAGCCGTCGAACACTTGTGGGCCGCGCGCGAGCAGCTCGCCGGCGGCGCCGTCACAGCGCTGGCGTTGCTCGGGGCTGGCGATGGTCTCGTCGACGGTCAGCTCGGTGTCCGTGACCGGCGGGCCGATGGTGCCGACGATGGGGTCCTCGTAGGGGTTGACCGCGAGCACCGGGCTGGTCTCGGTGAGGCCGTAGCCTTCGAGGATGGGCAGCCCCATGCCGTGGAACAGCGCACACAGCTCCGGGGACAGCGAGCCGCCGCCGGAGATGAAAAACTCGATCTCCCCCCCAAGGGCGTCCCGGATGTCCGAGAACACGAGCGTGTCCGCGAGGGCGTGTGCGGCGCGCAGCCCGATCCCGGGGTCGTCGGTGGTGTGGGCGGCGCGGCCGACGCGGGTCGCCCACTCGAAGACGCGCTCGGAGACCGGGGAGTCGGCGGCCTGCTCGCGGATGGTGTCGTAGAGCTTCTCGTAGACGCGGGGGACGCTGGTGGCGCTGGTGGGTTCGAAGAGGCCGAAATCCTCCCGGAGCGTGTCCGGAGATTCGGCGTAGCAGACCTGCGCGCCCGACGCCAGCGGCAGGAAATGCCCCGAGAGCCGCTCAAGCACGTGTGCGAGCGGGAGAAACGAGAGGTGGCGGCTGTCGCTGGTGACCGCGGGGGCGTCGCCGCGGTCGGGCCGGGGCCCGAATCGCCGCCGGGACTGGTTGAGGTTCGCGTGGAAGTTCCGGTGTGTGAGGGCGACGCCCTTGGGCGTTCCCGTGGTGCCGGAGGTGTAGATGAGGCTCGCCAGGTCGTCGGGATCGCGGTCGTCGATCCAGCCCTGGTAGGCGTCCGGGTCGAAGGCGTCGCGGCCGCGGTCGTAGACCGCTGACAGCGGGCGCGTGTCGTCGCTGGGGGTGTCCATCGTGGCGACGAACTCGAGGTCGTCGAGGTCGGATTCGACCTCGCGGACGCGCTGGCGGAGGGCGTCGTTCTCGACGACGACGCCGACGGCGCCGCTGTCGCCGAGGAGGTGGGCGATCTGCGCCGGGCTGGAGCTGGCGTAGACAGTGGTGACCGCGCCGCCGGCGGCGAGCACGGCGAGGTCGCATTGCGCCCACTCCATGCGGGTGTGCGCGAAGACGCCGACGCGGTCGCCGGCCGTGACGCCGAGGTCCCGGAAGCCGGCGGCGAGCGTGCGAACGATGTCGCGGAGGGCGTCGTAGCTGAGCGTTTCGACGCCGCCGTCGGGCGCGGGGTCGACCACCTCGGGGGCCAGGCTGCGGTCGTAGACGCCGCCCTTGTACGCCTGGGCGGGGCTGTCGGCGTGGCGTTCGGCGGCGTCCTCGAACGTGCGTGAAAGTGTCTGGCGTGCGATGACGTGGTCGTCGTACTCGCGTTCGGCGTCGCGGGGGTCCATGTCGGCTTCTCTCAGGCCCGGGTGTTAAGATACCGGAGAACGCCACGAACGTTCATTTTGGTTTCCGCGCGGGCCTTGTGCTCGCCCCAGACGTCCTCGACGGTCGTCGTGGCGGCGAAGTGGTCGATGGCGGCCGCCTCGCTGTGGCGCTCGATGACCTCGCGTTTGACCGCCGCAACCCAGTCTCGGAGCACGTGCTCGTACTCTTTGAGGACGGCGTCGGTGTCCGCAGGCCCCGGGCCGAAATGCGCGTACAGCAGCGTCTCGGGGTCGAGGCGGCGGATCATCTCGACGTCGTCGATGCACTGTTCGAGGTCGAAATCCGTCGGCGGGCTGGTCTCGCGCACGCGGTCCTGGGCGCGGACCCAGATGCCGGCGGCGTCGGCGGTGAACACCGCATCACAGGAGTGATCCTCGAACACCACCTGGTGGGGTGTGTGTCCGGGGGCGTGGTGTGCGGTGAGCGTGCGGCTCCCGAGGTCGACGGTGTCGCCGTCGGTGAGCTCCACGACCCGGTCTTCGGGGACGGGCGTCGGCTCGACGTAATACTGCCACTGGTCGCCGACCGCCTGTTTGGTGCCCTCGACGAGCCGCTCGGGGTCGACGACGTGGCGCGCGCCGAGCTCGTGGACGTACACGTCGGCGTTCGGGCACGCCTCGGCGAGCAGGCCAGCGCCGCCCGCGTGGTCGAGGTGGACGTGGGTCAGCAGGACGGCCTGGAGGTCTGCGGGCTGGATGCCGTGTTCTTCGAGGGCGTCGAGGATGCGCTCGTAGTTCGTGCCGGTGCCGGTGTCGACGACGGCGGGCCGGTCGGCGTCGATGACGTAGACCGAACCGTACTCGGCGGTGTCGTACATGCCGGTGTCGACGAACGAGATGCCGGGACAGCCGGACACGTCGAAGACGTCGCCTGCGCTCATACACGAACGGGGAACGGCAGCCGGGAAAAGCGTTGGCGTGGCAGCGACACCGCCCGGCGTGACTGCATCACAGGGATGCGATACGTTCTTGCCGCGGCCCGGCGAACCCGGACGCAAATGCTGTCCCGACAATTCGTCCGCGAGCACCCCGAGAAAGTGCGGGACGCCCTCGATGCGAAGGGCGTGGACGCGGACCTCGACCGGATCCTGGAGGTTGACGAGGAGTGGCGCGAACTGAAAGCGCGGGGCGACGAGCTCCGCCACGACCGCAACGAGGTGTCCTCGAAGATCGGCGAGCTCAAGCAGGCCGGCGACGAGGACGCCGCCCAGGAGGCAATCGAGCGCTCGCAGGCGCTCAAAGACGAGTTGGCGGACGTCGAGGCGCGCGCCGACGACCTGGAGGCGGAGCTCGAACGCCTGCTGTTGACGCTGCCGATGGTGCCCGACGAGGACGCGCCGGTCGGCGACAGCGAGGCCGAGAACGTCGAGCGCCGCCGCGAGGGGTTCGACGACCGCCGCGATCTGCCCGAGTCGGTGGTGCCACATTACGACCTCGGCGAGGAGTTGGACATCCTGGATTTCGAGCGCGGCGCGAAGGTCTCCGGCGGCGGGTTCTACTTCTCGAAGGGGGCGGGCGCGCGCCTGGAACACGCCCTCGTGCAGTTCATGCTCGACGTGCACCGCGAACAGGGTTACGAGGACGTGTTCCCACCGATGCCGGTGTCGGCGCGGTCGATGGAGGGCACCGGGCAGTTCCCGAAGTTCGTCGAGGACGCCTACCGCATCGGCGGCGAGAACGACGCGGACTACGACGACGACGACCTCTGGCTGCTGCCGACCGCGGAGGTCCCGGTGACGAACATGTACCGGGACGAGATCCTGCTGGACGACGACCTCCCGGTGAAACACCAGGCGTACTCGCCGAACTTCCGCCGGGAGGCCGGCGAGCACGGCACGGAGACCCGGGGGATCGTGCGCGTCCACCAGTTCAACAAGGTCGAGCTCGTGAACTTCGTGCGCCCGGAGGACTCCGCCGAGCGGTTCCACGGCCTGCTGGACGAGGCGGAGGCGGTGTTGCGGCGGCTCGATCTGCCGTACCGCGTCCTGGAGATGTGCACCGGTGACATGGGGTTCACGCAGGCCAAAAAGTACGACATCGAGGTGTGGGCGCCCGGCGACGACATGGACGGCGGCCCCGAAATGGGGGGCCGGTGGCTGGAGGTGTCGTCGGTGTCGAACTTCAAGGACTTCCAGGCGCGGCGGGCCGACATCCAGTACCGGCCCGAGCGCCACGAGTCCGCCGAGCATCTGCACACCCTGAACGGATCGGGGGTGGCGGTGCCCCGCGTGCTGGTGGCGATCCTGGAGTACTACCAGAACGACGACGGCACGGTAACGGTACCGGAGGCGCTGCAGCCGTACATGAACGGCCAGACGCGCATCGAGGGCTCCCGGAAGGTCGGCGAGTCCGCGCTGGGCGACGGCGACCGCGAGGCGTGAGCGCAGCGAACGCCGCGGGCTGCGGAACGGAACGCAGTGAGCCGCGAGCGCCCGCGGGCAGCAGTCAGTCGACGTACGATCGGAGGCGACTGACGCGCCCGGCGGCGGTCAGCTCGAAGACATCGACGAACGCGAACATCGGTCCCTCGGGCGCGACGAGGCGGCCGCGGGCGGCGACACCGCGGGCTGGGCCGGCGTAGACGCCGTCGAGGACGTGGCGGGTGTCCACTCGGGGGCGGTCGTCGCGCATGAACGAGACGAACGCGTCCGGGGAGTCGTGTGTCATGTCCGGGCGCTCCTGGGTGAAGTCGTCGGCGAGCACGCCACGCAGTGCGTCGTAGTCGCCGTCGTCGATGGCGTCGTAGTACGTCTGGACGGGGTCGGTGGCGTCCATGGCGTGGTGGTTGGCGCGCGCGGTGAAGAAACCACAGGGCGAGTGGCTTTTGCCGGCGACCGCCGAACGGCATGATGACACCGTGGAGTTACACGTCCGGTACGAGGGCGACGACGACCCCGAGAAGTGTACGGCGCGGAAGCTCGCGCGCTTCGATCTGGCGGCGCTGCATCGGACCGGCCGCGAGACGCCGGCCGGCGTGGTGTTGAACCCGCACGCCGAGCGGGCGCTGTCGCCGGCCGACGACACAGACATGCTGGTCGCACTGGACTGCTCGTGGGAGACGGCTGGCCGTGCGATGTTCGAGATCGACGGCGAGCACCGCGCGCTGCCGTTCCTGGTGGCTGCGAACCCCGTCAACTACGGGCAGCCGTTCCAGTTGAACACCGTGGAGGCGTTCGCCGGCGCGCTCGCCATCCTGGGGCGCTGGGAGCGCGCCGAGGAACTGCTGTCGAAGTTCACGTGGGGGCATACGTTCCTCGAATTGAACGAGGAACCGCTCCGGCGGTACGCCGACTGCGAGGACTCCAGTGAGGTGGTGGCCGTCCAGCAGGCGTACCTCGACGCCGGCGAAGACTGACCGGCGTTCCGAACCGCTTAAACGCGGTGGCGCCGAACCCGGGTGCATGAGCGAGACCATTGAGGACCGACTGCTGAACAAGCAGGTCTGCATGCGGTGTAACGCACGGAACCCGACGGACGCCGAGAGCTGCCGGAAGTGCGGGTACAAGAACCTCCGCACGAAGGCCTCCGAGCGTCGCTCCGCGTAACTGACCGGCGGTCTTCTGCAGCACGCTCACGGCCGACAGCGGCGGCTGTGTCGCTGACAGCAGTGGGTCAGGTGACTTCGACGCCGTCGCCGTGGCGGGCGTGTGCGATCCAGTCGTCGCTGGGATGGAGGTCGGTGGGGTACTCGCCGGGCTCGAAGAAGTCGACGGCAGTCGTCTCGTCGCCGTCCGGTTCGGGGTCGCCGTCGACCCACGCACAGCGGAAGACGTGCGCGAGATACTGCATGGGGCCGTCCGAGGTGTCGAACAGTTGCGTGGCCGGGTCGGTGTAGACGCCGGTGAGTTCAACGTCAGGGGCAACGACCAGCCCCGCTTCCTCGCGGACCTCCCGGCGGACGGCGTCCGTGACCGACTCACCGGGTTCGACGCGTCCCATGGGGAGCAGCCACCGGTCGCGTTTCGTGTCCTGGACGAGACACACGCGTCCCTCGTCGTCGGTGACGACGGCGACGACGGCGGGCACGAGCTCGGGGGGCGTCACTGGTCGCGCCACTCGGATTCGAGGACGCCGTAGCAGTGCACGTCCAGGTACTCGCCGTGCAGGAACATCGCGTCGCGGTGGGTGCCTTCGCGTTCGAACCCGAGGCGCTCCCAGACGCGCATCGAGGCCTGGTTGTCCTCGAAGACGCGGGCGAAAACGCGGTGGCGTCGGTGCTGATCGAAGGCGTACGTGGTGGCGAGCCGACCCGCCTCGGTGCCGTACCCCTCGCCCCAGTGGTCCTCGGCGAGGAAGACGCCGAGCTCGGCGCTCCCGTTCGTGTCGTCGACGCCGTGCACGCCGAGACTGCCGATCGGAGCGCCGTCGACGGCGACGACGAAGTTGACCGTGCCGTTGTCCGCGCTGGCCTGCTCCTCGTACCACTCGCGTTCCTCGCGCTCGGTGACGGGCGTGCGAGCGCCCACCGGGGGCCAGACGGCGGGGTCGTTGATCGTGTCGTGGAGGAAATCGACGTCGTCCTCGCTGACCGGACAGAGGTCGACGCGCTCGCCGGAGATGAACGGACGGCCGGGCATACTCGACGGTTCGACGCCGCGAAAATAAGCGTTGTCGTGGTGTGGCAAGCCCGCGCACTACTGGTCGTCCGGATACTTCGGGTCGCGGCGCTGGGCGCGGTCGAGCGCGCGCTCGGCGACCGCCCGGACGTCGCCCTCGAAGACGCCGCCGTGGCCGGCGTAGAACTCCGAGACCGAGTCGGGCATGCGGGCCAGCAACTCCCGGAGGCTGCCGATGAGGCGCTCCCGCGACTGCCCCGGCATGTCGGTGCGGCCGAAGCTGCCGTCGTCGAAAGCGCCGTCGTCGTGAACCACGACGTCCCCGGCGAACAGCGCCGTCTCGGTGACCAGCGAGACGTGGTCGGGGGCGTGGCCGGGCGTGAACACCACGTCGGCGGCCTGGTCGCCGACCTGGACGGTGTCGCCGTCGGCGAGAGCGTGGGTGCGCAGCGGGTGGTCGGCGTAGGCGTACACGTCGGGGCCGTCGAAGGCGTCGACGACGGCGTCCAGCTGCTGGACGTGATCCGTGTGCTGGTGGGTGACCACGACCTGATCGAGGGCGTCGACGTGCGCGCGGATCTCGTCGGCGACGCCGTCGTACGCGCCCGCGTCGACGAGCGTAGTGGTGTCCCCGACGACCAGGAAGGCGTTGCAGGTGAACGACGCCGCACCGCTGGTGACGACTCGTACGGACATACACGCCCACACGGGTGGTTCGCACCTAAACCCGGCGAGAAATTTTAGTGGCGCAGTCGCCTACACTCACTCGCTTATGGGCTTCGGGAGCTACGACGAGTCCGAGCAAGACACCCAGTCCATCGACTCCGAGGACGTCGCTGCCGCGGACGAAATGGACACGGCCGAACACGAGCACGACGGCGGCGTAGATTACGAGATCGGCGCGTCGAACGACGAGCTGCTGGATCGATTGCAGGAGATCAAAGACCAGTCCTCGTGAAGCGCGGCACGCGCGCGCTCGGGGTTGCGGTCTCGAACCGCGGTGACGGCGGTCACGCGACGGTCGGAGGGGCGGTGGTGCGCGCCTCTCGGGTCGTCGACGGCGTCTCGTTTTCGGCGTGCACGGTCGGCGGACTGGACAGCACCGCCGCCGTGAGTCGGTGTTACGAGCGCCTCAACCGCGAGGACGTCCAGTACGTGCTGCTCGCGGGGATCGCGCCCGCGTGGTTCAACGTCATCGACGTGCGGGCCGTCCACGAGCGCGTCGACCGTCCGGTGCTTGCGGTGTCCTTCGAGGAGAGCCCCGGGCTGGGAGAGCCGATCAACCGCGAGTTCACGGGGCGCGAGCGCGACGCCCGGCTGGCGGTCTACGAGTCGCTGCCGGAGCGCACGCCGGTCACGGTGAACGACCACCGCGTGTTCGTGCGCAGCGTCGGCTGCGATCGGGCCGCTGCTGTGGTGCGCGCGTTCACGCCCGCGGGCGGCCGTCCCGAACCCCTGCGGGTTGCGCGGCTGGCGGCACGGGCCGGCGACGACTACGCTTAACACGGCGCGGGCCCGTCAGGTCAGGGCATGGACGAGCCCAGCCAACGGGACGACACCATGGACGGGGCGGCTGTGACGGCGTGTTGCACGCGGTGTGACGCGCTCGTGGAGTCACGCAGTCAGGTCGTGAACGGCGACGGCCCCAGCGACGCCGACGTGTTGTTCATCGGGGAGGCGCCGGGCGCAACCGAGGACGACACCGGCGTGCCGTTCGTCGGGCGCAGCGGCGACGTTCTGGACGACGAGCTCGCGGCCGCCGGGCTCGCCCGTGAAGACGTCCGCATCACGAACTGCGTCCGGTGTCGGCCGCCGGACAACCGCGATCCGCACAGCGAGGAGCTCGCGAACTGTCGGTCACATCTCGTGGCCGAAGTCGACAGCGTCGACCCCGCGGTGATCGTGACGCTCGGCAAAGTCCCCAGCGAGCACGTCCTCGAACGGTCGGTCGCCGTCACCGGCGAGGCGGGCAGCGTCGAACGGGTGTCACTGGGCGGCACCACCCGGGATGTGGTGGTGTGTCTGCATCCGGCTGCAACCCTCTACGACGCGAGCCAGCGGCCGGCGTTCCGGGAGACAATCGAGCAGGCCGCGACGATGGCGGGCGCGGACGGCGGGCAGGCCCGGCTCGGCGACTACTGACCGTTACGTGAGCGCCTCCCGGGTTTTCGACGGGAACTGCTTGATCGTCCGCACGAACAGCCGGAGGACGCTCGTGCTCTCGTTGCCCCGGATGCGGGAGCGGATGCGCTGGCTGAGCATTTCGACTGACACCACCAGCACGAAGATGACGATGATGGTGGCCATCATGTTGTGCCAGCTGCGGGTCTGGCGCTGCAACATCAGGATCTCGCCGATCCCACCGGCGTTGATGAGGCCCATGGTGACCGCCACCCGCACGTTGATTTCGAGGATGTACATCGACCACGCGATGAACGGCCGCACCATCTGTGAGAGCATCCCGAAGAGGATGACCTGGGGCCGTGACGCGCCGGTCGACTCGACGCCCTCGATGGGGCCGTCCTCGACTTCTTCGAGGGCGTCCGTGAACAGCCGCCCGAGGTTCCCGATGGTGTCCGTGCCGATGGCCAGCGTCGCCGTGAACGGGCTGAGACCGCCAAGCGGGATGAAGATGAGCGCCCACACGAGCGCGGGGATCGACCGGATCGAGCTCATCACGCCACGGAACAGGAAGTTGAGCGGGAACGGCGTGACGCGCTCGCTGCCGAGCACGCCGAACGTCAGCGCCAGCGGCGCGCCGAGCACCGTGCCGGCGAACGCGATGCCGAGCGTCTCAACCGCCGCAAGCGGAATCGAGGGGTTTTCGTGGGCCGCCAAAAACGAGTAATACTGGCCCACGTCGACGAACGGCACCACGCCGAACAGCGAGGTCAGCGGGAAGAAGTCCCGAAGCGACCCGACGAACTGCGACCAGTACGCCGAGATTTCGAGCAGCGAGAAGTTGACCAGTTCCAGCGCAACCTCGAACAGCACGAGAAAGGCGATCAGGGCGAGCGCCCAGATGATGCGGTTTTTCGTTCGGTTGCGCTTGATCCGGTAGAGTCGCGCTTCGTATTTGTCGTCCGGGTCGACACCGAAGCCGAAGCGGGCCAACAGCCCCTCGTTGGGTTTCGTGCTCATGACAGATGTGGGTCGGATGCGGGTTGTTGGTCGGGGCCGCCGGCGGCGTCGGTCCCGCCGTCGCTGCTGGTCGTGGGGGCCACGTCAGCGTTGGCGTCGTCGCCGGTGCGGATGGCGTCGGTCTGGATGTTGCCGTAGATGTCGTCGATGACGTCGAACGTGAGGTCGTCGCGGTAGCCGTCGAAGATGACGCGGCCGTCTTTCATGCCGATGAATCGCTGGCCGAACTCGCGGGCCAGATTCACCTGGTGGAGGCTCGCGAGCGTCGTGAGGTCGTGCTGGTCGGCGGCGTCCTTGATGTACCCCATGACTGATTCGGCGCTCGCCGGGTCGAGGCTGGCAACGGGTTCGTCGGCGAGCAGCAGGTTCGGGTCCTGCACGAGCGCGCGCGAGATGCCGACGCGTTGTTGCTGGCCGCCGCTCATGCGGCCGGCGCGCTGTTCGGCGTCGTCGAGCAGGCCGACGGTGTCGAGCGCGCGGAGCGCGTCGAGTTTCTCCTCGCGGTCGTTCCACTGGAAGAGGCTGCGCACCAGCGAGGTGCGGTTGAGCGACCCCGAGAGGGCGTTCGTGTACGCCGTCATTTCTTCGATGATGTTGTGCTGTTGGAAGATCATCCCGACGTCGTCGCGCGGGCCGTTGACCGGCTCACCGTCGATCTTCACGGAGCCGGTGGTGGGTTCTGTGAGGCCGTTGAGACACCGGAGGAGCGTCGACTTCCCCGCTCCGGACTCGCCGAGGATGACGACGAACTCGCCGTCGAGGATCTCGAAGGAAACGTCCTCGAGGGCGTCGACGTCGCCGTACGATTTGTGCAGGTTGGTGACCGTTATGTTGCTCATCTGTCTTGGGTGCCGTTGCCGGCGGTGGGTGCGTCGAAGGGAGTGATTCGATGCCTAAAACAACTCGGAATCACGGCTGCTGGCCGGCTAGTTCCCAAACTTGAGATTGAGCGTGTTCTTGACGTTCCGGATCGGCTCGTAGTCGTCGATGGTGGCCTCCGCGACGCCGGTGAACCAGAGTTCGTCGCTGGCGTTGCTGCCCTTGAGGTCGGACTCCGTGGCGTCGAGCAGCGCCGTCTGCACGTCGGAGCGAACGCTGCCCTCCCAGCTGCGGCGCGCGAGCAGCGGGGCGCGCGGGATCGGATCGGAGGCAGCCAGCAACTGGAGCTCGGGGTCCTCGGTGCCGGCGGTGTCGGCGTCCGAGGAGATGTTCATGACCTGCTCGGGGAGCTGTGACTGCGGGACGTGTGGGAGGGAGACGAACGCGCCGGTGCCGGCGGCCATGTACTCGTCGCGTTCGAGCAGCTGCTCGATGGCGGTGTTGTGGTCGTTGGACCATTTCCCGGTGAAGTCGGTGACCTCCCCCTCGGGAGCGTCGCCGACGTCGAGGCCGGCGTCGGCGAGCATCTGCAGCGGGAACAGGGAGCCGGACGTGGAGAGGCGGGCGCCGAAGACAACCGTTTCGTCCGCGAGATCCGACAGCGAGTCGATGGGGCTGTCGGGCTGGGTGGTGATCGTCGAGAAGTACCGCGATGCACCGTACGCAACGCGGATGCCGACGACGTCGGTGACGCTGGCGTTGTCGCCGACGACCGCGAGCGTCGGCGAGGCGTCGGCGATGTCGGCCTGGTCGTTCTCCAGGGCCTGCAGTACGGCCTGGTGGTCGGCGGCCACCTTGGGTTCGATCGACGCGCCGGTCTCGGATTCGAGGTAGTCGAAGACGCCGGCGTACTGTTCTTTGACGTTCACGTCGGATTCGGCCGGCGTCAGCACGAACCGGACGTCGGCGTCTTCGCCGCCGCCACCGAGGACTCCCAGGCAGCCCGAGAGGCCGCTGATCCCGATGGTTCCGGCTGCGCCCGCGGTTTTGAGGAAGTTGCGTCGGTCCATTGGTGTACGGGTTACAGTTCGATTATTGAATCAAAAAGGATTTTTCATTCTATTTGCGGAGACGGACCACAGCGGGCGTTTGCGCGTGCGTTGCGGCGGGCCACCGGTGGAGACGAAAAAGGCCTTTGGCGTCGGTGGCGAACGGACGGCCATGGATACGACGGGCACCGGGCAGCGTGGGGCGTCGATCGTGGTCGTGGACTACGGCCTGGGGAACCTGCGGAGTGTCACGCGGGGGTTGGAGCGCGCGAGCGCCGACGTTTCGATCGTCGGGGACCCGGGCGCGTTGGACGACGCCGATGGCATCGTGTTGCCGGGGGTCGGCGCGTTCGGCGACGGCATGGAGAACGCCGGGCCGTTCCGGGACGCACTCACCGACGCGGCCGACGAGGGGCGGCCCCTGTTCGGCATCTGTCTGGGGATGCAGATGCTGTTGTCTTCGAGCGAGGAGGCCGACCACGAGGGCCAAGGCGACGCCAGGGGGCTGGACCTCATTCCGGGGAGGAACGTCCGGTTCACCGGCACGGTGAAAGTCCCGCATATGGGCTGGAACGAGCTCGCTGTCACTCGCGACCACCCGCTCGTGGGGGGCGTCGACGGCGAGTACGCCTACTTCGTGCACTCCTACTACGCCGCACCGGACGACCCCGGTCACGTCGTCGCGGAGACCGACTACGGCGAGCGGTTCCCCGCGGTCGTCGCCAACGACGCCGGCAACGTCTTCGGGACGCAGTTCCACCCCGAGAAGTCCGGGGCAACCGGGCTGCGCATCCTCCGGAACTTCGTCGACTACTGCGCCGACCAGTAGCCGACGCCGCGTCCTCGACGCGCCTCGGCGACGCGGCCGCCGTCTCTGACGGCGCGACTGCCAGCGGCCGAGCGCAAGCGCGGCGGCTCAGACGAACTCGCGGACGTCGCTGTAGAACATGTCGTGGTGGTCGACGGCGCCGACGCGGGCGGCGATGGCGGCGGCGAGGGCGTGCCAACAGGATTCGTCGGGGCCGAGGTTGTACCGGGCGTCCTGGCAGTTGCAGGCACCGCCTTCGATGATGTACTCGTCGCCGTGGCCGACGACGACCGTGAAGTCGGTGTACTGTTTGACGCGGCCTTCGCTGGCGGCTTCGATGGCGCGGCGGCCGCGGTCGCCGTGCGCGTCGAGGATGCGACGCGTGATCTCGGGGGTGAGCGCCCCCGTCTCGGCGAGGGTCTCCTGCCAGCCGGTGCTGTTGGGGCCTCCGTCGTCGGGCACGTGCTGTGCTTAGGGGGCGGGCGGTTTAGCAGTTCGGTTGCGCGGGTGGCGAGTCCGGGTCGTTTTTGCCGTGTGGCCGCCGACGGAGCGTATGGACGTATCTGAGGGGGGTGTGACGGTTTCGGTGCCGACCGCGTCGGGCGGCGGTGAGGGTGCCGCCGACGACGTGTTCTTCAACGCGACCCAGGAGTTGAACCGGGATCTGACCGTGGCGACGCTGGCGGCGTTCCGGGAACGGGAGCCGCGGGCGGCGTCGTATTTGGACGCGATGACCGCCAGCGGCATCCGCGGCGTGCGGGCGGCGAACGCGGGCTGGGACGTGACGATGGCGGACGTCGACGCCGACGCCGTCGAGTTGGCGACATCGAACCTGGCGCGCAACGGCCTGGACGGCGAGGTCGTCGCGCGGGACGCCAACAGCCTGCTGCACGACCACGACCGCGTGCTCGACGTGGTTGACATCGACCCGTTCGGGTCGCCGATGCCGTTCGCGGACGCGGCGTTCGCGAACGCGCGCAACCTCGTGTGTGTGACCGCGACGGACACCGCGCCGCTGTGTGGCGCGCATTTCGAGTCCGGCGTGCGGAAGTATTCGGCGACCCCCCGGAACACGAACTACCACGCGGAGATGGGGCTGCGGATCCTGCTGGGGGCGTTGGCGCGGACGGCGGCCCGGTATGACGTCGGCGTGACGCCGATCCTGAGCCACGTCAGCGACCACTACGTGCGGACGTACCTCGAACTGGATCACCGGGCGACCGACGCGAACGCGGCGGTCGAGCAGGTCGGGCACGTGTATCACTGCCAGCAGTGTCTGTCCCGCGACCACGAGTACGGCCTCGTGGCCGCCCCGCGGGCGGAGTGTCCACGGTGTGGCGGCCACCAGGTGTTGACCGCCGGGCCGCTGTGGCTCGGGCCGGCCCACGAGGAGGCGTTCGCGGCGAGCGTGCGCGAGCAGTTGACCCGGGAGATGGGGGAGGCCTCGCAGGCGTTCCACCTGCTGCAGACCATCGAGGGCGAGCTCCACGAGCCGACCCACTACGACCAACACCGGCTGTACAGCCAGTGGGGCGAGCCCGCGGTGGGGATGGCGGAATTCCTCGATCAGTTGCGGGACGCGGGCTTGCGGGCGTCTCGGACGCATTTCGGCGGCACGACGTTCAAGACCGACGGCGGGCTCGCGGAGGTCGAGGCGGCGGTCCTGTAGCGTGGCGGCATCGTTATGACAGTTGGGGCGGTACTCAACGCCGTGCCGTCGGGACGAACTGACAACGAGAGCGACGAGGAGACGCGAGCACCGCCCTCGGAAGCGCCGGACGTAGCGGCCCTCGGAGCCGAGGTCGAGGCGCTCCGCGAGGACCTCGATGCCAAGACCGTCAGCCGAGCGGATCTTGAAGCCGAGCTGAAACAGTACGTGCGCGCCCGCCAGCGCCGCGGAAAAGCACGGGGATGGGGGCCGTATCTGGTGTTGTTGTACGGCACCGTGATGACGCTGGGGGCGTTCGTGTCCCTCTCCGGGGGGTGGGCGATCCTGGCGATGATCGTGGTGTGGCTCTCAACGCTGGGGCTGTACGCGCTGATGGTCGTGGTCGGCGTGGGTGCGAGCGCGCTGGGCGCGCCGGGCCGGCTGGTCGACCGCGTGCGGTCCTGGCGGGGGCCGTGACGGGGCGGGGCGTCGGCGTCACCGACGCGATCGCGGGGAGCGTGCCGGACCCGCTGGTCGGCGCGGTCGTGGTGCTGACAACGCTCGGCAGTGGGTACGTCGTCGCAGGCGCACCGCCAGTGGCCGCCGTGCTCGGCGCGCGCGCTGGCGTGCTCGGGCGGCGTGACGGGGCGCGGTTGCTGGCCATGGTGGGCGTCGGACTGGCGGCCATCGTGCTCCTGAAAGGCATGTTCGCCGCGCCGCGGCCGCCCGCGTCGGTGGCCCACGTGACGGCCCACGGAACCGGCTTTCCGAGCGGGCACGCCATCGGGTCGGCCGTGCTGTACGGCGGGCTGGCGGCGCTGCTCGATGTCGGCGGGCGGCGACAGCGGTACGCGGCCGGCGCGGCGATGGTGGTGGTCGTGTCGGCAACGCGGCTCGCGCTGGGCGTCCATTACCTCGTGGACGTCGTGGCTGGGGCGGGCGTGGGCGTCGCAGTGGTGGGCGGAGTGCTGGCCGTGACGCGGCGGCGCGTCGGCTACGGGTTCGGACTGGCTGTGATACTGGCTGCGGGGGCGGTCGCCGTGGCCGGGCCGACGACCGACGCCGTGGCGGCGCTCGGCGGGGCGGCCGGCGGGCTGGTGGGATGGCGGATCGTAGCCGCGCGTGGTGCAGTCGGACGCGCGGTTCGCCCGGTGGCTGGCGTGGGCGCAGTGGTCGCCGCCGGGGGTGTGGCCGCGGCGTCGGTCGGCGTGGGTGCCGGGGCGATACCGGTGTTCGGCGCGCACGCTGCCGCCGGCGCGGTGTTCGTCGGGCTACCCGCGGCTCAGAACTTCTCGAGGTAGCGGTCGGTCTCCCACTCCGAAACGGACGCCTTGTACTCGGCGTACTCGTGGCGTTTGGCTTCCGCGAACTTCTCGCAGACGTGCTCGCCGAGCGCGTCCTGCATCACGGGGTCGGATTCCAGGGCCGTCACCGCGTCGCCGAGGTGGCCCGGGAGCGTGTCGATGCCGTAGGCGTCGCGTTTGTCCTCGTCGAACTCGTAGATGTCCTCGCGGACGGCGTCGCCGGGATCGGCGTCGGTGTCGATGCCGTCGAGACCGGCGGCGATGACGGCGGCGAGCGCGAGGTAGGGGTTACACGAGGGGTCCGGCGACCGGATCTCGAAGCGCGCGGAGACGCCAGCGGCGTCGGGCACGCGGATGAGCGCCGACCGGTTCACGCCGCTCCACGCGATGTAGACGGGCGCTTCGTAGCCCGGAACGAGGCGCTTGTAGGAGTTCACCGTGGGGTTGGTGACGGCGGTGAACGCGGGGGCGTGTTCGAGCACGCCACCCATGAACTGGTAGGCCGTCTCCGAGAGGTTGAACTCGTCGTCGTTGTCGGCGAAGACGTTCTCGCCGTCCTCGTCGAACAGCGAGATGTGGCTGTGCATGCCCGAGCCGTTGATCTCGCCGATGGGCTTGGGCATGAACGTGGCGTGCACGTCGTGTTGTTCGGCGACGGCGCGCACGACCGCGCGGAACGTCGCGATGTTGTCGGCGGTGGTGAGCGCGTCGTCGTACTTGAAGTTGATCTCGTGTTGGCCGCGCGCGACCTCGTGGTGGCTGGCTTCGATCTCGAAGCCCATCGCTTCGAGCGTGAAGATGATCTCGCGGCGGATGTCCGACGCGAGGTCCTTCGGTGCGAGATCGAAGTAGCCGCCCTGGTCGTGGGCGGTCGTGGTCGCGTTCCCGTCGTCGTCCTTCTCGAAGAGGAAGAACTCCGGCTCGGGGCCGATGCTGACGGAGTACCCCATGTCGTCGGCGCGCGCGAGCACGTTCTTCAGGACCTGCCGGGGACCGCCGGCGAAGGCGTTGCCCTCGCGGTCAACGACGTCACAGATGAGGCGGGCGCTGCCGCCGTCGCCGTTCGACCGCCACGGGAGCACGGCGAACGTCTCGGGGTCGGGGTCGAGTCGCATGTCCGACTCCTGGATGCGCACGAACCCCTCGATCGAGGAGCCGTCGAAGTAGATCCCCTCGGTGAACGCCTTTTCGGCCTGGTGGGCCGGAATGGAGACGTTTTTGACTGTGCCGAGGATGTCGGTGAACTGGAGGCGGAGGAAGTCAATGCCCTGCGCCTCGATGTCGTCCAGTACGGCCCGCTCGTTGTCGGTGAGCGCGCTCGATGAAGAATCTCCGTTCGTCATTTCGATGTACGGTACGTGTTGTTCACTGCATGGATAAATGAGTATCGCTCGGTGTAAGTGATTGCGATGCGAGACAGAATTGGACGTTCGTAAACTTCTATACGGTGGAGACGGTAGCCGGACGCATGACCTACGAGAACCTCGACGTGAAACTGGTCAACGAGCTACTCGGAGACGGCCGCGCGAGCCTCCGGAGCCTCGCCGACGACCTCGACGTGTCGGTCACCACGGTCTCGAACCACCTCCAAACTCTCGAAGACGAGGGCGCTGTCAACGGCTACACGCCGGTCGTCGACTACGAACGCCTCGGATACGACGTGACGGCCATCCTCCAGTTGAAAGTCGACGGCACCGCGCTCCCTGAAATCACTGGGACGCTGCGGGGCCACAAGCAGATGGTGTCCGTCTACGAGATCACCGGCGACTACGACGTCCTCGCCATCGGGAAGTTCACCGACACCGACGACATGAACACGCTCATCAAGGAGCTGCTGGCGGACGCCGACATCAACGAAAGCAGCACCAGTGTCGTGCTCAACGCGGCCGCCGAAAACGAACAGTTCGAACTCGACCTCGACGGCGACGCGTAACCACCCCTCCGGGAACGCGACCGGACACAGCCGTGGTCGCCGCCGGCGGCACCGCTGGTGCAGTGGAGATCGCGCGCAAAGAACGTCGGCGTCGGTCAGCGAGCGGTGCATGCGGGGTGTGGTGACGGCCGGGCTTACATCATGCCGCCCATGCCACCGCCCATACCGCCGCCCATGCCGCCGGCACCGCCGTCGTCGTCGCCCTTGTCCGTCGAGAGATCGCCGGCCGAGATGATGTCGTCGATCTTGAGCACGAGGTTCGCGGCCTCACTGGCAGAGGTCACGGCCTGCTCTTTGGCGTGTGCGGGTTCGACGACGCCGGCCTCGAAGGTGTCTTCGAGGTCGCCGGAGAGGACGTTCAGCCCGATGTGTTCGTCGTCGTCGTTCTCGTGGGCCGACCGGAGGTCGACGAGCGTGTCGATGGAGTCCAGGCCGGCGTTCTCCGCGAGGACGCGGGGCACGAGCTCCAGGGAGTCGGCGAACGCCTCGACGGCGAGCTGTTCGCGCCCGGAGACGGAGTCCGCGAAGTCACGCAGGCGGCTGGCGACTTCGACCTCGGTGGCGCCGCCACCGGGGAGGACGCGGCCGTCCGAGAGCGTCTGGGCGGACACGTCGAGCGCGTCGGAGACGCCGCGTTCGAGCTCGTCGACGACGTGGTCGGTCGAGCCACGCAGCAGGAGCGTGACGCCGTGGGCCTGCTCGCTCTCGCCCTCGACGTAGAACAGTTCGTCGTCGCTGTCGCGCGTGACCGAGCCCGCGACCACGTCAGCCTCGGAGGCGGCGTCGAGGTCCGTGACGACCGACGCGTCGAGGACGTTCGTGAGGAACTCGATGTCGGATTTCTTCGTGCGGCGGACCGCGAGGATGCCCTCCTTGGCGAGGTAGTGTTGGGCCATGTCGTCGATGCCCTTCTGGCAGAAGACGACGTTCGCGCCGGTGTCGGCGATCTGCTGGACCTTCTCCTTGAGCTGCTTTTCCTCCTGGTCGAGGAACGACTGGAGCTGGTCGGGGCTCTCGATGTTGACCGAGGTGTCGGCTTCGGCTTCCTCGACTTCGATGGCCTCGTTCAGCAGGAGGACGTCGGCGTCCTCGACTGCGGCGGGCATCTGGTCGTGGACGGGGTCCTTGCTGATGGCGGCACCGCGGAGCAGCTGGGACTCGTTGACGCCGTGGCCGGTCTGGGTCTCGATGTTGATGTTGGCGGCGTCGACGACGATCCCGCCGTCGTTGGTTTCGACGGCGACCTGGTTGACCGCGTCGTAGATGATGCTCGAAAGGAGCTCCTTGTCGAGTTCCGCGCCCTTGCCGGTCATCGAGGTCTCGGCGACGCTGCGGATGAGGTCCTTGTCGTCGGGGTCGACATCAACGGCGACGTTGTCGACTTCCTCGCGGGCCTGTTCGGCGGCGAGGTTGTAGCCCTTGATGATGGCTGTCGGGTGGATGTCCCGCTCGAGGAGGTCCTCGGCGTTCTTGAGGAGTTCGCCCGCAATGGCGACCGCGGTCGTGGTGCCGTCGCCGGCTTCGTCTTCCTGGGTTTCGGCGACTTCCACGATCATCTCGGCGGTCGGGTTGTCGATGTCCATCTCCTGGAGGATGGTGACGCCGTCGTTGGTGACGGTGACGTCGCCCATCGAGGAGACGAGCATCTTGTCCATGCCCTTCGGGCCGAGCGTCGAGCGTACTGCGTCGGCGACCGCGCGGGCGGCCGAGATGTTGTGTTCCTGGGCGTCGCGGTCTTTCACGCGCTGTGCGTCGTCGCCCATGATGATCATCGGCTGTCCCTGCATTCGCTGTTGCTGAGCCATGTTCAGTAGATAGATTGATTGCCATTCTATATAAATCCTTTGAAATCGTCTCGGATCGGAGGGCAGCGAAACGGCCGCGACACGCCCGGACGGCAGCCCACACCACAGTATACACGAGCCACTGTGCCGTACAGACACACGACGAGCCGGACATAGCCCTGGGTTTAAGTTCCGACTGACGCCACGGCACCAACAACTTTTAGCAGCCGCCACGACGGTGACAACGCATCCGCCGCGTCGCGGACACGCCACACACATGACCACCAAAGGCTCCCCGACGGCACCCACGGACCGCATCATCGGGCTGGACGCGCTCCGTGGCGTGGCGTTGCTGGGCATCCTCGTCATCAACGTCCGCGCGTTCTCCATGCCCGAAGTCGTGCTGTTGAACCCCACCGCGTACGGCGACTTCACCGGCATGAACTACTGGGCGTGGCTGGCCGGCCACCTCCTCGTGAAACAGAAGTTCATCACCGTGTTCACGCTGCTGTTCGGCACCGGGGTGGCGATGTTCGTTCGCAACCGCGAGCGCGACGGCGACCCGGCGGTCACGCTGCACGTCCGGCGGTCGCTGTGGCTGATCGCGTTCGGCCTCGTACACGCCTACGTGCTCTGGTACGGCGACATCCTGGTGGCGTACGGCGTCACCGCGCTGTTCGTCGTTGCCGCCCGCAACTGGGAGACACGGGACCTCCTGCTCGCCGGCACCGCGCTGCTCGCCGTGCCCACGCTGTTGACCCTGTTGTCGGCGCTGGTCGCCGATCCCGGTGTCTTCGCGAGCAGCTGGCAGCCCGCCGATGGCGCGCTGCAGGCGCAGATCGAGGCCTACCGCGGGGGCTGGAGCGCCCAGCTCGCCCACCGCGTCGACTCCGCGCTCGGCCGCCAGACCACCGGCTACATCGCCAACACCGGCTGGCGGACCGCGGGCCTGATGCTGTACGGGATGGCGCTGTTCCACACCGGCGTCACCACCAACGACAGATCCCGGGCGTTCTACCGGCGGCTGGTCGCCGTCGGCGGCACCGTCGGGCTGGCCGTGACCGCCGCCGGCGTCTGGTATATCACGGCCGCCGACTGGGCCGCGTCCGCCGGGCTGCTCTGGGGGCAGTTCAACTACTGGGGCAGCGTTCCCCTGGCCGGGGCCTACCTCGGAGCCGTGATGCTGGTCGCCAAGCGCTGGCCAACGGGCGTCGTCACGCGCGGGCTGGCCGCCGTCGGCCGCACCGCGTTCAGCAACTACATCCTCCAGACCGTCGTCGCCACGGCGATCTTCTACGGCCACGGCCTCGGGCTGTTCGGCCGGGTCTCCCGGGTGGCGGCGCTGGGTATCGTGGCCGCCGTGTGGGTGGGACAGATCGCGCTGTCGGTGCTCTGGGTGCGGTACTTCCAGTATGGCCCCCTGGAGTGGCTGTGGCGCGCGCTCACCTACCGAACCCGGCCGCCGATGCGCGCCACGGACTGAGGCGGGGCGGCGACGCCGCCGCTGGGCGCTCGGAGCTATCGCGAGAAACGCCGGGACAGGGATTTGAACCCTGAACCCCGTAAGGGGACACGCTTTCCAGGCGTGCGCTTTGCCATTCGGCCATCCCGGCCCAGTCCTCCGTACCGGGGTCGTGCGTTTAAACCCTTCTGTTCGGGTCAGTCGCCGACTCGGATCCGCGCAGCGCGGCCGGTGGCGGCGCCGACGGCGAACACGACGAGTGCAACCCCGAACAGCGGGGGCAACGGAACGGCAGCGCCGGTCACCAGCACGTACGCCTGCGCGAGCACGAGGAACGCGAGCGCGGCGATGCAACCCCACAGCAGGGTGTCGGTCGTGCGGGCGGCGACCATGCCTCAGTCGCGCTGTGCGGCGATGGCTTCGATCTCGACGCCGACGCCCTTCGGGAGGGCGGCGACTTCGACGGCGGAGCGCGCGGGCGGGTTGTCCTGGAAGTACTCCTTGTACGCGGCGTTCATGGCGTCGAAGTCGTCCATGTCGTCCATGAACACGGACACCTTGAGCACGTCCTGCATGTTCAGCCCCTCCGCTTCGAGGATGGCTTTGACGTTTTCGAGGCTCTGGCGGGTCTGGACGTCGATGGGCTCGTCGGCGATGAGCTCGCCGTCGGGCGTCATCGGGATCTGACCGGCGGTGAACACGACGTCACCGTCGGTGGCTGCCTGACTGTACGCGCCGACCGCGGCGGGCGCATCAGCGGTTTCAATCGGGCGCTTCATGCTCGTGACGTGGCACCCCCACGTCTTAAACCTACGAGGTCCGGGCCGCGTCACTCGCTGACGATCTGGGGGCCGTTGAGCACCGTGACGTCGAAGCCCTCGTCCTGGATCCGGGTGAGCAGCCGGTCGACGTGTTCGGGGCCTCGCGTTTCGAGGTCGAGTTCGACCTCGGTGGCGTTCATCGCGATGTCGCGGTTGGTGCGGTCGTGCTGGATGGCGTAGATGTTCGCGCGCTCCTCGGCGGCGGTCGCCAGCAGGTCGTTGAGGCTGCCCGGGCTGTCCTTGAGCACGGTGCGGATCTTGACGTAGCGGCCCTGGTCGACGAGCCCGCGAACGATCACCGTGGTGAGGAGGTTGAGGTCGATGTTGCCACCGCAGAGCGCGGGCACGATGGTTTCGCCGTCCGCGTACTCGAATTTGTCCTCCAGGACGGCCGCGAGCGCGGTGGCGCCGGCACCCTCAACGAGGGTTTTCCCGCGCTCCAGCAGCAACACGAGCGCGGTGGCGATCTCGTCGTCGGAAACGGTGACGACCTCGTCGACGTACTCCTGGATGACGGGGAACGTCTGCGCCCCGACCTGCCGGACGGCGATGCCGTCCGCGATGGTGTCGACGTGATCGACGGCCTGTGGCTGGCCCTTGTCGAGGGACCGCGCGACCGTCGAGGCCCCCTCTGCCTGCACGCCGATGACGCGCACGTCGTCGAGTTCCCCCTTGAGCGCGGTGGCGACGCCGGAGATGAGGCCACCGCCACCGATGGGGACAACGACGGTGTCAACCGTCGGACAGTCCGCGGCGATTTCGAGGCCCAGGGTGCCCTGGCCGGCCATGATGTACTCGTCGTCGAAGGCGTGGACGTACGTGCGGCCTTCGGCGGCTTCGAGTTCGTGGGCGTGGGCCTGTGCGTCGTCGTAGTCGGCGCCGTGGAGGACGACTTCGGCGCCGTAGCTCTTGGTGGCCTTGATCTTCGAGATGGGCGCGGACTCCGGCATCACCACCTTCGAGTCGACGCCCGACCGGGAGGCCGCGAGCGCGACGCCCTGGGCGTGGTTGCCGGCCGACGCGGTGACCACGCCGGCGTCCTGCTGGTCGGCGGAGAGCGTGCGGATGCGGTTGGTCGCGCCACGGATCTTGAACGAGCCGGTGCGCTGGAAACACTCCAGCTTCGGGCGGACGTCCGCGCCGGTGAGATCGGAGAACGTATGCGAGTACTCAAGCGGTGTGTGGCGGGCGGTTTCGGAGACGCGCTCGCGGGCGTCCCGAATGTCGGACAGCGAGAGCATACTCGCTGGTATGCGTGGTCCGGGTTTAACCGTTGGTGGTGGGCGGCGAAGAACGCGAGAACGGAGCGTGTGACAGCTATCGGTAGGACGCCCACGAACATAAAACCGATCGAAGCGGAGTGAAAGTGAAACTTCGAGTGGGGGCTTGGTTAGACGGGGCACGCGTGTGCCGGTTCCGCAGTCGCGACTGCGAATCAGGTGGTCGATCGTGCCGTGAGGGATCGGTCTACGCAGCACAGGACACCGAGAAAGCATTTACCCGATCGGGGAGCACACGCAGCCATGTCCGAGGCCCGGACCCGGCGGCGCTTGCTTTCGAGTGTGGCGCTCGCCGTCGTCGCAGGACTCACCGGCTGTTCGACGGACAGACAGTCGGACACAGCACCGAACGAAACGTCACTGACGGATTCAACGGCCAAAGAACGGGCGCTCGCTGCCGAAGCGGAGTATCTTCGGTCCGAACTCTCCGGCGCGAGTTGCCTCCACAACTGGGGAACCAGTGCGACGGCGGTTCGAAAGAACGCGACGGTCACGAACCGGACAGCGGACGGCGTTCGCGTTGCGGTGGTTCATCCGTACTGGAGCACGGAATCGTGGACCGAACCAGCGTCGAACAGGTCGCATAAGACACACACGGACGGTGGCTCACACGCCCACTACCTCGTGACGCCGGCGACCGTCGAGCGTGTCGACGGCGACTCGCTGGCTCCGTGCTGAGTGTGCAGCCGGGGTGGCTCCGAGCGGAGCAGCCGAGCGAGCAGTGACAGTTACCGCTCGTCGAGGGGCGTGCTGTCGCGGTCCTCGGCACCCACGTATCGCGCGCGCGGTCGGATGAGGCGATTGTCGTCGTACTGTTCGAGGACGTGGCCGACCCAGCCGCCGACGCGGGACATGGCGAAGATCGGCGTGTAGATGTCGACGGGGATCCCCATCTGGTAGTACGTCGACGCCGAGTAGAAATCAACGTTCGGCGCGAGGCCCTTCTCATCAGCCATGTAGTCCTCGATGGCGACGCTCATCTCGTACCATTTGGTGTCGCCGGCGGCCGCACCGAGCTCCTCGCTGCGCTCGCTGAGGATGTGCGCCCGGGGGTCTTTGACGTTGTAGACGCGGTGGCCGAAGCCCATCACGCGCTCGCCGTTCGCTAGGGCGTCCTGGACCCAGGACAGCGGGTCCTTGTCGCTGTCGTCGACCTCCTTGAGCATCCGCATGACGTTGGCGTTCGCGCCGCCGTGGAGGCTGCCCGAGAGCGTGCCGATCGCGGACGTGACCGCGGCGTGGACGTCCGCCAGCGTGCTTGCCGTGACCATCCCGGAGAACGTGGACGCGTTCAGGCCGTGGTCGGCGTGCAACACCAGCGCCTGGTCGAAGACGTCCGCGAGCACGTCGTCGGGCGCCTCGCCGTTCAGCATGTACAGGAAGTTCGCGGCGTGGCCGAGGTCGTCGCGGGGCGCGACCACGTCGTCGCCGTTCCGGAGGCGCGTGAACGCCGCGACGATGGTGGGGAGTTTCGCGGTGATGCGTTTCCCTGACTCGCGGGCGTCGTCGGGGTCCGAGCCGCCGGCGGTGTCGTCGTGCGCGGACAGCGCCGAGGCGGCGGTTCGGAGCGCGGCCATCGGGTCGGCGTCGGCGGCCGCGAGGTTCTCGATGAGCGCGAGGACGTCGTCGTCGATCTCGCGGTGGCTCGCCATGTCCGCCCGGAAGGCGTCGAGTTCGGATCGCGTCGGGAGGTCGCCGTGCCAAAGCAGGTACAACACTTCCTCGTAGCTGGCGGTGCGCGCGAGGTCCTCGATGGCGTATCCGCAGTACACGAGCTTGCCGGCGTCGCCGTCGATGAAGCTCAGGTCGGATTCGGCCACGAGCACGTCTTCGAGCCCCTTCTTGAGTTCGTCGGACATGCTATAGGCTCACCCACGCCGGTCCTAATGGGTATCGGTTTTTTGTGTGAAATAATCGCTCGGGGCCGAGTACGCCAACGTTTAACGCAACCGGGGGCGAAGCCGGGCGTATGGGTGGCCGCGTCGAGTACGAGCCGGCGAGCGCGAAAGACCTCCTCGTGGAGCTGAAAGACACCGCCGAGTTGCTCGTCGATCTGTCGTTCTCGGCGGTGTTGCACGGCAGCGACAACGTCGCCGACGAGGTGCTCCGCCTGGAGAAGCGCATGGACGTGCTCCAGTTGCGCGCGCGAATGACGCTACTGTTGGCGGCACGCAGCCCCGCTGACGCCGAGTCGCTTGCCCCCGTCTTGGGGGTGGTGGCGGCGACCGAGAAGATGAGCGACGCCGCGGGCGACATCGCGAAAGTCGTTCGCGAGGACGTGGGGCTGCCCGACGCGATGCAGGGCGCGCTGCCCGACGCCGCGGAGTCACTGGTCCGGGGGCGCTTGGTGGCCGATTCGCGGTACGCCGACCGGACGCTTGGCGACGTGGACCTGGAGACGAACACCGGCGTGCGGGTGATCGCCGTCCGCCGCGGCGACGGCGACGCGGGCGACTGGCTGCCGAACCCGGGGCCCGAGACGACGCTGCGGCCCGCGGACGTGCTCCTGCTCCGGGGTCCCACGACCGGCGTCGAGGGCGTCTACGAGACGGTGACGGGGACGGCGTACGACCCGCCGGCGCCCAGCGAGCCGGCGGTCGCGGACCTCGGGCGCGCGGTCACGTCGGTGGCGTTGATGAAGAACATGAGCGAGCTCGCCGTCGATCTGGCGTACGGCGCGGTGCTGTTCGACGACGACGGGCTGGCCGAGGAGGTCGTCGAGTTGGAGGCGGAAGTGGACGCCCTGAAATCCCGGTTCGAGGCGTGGACGCTGCGCGCCGCCACGGACATCGCCGATCCCGTGTCGCTGCGCGGGCTGATGCAGATCGCCACGGCGACGGAGGTCATCAGCGACGCCGCCGTCGAGATCAGCGAGGGGGTGCTCCGTGGGCTTGACACCCACATCGTCGTCCAGGAGGCCGTCGAGGCCTCCGACGAGGTGGTGGTGCGGGTGCCCGTGGGCGCGGGCGGCGAGCTTCCGGGGACGACACTCGGCGACCAGCGCGTGAAAACCAGGACCGGAATGCGAATCATCGCGGTTCGACGGGGTGCCACATCGGACACCGGTGACGTGGCGGCGGCGGGCAGCCGGGACGGACACCGCAGCCCCGAGGACGCGTGGGTGATCGAGCCGGGGCCGGAAACCACTGTCCGGGCGAGTGACGTGTTGCTCGCGAAGGGGACGCGCAGCGGCGCACAGAAGCTGCGGGAGCTGGCCGGCGCTTAATCGGAGTCCGGGATGTCGACCGTCTTCGAGACGCGGTAGGCAGCGCCCAGCGTAAACACGGCGGTTGCGAACATCGCGACCGTGAACGCCAGCACGAGCCCCATGCCGGCCAGATACGGGGTGGGGTAGGCGGAGCCGCCGGCTGACACCACGAACAGCCAGTAGGTTCCGATCGCGACGAGCGCGCCGACGACGGCACCGCGTTTGACCTGCGTGGCCACGTTCAGCGCGTCTAGGAGGTTCTGTACGCCGGGCCGTTCTGGCATAGACGGGTGTTGTGGCGGCCGGGCTTTAGCCCCGTTGGTTCGGCGACCGAATCGCTGAAGGGACGGCCGGTGGAACCGACACACAATGACCAGCCTTGGCACCGCGTCGGCCGCACCCGGGGAGTTCGACAGTGGCCGCCTCACGGTCGGCGAGACGCGCGACGGCACCACGCTTGGGTTGCCGGTCGCGGTCGTGAACGGCGCGCGGGACGGCAAGACGCTGTACATGCAGGCCGCGAGCGACGGCGACGAACTCAACGGCGTGGGTGTGGTGCGACGCGTCGTCCCGCAACTCGACCCCGCGGAGATCGCGGGGGAGATCCTGATCGTGGGCATCGCGAACCTGCCCGCGTTCCGGGTGGCCGAACACCGCAACCCCATCGACGACACCAAGCTGAACCGCGCGTACCCCGGGACGGCCGATGGATCGTCGAGCGAGCGCATCGCGCATGCGACGTTCACGGCCGCCGAGAGCGCCGATCTCGTCGTCGACCTCCACCAGGGGTCGACCTCCCGGATGATCAACGAGGTGCGCGTGCGGTGTGGCCGCCACCACCGCCTGCACTCGCAGTGCCTGGAACTCGCGAAGGTGTTTGGCACCGGCCACGTGCTCGATCAGAAGGGGCCCGACGGGCAGCTCGCGCGCGCCGGACCGAACACGGGCGTGCCCACCATCGACCCCGAACTCGGCGGGTGTGTCGGGTGGGACGCCGACTCCATCGAGTACGGCGTCACCGGCGTGTTCAACGTGTTGCGGCATTACGGCTTCCTGGATGGGGACGTGGACACGACCGAGCAGGTGCGCGCGCGCGAGTTCGACCGGTATGGGTCGCCGGCCGGCGGGCTCGTGGACTACGCCGTGGAGCTCGGGGATCGCGTCGACGCCGGGGACGCGCTGTTCGACGTGACCGATCCGTTCGGGATGCTGAAAGCGACGGTGACCGCCGACCGCAACGGGATCTTCTGGCGGTCCCGCCGCAAACCCCAGGTGGCGACCGGCGAGTACGTGTGTTCGGTGGGGGCGCGGGTGGACACGTACTAGCGCGACACCGCTGGGCTGACGTGGCGGGGCGGCGATGAACACCGTATGCTTGTGTGCCGGTCGTGTGGCGCGACGTACGAGACGGGTCCCGAGGAGCCGTGGCGCTGCCGGGCGTGTGAGCACGCCGTTGATTTCGCCGAGCGCCCACGGGCGACCGGGGACCCGACGGCGGTCGATCCGACGGCGGGGCTGTGGGCGTTCTCGGAGTTCCTGCCGGTGGCCGCCGACGATGCCGTGTCGCTGGGGGAAGGGTGGACGCCGTTGGTGTCGGCGTCCGAGTGGGACGCCGAGTTCAAACTCGATTACGTGTGTCCGTCGGGCAGCTACAAGGACCGCGGCGCGGCGGTGCTGATGACGCGGGCGGCGGCGCTGGGTGTGGATCGCGTCGTCGAGGATTCGTCGGGGAACGCCGGGGCGGCGGTCGCGCAGTACGCCGCGCGGGCGGGCATCGACGCGGAGATCTACGTGCCAGCGGACGCCCCGGCGGCGAAGCTGGACGCGATGGAGGCCGCCGGCGCGACGACCGTGCCGGTGGCGGGCGGACGGCGTGCGGTGACCGAGGCGTGCGTCAGCGAGGCCGTCGGGAGCGACGCGTGGTACGCCAGCCACGCGTGGTCGCCGTCGTTCTACGCCGGGACGGCGACGGTCGCCTACGAGATCGCCGCCCAGCGGGGGTGGCGTGCGCCGGACGCGGTGGTGGTGCCCGTCGGCCACGGCACGCTGCTGTTGGGCGCGTACCGGGGGTTTCGGGCGCTCGCCGCGGGCGGCTGGATCGAGTCGATGCCACGACTGCTGGGCGTGCAGGCGGCTGGCGTGGAGCCGGTCGCCGCGGCGGTCAACGGGTCGGCATCGGACGAAGACGCGGTCAACGAGGCGGCCGACGGGATTCAGATCCGGTCGCCGGCCCGCCTGGATCAGGTGGTGGCTGCGGTGGCGGCGACCGACGGCGACGTGGTAGCGTGTGACGAGTCAGCGACCACGGACGCGCTGGCGTCGCTGCACGAGGCCGGACTGTACGTCGAGCCGACGAGCGCGGTGGCTGTCGCGGGGCTTGCGGCGTACCGAGCCCGTGGCGTGGTCGGTGACAGCGATGACGTGGTCGTTGCGTTGACCGGCAGCGGCCTGAAGAAGCCCTAACGCCACTCCGAGAGGGCGGTGAACGCGTCGTCGGCGGCGGTGATCCACGTCGTGACGAGCGTGTCCGGGTCGGCGTCCGCGGGGAACAGCGTGCACTCCTCGTGGCCGTCGGTGGCCGTTTCAACCCGAGCGAGCACTCGGCCGGACGCAGCGCTCGTCGGCTGTTCGTCCGGCGTTACGGCGTCGTCGTCACGGTGAGTGCGACTGCCCGGTGACATACGCGGAGTTTCGACAACGAGACGGTAAAATGTGGGGGTGGACTACGGCTGCACGAAAATCGGCATAAAACACTTATCTATCGCTCCGGATGAACCGCCGCGTCCCAGTCACCGCGGACCAGTGGCTGTGCGATGTGGCGGCGCGCGCACGGCGGCACCTCGTACCAGCCGGGGTCAAGCGCGCGCTCGATGAGCCGGTGGGCGGTCCCGGGGGCGGTCGTCGAGCAGTCCCGGCACCGGTAGCCTTGGGTTGCGCCCGCGCTCTCCATGGTCGTCCCGCAGTCCGGACACACCGGGGTCGTCGGCGTGGTGCGTGTGAGGCCGCGCACGGCGAACTTCTCCAGTTTGAGCGTGCCGTCGGCGACCTCCCCGCAGGCGGTGATGCGGTCGCCGGGGCGGAGGTTGCGGACGTGGTCGCGGAACCGCTTGGTGGGTTCGAACGCCACACAGGCCAGCGTCGCCTCGCCGTCGGTGATCGGCACGAACACGTGGCCACCCTCCCGGGTTTCGGGGTGGTCGGCAACGACGCCCTCGACGCGGTAGCCGCGGCCGTCGCGGGCGTCCGCAAGCGGTGCGTCGGCGAGGTGGGCGTCGGTGCCCTGGTTGGTGACGAACAGCTCGCGCGCGTGGGGCGGCTCGCTGTCGATGTCGGCGGCGACGGCCTGGACCGCGTCGGCGTCGTCGCCCCGGATGCCGTAGAGGATCGGGCCCGGCGTGTGTGGCACGCAGACGAGGTCGTCCTCGACGTGGTCGACGGTGTCCCAGGCGGCGGGGTAGGCGTCGTCGGCGGCGGCGAACACGCTGTCGGCGTCGACACGCCGGGTGGTCCCCCAGCGGTCGCGGGGGCGATACTGGATGCACTCGTAGGTCCAGTCGGAGAACGCCGTCCACGCGCCGACGGCAGCCAGCGCGCCCACGACGCCGCGGCCGGTCCCCCAGCCGGCGGTTCGGTAGCCGTGGGCGGCCGCCAGCGCCGCGGCGTCGGCGGGGTCGATGTCGGCGCGGAGCGCGCGGTGGGCGAACGCGGCGACCGGAGCCGGCGCGTCGGCGTCGTGAGCGACGACGACCCCGGGGTTGGTGCGGTCGTCGTCGATCTCGGCGTGCGCGTCGACGACCCGTCGCGCGGTGTCGAAGCCGACCTGCGGGTCCACGTCGGCGTGCACGGCGAGGGCGGCGTTCCCGCGGGTCTTGTACGCGACCGCGGGGTTCAGGCGCACGAGGAGCACGCGGTGGACGGTGCAGCCGGCGGCCCGGAGTTCCTCGGCGACGAGGTGGGCGGCGTACGTCGTACACATCCCCGCAGTCCGGGAGTCCGTGTCGTCCAGCGCCACGACGGTCATGGCGCGCCCTACGCGGGTGGCCGTCTTCGACGTTGCGGTCACGGCGGTCGAGCCGAGCGCGGAGTAGAAACAGGGCCAGCGGCGCTGGCACCGTCACAACGCATATATGGTGGCAAAGACCTATCACCGTGGTATGTCACGGTCGGCTCTCATCGAGAACGTCACCGCGATGCTCGCAGACGCGGGCTTTTCGGTGAGCGACCGGTGTGCGACGCGGCCCAAGAGCTTCGACGTCGCCGCGCGGCGCGGCAGCGACGTGGTGTTGATGAAGGTCCTCGTGAACATCGACGCCTTCGACGCTGAGACGGGCGCCGAGATGCGGCGGCTGGGAACGTATCTCCACGCGACGCCACTGGTCGTGGGACTGCGAACGCGCGACGAAGACCTCGATCCGGGGGTGGTGTACTTCCGCCACGGCGTCCCCGTGTTCAACCCCGATACGGCGATGGAACTGTTCGTCGACGGGATCCCGCCGCTCGTGTACGCGGCACCCGGCGGGCTGTACGTGAACATCGACGGCGACGTGCTCGCGGACCGCCGCGAGGACGAACGGTTGAGCCTCGGCCAGCTCGCCAGCGAACTCGGCGTGTCACGGCGCACGGTCTCGAAATACGAGGACGGAATGAACGCGAGCATCGAGGTGGCGATGCGCCTGGAGGACCTCTTCGGGGGTGAGCTCACGGCACCGGTCGACGTGATGGACGGCGCCGAAGACGTCCGGGACACGGATCCGACCCCGGACGATCCGGAGGCGGCCCCCGAGGACGTGCCCGTGTTGTCCGTGCTCGCGCGAGTGGGGTTCGAAGTGCATCCGACGGTGCAAGCGCCGTTCAAAGCGGTCGGGGAGGCGGGCGCGGGCCACGACCGGCTGCTGACCGGGCACTCGGCGTTCACCGAGGCCGCCGTCAAGCGCGCCCGCATCATGAGCTCCGTCGGCGAGGTCACGCACACGCGGGCGGTGTACGTCGTCGACGAGGCCGGCCGGGAGTCCGTCGACGACACCGCGATCGTGGAGCGCGAGGAGCTGGCGAACGTCGACGACTCCGAGGACCTCCGGGATCTGCTGGCCGACCGCGGCGACCTCCAGGAGGCCTAAGCCTGGAGGCTGTCGTCCTCGGTGAGGAGCTGGCGGTGGGGGTACGGGATGTCGATGTCGGCGTCGTCGAGGGCTGTTTTCACCGCGCGCACGACCGCCGCGGTTGCCATGCTGCGTTTGGCGGGACTCGGGTGGGTGATCCAGAACCGACACTCCAGGACGATCGCGGAGTCACCGAGCGCCGTCGGCACGACCTGCGGGGCCGGCGTATCGAGGATCCGCGAGACGTCGGTGATCGCGTCCTCGATGACGTCCTCGGCGGTTTCGATGTCGGCGTCGTAGTCGACGCCGACAGCAACGGAGAGCCGAAGCCGGTCGAGGCTCGTGCGGTTCGTGATCGTCGCGTTCAACACGTTCTCGTTGGGGATCACCACCTCCTCGCCGCTGGGGTTGCGGACACGGGTGTTGACCACGGTGATGTCGGTGACGGTGCCCTCGGCGTCGGCGAGCGCGATCCAGTCGCCGATCTCGAAGGGGCGCGCGACCATCAACACGAGCCCGGCGATGAGCGAGCCGATGGTGGTGCGGGCGGCGGTGCCGATGACGATCCCGAGGAACCCCGCGCCGACGAGGAGGCCGCTGGGATCGACCCCCCAGATCGTGAGCGCGGCGATCCCGGCGGCGACGAGCACGGTGATCTGTAACACGCGGAATACGACGCCCTGTTGGTGTTGGGTGAGGGTGTCGGAGGCTTCGGCGTAGGCGGTGATGCGTGCGTCGACCACGTCGAGAGTGACCAGGGCGGCTCCGGCGATCCCGAGCGTGACCGCGAGCCGGACGGCCACGGGCAGCAGGTCGGCGAGGCTCGCCACCGTCAGCATGACGAGGTCGACGTACCCCCAGACGAGAAGCGCCAGCAGCGCGGCGGCCGCGAGCAGCACCGCCTGAGTCAGTCTGACGACGATCCCGGTCGGGAAGTCGATCGAGAACGCCGTGGGGTCGCCGGGGATGCGGTCGTCGGTGAGCACGCGAGCGGTGAGCTGGCGGTGGACGCCGCGAATGATGCGGGGGGCGACCAGCCACGCGGCACCGACCGCGACGACGGCGAGCGCCGCGGTGACGGCGAGGCGTGCCTGTGTCGATGCCAACGCGTCGATGATCGACTGCACTCGGTGAGCCACGCGCACGGATGTACCGACTGACGCGCGCAGTGCTCAAAAAGTCAGTGGCACCTGCCAGCGGGCAGTTACTCGGCGTAGTGCTGTTCGAGGTGGGCGACGATGTCGTCGCTTTCGGGCATGCCGTCGATGTCGTGGTCGGGGTCGACGAGCACCGGCACGCCGGTCTGTCCGCTGACCGATTCGACGGCGTCACGGTCGCTGTGCGAGCTGGGGACCTCGTGTTCGACGTAGTCGAGGCCGAGCTCGTCGAGTTTCGTTTCGACTTTCGCGCAGTACGGGCAGCCCGGGAGCTTGTAGAGTTCCAGCGACATACACCAGTGTACGGGGCAGCGAGTGAAGAGTGCGGTGGACCGAGCAGGAACAGCCGGTTCGCGGATCAGACGGCGGCGGCGAGGACGCCGCTGGTGCGGACGTAGAAGTAGACGATGAACGCGGCGGCCAGCAGCCACTGGCCGATGGCGACCTCGTCGGCGTCGCCGGTGGCGACCTTGACGACGGGGTAGGAGACGATGCCGGCGGCGATGCCGTACGCGATGGAGTACGTGAACGGCATCACGATGATGGTGAGGCCGGCGGGAATGGAGTGCGTGATGTCATCCCAGTCGATCGCCGTGACGTTCGCGAGCATCAGCAACGCGACGACGACGAGCGCGATGTGGCTGGCGTACTGGGGGATGGCGGCGGCGAGCGGGACGACCAGCAGCGACAGGAAAAACAGGACGGCGACGACGAGCGCGACCATGCCGGTGCGGCCGCCTTCCTCGACGCCGGTCGCGGATTCGATGTAGGTGGTGACCGTGGAGGTGCCGATGATCGCGCCGAAGGTGGTGCCGATGGCGTCAGCCATCAGCGGTTCGTCGGCGTCGGGGAGGTTGCCGTCGGTGTTCAGGAAGCCGCCGGCTTGGCCGACGCCGACGAGCGTGCCGGCGGTGTCGAAGAAGTCCACGAAGAAGAACGTGAACACGATGAGCGCGAAGCTGAACGCGTCGATGTCCTGGAAGCCGGCGAGGAACGCGCCGACGAGCGGCGTGATGTCGTATTGGGCGTGTGGGAGGCGCTGGGTGGCGATGCCACCGGTGCGGACGAAGTCCCCGATGAGGACGCCGGGGTCGACGACGCCGGCGAACGTGAGCACGCCGCCGGTGGCGGCGGTCGCGATGATGCCCAGGACGATGCTGCCGGTGACGCCGCGGGCGTGGAGCGCGATGGTGAAAAACAGGCCCAGAATGGAGACGACGGCGACGGGGTTCTGCGCGAGGTTGCCGAGCGCGAGGATGGTGCCGGCGTCGCCGACGACGATGCCCATGGCTTCGAGGCCGATGATCGCGAGGTACAGCCCGATGCCGGTTCCGACCGCGAGCTTGACCGGTTCGGGGAACAGTGTGATGACGTATTCGCGCGCGCCGACGGCCGTGAGCACGATGAACAGCAGCCCCTCGGTGAAGACGGCGGCGAGCGCGGTCTGCCAGGGGACGCCGAGCGTGCCGACGACGGTGAACGCGAAGAAGGCGTTGAGGCCCAGGCCGGGCGCGAGCGCGAACGGGCGGTTGGCGTAGAACGCCATGACGAGCATGGCGACGCCGGACGCCAGGAGCGTGACGACCGCCAGCATTTGGACGGTTTGGTCGTGGCTGTAGTTCGCCAGCGCGATGCCGGGTTTGACGACCTCGCCGGCCCTCGTGCGTTGTGTCATGACGACGGGGTTGACCAGGACGATGTACGACATCGCCAGAAACGTGGTCAGCCCGGCGACGAGTTCCGTCCGCAGGTCGGTGTCGTGGTCGTCGAATCCGAAGTACTCAGCGAGCCCCATGATGCACGTTTGGCCACATCCCCAGGACGTACTTGAGCCTTGTTGTACACGTTCGACGCTCGTGGTTGCTTATGGGAGTTTGTGGTGAAAATAATGCACAATTACGGATAGAATCCGGCTAGAGGTCGTCCAGATCGGTGAGCGCGCCGACCGGGGCGTCGGTGCGTTCCCGGGCACGGTCGACGCCGGTTTCCCCGGCGGCGATGAGCGCGAACACGCCGGTCACGTCCGCGCCGGCGGCGTCGGCGATGTCCAACAGCAGCTCCTGGGTCTCCCCCGATCGGATGAGGTCGTCGACGACGAGCACGGTGTCACCGTCGTCGAGCGCCGACGCCGGCAGGTAGTACGTGAACTCGATGCCGGATTCGAGGCGTTGGCGGGCTTCGACGAACTCCTCGACGGCGGTTTCCTTGGACTGCTTGGCGTACGCGCAGTCGGCGCCGTAGTAGCCAGCCAGCGCCGCCGCCAGCGTGATCCCGTCGGTGGCGGCCGTCAGCACCACGTCGGGCGCGTCGAAGTCGAACGTTTCGGCGGCGACGGGCGCGACCAGTTCGAGAAACGACTGATCGAAGACGATCCCGGAGTTGTCAACGTAGCCGTCGTCGTCGACGTGCACGCGGGCCGCGAGTTCCGCCTGGAGGAGGTCCGCGCCGGCGTTCTGGACGACCTCACGGGCGCGGTCGGCGCTTGGCAACACGTGGCCGTTGACGTAGCGGTTCAGGTCGCCGGCGGGGAGTCCGGTGTCGGCGGACAGCTCGTCGTAGGTGCGGGTCTCCTTGAGGGTGCGGAGAACGTCGACTGCCTGCAGTTGGAGAGTGGCTTTCTCAGCTCGGTTCATACCGACCCACACGGTTCCACAAACTTGAATACCGCGAAGCGGGGCGCAGGCGGACCGTGCTCAACCCTGACAGCCGGGTTACTCGGCGTCCAAGAGGTCGCTGGCGGTGACGAGTGCCGCCATTTCCACGCCGTGCTCGGCCAGCAGTTCGCGCCCGCCCTCCTCGCGGTCCACGACGATGAGCGCGCGGTTCACGGTCGCGCCGGCGTCCCGGAGGGCGTCGACGGCGTCGACGGCCGACTGGCCGGTGGTCGCGATGTCCTCGACGACCACGACCTCCTCGCCGTCGTCGAGCCGGCCCTCGATGCGGTTGGCGGTGCCGTACTCTTTGGCCTGCTTGCGCGCGATGACGTACGGCACGCCGGCCTCGGTGGCGGTCGCGGCGGCCAGGGGCACGCCGCCCAGCGCGACGCCCGCAAGCGTCGTGTCCTCGTCGATGCGGTCGGCGAACGCCGCGGCGATGGCCGACAGACACTCGGGGTCGGTCTCGAAGAGATATTTGTCGACGTAGTACTCCGACGTGCCGCCGTGTGAGAGCTCGAACTCGCCGAACTGCACCGCGTCCGCGGCCCGGAGTGCGGACACGAGGTCGTCAGTTGCACTCATCGGCGCAAACGGGGTGCCGGCGGGACAAAAGCCCCCCGGTCCGGGCGGCGGCCCGCTACCAGGGTTCGTCCTTAACGCCGAGGGCGTACGCGATGCCGTTGGTGAGGAGATGGAGGGCCGGCGTGAGGACGGCGACGGTGACGAGCACGGGCAGCCCGAAGGTGTCGCCGACCCACGCGGGGACCGCAAGCGCGGTGAGCGCGAGCGCGACGACGACGAAGTCCAGCTGGTCGACGACCGGGAAGGCGGCCCCGCGCCGGCGGCCGGTGCGGCGCTTCAGGAAGGAGGCGGCGATGTCGCCGACCATCGCCCCGAACGCGAGCGTGCCCATCGCCGCGGGCGGGAACGCGGGCAGCACGACGCCGAGGGCGTCGGCGGCGGCCGGCCGGAGCGCGTTGAGCGCGACGGCGAGCGCGACGCCGGCGGCGGTGCCGACGGCGGTGCCACGCCACGTCTTCCCGTCGCCGAGGAGGCGGCGATCACCGAGGCTGCGCCCGCCGTCGATGGGGCGGCCGCCGCCCGCGAGCACGGCGGCGTTGTTCGGGACGTACGCGGGCAACATCGCCCACACGGCGACGACAACGGTGCCGACCAGGTCCATGCGGGTCGGTGGTCGCGCGCCCGGCAAAAACCCGCGGATTCCGAGAGGCCGGGTGTTTAAGACATGTGGAGAACGAGAGGTTGGTATGATACCACCCATCGCGAACCGGTTCGTCGCGGGGGAGACGCCGGCCGAAGCCATCGAGTACGCCGCGGACCTGAACGATCGCGGCGTGACGGCGATCCTGAACCTGCTGGGCGAGCATTACCACGAGCGCCCGCCGGCCGACGAGGACGCGGCGGCCTACCGGCGACTCGTGGCCGACGTCGGTGACAGCGACGTGGACGCCTGTGTGTCGGTGAAGCCCTCCCAGATCGGGTTGGACGTCGGCCCCGAGGTGTTTGCGGAGAACCTCGAAACCATCGCGGCGGCGGCCGCCGACCACGACGTGTTCGCGTGGGTCGACATGGAGGACCACGAGACGACGGACGCGACGATGGACACCTTCGAGTCGCTGGCCCGGACCCACGCCGGGAACATGGGGTTGTGTGTGCAGGCGAACTTAAAGCGCACCGAGCAGGACCTCGACCGGCTGGCGGACGTGCCGGGGAAGGTGCGGCTCGTGAAGGGCGCATACGACGAGCCCGACGACGTAGCCTACCAGGACAAACCCGATGTCAACGAGGCGTACCGAACACACCTGGAGTTCATGTTCCGGGAGTTCGACGACGGCGTGGCGGTGGGCAGCCACGATCCGGCGATGATCTCGTACGCCGCCGAGCTCCACGAGGAGTACGGCACCGACTACGAGGTGCAGATGCTGATGGGGATCCGGGAGGACGCACAGACGGAGTTGGCTGCCACGGGGGTCCCCACCTACCAGTACGTGCCCTACGGTGGCAAGTGGTTCTCGTATTTCTATCGGCGAGCCATGGAGCGCAAGGAAAACCTGGTGTTCGCGCTCCGTGCGGTCCTCGGACGGTAGTTTAGTGGGGTTTTAGCGGCGCTGTGACGCCTCGAAATCACTATACGTGACCGGTTTCTGAACTATACTATATGGGTTCCTGGAAGCGGGACTTCGCAAGCGGGCTGATCGTTCTCGTTCCGATCGTGGTGACGCTGTACGTGATCTACTGGCTGTTCGGATTGCTCTCGAACATCACCCTGTTTACGCAGTTGACCGACACGCAGTACCAGGCGGTCGCCGCGACGCTTGCGGTGTTCGTGCTGATCGTGTTCTCGGTGGGATACCTGATGCGGACGGCCGCGGGCAGCATTCTGGAGGCACTCATCGATTACGTGATGAACCGGCTGCCGGTGTTGCGGATCGTGTACAACGCCTCGAAGATGGCCGTCGAGACCGTGTTGTCCGACGGTACCGGGGAGTTCCAGCAGCCGGTGCGCGTGGAGCCATGGCCGGGGATGCGACTGACCGCGTTCAAGACCGGCAAGAAAGCCCCGGACGGCCGGGAGGTGGTGTTCATGCCGACGGCGCCGAACATCACCACGGGGTTCGTGATGGAAGTCGAGCCCGAGGACCTGGAGGAGACAGACGAAAGCGTCGAAGACGCGTTGACGCGCGTGCTGAGCGCCGGGTTCGGCGAGAACGACGACAGCGAGGTGGCGATCGACGAGCTGCTCCCGGAGGACGACGACGACGAAAACGAGGAATGAGCGCGGCGGTCGGTTCAGGCGGGTCGCGCTGGCGGCTTCAGACGTAGTGGAACCACTCCTCGCGGTCGCCGGCCTCCACGAGGTCGAAGAACGCGGTCTGGAGCTCTTCGGTGACCGGGCCGCGGGTTCCGGAGCCGATTTCGACGTTGTCGACTTGCTTGATCGGCGTGACTTCGGCGGCGGAGCCGGTGAAGAAGAGCTCGTCGGCGGTGTGGAGTTCGCCACGCGAGATCGAGACGTCGTCGTGGACGGTGTAGCCGCGCTCCTCGGCGAGCGTGATGACGGTGTCGCGGGTGATGCCGTCGAGGATGCTCTCGGAGAGGCCGGGCGTGAAGAGTTCGCCGTCGCGCACGAGGAAGATGTTCTCGCCGGGGCCTTCCGCGACGTTACCCTCTTTGTTGAGGACGATGGCTTCGGTGAAGCCGTTGCGCCGGGCTTCCTCGCCGGCGAGCATGCTGTTGACGTAGAGGCCGGTGGTTTTGGCGTTCGTCGGGATCTGGCTGGAGGCGTGCTTGCGCCACGTCGACACCATCACGTCGACGCCGTTTTCGAGGGCGTCGTCGCCGAGGTACGCGCCCCACGGCCAGGCGGCGATGGCGACGTCGGTCGGGCAGTCGCCGGGGGAGACGCCGAGTGATTCGTAGCCGTAGTACGCCAGCGGGCGGATGTAACAGGACCCGAGGTCTTGGCGCTGGATGAGCTCGACGGTGGCGTCGGTGAGTTCGTCGGGCGTGAACTCGATGTCGAGGTCGTAGGGTTTCGCCGATTCGTAGAACCGCTGGAGGTGGTCGTCCCACCGGAAGATCGCGGGGCCGTTGTCGGTGTCGTAGACACGGACCCCCTCGAAGATGCCGGACCCGTAGTGGAGTGCGTGGGTGAGGACGTGTACTTGTGCGTCCTCCCAGTCGACGAACTCGCCGTCCATCCAGATGGTGTCGACGTCCATCTCACTGAAACTGGGCATGTGCGGACTGACGAACTGATCGGTGATAAAACCACGAGTGACGGATCCCCGACGCGTCTGGACACCGGCAAGAATGTCCTGAGATAATCTAACCGCAGAGCTTAATTACCGATGTGAATTATCGGTGGGTGATGAGCGACTTCACGCCGCTTGCCTACGAGGACATCGACGACGCACGGAAACCGACGCTGACCGAGGCGCTGGTTCCCGTGCTGGTTGTCGTCGTCTCGCTGGGCGTCGGCTCGGGCTACCTCGGGCTTGCGCCACACGCGCCGCTCCTCTGGAGCATCACGTTCACCGGGCTGTTCGCGCGCTACCACCTGGGCTACGACTGGGAACGCGTCTCCGACGCCGCGCTGGCCGGCCTCAGGATGGGGCTGCAAGCCATCCTGATCCTGTTCGTCATCTACGGGCTCATCGCGACGTGGACCAGCGCCGGCACCATCCCCGGGTTGATGTACTACGGCCTGGGGGCGCTCACGCCCGCGGTCTTCCTCCCGGTGACGGCGATCCTCGCCGCCGTCGTCGCGTTCGCCATCGGCTCCTCGTGGACCACCGTGGGCACGCTCGGCGTCGCGTTCGTCGGCATCGGCTCCGGGCTGGGCATCCCGCTACCGATGACCGCCGGCGCGATCGTCTCCGGGGCCTACGCCGGCGACAAACAGAGCCCGCTGTCGGACACCACGAACCTCGCCGCGGCCGTCACGAACGCCGACCTCTACGACCACATCAACGGCATGCGACTCGGGACCGCCATCGCGTTCGGCCTCTCCGTGCTCGCGTACGCGGTGCTGGGCGTGCTCATCGTCGATGGCGGTGCCGCGAACGTCACCGCGATCAGCGGCCCCCTCGCCGGCAGTTACGCGCTCGGCCCGCTGGTGTTCCTGCCGCTGGTCGTCACGTTCGGCCTGGCGTTCCGCGGCTACCCGGCGCTCCCCTCGCTGGTCGCGGGCGTGTTCGCCGGCGCGCTCACCACGATCGCCGTCCAAGGCGCCTCGTTCACCGCCGCGTGGAACGTCTTCCTCAACGGCACCACCCCCGAGACCGGGAGTGAACTGGTCAACAACTTGCTCACCACGGGCGGCATCGCCGGGTCCGCGTGGACGATCGCGGTCGTCGTCGCGGCGCTCTCGCTCGGCGGCCTGCTCGAACGCACCGGCGTCCTCCCGACGCTCACCCACCACCTGACGCGCGCCATCTGGTCGCCCGAATCGCTGGTTGCCGGCACCGGCGTCGCCGCCATCGCGACGAACGCGTTCTCCGCCCAACAGTACATGAGCATCGTCGTCCCGAGCGTCAGCCTCCGCACGCTCTACGACGAATACGACCTCAACGAGCGCGACCTCTCACGGGCGGTCGAGGCCGCCGGTACACCCACGGGGCCGTTCTTCCCGTGGCACGCCGGTGCCGTGTTCATGACGGGCGCGCTCTACACCAGCCAGCCCGGAGCCATCTCGTGGTGGTGGGCGCCGTACTACTTCTTCGGCATCCTCTCGCCGCTGGTGCTGTTCGGGCTGGTGCTTGCGGGCCGCGGCTACGACCGCGCGGGTTCGGCCACGCAGCCCGCCGCCCCGGCCGCCAACGCGGCCGCAACTGACGACGACTGACCTACCCGCCCAGCGCCGCGAACACGAACACCAGGGACAGATACAAGAGGACGATGCCGACGGCGGCCACCGGCACCAGGGAGAGGTAGTCGTAGCTCGTGGCGGCGGCGGGCAGCGAGAGAGTGCCGTTGGCGGCCGCCTCGCGGTCCGCCTCGTCGACGGCGTCGGCCCGCGGCATCACCTCGGGCAGTCCCTTCCGGCGGGTGTCGAGTTTGTTCAACACCACGACAGCGCCGAGCGTGAGCACGGTCGCAAGCGGGAGCGCGACCACGGGTGACCGCAGGCCGACCGCGTACAACACCAACATCACGATGGTCACGCCCGCGGCCGTCGCCGCGAACGGGATCTGGGTGGTGACGTGGTCGATGTGGTCCGACCCCGCGAAGATCGACGACATCACCGTGGTGTCGCTGATCGGGGAGGAGTGATCGCCCCAGATCGCGCCGCCGAACAGCACGCCCACGAGGACCGGCAACACCGCCGCGCCCGCGAGGTTGTACCCCAGCGGGATCGCGACCGGCGTCAGGATGGCCATCGTCCCCCACGAGGTGCCGGTGGTGAACGCGACGAACATCGCGGCGAGGAACACGAGCAACGGGAGGAAGCCCGCCGGCACGCCGCTGCCGACCAGCGTGGTGACGATGAAGTCAGCGGTCCCCACCTTCTCGGCTGCCATCCCGATCCCCCACGCCAGCACGATGATCGCGAGCGCGATGTTCATCGTCTTGAACCCATCGACGATGGTGTCCGTCGCGCCTTCGAGGTCCATCGTGCCGTACGCCAGCGCACCGACGAAGCCCGAAACCATGAACGCGAACGCGCCGTGGAGCAGCCCCATCGCGACGTCGGTCTCCTGGAGGGCGGTGGCGATGTCGACGCCCGGCTTGTAGCCACCGCCGAGATACCACATCGACCCCAGACCGACGGCCAACAACACGGCGATCGGCCCGAAGAAGTTCAACAACGAGGGGTTCGCCCTGCTGGGGTCGCCGACGTCGTTGGAGACGTCAGACAGCGGCGTTGCGCCGTCGGCGATTGTGTCACCGGTGGTGCGGGCGCGCCACTCGGCGTCCAGCATCGGCCCGAAGAACCGCTGGGTGATGGTGATGAACCCCACCATGAAAAACGCCATGAAGCAGTAGATGTTCCACGGGATCGACTGCAAGAACAGCCCGAACGGGGTGGTCCCAAGCTCGGCCGCGGAGACCCGAGCCGCCTCCAAGCCCGCGATGATCATCGACACTTGGTAGCCGATCCAGTTCGACACCGGTCCGAACGTCGTCACGGGCGCTGTCGTGGAGTCGAGCACGTAGGCGTGCATCTCGCGGGAGGAGTCGGCGTCCTGGGCGAGCTCCCGGGTGGCGTTGCCGGTGACGACCGTGCTCGTGTACGAGTCGAAGAAGATGAACACGCCGATCAGCCAGGTCAGGATCTGTGACTCGCGTGCGGTCGAGATGCGGCTGCCGATCCAGCGTTCGAGCGCGAGGATCCCCCCGGAGCGGTAGATGAACGCCGCTCCCGCACCCATGAACAGGATGAGCACGATGAATTTCGTGTTGAACGGCGTTCGAACGACCGCGACCAGCCAGTCCATCGTCAGTGCGGTCGCGGCAATCGGGTTCCACTGTGCGACGACCAACGCGCCGGCCCAGACGCCAGCGAACAGCGACACCAACACCTGTCGGGTGGTCATCGCGAGCACGATCGCGAGCAGCGGCGGAACAAGCGCCAACACGCCGTACGATGCCATGGGTGTACGTAGCCCGATGATGGGGTGATAAGCGTGCTGGGATCAACTGCGAGTGCCACACCGGATCGTGGCGGTGCTACTGAAACGCGGCTACCAGATCGCTGCCCTCGACGTACGGGATGTCGTGGCGGCTGGCGTACCGTTTGGCGTCGGCGACCGAGCGCGCGCCGCCGGTGTCGGCGTCGAGCATCTCGCAGACGACGACGGCGGGCGGGACGCCGGCCGCACCGGCGAGCGCGATGCCGAGTTCGGTGTGGCCCTGGCGAGCGGACAGCGACGGCGCGGCGCGAAGCACGTGTACGTGCCCGGGCGCGCGGAACGTCGCCGGGAAGTCGACGGCCGCGGGGTCGGCGGCAGCCTGGCCGAGTTCCGCGATGGTGAGCGCGCGGTCGTCGTCGGTGATCCCGGTGTAGGTGTCGCGGTGGTTGACTGTCAGGGAGAACGACGACCGGTCGTCGTAGCCGAGGTGGCCGTGGTCGGCGGCGGGGTGATCGAGTTCGTCGGCGATGAACGGGAGCGCGAACGCGTCGGCGACGGCGTCGCCGAGCGCTACGCAGATGAGGCCGCCGGCGTCGGTGCGCATGCGTGCGACGGCGTCGGCGGTGACCGCGGGGGCCGGATAGATCAAGTCGACTTCGCCCTCGCGGTCGGCGGCGTCGTGGACCAGCACGGGCTGGCCGTCCCGGAACGCGTCGACAGCCCGACCAACGCCTGGAGCGTGGGCCGCGTTGCTATGCTTCGACACGGATGGTCACCTCGTCGTCGTCGAGCAGGCCGAGTCGCTCCCGGAGCTTGACCGGGGCGATGATTTCGAGTTGGTCGTCGTCGTGGTGGGTGCGGTCGGGGATGATGACGTGTGCGCCGTCGAAGTCGGTGCCGTCACCCACGACGGTGCAGGCGTAGCAGGTGGCCGACCCGTAGGTGCGGTCTTCGTCCTCCCAGGCATCGATGTCGACGCCGTCTAGGGCTTGTATGCCGGCGCGTGCGCGCTGACCGTCCGGGGGGAGATCGACGTTGAGCGTGCCCGGGTACGGCTCGTAGCCGAGCTTCTCGGCGAACTGGCGGTTGTACCCGGGGAGGCTGATGTAGTGGCGGCCTTCGCCCATGCCGCTGGTGACTGTCCCCGCCAGCGCGAGCTCGCCGGGGTCCTCGAAGATGCGGCGGTAGTCCTCGTATTCGTGTTTGAGGGCGTGTCGGCCCGCGTCGGTGACGGTGATCCACTGGCCGTCGCTGACGAGGTCACGGGTGACGTGGTCGGCGTCGTCGAGTGCTTGCAGCCGCCGGGAGGCGGTCTGGCTGGAGGCGTCGAGGCGGCTTGCGAGGTCGCCACACGACACTTTCACCTCGCCGCGGTGTGCGCCGTCGAGCGCGAGCAGTTTGAGCACGGCGAGTTCGTCGTACCCGACGTCGCCGGTGCTCGTGGCTCCTGACATGGCTGGGGGTTGGCCCGCGCCCCGCATAAGGATACCGAAAGTGGAATGCGTCTCGGAATTGAGCTAGTCCGCGGTGGGGCGAGCGCCCTCGGTCCAGAACGCCGACTCCGGCCGCAGGTCCTCCACCCACGTGTCCTCATCGCGGGCGAGCAGCGCCACCCGCGAGGCGGGCTGCTCCCGGAGCACCGAATGCGGCAGGTGTGTTTTGACCGCGCGAGCGAACGCGAGGACGTCCTCGTGGTCGGGCATCGCCGCCCGCCCCAAGCGGTCCCGGCTATCCCCGACGTGCATGTACGCCTTGAGCTCCACGAAATCGGGGGCCGCACGCTCGAAGAACCCGGCGTACCAGTCCGGGTTCGCCATGTTCTGGCCGCCGACCAGCGTCGTCCGCAACACGGTCCTGGTGTCGTCTTTCGCGTGCAGCACGTCCATCGTGTCCACGAGGCGCTCCCAGGCGTCGTCCTCGGTCGCCCCCACCACGTCGTCGAACGTCGCGCGCTCGGGCGCATCGACGGAGACGTACAGCTGCGTCGGATCGCACTCCCGGAGCACCGCCGGGCGGGTGCCGTTGGACACCAGGAACGTCGTCAACCCCCGGTCGTGGAACGCCTCGATGAGTTCGGGCAGGTGGGGGTACAGCGTCGGCTCGCCGTCCAGGGAGATGGCGACGTGGCGGGGCTCCATCGCCTCCTCGAAGCGCTCTCTGGGCACCTCGTCGTTGCCGCCGAACCCCGACAGCAGCTTCCGCTGGAGGCGGATCGAGGCGTCCACCACGGCCTCGGGGTCGTCCCACGCCACGCCGTCGAGCTCGTAGGTGTGCCCGGAGTGGTCCCGCCAGCAGAACACGCACCGCTCGTTGCACCGCACCACCGGCGTCATCTGGATGCACCGGTGGGACCGGATCCCGTAGAACGCGTGCTTGTAACACGTGCCCTCGCCGCGCATCGCGTTCGCAGTCCAGCCACACGTCTGGGCGGCCGTGTGGTTCTCGTGGTGGTAGTCCGGGTCGTCCACCTGTTTCGGACCGTCCGACTCGCTCATTACCGATGGGGTCGGACGTGACACGCATAACACCACGGAACTGGACCGCCACCGGAGGGCAGTCCAACCCACCGACCGGAAGCGAGTCCGGCGGTGGCGGCATTGGTTCAACTATCGGCGGTCTCGTGGGTGCGATGGGGGCGTGCCTCTGTCGAGTCCTTCTGGAGGGCGGGTGACGGACAAACAGTGTGGAGTCGCCGGCTACAGCGGCGCGCCGACGTACGCGAGCACGCCGTACGTGACCCCGAGCACGACCAGCACGTAGAGCAGCAGCCATCCAGTTGACATTGAATCGCGTTCCGTTGGCATACCTGAGTGTCGGAGGACGCTGTCGCTTAACGCTTCCCGTTCGACCCGAGCAACCCACCGGTGAGCCGCCACAGGATCGAGGCGTCCCGTGTCTGGTCGTCGCCGGTCGCCGCGCCGGCACCGCTGCCGTCGTCGGTGGGCGCTTCGGACGGCGCGGATGCAGCCATCAGCCCCGAAGCGGCGTCACCGCTGGCGTCCCCATCACGGAACGACACCGGCAACGGCTCGTCGAGCAGCGTGTACGCGAGCTCGCGGTACGCCTGGGCGGCGGGGCTCTCCGGGGCGAGCGAGACAAGGGGGGTGCCGGCGCGCTCGCTGTCGGCGACACGGCTGTCCTCGGGAATCAACCCCAGGATGTCCGTCTGGAGCGTGGCGGCGGCGGCGTCCCCGTGACCGGCGTCGGCGCCACCGGCGTCGTCGGTGACCCGCGTCACGACAGCGCCGGCGACGTGGCCGCCGACCCGCTCGACGAGGGCGCGGGTTTTCGCGGTGTTGGCCAGGGCGGCCGTCTGGCGCGTGGACACGAGCACTGTCTCGTCGGCCAGGCCCAGCGGCACGGTCGTGTCGTGGCTGAGTCCGCCGCCGGTGTCGACGATCACGCAGTCGTAGCGGTCACGGAGCGTCGCCGCGACGTCCGGGAGTGCGGACGGATCCGCGCGCCCGAAATCCGTGATCGCGGTGCCGCCGACGATCACGTCGAAGCCGGCGGGGGCGGCCGCGGTCGCGTCCGTGAGCGCGGCGTCGTCCGCGAGCACGTCGTGGAGGGTTGCAGTCGCTGACTCGTCGCACGCCACCACGTGATCGACGTTCGCCATCCCCAGGTCGGCGTCCACGAGCACCACCGACCGATCGGCTTCCGCCATCACCGCGGCGACGTTTACCGCAGTCGTCGTCTTTCCGACGCCACCCTTCCCGGAGGCGACGGCGAACACACGGCCACTCATATGGTTCCATCTTCGCACACCGTCACATAAAGCGTTTGGCGGTGCCGGATGCCCCAGCCACGGCGCTCTACAGGGTCAAAGCTTACTTACCGGCCGGTCGGCTATGTCAGTGCAATGAGCGAGCAGGACGAGGTACCGTCCGAGGACCGACGCAAGTACGAGTTCCGCAAGGTCATCGAGGAGCTCAAAGACTACGAGGGCAGCGGCACCCAACTGGTCACCATCTACATCCCCCCGGACAAGCAGATCTCGGACGTCGTGGCCCACGTCACCCAGGAGCACTCCGAGGCCTCCAACATCAAATCCAAGCAGACACGCACCAACGTCCAGGACGCCCTCACGTCGATCAAAGACCGACTGCGCTACTACGACACGTTCCCCCCGGACAACGGGATGGTCGTGTTCTCGGGCGCGGTCGACTCCGGCGGCGGCCGCACGGACATGGTCACGGAAGTCCTGGAGTCCCCACCCCAGCCCATCGAGTCGTTCCGCTACCACTGCGACTCGGCGTTCCTCACCGAACCCCTCGCGGAGATGCTCGGCGACAAGGGCCTCTACGGGCTGATCGTCCTCGATCGCCGCGAGTCGAACGTCGGCTGGCTGAAGGGCAAGCGGGTCCAACCGGTGAAATCCGCGGAGTCCCTGGTGCCCGGAAAACAGCGCAAGGGCGGCCAGTCCGCCCAGCGGTTCGCCCGGCTGCGCCTGGAAGCCATCGACAACTTCTACCAGGAGGTCGCGGGCATGGCCGACGACCTCTTCGTGCCGAAGCGCCACGAGATCGACGGCATCCTCGTGGGCGGCCCGTCACCAACGAAAGACGAGTTCCTCGACGGGGATTACCTCCACCACGAGCTCCAGGACAAGGTCCTGGGGAAATTCGACGTGTCGTACACCGACGAGTCCGGGCTGTCGGATCTGGTCGACGCGGGGCAGGCGGCGCTGGCGGAAGCCGACCTGATGGACGACAAATCCGACATGGAGGAGTTCTTCGAGGAGCTCAACGGCGGCAAGCTCGCCACCTACGGGTTCGAGCAGACGCGCCGAAACCTCATCATGGGCTCGGTCGACCGCCTGCTGGTCTCCGAGGACCTCCGCGAGGACGTCGTCATCTACGAGTGCCCCAACGACCACGAGGAGTACGAAACCATCGACCGCCGGAACACCAGCCCCGAGCACACGTGTTCGGACTGCGGCGAGGAGGCCACCGAGGTCGACCGCGAGGACGCCATCGACCACCTCATGTCGATCGCCGACCAGCGCGGCACGGAGACGCATTTCATCTCCACGGACTTCGAGAAGGGCGAGCAGCTGCTGACCGCGTTCGGCGGGTACGCCGGGATTTTGCGGTACTCGACCGGCGTGTAGGCCGCCACGCCGGTCGGTTAGTCGTCGACGTGTGCCTGCTCGAAGGGATACGGCGGCAGCCGGAGTTCCGCCAACCCCGGCAGGTGTTTGACGTTGTAGACGACGCGCAGCTCCGGCGACAGCGGGACCCCGTTGCAGGACAGCCGGAACCCCTGGTCGATGAGGTCGGCAGTGAGGATGTGGTCGGTGGGCATCGACAGCGCCCCGTCGGTGACGGCGACCGCGCAGTTCGCACACGCACCACCCCGGCAGGCGTACGGCCACCGCCACCCACGGCGTTCGGCGGCCTCAAGCAGTGATTCGCCTGGCTCGACGGTGAACTCGCCGTGGTCGACGGGGTCGAGGTCGGCGGCCGCGGCGTTCGCGAACAGGTCGTCGTCGTCGAGCGCCCAGCCCGCGTCCGCCGCGACCGCGTAGTTCAGGTATTCGACGGTCGTTTCCGCGGATTCCGGCGCGCGCTCGAAACCCCCGTCGCCGGGATCGGTGTCGACGTCGGCCTCATCGAACCCATCGGCGTCGCCGGCTTCGATGGCGTCGTAGGCGGCCCGCACCAGCTGGAAGCGTTCCCGGGAGCCGCCCTGGTCGGGATGCGTTTCGACGATGCGGCGGCGGTACGCGCGTTCGATGGCCGCCTCGTCCGCGTCAGGGGACACGCCGAGAACTTCGAACGGGGAGTCCACATCCCGTGTTGGGCGTAGAGCATCAAAAGTCTCCCCGCCGGCGTGGATGTCGCCGGGGACTCGCGGCCGGCGGCGCTCAGATGAGCTGTGCCAACTGTGTGCGCCGCCGGCTCACGTCCACCGCCGGGGTGACGGCTGTGTCGGCTGCGAGGCGGTCCAAGAACAACAGCACGTCGACGCCGTGGCGTTCGGCGACCCCGGCAACGGCGTCGGCGTCCGCGCGGTGGAGCGCGAGCCGATCCACGAGCGCGAGCAAGCACGCAAGCACCGCGGCGGTCTCGCCGTCGGCGGGGAAGGCGTCGCTCGCGCGGGCGAAGTCGGGGTAGTCGTCGGGCGGGTCATCGGTGGGCGCAACGCGCAGACACTGCGTGCAGAGCACAGCGCCGGGCCGGTCGTCGGGGAGGCAGTCGCTGACCGACGCTGGGATCGGAAACGACACCACCGGACACCCGCAGTTCGAACACGTCATGGCTCAGTCGACGGCTACGCGCCCGTCGACTCCGCGGCCGCGGCCTCGTCGGCCGCCTCCTCTTGGGCTTCTTTCTTGTCTTTGACCTTCTTCATCCGGAACATCTCCTCGCGTTCCTTCTCTTCGAGTTTCTGGTCGATGTACTCTTTGCCCTCGTGGAGTTCGGGCAGCAGCTTGAACTCCAGTGCGTTCACGCGGCGCTTGGTCGTCTCGATCTCGGTGAGCATCTTCTTCATCGCCGTCTCGACCTCCGCGGCGAGCACGATCGACTCCAACAGCTCCTCGTAGGCGTCTGCGGCCTCGTCGATGCGCGCGCTCGTGCCGAGGATGCCGTAGCCCCGCTTGTCGAAGGATTTCTTGACTTTCGTCGATTCGATCTGGGGGACGACGACGCCCATGATGTTCATCGACTCGACGGTGATCTCGGGGTACTCTTCGAGCGCCGCGGCGGCCCCGCTGACCGCGACATCGCCCTCCATGGCGCGCGCCATGTTGATCTTCTGCTGTGCGGTCTCGTAGTCGCCTTCCAGACCCGACCGGACGTCCTGTGACTGATCCAGGATGTCCATGAACTCCATGATGAGTCCGTCACGCTTCTGTTCGAGCGTGTCGTGGCCGCGCTCCGAGAGGTCGATGCGGTCCTCGATCTCCATGAGGTTCTTTCGGGTGGGCTTGATGTCCTGAGCCATGCGGGGTTCTTAGCCCGGTGTTCGGCCTCCGGGGAGGTAAACGTTTCCAGTCGGGCTCAGAGGACGCCCTGCACGCGGTCCATCCACGTGACCACGGCGACGTGTGGCAGGGTGAGCACGGCGATCAACACGAGGTAGAGTGCGGCCCCGGATTCGAGCGTGGTCGGCGGGTTGGGTACCGCCCACCACAGCACGCCGCCCAACGCGAGCGCGGCCGCCGTCATCGGCGCGGCCTCCACGCCGAACCGGGCCAGCGGTCCGAGGATGTCGCCCGCGCGCAGCGACGGGTGGACCGAGCCGTCGACGGCGATGGCGCGCGCGACGTGCCGGACCGAGTGCCAGACGCAGAAGTAGACGCCGACGGCGAACACCGGCGGCACGACGAAGAAGAACACCCACAACAGGAGGGTTTCGGCGGCGTCGACCCGCCACGCGCCGGGGGAGTGGGTGCGGCGTCTGCCCGCCGCGAGCACCGCGACGGTCGCGGCTGCGAACGCGACGCCCAGCCACAGGCGGACGCGCGGGTCGAACACCGCGAGGTCGCCGACGGAGCCGCCGAACGGCGCGGCGAACGCGTCGACGACGCTGCGGTACCGCTCCGGGAACCCGAGCAGCGGCACGAGCATCGGGAGGCCACCCCGGATCAGGACCGTCGCCGCGCGCCGCGGGCGCGTATCGAGGTAGTCGACATCAAGGAAGTCGAGCAGCGGGTAGAGGTCGCCCTGCCCCCAGTGCAGCCACGTGATCGCGACGAACGCGAACGCAGCGGGAACGGGCGCGAAAAACCACGCGGCGGCGTAGCCACCACCAAGCACGAGGTAGAGGACGCCGACGACCGCCAGCCACCGCACGGTGACGGTGCCCGTGACCGCGCGGGGCAACGCGAGGTAGTCGATCGCGCCGTGTGGCATGCCGAACACCACCGCGCTGGCGACCAGCGGGGCGTACCGTGCGGTCGGCGAAAGCGACACGCCGGTGATCGCGGGCAGGGCAGCGATGCTGATCGCCACCCAGCCCAAAGCCAGCGCCGGACGGGCCAGCGTGCGACGCGCCCGCGCCGTGAGTGGCGTCAACGCCACCGGGCTAGCACCCACGCGTACAGGATGAGGCCCTGGCTCACGAACACGTTCGTCACGAAGAAAAACGCGCCCTCCTCGATGGGCAGCCCGAGCACCGTGATTCCGGTGGTGTACTGGCCGGCCAGGATCCAGATGCCGTCCGCGATGGCGTACCGGTCGGCCGCCGACAGGAACAGCGTCGGCACCAGCACGGCCGCGGCGAACACCCGGCGGCGGCGCCACAGATACCGCCAGCCGACCGCCCACTGGAGCGCGAGCACGGGTGCCGCCCACGCGAGGATCGCGCCGATGTAGAACGTCGCGTCGACGGTGAGCAGCACAGCGCCCCCACACCCGACGAGCACGCCCGCGAGCGCGCCCAGCACGGCGTCACGCCGGGTCGGCGAGAAGCCGGCGGTCGGGCGCAGCGGGAGGGCTTGCACCCAGAGCCCGGTGAGCAGCGTCTGCGTGATGACGAACAGATACTCCTCGATGGGCATCTGCCAGAGCCGCCCCACGACGGTGCCCTCGCCGTACCACCAGACGCCCGTTGCGATCAGGTAGTTGTCCCAGGGGGTCGTGTATGACAGCGCCAACACCAGCAGGATGCCGACGCCGGCGGCCCGGGCGCGGTCGCCGTCCCAGCGAGCCGCGCGCACCACGCCCAGCGCAACCAGCGGCGGGCCGACGACGACAGCCAGGAACGTGAGGTAGCTCGTCGTCACGCCGTCTCCCCCCGAGAGTGCGCCGTGTGGGCGGCGCGAGCCGCGGGCTGTCCGACCGAGCGCGCCCCACAGCCCGCGGTGTCGAGTCGGACACGCCACAGCAGCACCGACGGCGAGCCCAACGGGTGCCCAGCAGCCACGTTGTGTATGCCATTTTGCTGCCCGTACGTAACTGTGGGGGGCAACACACGCGGTGTCCGGGCGGCGGCATGTGACAGGCACACAGCCCACTGGCTGGTGGTGCGAGCGCCGCGGAGTGCAGCGAAAAAGACCGTCGCAGCCGGACGGCGCTAGTCGGCCGTGGCTTCGTCGGCGACGTCCTCGACGTAGTGGTCCTCGATGAGGTCCTCGTCGACGCGGTTCAGCTCGGTCTTCGGGAACATCGACAGCAGTTCCCAGCCGAGATCCAGCGTCTCCTCGATGTCGCGGTTGGTCTTGAACCCCTGGTCGATGAACTCCGCCTCGAAGCGATCCGCGAAGTCCAGGTAGCGGTTGTCCCGCTCGCTCAGGGCCTCGCGGCCGACGATGTTCACCAGGTCGCGCAGCTCCTCGCCCTCCGCGTAGGCGGCGTACAGCTGGTCGGACACGTCACCGTGGTCCGCGCGCGTGAGGCCTTCGCCGATGCCGTCGTCCATCAGCCGGGAGAGGCTCGGCAACACGTTCACCGGCGGTGTGACGCCCTGGCTGTTCAGATCACGGTTCATCATGATCTGGCCCTCAGTGATGTACCCGGTGAGGTCCGGGATCGGGTGTGTGTCGTCGTCGCCCGGCATCGTGAGAATGGGGATCTGGGTGACAGAGCCCTCCTTGCCCTCGATGCGGCCGGCGCGCTCGTAGAGCTGCGCCAGGTCCGTGTACATGTACCCGGGGTAGCCACGCCGACCGGGCACCTCCTCGCGGGCCGCGCCGATCTGGCGGAGCGCCTCACAGTAGTTCGTCATGTCCGTCAGGATGACGAGCACGTGGTAGTCCTTCTCGAAGGCGAGGTACTCCGCCGTGGTCAGCGCCATCCGCGGCGTCACCGTTCGCTCGACGGCGGGGTCGTCGGCGAGGTTCATGAACACCACCGAGCGCTCCAGCGCGCCGGTGCGCTCGAAGTCGTCCATGAACTCGTTGGCTTCCTCGGCCGTGATCCCCATCGCGCCGAAGACGACGGCGAACTCGCTGCCCTCGTCGTCGTCGTCGGTCTCCGCTTCTTCCTCGGGCACCGACGCCTGGCGGGCGATCTGGAGCGCCAGATCGCTGTGTGGCAGGCCGGAGCCGGAGAAGATCGGGAGTTTCTGGCCCCGCACCAGCGTGTTCATGCCGTCGATGCCGGACACGCCGGTCTGGATGAACTCCTCGGGGTACTCGCGGGCGTGGGGGTTGATTGCCTCCCCGACGATGTCGACGCGGTCGTCGGGCACGATGTCCGGCCCGCCGTCGATCGGGTTGCCGGAGCCGTCCAGCACGCGACCGAGCAGGTCCTCGGTCACGGGCATCTTCAGGGTCTCACCGAGGAACCGCACCGAGGCGTCCTTCCCGACGCCCTCGGTCCCCTCGAACACCTGGATGGCGACGAACCCGTCGCTTGACTCCAGCACCTGTCCGCGCTTCACGTCGCCGTTCGGCGTCTCGATCTCGACGATCTCGTCGTACCCGATCGGCTCGTCGGTTTCGACGTACACCAGCGGGCCGCTGACTTCAGTGATCGTCTGGTACTCTTTCATTGTAGTCAGTAGAGCTCCCGAAGCTGCTCGGTAATCTGCTGTTTGATCTCCGCGACCTCCGCCTCGTGCTCGTCGTCGGGCGTCGTGCCGAGACGATTCAGGCGCGGCGCGGCGTCGATCGACGTGATCTCCTCGACCGGCACACCGGCGTCCAACGCCTCGAAGGACTCCTCGTGAAGCGTCTTGATGCCGGAGAGGATGGCGTACGTCTTCTCGGGCGGGCAGTAGCGATCCACGTCGTGGAGCGCGTTCTGCTGGAGCCACGCCTCGCGGATGTACCGCGCGACTTCCAGCGTGAGCTGCTGGTCCTCGGGCAGCGCGTCCTTCCCGACGAGCTGCACGATCTCTTCGAGTTCGGATTCCTCGTCGAGGATGTCGACCGCCCACTGGCGCTGCTCGGCCCAGTCGTCGACGACGTTGTCCGTGAACCACGGGTCGAGTTGGTCCTTGTAGAGGCTGTAGGACTCGTCCCAGTTGATCGCCGGGAAGTGTCGGCGCTCGGCGAGGTCCGAGTCAAGCGCCCAGAACGTCTTCACGATGCGCAGCGTGTTCTGGGTGACCGGCTCGGAGAAGTCCCCGCCGGGCGGCGACACCGCACCGATGACCGAGATGGAGCCCTCGGTCCCGTTGAAGTTCTCGAAGTAGCCGGCGCGCTCGTAGAACTCCGAGAGGCGCGCGGCCAGGTACGCGGGATACCCCTCCTCGCCGGGCATCTCCTCGAGTCGCGAGGAGATCTCCCGCATGGCCTCCGCCCACCGCGAGGTGGAGTCGGCCATCAGCGCCACGTCGTAGCCCATGTCGCGGTAGTACTCCGCGATGGTGATCCCCGTGTAAATGCAGGACTCACGCGCCGCAACCGGCATGTTCGACGTGTTCGCGATGAGCGTGGTGCGGGCCATCAGCGGGTTCCCGGTCTGGGGGTCGGGCAGCTCCGGGAAGTCCTCGATGACCTCCGTCATCTCGTTGCCGCGCTCACCACAGCCGATGTAGACAACGATGTCCGCGTCGGCGAACTTCGCGAGGGACTGCTGGGTGACCGTCTTCCCGGACCCGAACGGCCCCGGGATCGCGGCCGTCCCGCCTTTCGCGATCGGGAACAGGCCGTCGAGGATGCGCTGGCCGGACACCAGCGGCTCCGTCGGCGTCTGCTTGTCGACGGTGGGGCGCTGGCGGCGGACCGGCCACTCCTGGTGCATCTGGATCTCCTCGCCGGTGTCCAACTCGACGACCGTGTCGTCGACGGTGAACGTGCCGGATTCGACGGCGACGACTTCGCCGCCGTCACTGCGGGGGGGCACCAGGACCTTGTGTTCGATGCTGACCGTTTCGTCGACGGTGCCGACGACATCGCCGGCCGCGACCTCGTCGCCCGCCTCGACGGTGGGCTCGAACTCCCAGTCGGTGTCGAGGTCGATGCCGGGTGCGTCAACACCGCGATCGAGGAACGCCCCCATCTCGTCTTCGAGGACGTCCAGTGGACGCTGCACACCATCGTAGATGGAGTCCAGCATCCCCGGGCCCAGGTCCACGGTGAGCGGTTCGCCCGTGTTGTCGACGGGCTGGCCCGGCCCGATGCCGGACGTCTCCTCGTAGACCTGGATGGTGGTTACGTCGCCTTCGATCTCGATGACCTCGCCCATCAGACCCTCGTCGCCCACGTAGACGACGTCGTTCATCTGCGCGTCGAGGCCCGTGGCGGTCACGACCGGACCGCTCACGCTCTCGATTTCGCCGGTGTCAGTGATTGCTTCAGCTTGACTCATTCGAATTAGTCACCTGCCTCCGTGTCGGCAGCACTTGCATCGTCGTCGTCGTCCATCAGGTCGATGCCGATGGCGCGCTTGATCTGGTCTCGGAGTCCGCTTGCACCGCTTGCACCGCCACCGATGGTCACGAACGTCGGCTCCACGCTGGCCTCGACGGACTGCCGAACGCCCCGTGAGAGGTGCGCGAGGTCGTCGTCGTGCATCACAGCGATGCCGACGTCCTCGTCGGCGAGCACTGCTTCGACGGCGGCGTCCAGGTCATCGTCTTTCTCGTCGTCGGCGACGTTCTCGACTTTCCGGACGCCCGCAAGCTGGAACCCCGTCGTGAACGCGGGACTGCCGATGACAGCGATCTCCTGGCTCATAGCATGACCAGCTCCGCCTGGATTTCGTCCTCGCTCATGCCGGCTTCCCGGCCGCGAGCGATGGCGCGAATGTTGTCTACTTCGCGTTCCTTCGCGAGCACGTACGCCAACACCGGACACACAGACGTGGGGTAGACGTACGAGAGGTGATCCGAGTACGACAGCAACGCACGGTCGAGGGCGTGCTCGAATCCGATCAGTGAGTCGGACTCCTCGAGGGCGGTCAACGCGGTGGACAGCTCGTCGCCGTACGTGCTGTCCTGGATCCGGGAGACGAGATCGGATTGGCGTTCGACCAGCGTCGTCATCTCCGAGGCCTCGAACAGCGTGCCACCCTCGATGAAGTACGCCGCCGGATCAACGGAGACGCCCGAGCGCGCGAGCCGCAACGCGTTTCTGGCGTTCCGGAAGTCGATCTCGGCGGTCAGGAACTCCGCGTACAGCGCTTCGGGGCTGTCCTGTGCCGCCGTCGCCGGCTGCGACGGGTTCAGGTTCTCGTAGTACGCGCGGTCGACGGCGTTCTCCAGTGGCACGAGCGAGTCTTCGGCCTCGTAGTCCGCGAACGCGGGTTCGAGGTACGTATCGAAGATCGTGCCGGAGAGCGCGTCGACGACCGTCTCGACGGAGTCCGCCGAGAGCAACTCGTCGAGGAACGCCGCGTCGAACTCGCCGGCGTCGACGAGGTCAGCGCGGACGGCGTCGGTGTCGGCGTGCGAGTACAGCCCGCGGAACACTGTCTTGACGTTCCACGCGTCGAACTTCCGGAGGTATTTGGCGAGCTGATCGTACAGCCGCCCTTCGCTCCAGGAGAGCAGCGCGTCGAACTCCGCGGCCAACCCCTCGTTGAGCGCGTACTCCACGAGGTCCATCCCACGGTGCCGTGAGGCGAGCGAGTCCACGGCGTCCTTGTACGTCGAGTCCTCCATGAAGCGCGCGATCTCGCCGGTGCCCATGCGGAGGAGCTTCCGGTACTCGTCGTCGCCGAAGAGGCCGGCGCGGCGGTGGCGGATCCGGGCGACCACGTACTCGTAGTTGGCCGGTCCGGACGCGCTCATTGCTCCTCGTCGAACAGCCGGGCGCTGATTGCTTTCAAGTTGTTCTCCCAGGCGTCCGCGAGGATCGAGTCGAACGTGTTGTTCACGCGGATCCGGGACGCATCGCTTTCAACCACGACGCCGCCGAGACAGTCGTACTCGCCGGCGTACTCGTAGCCGTCGTAATCGTCGAGGATCTCCGAGATGAGGGCCTCGTCGTCCGCGCGGCCGAACACGCGGACCGTGTCGGCACCGTCGAACTCCGTGCTGGCGGCGTCGAGCAGCTCACGGGTGAGCTCCTCGCGCTCGTCGCCGTCGAGGGCAACGATGCGATCCTCGACGGCCGATCGCACGGATTGGAGCGCGTCCCGGCGTGCTTCGAGGCGCATCTGCTTGGCCTCGAGTTCCGCGCTGGAGAGTTGCTGCTCGCGCTCCTGGTCGATTTCGGCGGTGACCTCGGCCTCGGCGTCGGCGATGATGTCATCGGCGTCGGCTTCCGCCTCGGCGACGATCTCATCGGCGCGCTCGTCGGCGTCGGCGCGAATCTCCTTCGCGCGCTCGCGGGCCTCGTCTCGAATATCCTCAACTACTGTTTCCAGACTCATAAGTGAAGGCTGCGGGGGGTGATTAGAACGGAGTCGGGACGACGAAGACAACGACCAGCGCGAGGATGACCAGTGTCTCCGGGAGAACGGTCAGGATGAGCCCGGTTCCGAAGAGGTCGGGGTCTTCGGCGATCGCACCGACCGCTGCGGACCCGATCCCACGCTCGGCGTACCCGGCGGCGAGGGCTGCGAGGCCGACCGCGAGCGCCGCGGCGGCTTTCGGGGTGATTGCGGGCATATTGCTACCGGTCTCTGCCAGGATCGTGGACAGCTGGGTGAAAGTTTCGAACATTTTAATTTTACTTAATCCTCAGTGGTGTAGTTTCGTGTGTAACCGAACGGGTTGTACTTCTCTCCACCGCCTTCATAAAACTTGTTAAAGAATTCCACGTATTCGAGGCGCAGCGCCTGTAAGCCCGCGGATGTGACGCCAAGCGCGAGCACCAGCGCGTGGCCAACAAGCAGGACCAACACGCCGATCAGGATGCCGGCCGCACCCATATGCATCAGGCCGGGGAACAGCACTTCCCCGTGGGCCTCGCCGCTGAACAGCATGAAGTGTGTCTCATGCTCGATGGTCGTGGAGAACAGCCCGAACATGTAGTCGATCGTCTCGGGGTGTTCGAGGTGGGTTTCGTACGCGCCGAATACGAGCAGGTTCACGACGTACGCCATGCCGGCTTTCGCGAGCAGCACGGCGGCGATTCGGGTGTACGAGACGGTGTTGACGAGCGCGTACGTCGGGCTCTCGAGGAACCCGGCGGCGCCCTCGCCGAGGGTGACCAACACGAGCCCGACGGCTGCAGCCGCCAGGCCCGCCTTGCCGACGATCGGCGGTAGCGCAACGACGCTGTACAGCAACTCGGGGCGGGGGCCGCCGCCGGACTGCATATGCGTGCTGAACAGCCACACGCCGACGCCGGCCATCAACAACAGCTGGCCGCCGCTCTCCAGGGCGGCGTCTTTCAGGCCGTGGGAGCGCGATTCGTTGACGAAGCCGAACACGTAGCCGATGGCGAGGTGCGCGATCCCGAACACCAGGCTCGCCGCGAGCCAGAGTTCGGCGAACGCGCTGACGTGTAGGCCCTTCTTGAGGGGCGCGTCGGCGAGTCCGAGCGCGCCGTGCCAGAGGTATTCGGTGACCAGATGCAGGCCGAACACCTCACCGTACAGCACGCCGAACAGCGCCGTGAACCCGCCAGCCCACATGGCGACGCCGCCGAGCTTCGAGATCATCTCGCTGTCGAAGCTGCGGGACAGCCAGAACCCGAGGAGCGCGTACAGAACCCCGTACCCGAGGTCGCCGATCATGAACCCGTAGAACGCAGGGAACGTCAGGAACAGGACGACCGTGGGGTCGATCTCGGTGTACTGCGGGCGATTGATGACTTCCGTGAGCGATTCGAACGACGACACCGGCCCGGGGTTGTCTTGGATGACCGGCGGGCTGTCGGTTTCGTCGAACGACGCGGTGGTGCCGCCGTCAGTGGCGGCGTCCGCGCCGTCGTCGGCGGGCACGTGCTGGTCGTGGCCCGTCGGCTCGTAGTCAGCGCGTTCGAGCTCCTCGACGAGTACGTGGTCGCCGACGGCCGACTCGATGGCGTCGGTGAACGCGTCGTACTCGCTGGTCGGCAGCCAGCCTTCCGCGACGAACGCGTGGCTGGTGCTGGCGAACTGCAGCGGTGCTTCGGACTTCTGGACGTCGATGGCGAGGCGCTCCTCGGCCGCCAGCAGGAAGCCGGCGTGCTCGTCCCGGAACGCGGCCAGTTCGTCGTCGACGTCCTCGATCTCGGCCTGGATCGTGTCGCGCCGTTCGCGAAGCTCCGAGACGTACTGCTCGGGGCTTCCATCCGCGTCGGGGACGTCGAGGCGCGTGAACGGGACGCCCACGAGGGCGTCGTCAAGCGCCGCGTCGTCGTCGGCGGCCGGGTAGGCGAACACGCCGATGGTGTCCTGGCCGGTGAACGTTTCGAAGGCGCTGATACGGTCGGACTCCGCGAGCGCCGCGTCGATGGCGGACTGGTCGCCGGTGCCGACCGCGACCTGCAGGGAGTCGTACCCCGACAGCAGGTCGAGGTCGATGCCGAGGTCGGCGAACGGTTCGGCGGCGTCGATGCGCTCGGTGACCGCCCGGAGATCGTCGGTGAGCTCGCTGCGGCGGTCGTCGAGATCGGTGGCTTCGACGCGGATGGATTCGAGTTCGGTGTCGAGAGCGTCGTCGGTGACGATGCGTGTCGGACCCGCGTCCCCCTCGGAAACGTCGAGGAGGGACTTCAGCGACCGCACGGTCACCAGCTTCTCGGCGGCCTCGTCGGCTCCCGTCATCGGGTCGCCGTTGTCGAACCCGTCGATGCCACCGTCGTAGTCCGAAAGGTGGACCAACTCGGCGTCGTGGACCGCTTCGATGACGGGCGTCAACACGTGTGTGGACCCCGCCACCGAGACCTTGCTCATCTGCTCAGGTCTGAGCATGTACCGCCTCCATGAACCGGTCGAGCGCGAACGCCACGGCGTCGTCCTCGTTGGCGTCGGCGTCGGCGAGCAGCGCCTCGCGATCGGACTCGCCGTCCGCGAGCACGGCGTCGCGCTCGGAGTCGATCTGTTCTCGTGCGTCGGAGAGCTGTTCGTCTTTCAGTTCGCGGGCCGCGTCCTCCGCGTCGGCGCGGATTTCGTCGGCCCGGGTGCGGGCGTCAGAGAGCCGCTGCTCGCGGTCCTCCTCGGCCTCGGCCACGATGTCGTCGGCGTCTGACTCTGCCGATTTGATGTCTTCGAGAACCTCTGGCCTTGGCATACGCTCTAACCAGGTGGGGGTTAGCGGACGTGCTATATGGTAGTTGCGAAGTCCCTGGGCCATCGGAAGCTATTATGCGTGTTCAGGCCAACAGTCGGTCGATGGGAGTCCTCGAAGACAAGGCGCGGGCCCGCACGTTTTACAAGTACCTCTCGAAGGTGTACGACCGCGTCAACACGTTCATTTGGACCGAGGAAATGCGCGCGGAGGCGCTGTCGATGCTTGACATCGACGCCGAGGATCGCGTGCTCGACGTGGGCTGTGGCACGGGGTTCGGCACGGAGGGGCTGTTGAAGCACACGGAGCACGTCTACGGCCTCGATCAGAGCCCCCACCAGCTCACGAAGGCCTGGGAGAAGTTCGGGAAACACGATCCGGTGGCGTTTCACTTCGGGGACGCCGAGCGCCTGCCGTTCAAGCCCGACAGCTTCGACGTGGTGTGGTCGTCGGGGTCCATCGAGTACTGGCCACACCCCGTGCAGGGGTTGCGGGAGCTGCGGCGCGTCGCCAAACCCGGCAGCCAGGTGCTCGTCGTGGGGCCGGACTACCCCGCCTCAACGGTCTTCCGGAAGCTCGCGGACGCCATCATGCTGTTCTACGACGAGGACGAGGCCGACCGGATGTTCCGGGAGGCGGGCTACGAGGAGATCCAGCACCGCGTGCTCCGGAAGGAGCCAAACAGCCCGCCGGCGATCGTGACCGTGGCGCGCGCACCGGCGGCCGACGACTAGGCCGGCGTTGCCGTGGTGTCGGCGACAGCGACGACGTGGCCGCGGACTGCCAGCGTGACGCGGACCGGGTCGCCGGCCGCCGGCAGTGGATCGTTCGTCGGGGCGATCACGAGCGTCGTGGTGGTGCCGACACGCCAGCGGCCGGCGCTGGCGGCGTTGAACGCGCCCGTCGGCCCGCTGTAGAAGCCGGTGGCGGAGAAAAACGGCACGGGGGGCTGGTGGGCGAGGTCGGTGCCGGCCACGCGAACCCGCAGTGACACCGCCGCCGGGTCGATCGGCGGCCCGGAAAGCAGCGTCACGGCGACAGTGCCGTCGGCGGCGGCCGAAACGCTGACGCCGCGCTGTGGCGGCGGGGGTGTCGTCACCGACGGCGCGACAGCGAACACGGCGGCCCCGGCCAGGACCGTGATCGCAACGACGGCCACCACGGCCACGACGGGGGCGGAGCCACGCGGCACACGGCCAGGTGGCTGGGGCCTCCGGTAAGAACGTTCGGGGGTGTCTACCGGGGCAGCGTGGTGGTTGTGTTCCCGCCGGGAGCGGGCGGGTGTGGGTCCGCAGTGACGGTCGTCGTGACCCTGTCGCCGCCGACCGTCGCCGCGACGGTGTACTCGCCGGCGGGGCTGACGAACCAGCGGTCGCCGCTGTCGCCGGTCGCGCCGACGACCGTGCCGTTGACACTGATTGTGGTGTCGACGGGCGTGCCGGTCGCGGTTTCGACGCGCACGTTCACCGGGCCGCCGGCGTACGGCTCCGAAACGCTGAGTGTGGCCGTGTCGGTGGCGTTCACGGTGGTGTACGAGGCGGGCGTCTGTGGGAGGCGGCGGGTTTGGCGCTCCACGAAGACGTGGGTCGTGGAGGGGTCGTAGTACAGCGACAGCTCGCCGTGGTCGTGGCTCGCGGAGAACAGGACGGCGTACTGGCCGAGCAGCGAGTACGAGACACCACGGGAGTGGTTTTTCGTCCACGGGTAGGTGGCACCGATGAACGCGATGGGGTCGCCGTAGTCGGCGGTCGTGGCGGCGTCGAGGTTGCCCGGGACGACCGTCTCGCGGACGTAGGTATCGCCGTCGCGGGTGGCAAGCATGACCCCGTCGCCGACGGTGACGTGGACGCGGACGGCGTCACGGTCACCGTCGACGACGGCAGCCAGGCGCTCGCGGACCGGGCCCTGAACGGTCTGGAGGCGGGTGTTGACCTGACTGATCCGCGTGGTGAGGTTGCTGTAGGAGCCCGCGAGCGTGTACAGCGCGCGGTTGTCGTCGGGACCGCCGAGGAACCCTTCGATGCGTGTGGCGGCCGCGTGAACGGAGCCGACGACGGTGAGGAACTCGGTTGTGGTGATGGTGCCGGCGGCGTAGGCGTCCCTGGCGTCGCGTTCGCGCTGGACGAGCGCGGTCGTTCGGTTCGTCGCCCAGTCGAGTTCGGTGCGGATGCGCGCGCGGCGCTCGGCGTCCGTGTTGGCGACGGACAGCGCGGTGTCGAGGCGTTCGAGGCGGTAGGCTGTGGAGATGCCGGTGGCACCCGCGGCGAGCGTGCCGGTGACCGAGAGGGCGGGCGTCCCGAAGGCGGCGGCGTCGGCGCTGGTGAGCCGGAGGACGCGCGTCGTGTCGGGGGAGGGGCCGACCGCGGGGGACTGCTGTGAGGCGGTGGGCGGTCCCGGGGCGGCGAGCCCGGTCGCCGCCATGGCGGTGGCGACAACCACGAGGGCGGCGACGGCGAGGGGAGCGCGGGACATGCCCCATGGTTTGCGGAGGGTCGTCAAAAACGATGTGGAGCACTCGCAGTGCCGACCCGTGGGATAGAAAGGACTTTGCCCGAGCGTCGACCACGAACGGTGTATGCGGCAGGCCCTCCTCCTCCTGGTCGCGCTGGCGTGTCTGGTCGCGGTCCCGGTTGGAGCCGGGGGCAGTGGGCACGGGCCCGCGCCGACAGCCGAGACCACGGCGATGCCGGCAGCCACCGGTAGCGGCCCACAGAGCACGGTCGATATCACGGTGGAGGTCACGGACACCGGGGATGCACACTGGAACGTGTCCGCGACCTACCCGCTGGGGGACGGCAACGGGTCAGTGGCGTTCGACCGGGTTTCGACGGCGTTCGAGGCCGGTGAGACCTCCGCTGGGTTCTCCGCGGAGACGTTCAAGGCGGCTGTGCCCGGGGCGAGCGCGCGTGTCGGCCGTGAGATGTCGGTCACGGACGTCCGCCGGGCGTCCCGGATCGTCGAGCACGACGGGAACGAGACGGGTGTGCTCACGCTGCGGTTCACGTGGACGAACTTCGCGGCGGTCGACAACGAGACCATAACCGTCGACGCGTTCTCCGGGTCGTGGTTCGGTGACCTGCGTGCCGGGCAGCAGTTGCGGGTTCGTCCACCGGAGAACTACCAGGCTGACGACGTATCCCCGAACACGAACGTCGTCGGGGGAGCGTACCAGTGGGAGGGCGGCCAAGCGTTTGCGGCCGACGAGCCGTCGCTGGTGTTCGTGCCGTCGCCGGGCCTGTCGGGGACGGGGATCCCGGCGACGACTGTGGGGGCGGCGGCGATCGTTCTGGGGGCGGCGGGCGTGACCGCGTGGGCGTACAGCCGCTCGACGCTGACGCTGCCGGGCACCGGCGGTGACGACAGCGAGGGGGCCACGGGACCGGCGGTCGACGCCGGCGATGGCGGTGAGTCGCCCGCGCCGACAGTCGACGATCCGGAGCCCGATGACGGCGGCGGCGACAGCGCGGCCGAACGCGAGGACGAGCGCATCGACCCGGAGCTGTTGAGCGACGAGGAGCGCGTCGAGCGGCTGCTCACGGACAACGGCGGGCGGATGAAGCAGTCCCGGATCGTGGAGGAAACGCGGTGGTCGACGGCGAAGGTCTCGCAGGTGTTGTCCGGGATGGACGAGGACGGCCGCGTGGAGAAGCTGCGGATCGGCCGCGAGAACCTGATCTCGCTGCCCGGCGAGGGCGTCGACAGCGACACGCTGGCCGGCGAACACGACGAGGCAGAGTGAGGACAACCCCCAACACCGGGCGTACGGTTCCGAAAACGTTTACGTACAGGGGGCTCGATTCCTCGGGTGATGAAGGTTCTCGTCACCGTCAAGGAGGTGGCTGCCGTCGAGGACGACTTCGAGATCTCGGGAACGGAGATCGAGAGTACGTACCTGGATTACGACCTCAACGAGTGGGACGACTACGCCGTCGAGGAGGCCGTCCAGCTTGCTGAGGCCGGCGACGACGTCGAGGTCGTCGCGGTCACCATCGGCCCGGAGCGCGCCGAGGAGACGATCCGGATGGCGCTGGCGAAGGGCGCGGACCGCGCGGTCCGGGTCTGGGACGACGCCATCGAGGACACCGAGCTGCTCGACGTGGAGACGAAGGCCCGGCTGCTGGCGGCCGTCGTCGAGGACGAAGACCCCGAGCTGGTGTTTTCCGGGGTGCAGGCCAACGACGACAGCTTCGGCGCGACCGGGATCGCGCTGGCCGAGACGCTCGGCGTCCAGTGGGCGGCGGTCGTGAACGACCTCGACACCGCGGGCGTGCTCGACGAGGGCGTGGCGTCGGTGCGCCGCGAACTGGAGGGCGGCGTCGAGGAGCTCACCGACGTCGAGTTGCCGGCGGTGCTCACCATCCAGACGGGGATCAACGAGCCGCGGTACGCGAGCCTGCGTGGCATCCGGCAGGCGCAGTCCAAGGAGATCGCGCCGAAGAGCCTCGACGACCTCGGGCTGGACGCGGACGTCGTTGCGTCCAGCCTCGACATCACCGCGATGTACGAGCCCGAGACCGAGAGCGACGCCGAGTACATCGAGGGCGACGCCGGCGAGCAGGCCAGTGGCGTGGCTGACGTGCTCCGCGACGCGGGGGTGGTCGGCGAATGAGCGTGCTCGCCGTCGCCGATCACCGCCGGGGCGAGCTGCGGGGCGTGAGCTTCGAGTTGCTGACCGCGGGCCGGGAGCTGGCGGACGCGATGGACACCGAGCTTCACGCCGCGGTGGTGTCCGGGGACACCGACGGGTTCGCCGACGAGTTGAACCGGGCGGGCGTCGATCACGTCCACGCCGTCGAGCACGGCGCGGAGTTCAACCACGACGTCTACGTGCAGGCCGTGGCGGCGCTGGCCGGCGATCTCGACGCGGCGGTCGTGCTCACGCCGAACAGCGTGAACGGGCTGGACTACGCGCCCGCGGTGGCGACCCGGACGGGGCGCACGTACGTCTCGGACGCCATCGGCCTGGATCACGGCGACACCCTGGAGGTCACGCGGGAGATGTACGGCTCGAAAGTCGAGACCACGATGGAAGTGAGCGACGGCCCGTACGTCGTCTCCATCCGGGGCGCGGAGTGGCCGGCCGCCGAGGGCGTCGGCGACGCCGAGATCTCGACGTTCGACGCCGACATCGACGAGGACGCCATCGGGGCCACGGTGAACGGCTTCGAGGAGGTCGGCGGCGGCGACGTCGACATCGCGGACGCGGAGTTCCTCGTGTCCGTCGGGCGCGGCATCGAGGAGGAGGAGAACATCGCGTTGATCGAGGCGCTGGCCGAGACGACGGGCGCGACGCTGTCCTCGTCGCGGCCCATCGTGGACAACGGCTGGCTGGCGAAAAACCGCCAGGTCGGGCAGTCCGGCAAGCAGGTGACGCCGGACGTCTACCTCGCGGTCGGCATCTCCGGGGCCGTCCAGCACGTCGCCGGGATGAAGGGCGCGGACACCATCATCGCGGTGAACACGGACCCGAACGCACCGATCTTCGACATCGCCGACTACGGCATCGTCGGCGACCTCTTCGACGTCGTCCCGGCGCTCATCGAGGAGTTCGGCGGCGAAGCGCCGAGCGTCTGAGCGCGGGCGCGAGCAGCACGCAGTTACGGCGCGTGTGACCCGACCAGCTGGGTCGCTGCGAGCACGTGGCCGCGCACGGCGTTGCCGACGGTCCGCTCGGTGGCGTCCTGGGGGAGTATGAGGGTGGTGTCGAGGGCGTACAGTTTGAACCGGTAGAGGTGCGTGTCGTCGGGGGGTGCCGGGCCGCCGTAGTCGCGCTCACCGAAGTCGTTGGTGCCGACCGTTGGCTCCGTAGGCGTCCAGGCGGCCGGGATCCGGGTTCTGGAGGCGGGGATGTTCCACACCAGCCAATGCAGCCACACCTCGCCAGCGGGGTCGACGGCGTCCGGGTCGTCGACGACCAGCACGAGCGTGGCGGCGTCCTCGGGGACGCCGGCGATCGACAGCGGCGGGTTCACGTCCGCGCCGCTGCGGGTGTACCGGTCGGGGATGGCCGCGCCGTCGGCGAAGGCGCTGCTCGCCAGTCCGAGCCCGCCGAAATCGGGCGATGGGCCCGCGATCGGGATGTCGTCGGTGGCCGTGGGCGTCGGTTGTGTCTCCGACCGGGGCGTCGGTTCGGGTGTGGTTGTCGTGGCGTCGCCGTCGGTGGTGTCGGTGCAGCCGGCGAGTGCGGACACGGCACCGCCACCCACGAGCGCGAGGACTGACCGGCGGTGAACGGGTTGGCCGCGCATGTGCGGGTCGTGCGACCGCGGGCGGTATAACTACCGGGGTGTGCGGGCAGACTGGTGGAAACCGCCCGGTGGCGGCTGTTCGCCGTGGGATGCCGTCAGGTACTTGCCCGGGAAACCCCGACTGAGTGGTGATGGAGTACGTGGAGGCGCGCCGGGCCGCCATCGAGCAGCGCATCACCGAGGCGGTCGGCGGTGTCGAGCCGACGGAGCTCGGCGACCAACTCGAACACGTCGTGTTGGCCGGCGGCAAGCGCGTCCGACCGACGCTCACGGTGCTCGTGTGTGAGGCCGCCGGCGGTGCCGTCTGGACGGGGGCCGACGAAGCCGCCGCGGTCCGGGAGAACGCGGCGCTGTCGGCCGGCGGGGAGGACGCACTCGATTACGCCGTCGGCGTCGAGTTGGTGCACAACGCCTCGCTGGTCGTCGACGACATCATCGACCGGTCGGAGCTGCGCCGGGGCTCGGCGAGCGCGTGGGCGGAGTACGGCTACGGGCCGGGGATCGTCGCGTCCGACGGCCTGCTGGGGGAGGCGTTCGCGCTGTTCTCGCGTGACCCGCGCGCGATGGAGTGTGTGACTGATTCGCTGGTGGAGCTCGGCGAGGGGGAGGCCATCGAGCTCGTGGCCCGGCCGGAGACCGAGCGCGAGTACATGGAGCTCGCGCGCCGGAAGACCGGAGCGCTGTTCCGCGCGGCGGCGGAGCTGGGCGCGATCGCAGCGGACGCCGACGGGCGGGCCGTCGAGCGCTTCGGCGAGTACGCCGAGCGCGTCGGCGTGGCGTTCCAGATCCGGGACGACGTGCTGGACGCGACCGCGGACAGCGACGCGCTGGGAAAGCCCGCGGGGGTCGACGAAGCCTTGGACCGCCCCAGCATCGTGCAGGTCACGGACCGGTCGCCGGACGCGTTGAACCGGTTGGCGGGCGAGCAGTCCGAGCGCGCGCTGGGGGCACTGGCGGAGCTGGAGCTGCCGGACGGCGAGGCCAAAGACTACTTGCAGTATCTCGCGGAGTTCGTCGTCGAGCGGGACGCGTAGCTCAGGACCCTTCGGGGGTGGCGCGCCACGATTCGACGACCGCGAGCGCCAGCGTCGACAGCACGCTCACCAGCGTGCCGGCCGTGAGCACCGCGGCGAGTTCGGTGAGCGTGACGTACTCCAGGAAGAACCCCGACAGCGTGTACAGAACGGCGGCGATCGAGAGCACGTAGAACGGCGCGTTCAGATACCGCCAGCGGAACCGGTCGGCGAGGTATTCGTCGGTGACCTGGCCGAGGCTGGTCGTGAGACCGGCGGCAGCGAACCACCGGACTGCGCCGTAGGTGAGGGCGGCGACGACGGTGCTTGGGGCGAGCGCGCCGTCGGCGTGTGCGCGCACCGCGTCCAGTCGTGCGGCGCCTTCGACGCCGCCGATGACGAGCAGCGCGGCCGCGACGACGTACGTGATGAGTGTGACGCGGCCGGTGTAGAGGCCGTCACGGAGGCGGTTGACGGCGTCGTCGGCGACGCGTTCGAGGCCGAGCCCTCGGAACAGGGCGTAGAGGCCGACGGCCGCCGACGACACCCCGAGCACCGCGCCGGGGAGCCCGAGCACGTCGGCCAGCACCGCCAGCGGGTAGATCAACAACAGGATGCCCAGCGGAACCAGGATCGTGCCCCGCGTCTCGGGATCGTTCATCACCTGCTTGAGCGTATAGTACATCGACTCCAAGTCCTGGGCTTGCCGGACAACGACGCGTTTGAGCGCCTCGATGGGGACCCGCGAGCGGATCACCGGCACCACTGATTCGTCCTGCGCGCCGTCGGTGACGACGACGGCGCGCACGGGGTCGGTGGGCGACAGCGACGCCAGGACTTCGTCGACTTCCCGGCCGACTGCGCGGTTGGCGGCCACGTCCCCGCGGTCGACGCCGGTGACCGCCGCCACCACGACGTCCTCGTCGTCGCTGTACCGGTCGTGGAGATGGACGCCCTCGAAGAGCACGTTCACGTCGCTGTCCTCGGGGTCGGCTTCGGCCAGCGAGACGGCGGCGTGCTCGACGTCGTTGCGCCCGACGACAGGTGTCGGGACGCCCGTTTTCCGGCCGAGGTCGTCGTCGAGGTCCACGCACAGGACCAACAACATCTAGGCGGTGGTATGCGACCCCCCCATATTTGTCTTCGGGGGGAGGCAGCGCTCACAGAAACACCGGTGGCGGTTGCGTTCCGCACGGTTTTTGAGGCTTCACGCGGTACTAATGCGTCACCAGATGATCTCAAAGGGCTGCGAGCAGTGCGCGGAAGGGGGAAAGATGGTCCTCTTCGTGTATGGGTACTGTGACCAGCGTGACTGTTTCTACTGTCCGCTCGGCGAGAACCGGAAGAACGTCCAGCAGGTGTACGCCAACGAGCGCCCCGTCGAGGACGACGAGGACATCATCAGCGAGGCGAAGCTGATGGACGCGCTTGGCACCTCGATCACGGGCGGGGAGCCCCAGGAAGTGCTCGACCGCACCTGTCGGTATCTGCGCCTGCTGAAAGACGAGTTCGGCGAGGACCACCACACGCACCTCTACACGGGGATCACGGGCGGCCGCGAGAACATGCGTCGGCTGAGCGAGGCGGGCCTCGACGAGATCCGCTTCCATCCGCCCTACGAGCTGTGGGGGGATATGCACGGCACCGAGTGGGAGGAAATCCTCTACATCGCCCGCGAGGAGGGACTGACCCCCGCCTTCGAGATCCCCGGGATTCGGGCCGAGGACGAGTTCCTGGAGTTCCTCGACGAGGGCGCGGCGGACTTCTGTAACATCAACGAGTTCGAGATGAGCGACGGGAACTACGAGCGCATGCAGGAGGCGGGCTACGAGCTCCAGGAGGGCCACATGAGCGCCGTCGACGGCTCGAAGGACGCCATCCTCTCGGAGATGGCCAACCACGAGCAGGTGTACTTCTGTACGAGCGTGTTCAAGGACGCCGCCCAGCACCGCTCGCGGCTCAAGCGCATGGCGCGCAACGTCCGCCGGGAGTTCGACGAGATCACCGACGACGGCACGCTCGTCTACGGGAAGACCACGGTCGGCGCGGGCCGCATCCGCGAGTTGGGCGTTCCCGAGGAGTACTACACCGTGAAGTCCGACCACGTCGAGGTGGCGTGGTGGCTCCTCGAAGAGATGATCGACGACGGCGACATCGACGACGGGGAGATCGTCGAGCAGTATCCGACCTACGACGGGCAGGTCGTCGAGCGGACGCCGCTGGCGTAGCCGCGGTTTTTGCGTCGCGAACACCGTGTACGGGGCGCGTGCCAGCAGCCAGGTTACTCCGTGGTGGCGCTGAACACCACAACAGTGCGGTCGCCGATGTCGTCGAGAGCGTGTGTCTCGCGCTCGTAGCCAGCACCGATGGCGGCCCCGACCTGTGATTCCAGCGCCGGGGTCGTGATCACGACGGGCGGCGGGGTGTCACCGACCGCCGTGGGGTCGTCGACGCTTGCGACGTCTGCCTCGAGGGATTCAGTGTACCAGGGGAGCGGCATGCGGGCGTGCCACGCGCCGGTTGCCGGCGGGCGGTCGACGCGTGATTCGGTCATCGCGAGGGGGGCGCCGACGTAGAGGACGTCCGTGTCCGAGCCGCCGCTGGCGGCCGCGCGTTCGATGTCGGTGACGACCGTGCGGAGGTCCGCGGGCGCTTGTGCGTAGTAGATCACGTCGCTGCCGGGGCCCCCTCGCGGGCTCTCGTGGGGGGCCTGGTAGCTCGTCTCGATCAGGGTTGCGCCGCCGGCGGCGACAGCCGACAGGAGGACGGCTGCGGCGAGCACTGCTCGGACGGCGTGCATCGGGGTGTGTTCGCTGAGGATCGTGGGTTCGCGGGCGGGAAGACGGCTACGGCCCCAGCGGTAGACGACGGCGGCGCCGACGGCCGCGGGAACAGTCAGCGGCACGATGGCGTGGACCGTCGACCACGGAACCGGGAAGTTGTTCGCGAGGGGGTACCCGACGAGTGCGGCGACCCCACAGTAGAAGTTGAACGCAACCAGCCCCCGGGGGTGGGCGCCGGCGTAGCGATCCCAGAGGAACCCCACGACTGCGAGCGCGGCGACCCCGGACGCGCCCGCGATGACGGTGTCAGCGGTGTCCGTGAAGTACGGGAGGTAGGCGTGGCGCTGGATGCTCCCCGTTGCCCAGTAGTCGATGGCCTTGTGCAGCGATCCCAGGGTGGCCTCGCCGACGACGGCGGGGAGGGTGGCGAAGTCACCGGTGAGGGCGCGCCAGAGCCCGATCTCCTGGCCGAGGCCGGCACGGGGGGCGTAGAAGTACACGACGACACTGAGGAAGACGGCGGCCGCGAGAACGCCGTGGTGCCACCAGTCGCGTGCGCCCGCGACGGCACGGCGGAGCAGCGATCGGAGGGCACCGAGAGCGTCGCCGTCGGTGTCGCGGGCGCGCAGGAGGTGGCGATCGAGCACGAGCACGCTCGCCCCGAGCCACGTCACCATCCAGAGGAGGACGCTCTCCTTCGTGGCGAACGCGACCCCGAGCGTGACGGCGCTGGCGTAGAGGTAGCGCGGTCGGCGGGTGTCGGACGCGCGAACGAGGAGACCGAGCGTGAGCAGCATGCACGCCGCCAGCGGGAGGTCTTTGCGCATGAACCGCGAGTAGTAGACGAGCACGGGGTTGCACGCGAGGGCGGCGCCGAGCGCGATGAGTTCGGCGTCGCGGAGGCGGGTGCGGAACAGCCACGCCGCAAGCGGGAGCAGCGCGCCCGTGAGCGCGACGACGAGGCGTGCGGTGGCGTCGGTTGCGCCGACCACGCCGAAAACCAGCGAGTTGACGCGCGCGAACAGCGGCCCGTGGAGGATGGGGCGGTACTCCCAGGCGCCGTGTTCCATGCCGCGGAGGACCCAGTAGCCGAACCATGCTTCGTCGTAGTAGAAGACGCGGTCGCCGAGCGCCAGCAGGCGGGCCGCGAGGCCGATGACGGTGGCCGAGAGGAGTGCACTCGGTACGCGGTGGACCGAGAGGGCGTCGCGGATCGTCACGGGCCGACAGACCGCCGGTGTTAGTAAATCCCTTGTGATGGATGGGTGATTGGTGGCGTCGGGGCTGGTGGGAGTAATGCAGAGGGAATGCTTTTAGAGCGGCCGCCACCAGTAGGGAGTATGGCCGACTGCCCCATCGCCGACGAGTGCCCCAGCTTCCAGGAACAGATCGAGGGAATGGGGTGCCAGCATTACGGCGACCGCGGCGGGATGGAGTGGTGCCAGCATTACAGCCAGCCGATCGAGGACCTGCAGACCGCGCCCGTGGTGCCCGGCGAGGAGGTCGTCATCGAGGTGGACGACATGCACGAGAGCGGGGCTGGCGTTGGCCGCCAGGAGGAGTCGGGGTTCATCGTGATGGTCGACGGCGTGTTGCCGCCGGCCCGCGTGAAAGCCGAGGTGTCGACGGTGAAGCCCAACTACGCGCGTGCGGAGTTGATCGAGAAGCTCCCCGACGAGCCGGCGGACGCCGACGACGACGACGCGGCGGGGGGCGACGACGAGGACGCCGACGACGGCGGGCACGACGACCGCGAGCGGTTGGGCAGCCGGGACAACTTCTGGGGGAGCTGACGGGGCGGCTGCGAAGCAGCTTCCCCGGTGCGGTGCGAAGGCGTCGGTATGGAACTCGGACTCGATGGGGACGTGGCGGTTGTGACGGCGTCGTCGAGCGGGCTTGGAAAGGCGAGTGCGGCGGCGCTGGCGCGCGAGGGGGCCGACGTGGTGGTGTGTTCGCGCGACGAAGAGCGCGTTGTGGCGGCGGCCGAGGAGATCGGCGCGGACGCCGACGGCTCGGTGCGTGGGGTCCCTGCGGACATCACCGACGGGGCGGACGTTACGGCAGTGGTAGAGACAGCCGTCGAGACGTTCGGCGGCCTCGATCACGTCGTCACGTCCGCCGGCGGCGTACCCAGCGGGCAGTTCACCGCGGTCACCGACGACGACTGGACGGACGCCTTCGAGTTGCTCGTGATGAGTGTCGTGCGGACGCTTGACGCCGCCCACGAGCACCTGGTGGCGGGCGACGGCGGCACCGTGACGTGTATCACCTCGACCAGCGTGAGCGAGCCGATCGAGGGGTTGGTGTTGTCGAACGCGGTGCGGCGTGGTGTCGTCGGGCTGGCGAAGACCGTCGCCCGCGAGTGGGCACCGGAGGTGCGCGCGAACGTCGTTCAGCCGGGGCCACACGAGACCGCGCGCATCGAGGAGTTGGTGTCGGCGGCCGTTGCGCGCGGGGAGGCTGACAGCTACGAGGCGGGGCTGGCGGGGTGGAGCGAGGAGGTCCCCCTGGATCGGCTCGGGGAGCCGAGTGAGCTCGGCGACGTGGTGGCGTTTCTCGCCAGCGACCGCGCGAGCTTCGTGACCGGTGCCAGCGTGCCCGTCGACGGCGGCCGGCTGTGGGGGTAGTGGCCGGCGATCAGAACGGGGCGTCGAGGGCCGCAACCACGTCGCGGACGCGCTGGGCGTCCGCTCTCGGGACGACGAGCACGCGGTCGTCGTAGGCCGCGACCACGAGGTCGTCGACGCCGACGACCGAGACGTGTTTGTCGTCGCTTGCGAGCACGTTCCCGGTGGCGTCGATGGTGGTGGCGTCGCCGAGCACGGCGTTCTCGCCGTCGAGCAGGCGACCGAGGGCGTTCCACGCACCGAGGTCGTCCCAGTCGAAGGCGGCGGGGACGACGCGCACGTCGGCGGCGCGTTCGAGGACGGCGTAGTCGACGCTCACGGGGTCGACGCGCTCGAAGGCGGTGGCCGGATCGGCGTCCGTTGCGAGGGCGTCCACGAGGGGGTCGAGTGGGCCGCTGCGGGCGGCGTCGAGGAAGGCCGTGGGCGTCCACGCGAACATCCCGGCGTTCCAGAGACAGCCGCGGTCGACGAGCCGGCTGGCAGTCTCGGCGTCCGGCTTCTCTCGGAAGACCGCGACCTCGCTGTGGTCGCCGTGGTCGTCGCCGGGTTCGATATACCCGTAGCCGGTGGCCGGGCGGTCCGGCTCAACGCCGATCGTGACGAGGCCGTCGGTGCGGGCGGCGACATCGACGGCGGTCTCAGCCGTCTCCTGGAAGCCGTCACCAACGACGTGGTCGCTGGGCAGACAGAGCATGACGGCGTCCTCGCCGAACCGCGCCCGCACCTCGCTGGCGGCGTACGCGAGCGCCGGCCCCGTGTCCTTGCCCGCGGGCTCCACGAGGACAGTAGCCTCGGGGAGCTCGTCGCGGACGCGGTCCGCGTACGCCTCGCGGGTGACCGCCAACAGGTCGTCGGCGAAGGCCGCGCGGTCTGCGGTCCGGCGGAGCAGGCTGCGGTCGTCGTCGCCGAGCGCGAGCAACTGCTTGGGGCGGTGGCTGCGGCTCGCGGGATACAGCCGGGTGCCGGTGCCGCCGGCGAGCAGGGCAGCGACAGTGTGTGTCACGGCGCGCTCACCCGGAGGGTGGAGTGCATGCCGGCGGGTTCGACGCCGCGGCCCAAATGCCTGTCTCCGGGGGGGCGAGCGACCGCGTTCACCCCGGGTGCGGAGATTTAAAGGGGGTTGGGAGCAAACACCGATACGTCTCCCATCGAAACACACGCGGAGACGGATACACGACCATGAGCGACCTTTCAGACACGGCTCAGGAGGTCCACGACGACCTCTCGGAGCACGTCGACGCGACCGTCGACGACGTGGAAGCACGGCTGGAGAAACTGGTTTCTGAGTACAAAGTCCCGGTCGACGAGGCCCGCCGCAGCGTCGAGAACCACTACCTCGACGAGGCCGGCCTCGACCGCGACGACCTCGCCGGCGGTGGCGGCAACGACACCGTCGAAGTCGAGGACGTCGACGAGGCCGAGCAGTGGGTGGACATCACGGCGAAAGTCGTGGAACTGTGGGAGCCCCGCTCGGACTCCGTCGGGCAGGTCGGCCTGCTGGGCGACCCGACCGGCACGATCAAGTTCACGAAGTGGGCGAAGTCGGACCTCGAAACCCTCGACGAGGGCCAAGTCTATCGCCTCGGGAACGTCGTCACCGACGAGTACCAGGGCCGATACTCGGTGAAGCTGAACAAGACAACGTCCATCGAGGCGGTCGACGAGGAGTTCGAGGTCGGCGACAACGAGGACGAGGTCGCGGGCGCGCTCGTGGACGTACAGTCCGGCAGCGGGCTGATCAAGCGCTGCCCCGAGGAGGACTGCACGCGCGTCCTCCAGAACGGCCGTTGCAACGAGCACGGCGAAGGCGACGGGGAGTTCGACCTCCGCATCAAGGGGGTGCTCGACGACGGCACCGACGTCCACGAGGTCATCTTCGACGAGGAGGCCACGGAAGCCCTCACTGGCATCGGCCTGGAGGAGGCCAAGCAGATGGCCAAAGACGCCCTCGACACGACCGTCGTTGCCGACGAGATGCGCGCCACGATCCTCGGGAAGTACTATCGGGTGACGGGGCCGACGTTCGGTCGGTACGTGCTCGCCAACGACACCGAGTTGCTTACCACCCGGCCGGACACTGAATCCGTGCTGATCCGCGCGAGGTCGATCTGAAATGAGCGGCGCACCCACCCGCGAAGTCGCACGCCGCGTCTTCGCGGCCGAGTTCAACGACGCCACGTTCACGTTCAAGGAGTCCGACGACGAGCGCGCGCCGCTGTACGCGTTGCTCCCGACCGGCGAGCGCGCGAACCGCGTGTTCGTCACCGGGACGCTCACCGAGACCGAGGACATCGGCGAGGACGCGGAGTACTGGCGGGGCCGCGTCGTCGACCCGACGGGGACGTTTTTCGTCTACGCGGGCCAGTACCAGCCGGAAGCGGCGGCGGCACTGCGGGACGCCGAGACGCCGACGTACGTCGCCGTGGTCGGGAAGCCACGGACCTACGAGACCGACGACGGGTCCGTGAACGTCTCCCTGCGGCCGGAGTCGATCACGATGGTCGAGGAGAGCGTTCGTGACCGCTGGGTGGTCGAGGCCGCCGAGCGCACGCTCGACCGCATCGAGGCCTTCAACGAGGAGGGCAACGAGTACGCCGAGCGCGCCCGCGCCGAGTACGGCGCGGATACCTCGGCGTACCGGCAGGCGGTCGTCGACGCGCTGGCGGAGTTCGACGCGCCGGGGTGAGGGCGACAAACGCTTAAGCTGCTCCGGGCGCGACTGTCCGGTACATGGGGAACAAGAACAAGACCATCTCGTTCCGGGTGAACGAGGAGGCGTTTGACGCGCTCAGCGAGATCGCCGAGGAGCGCAACATCTCCCTGTCGGCGGTGTTCCGTGATTACGTTGACTCGCTTGTGACCCACGACGGGAAGGTCCGGGTCGTGCCCGAGGACAGCACGAGAACGCGAGACGGCGACGACGACGACTTCCCGCCGACCGTCGAGGTGTCGAAGAGCTTCGTGCGCGAACACGAGCGCCTCGAACTGGAAGCCGAACACCTCCGCGAGCAGCTGGACGAGCAGAAGGCGTACATCGACCACCTCCGGAGTCAGACCGACAGCGAAGACGAGATCGGTGACGTGGTCAAGTTGGAGGAACTGGATGACGACGACGAACCCTACCAGCTCGGATAGCGAGTCGTTCCCACGGCGGGGGTAGCCTTTTTGCGGCGGGTCGTGAACGACCAGCTGTGATGATCGAGTCATGCCAGGGGTCCGGTCGGGCCCGTGGACGCGTTCCGGCAGGCGCATAGCGGATTCTCGCAGCAGATGCGAGCGACGACGACCACCAGCGACCGCGACGCCGCGAACGGAGGTGGTCGGCGTGCGGCGTAGCGACCTGTTCCTGCCCGCGACCCGGGAGACGCCCGGTTCGGGGTCCAATGCGGCGAAGCTCCTGGTCCGCGCGGGCCTGATTCGGAACTTCGGCAGCGGGCTGTGGGCGGTGACACCCGCCGGCCAGCGGGTCCGGGAGAAGCTCACCGAGCGCGTGGTCGCGGCGATGGACGCCATCGGCGGGCAGCGCGTCCGACTGCCCGGGCTCCAGTACGCCGACCGCTGGCGCGAGAGCGGGCGCTGGGGTGGCTTCGAGGACGAGATGTTCACGCTGGAGAACCGCGACGGGCAGGCGATGTGTCTCGCACCCAGCCACGAGGAGGGCGTCGTCCACTTGCTCGACGGCCGGGTGCGCAGCCACGCCGACCTCCCGCTGCTCGTCTATCAGGTCGAGTCGAAGTTCCGCGACGACCACGCGAGGAACGGGCTCGTGCGCACGAAGGAGTTCACGATGCAAGACGCGTACAGCGTCGACGTCGACGAACCTGGGCTCCGAGAGACCTACCGCGAGGTCCGGGCGGCCTACGAGCGCGTCCTCGACGACGTCGGTCTGGAGTACGCTATCGTCGAGGCCGACGCGGGCGTGATGGGCGGCGCGGCCTCCGAGGAGTTCGTCGCGCCCGTCTCAGACGCCGGCGGCGACAGCGACCGGCTCGTCCACTGCACGGCCGACGGCTGTCGGTTCGGCGTCACCGACGAACACGACGGCTCCGACGCGCACGCGACCGGAGACGCCTGCCCCGAGTGCGGTGGCGACCTCGCGGCGAGCGACGGCATCGAGGTCGCCCACGTGTTCAAACTCGGTACCCGGTACTCCGAAGCGATGGGCTTCACCGTCGACACCGGCGACGGAAGCGAGCGCCGCGTCGAGATGGGGAGCTACGGGCTGGGCGTCGACCGCCTGCTCCAGACGCTCGCCCAGCAGCACGGCGACAGCGACAGTCTCGCGTGGCCCGTCACAGGCTGGGGGAGCGCCGCGCCCTACCGCGCCGCCGTGATTCCCGTTGGCGAGGACAGCGAGGTACTGAACGTCGCCGAGCGCATCCACAACGACTGCGGCCGCGACGACGTGTTGCTGTACGACGACCTGAGCGTCGGGGAGCGCTTCGCCGAGAGCGACCTGCTCGGTATCCCCGCCACGGTCGTGGTCGGGAACACGTATCGCGAGAACGGTGTCGTCGACGTGGAGACCGAAACGGGAACGGAGGAGCTGGCCGTCGAGGCGGTCGCCGAGTGCGTCGAGCGTTTCGCCGCCAGTGAGGGCGAGCATCGAGTCGGGAGCGGCGCTACCGACTGAGTTCGCGCTTCTTCCGGCTGGCGCGGTCGGCCTCCTCTGGGCGGCCGTCCACGTCGGCGAGCTCCTCGACGGCTTCCAGGGTGCGGATGGCGTCGTCAAGGAACGAGTAGAGGTCGCCGGGGTAGGCGTACACCATGTAGTCGTCGGTCATCACGTCCACCATCGACTCCGGGTCGAGGCCCTGCGCGCGGAGGTCCAGCAGGTACTCGACGAACTTCTCCTCGGGGTGGCCACAGTAGGGGTTCGAGTCGCAGTCGCAGTCCAGGAAGTCCTCGGCGAACTCCAGGACGGTGTCACGGGTGGCGTCGTTCAGCGCCGAGAGATCCCCCGTGAACAGGATGTCGAGGGTCGCGCCGCTGAACGCCGACTTGGGGAATCGGGTGTCGAGCTGGGAGGCGATCTGGCGGTGGTTCTTGACGTAGATTTTGTCCGTGATGGCCACAGTCACCCCGTGATACGGCGGGTTAGTGGAAAAGCGTATCGTCTGCCCGAGGTCGTAACGTATTTGTCTGCGAGCACGCTACGACAGGATGCAGTGTCCGGGGTAGGGTAGTGGACTATCCTTCAGCCTTGTGGAGGCTGAGACGCGGGTTCGATTCTCGCCCCTGGACCTTTTCGCGACGACCGAAGTGCGAAGCGGGAGGTCCGTCCCGGCGAGCGCTGCCGGTCACGGCACCCGAGCACAGCGAGGGTGACCGCTGGCGCTGGTTCAATGCTCCCGTCTGGCCCGTCGCCGAGACTCGAACCGCGAGCAACACGTAGGAATTAATAAGGGACGCGAGCAGAGAGCACGACGTATGCACCGACGAGCCCTCCTTGGCGGCGTCGCGGCTGCGGCGGCAGCGTCACTGACCGGCTGTATGGGAGCCCAGTCCGACGACCAGTACGAGGAGACGCGGGATGTCGAGTTCGACCTGCCCGCCGAGGACACGGCCGTGAGCGTCAGCGGCAAGCACGGCGACGTGGCGGTATCAACACACGACAGCGAGCAGGTGGCGGTAACGGCACGGCTGTCGGGCCCCAGCGAGGAGCGCGTCGACGGCGCCGAGGTCGCCGGGCAAACCGGCGCCGATGGGCTTTCGGTCGCGCTCGCGGGAACCACCGACGGCGTGAGCGCGGCGTTCGACGTGCAGGTGCCGGCCGGGACGGCGGTGGGCGAGCTTGAGACGAGCAACGGCGACATCGACGTCCAGGACGTCGCGGGCGTCGAGTCCGCGACCACGGACAACGGCGACGTGACAGTGCAGTCGGCCGGCCCGGTGTCGGCGGCGGAGACGACCAACGGTGCGGTCACCATCGACGAGCCAGCGCCGTTGTCCGGTGACGTGACCGCCGTGTCGGACAACGGGGACGTGAGCGTGTCACTGTCCCCGGACGCCGACGCCGAGGTGGTGGCACGGACCGACAACGGCGAAACCGGCATCGAGGACCTCGAGCTGTCGGACCTGCGTCGCGACGGCGACGGCGGCATGGTGCGTGGCGTGCTCGGCGAGGGGACGCACGAGGTGGTCGCGGAGTCGGACAACGGTGACGTCGAGTTCGACGCGCTCTAGGCGTCCCCGTCGTCGGTCCGGGTGACGCCGTCGAGGTCGGTGACGAAGTCGGCGCCGAAGGCGGTCGCGGGCGTCTGGTAGCCGGGCGGGGTGTCGCCGTCGAGGGTGCGCTCGGCGGCGGTGGTGGCGGCGTCGACGGTGAACGCGTAGGTCTCGGGCGTGACGAGCCGGGAGACCGCCGTCTCGCCGGTGGCGTCGGAGCTGACTTCACCCCAGATGTGTGCGCGGCCGGTTGCGCGTTCGTCCGCGTCGGGACCGTCGACGAACCGCGTGATGAGCGATCGGAGAGTGTCCTGGACGGGCGCGGCGTCGAAAAGCGGCGCGAGGTGCCCGGACGCGCGCAGCGCGCGGCGCGCAGCCGACGGCATGGGGATGTACACCTCGACGTTCGGGATGCCGGTCGACCGGAAGGCGGTGGCGACGTCGCCCCAGGGGAACGTGACCGCGGTCCGGGTGCCGGTGCCGAAGTCGATGCGGCGCTGGCGGTGGGCGGGCGGCACTGAGAGCAGGCGGCCGTCGCGGCGGACGGCACCACCGTCGCCGAGTTGGCCGACCGCGGTGGCGGCCGTGCCCGGCGAGATGCCGCCGTGTGGCTCGAAGCCGAGCGCGAGGTGGGTGGCGTCGGGGAGCCGCTGGGCGAGGTGGGCGGCGAGGCAGTCGGTCGGCACCACGTCGAAGCCGACGCCCGGGAGCAGCGTCGCGTCGGCGTCGCGTGCGTCGTCGTCGCGGCGCGCGAGCGTCTCGAAGACCGGGATCTCGCCGGTGATGTCGAGGTAGTCGACGCCGGCGTCCAGGCAGGCGTCGGCCAGCGGGGTGGCGGTCTCGGTGAACGGGCCCGCACAGTTCAGGACGACGTCGACGCCGTCGAGGTGGGCGGCGGCGGCCCCGACGGGGAACGCGCGCGTGTCGCAGCCCAGGCGGGTGCCGATGCGGTCGAGTTTCGTGGCGTTCCGGCCGGCCAGCACCGGGTCGTGGCCGCGCGCACAGAGTTCCGCGGCGACCAGTTCACCGGTGTAGCCGTACGCACCGTAGACGAGCAGGGCAGTCACGCACTCGTGTAGCACGCCCGGGGTCTTGGCTGTGGAGGTCGCGGCGAGGGTTAGCGGCGGCTGAACAGCCTGGCGTCGGCGTGGTCGGCGAGCGTGTCGTAGAGGTCGGCGTACACGTCTGCGCAGCTCGCTGCGGGGCTGCGGTGGCTGGCGGGGTCGGTGAGCGTCGCCCAGTCGCCGACCAGCGAGAGGTGGCGGCGGGCGCGTGTGAGCGCGACGTTCAGCCGGCGTGGTCCCGCCGCTGGGTGTTCGAGGAAGCCCGCGTCGTGGGCGTCGTTGCTGCGCGCGAACGAGACGACAACGGCGTCGCGTTCGCCACCCTGGAAGGAGTCGACGGTGTCGACGGTGAGCGCCGGGCGGTCGAGCCCCCGGTCGGCGAGCACGCCCCGGATCGCCGAGACGTGGTCGCTGTACGCGGCGATGACGCCCAGATCACCGGGCTCGACGCCGGCACGGCGGATCGTGTCGACGCGGTCGGCGACGACCGACGCTTCGGCGGCGTTCCGGACGCTCGCGCCGCGTTCGTCGCGGCGTTCCTGGCCGGCCACGTCGACGACGGCGACCGGGGGAAGGCCATCAACGGCGCGGTCGGCGGCCACCGCCGCGGTTTCGAGGCGGCCGCCGTAGAACGCCTCGTTGGGGAAGCCCGCGATGGCGTCGTGCATCCGGTACTGGCGCGCGAGCAGAACGGCAACGTCGTCGCCGTAGCGGTCGATCAGCGTCTCGAACAGCGACGGCCGCATCTCGCCCGCCCCGCCCTCCCGGACGCCGTACGGCGGGAGTTGGCGGTGGTCGCCGGCGAGCACCAGCGTGTCGGCGGCGTTCACGGCGATGGCGGTGGCGGCCCGGGAGGCCTGTGTGGCCTCGTCGACGACCGCGAGGTCGAAGGCGTTCTGGTCGAAGGTGGCGGCGCCGTTCGTCGTCGCGGCAACGACGTCCGCGGCGTCGACCCCGCGCTGGCGGTAGTGGTCGTCGACGACGCGGTTCCGGGAGTGGCGGCCGTGGCGTGCGATGTCCACCGTGGGGTCGTCGCCGAGCACGCCGTGCAGGGAGCCGTCGTCGGCGGCGTCGAGCGTGCTGTCGCCGACGAGGAGGGTGTCGACGGCCTGGTTGGAGTGGGCGGTCACGAGCACGCGCTCGCCGCGGGCGACCGACTCGGCGACGACCGCGGCCAGCGTCCGCGTTTTCCCGGTGCCCGGTGGGCCGTGGATGCAGGCCACGTCGTCGGCGGCGACCGCCCACGCGAGCGCGCGCTGCTGGTGGTCGTCGAGCGCGAGGTCGGCGCGCCGGTGGTTCGGCGGCCGCGAGAACGACAGGGGGCGCTGGCCGGTGAGCAGCCGGCGCTTCGCGGGCGTCTCCCAGACCGCGTCGATGGCGTCCAGGCGGCGGGTGTACGGCACGGGGTTGAGGAGGCCACGCAGCCAGAACGAGTCGGCGTCCGCGAGCGTCGCGGCGACGCCCTCGGGGTCGGTGACGCGCTCCCAGGTCGGCTGGAGGGTCACCAGCGGGCCGTCGACGCTCGCGACGCGCGCGGGGAGCGGGAGGGCGTCGTGGAACGCGTCCACGAGCACGCGGTTGTCCGGGTAGAGGTCAAAGGCGGCGACGAGGTCGATGTCCGCCGGCGCACCGTCGGCGGGCGCGTACTGGACGCGGACGTCCGCCGGCCGGTCGGAGTGGGCGGTCGTCGACACGAGCACGAACGGCCCGTCGACGGCGTGCTCGTCGACGAGTCGGCCGAGATCGGCGTCGGCGTGCGCGTCGCGGGTCTGGTCGCGTTCGGCGGCTCGTTCGCCCCGGACCGTGTCCCGAAGCGTGTCGAAGAACGCCCGGCGGTCGCGGCCGGCGATCGGGTCCGTTGGGGGAACGCCGTCGGGCACGGTGGCGGCTGCAAGCGGGCCGTCCGGGTCGGTGTCGCCGCCGGGGGCGCGCGCCGGGGGCCAGAACCGCACCCGGTGGGCGATGGCCGTGGCGACCACGTCGTCGAGGGGGACGCGGCTGTGCGCGCCGCTGATGCCGAAGCTCTCGTCGAAGTAGCCGACGGCGTCGCTGTCCGGGTCCCAGACGACGTACTCGTCGGTCGGCTCGGGTGTGTCCGGGGCGTGCAACGGCACAACCGTCCCGCGGCCGTCCTCGGCGGGCACGTCGACCACGTCGGCGGCCTGCGTCAGGCACGCGCGGAGGTCGTCGTGTTCGAGGCCGAGGTAGCGGCTGCGCGCGCGCAGGTCGCCGGTGGCGTACCGGTCGGCGCCGTGCAGCGACCACGCCTCGTAGAGGGGCGTGACATCGGGGGCGTCACCGTCGGGCATCGTGGACGAGCCGATAGCGCGAGCACGGCGAAGAACGTACCGGTCGACAGTCAGGGGCGGCTGGGGAGATCGAGGGACTCCCGGGAGACCGCCGCCCCGGTGGATTGGATGATGCCGAAGGCGTCCATGAGGTCGCTGCGGGTGATGAGCCCCACCATCTCGCCGTCGGCGTCGACGACGAGCAGGCGCCCGACGCTGTGTTCCTGGAGGGCGTCGAGGGCGTCGGTGGCGTCGGCGGAGCCGGGGATGGTGTAGACGTCGTCGCTCATCACGTCCGCGACGCGCATCGCGTCGCGCTCGACGGCGCGCACGGACCGGGCGTCGTCGAGAGTCACCATTCCGACGGCGGTGGCGTCCCGGAACACCGGGTAGCCGGTGTGGCGGTGTTCCAGCATGCTGTCCATGAGGTCGGCGACGGAGGCCGTGGCAGCGACCGTGTGCACGTCGCTTGCGGGCGTCATCACGTCGGCGACTGTCACACCCTCGAAGGCGGCGTTCATGGCCGTGCGCTGGGCTTCCCCGGCGGCACCGATGTAGATGAAAAACGCCACCCCGATGAGGATGACGTTGAACGAGAGCAGGCCGGCGATCCCCAGCACGAACGCGAACAGCTTCCCGACTTCGGCGGCGATCTTGGTGGCGCGGGCGAACGTCCGGGTGCGGGCCAGCAGCGCGCGCAACACGCGGCCGCCGTCCATCGGGAACCCCGGGAGCAGGTTGAACGCGGCGAGCGCGAGGTTCATCAGCGCGAGGTAGCCGAACACGAACCGCACAGTGTCGAGCGACGACGGGAGCACGACAAGCATTCCGTAGGCGACGGCCGCGAGCGCGACGCTGACGGCGGGACCGGCGAGCGCGATGCAGAGCTCCTGGTCCCACTCCTCGGGCTGGTCGGTGAGGCTGGCGACGCCGCCGAGCACCCACAGCGTGATGGCGTCGATGGTGAAGTCGTACCGCATCGCGACGACGGAGTGGCCGAGTTCGTGGAGCACGACGCCGACGAACAGCCCGACTGCGGCGGCGGCACCGAGCACCCACCGGACGGAGCCGGCGGTCAGCGCTGTGGCGTCCAGGCCGGCGGCGAACGGCGCGCCGTTCAGCGTCGAGACCCACACCTCCAGTTGGGTGCCGATCAGGTAGGCGAACACCGGGAGCACGAGCAGGAACGTGACGTCGAGCTTGATCGGGATGCCGAACACACGCCCGATGCGGAACCCTCGCATAGTGGAGCGTACCGGAGGATGCGTGTTAAGTCCACGGCCACCCGGGTTCCAGCCCGGCTACCAGGCGGCGTCGAGGATTTCAGTGGCGTCGGCGCGCGTGAGCGGGACGCCGTCCGGCGCGTTGTCCACGAACGGGTCGGCGACAGCAGCGGCGGCGACCGCCTGAAGCTCGCTGCGGGCCGGGCCGTCGGTGTCGCGGAGGCGGGCCGGCAGCCCGAGGGCGTCGCGCACCGCCGTGACGGCGTCGATGACGGCGGACGCGGGGTCGGGATCGTCGCCGACGTCCAGGGCGGCGGCGAGCCGGTCGCGGCGGCCGTCGGTGCTGTCGAAGAGGTGCGCGAGCACGTGGGGCGTGACGACGGCGTGGGCGACGCCCTGCTGGATGGGGCTGGCGCGGGACAGCGCGTGGCCGAAGGCGTGGGTCAGCGAGAGCGTGGTGGCGTCGGGCCGCGAGATGCCGTACTCCACCAGCAACAACCCCCGCAGGATGGGGGCCATCGTCTCCGGCGTGGGATCAGCGGTCCCGAGCGCTCGGAGGCCGGCGGCGAGCGTGCCGACGCCGTGGCTCGCAGTGGCGTCGGTGATCGGCGTGGCGGTGGCAGCGTAGAGCGTCTCGATGCCCTTGTTGAGGCCGTTCATCGCCGACCCCGCGAGCACGGATCTGGGTGTGGTTGCGGCGAGCACGGGATCGGCGACGACGCTGGCGGGCATCAGGCGGCGGTCGTCGGCGACGGCGCTGTGGGTGTCGTCCACGACCCCGGCGTCGGGGTGGGCGGCGATGCCCGCGCCCTGTGAGATGTCGGCACCGGCGAGCGTCGTGGGGACGACAACGATCGGTGGCAGCGCGCCGTCGGGGATCGGGACCGTCGCGGTGTCCCGGACGGTCCGGGCGACCGCCGCGCGCGACTGCGTGGTGCCCGTGAGGGCGGCGGCGACAGTGGCCACGTCGATGCTGCTCCCGCCGCCGACAGCGACGATCGCGTCGGTGTCCGTGGCGGCGACCCGCTCGGCGGCGTCGAACGCGGTCGTGAGGCGTTTCTCGCCGGTGGTCTCCGCGAACACGCCGGCCAGCCGGTCACCGAGCCCGTCACGCACGGGGTCCATGACGGCTGGGGTGGTGCCGACCGTGGAGCCGGTGACGACGAGCGCGGTGTCGGCGTCGTGGGCGTCGAGGCTGGCGTCGAGGTCGCGCACGCTGTCGGGACCGAACCGGAGCGCGGGCGACTCGTAGTCGAAGCGAAACGCCGCAGGGGACTGTGGCATGGACGCGGATAGCCCGGCCACGTCCCTATGTCTGTGCGCTCCGGCACCGCCGGCCGCGACTCCACGGGGATGGCCGAGCCAGTTATGTGGCGGGTGGGCGTGGTGGTGGCCATGGGACAACAGCCGACGCCGCTGGTTCGGCGCGCCAGCGAGATCGACTACGCGGACGTGAGCGCCGGCGACGGCACCAGGAAGGGCGTGCTGATCGACGGCGAGGACGGCGCGCCGCATTTCGCGATGCGCCGGTTCGAACTCGACCCGGGGGCACGCGTGCCCGAGCACACGAACGCGGTCGAACACGAGCAGTACGTCCTCGCCGGCGAGTACACCGTCGGCATCGAGGGCGACACCCACGAGGTCAGCGCCGGCGACAGCCTCCTGATTCCGGCCGGTGCCGTCCACTGGTACGAGAACGACGGCGACGAGCCGGGGGCGTTCATCTGCGTGGTGCCGAACGGCGACGACGACATCCAGTTGGTCGCGGACGAAGCGTAGCGGGCCTCAGGCCTCGAACTCGCCGTCGACGATGCTCGCCGTGACCGCCGCCGTGTAGTCCAGCAGCGGCTCCCAGTCGGTGGGCTCGCCGGCCGCGACCCGGCGGGCGTGGCTGTCCTCCCAGACGGCGGCGAGCCCGAGCGCGGCGTGTGCCCGGTAGAACCGGCCGTGGTCGAAGGCGAGCCCAGTCCGTGCCTCGTAGCGCTCGATCAACTCGCGACGGCTGGGGCTGCCCGGCCGGTTCGCGTACCGGTAGAAGCCGTGCTCGGCCGCTGCCGCCACTTCCGCAACGGCGTCCGGGTGGTCGTCACCGTAGCGCGCTCGGATGGCGTCGAGGCCCGGCGTTGGGTCGCCGTCGTCCCGCCAGTAGAACAGGAGATACCCGAGTTCCGTCCGGGGGTCGGCGAGCGCCGCGGTCTCCCAGTCGAGGACGCCCGTGATCTCGGGCGGCGTGCCGTCGGCGAAACAGACGTTCCCGGAGTTGAAGTCGCCGTGCGTGAGCCGGGTCTCGTGTTCGGGCGGCGCGTGCTCGCGGAGCCAGTCGACGACGCGCCGGAGTTCGGGCACGTCGCGGCCGCTGGCGTCGGTCGCCCGGTCGAGACGGTCAGCGAACTGCTCGACCTGTTCGAGGGGCTCGTAGCGCTCGCAGACGCCCTCGAAGGGCTCGGTGGGGACCGAGTGCACGTCGGCGAGAGTGTCGACGAGTGCCTCGCCGACGGCCCGCCGGCCGGCCGGCGTCTGGAAACGCTCGGGGAGCGACGAGCCGACCGACACCGGTTCGCCCTCGCGGTACGTCGTCACGGCGAACGGGTCGCCGAGAACCGACTCGTCCTCGCAGTACACGACTGGCGCTGGCGCGGGAACGTCCGTGTCCGTCAGCGCCGCCAGCACGCGGTACTCGCGGTCGAGGTCGATGAACAGGCCGCTGTCTCGCATGTCGCTGGCCTGCCGAACCACGTAGGCGTGCTCCGTGGACTCGGTAGAGACGGCGACCACCGTGTTCAGCGCGCCGTCCAGCACCTCGGTGTCGGTCACGCGCGCACCGAGTTCGTCGGCGAGGTACGCTTCGAGGTCGGCAAGCGGGAGGGCGTCGGCGGTCATCGTCGGGGAGTGGACGGCGACAACCAAACCGTTCCCGGTACCGTGAGACACTGCCAGCGCGCGCTGGCGGCGGCATCGGGAAGCCAAGCGAACGGCTGAAATACCGGCGTCCTGTATGTGTGGTCGTGTCTGAGCAGGTCCAGCGCGTGGACACGTTGTTCCTCCACGAGACGGGCGACGACTACCTCGCGGTGGCCAACCGCGACGGGGACCGGCTGTTCCGCGCGAAACTAGAGGTCGCGGAGAAGAGCGCCGGGCCCCGTCCGGCCCGGTTCCGGCGGAAGACCGACGGCGGCGAGGAGCCACGCAACCCCGAGGAGTTCGTGGAGATCGCGCGCCGCGCCGGCCGCATCCGCATCAGCCAGCAGACGACGGCCGCGGGCCGCGAGGAGGTCCAGGCCATGCTGGACGCCTACCAGCTCGCCGCGAAGGTGGTGCGGACGTGTCGGTACTGCGCGGGCCGCGGGCGGTACTCCCCGCTCACCGCGGAGACCGCCATCGAGACCGACGGCGAGTTCATCTGCCGGGACTGCGCGGTCGAGGAGCTGGAGCGCGAGCTCTCCTTTTCCGGGGCGGTGTCGGGGGCCGCACAGGACCGCCTCGAAGAGCTGCTGTTCGCCGAGCAGGACCTCGAAAAGGTCACCGGGCTGCTGGGTGGCGAGCTCGACCCCGACCTGACGAAATACGACGAAGTGTCGGCGACCACCGACGACGTCGACCCCGTGGCCGTCTCGGAGTTGGACCTGCATCCGGACGTCCAGGGGCTCTTCGAGGACCGCTTCGAGGAACTGCTGCCCGTCCAGAGTCTCGCCGTCGAGAACGGGCTCGTCGAGGGCGACGACCAGATGGTGGTGTCGGCGACGGCGACCGGGAAGACGCTGGTCGGCGAGATCGCGGGCCTCCACCGGCTGCAGTCCGGCAACGGCAAGCTGCTGTTTCTCGTCCCGCTGGTGGCGCTGGCCAACCAGAAACACGAGGACTTCCAGGACGAATACGGCCACCTCGCGAACGTCACCATCCGCGTGGGGTCCTCTCGGATCCGGGACGACGGCCACGCCTTCGACCCCGCCGCGGACATCATCGTCGGCACCTACGAGGGCATCGACCACGCGCTGCGGACGGGCCGCGACCTGGGCGACATCGGCACGGTCGTCATCGACGAGGTGCATACGCTCAAAGAGGACGACCGCGGCCACCGCCTCGACGGCCTCATCTCGCGACTGAAATACTACTGCGAGCAGCGCCGCGAAGAGCGCGCGGGCTACGACGGCGCCCAGTGGGTGTATCTCTCCGCGACCGTCGGCAACCCCGGCGAGCTGGCGGGGAAGCTGCGCGCGAACCTCGTGGAGTTCGAGGAGCGCCCCGTGCCCATCGAGCGCCACGTCACGTTCGCCGACGGCGCCGAGAAGCCCGACATCGAGAACACGCTCGTCCGCCGGGAGTTCGACCAGGAGTCCTCGATGGGGTACCGCGGGCAGACCATCATCTTCACCAACTCGCGGCGGCGCTGCAACGAGATCTCGCGCAAACTCGACTACCCCTCGCGGCCGTACCACGCCGGCCTCGACTACGGCGAACGCAAATCCGTCGAGCGACAGTTCGGCGACCAGGACCTCGCGGCCGTCGTGACGACGGCGGCGCTCGCGGCGGGCGTCGACTTCCCCGCCAACCAGGTCATCTTCGACACGCTGGCGATGGGCATCGAATGGCTCTCCGTCCAGGAGTTCGAGCAGATGCTCGGCCGCGCCGGCCGTCCCGACTACCACGACCGCGGGAAGGTGTACGTGCTCGTCGAACCCGACGCGTCGTATCACTCCTCGATGGAGGGCACCGAGGAGGAAATCGCGTTCACGCTCCTGAAAGGCGACATGGAGAACGTGGTCACGCATTACGACGAGGACGCCGCCGTCGAGGAGACGCTGGCGAACGTCACCGTCGGCGGCACGGCCGCCAAACGCCTCAACGACCGCATGGTCGGGGACATCCCCACGAAACACGCCCTGGGGAAGCTACTGGAGTACGAGTTCATCGACGGCCTGGAGCCGACGGACCGCGGGCGCGCGGTCACCACGCACTTCCTGGATCCGGACAGCGCGTTCCGCATCCTCGACGGCGTGCGCAAGGGCCACGCGCCCGGCCGCATCATCGCGACCCTGGAACTCCGCGAGGACGACCAGTAGGGGCGATCGAACGAAACGCTTACCACCACCACCACAGTAGGTGGTGATACGGGACTGTAGGGTAGCTTGGTATCCTTCGGGCCTTGGGTGCCCGTGACCCCGATTCAAATTCGGGCGGTCCCATACTGTTTAATCTATAGACGGCCTGTATTGCCGGTTCTCGGCCGCCATACGAATCCAAGTAGCGCCGGCTCTCGATAGTCGGATAACTGGAATCGCAGAGCGCCGTTACGGGATTCTCCGGGCCGCTGACAGTTGGACGGCGACATTGAGGATTCAGACAACCACGACGTACTGTAATCGTTTTCTGAGAAGAGGCAGAGCTTGTTCGTCTGAGTTTTGATCCATACTCTCGCCAGCAGGTGTCTACCGGAATGAGGAGAGTCGCAATTCTTATCTCCGAACCAACGTGAACCGGATTCATCGAATGCGTCGTCTGCGGTGCTGCGCTGTCTGCCGCGTCGAATCAACAGCGGCTACCGGCGGTGGTCGACCGCTTCATCGAGGAACACGACATGGAGGTCTCTGAGGAGTAGTAGTCTATTGCTAAGGGCGCATCACTTCCTGATTCAGAAATCGGTTAGATGCCCGTTGAGGCACGTGACCTCAGTTCGAGACGTGAGGCATCACGATGTCGTGCAGGAACTGCACGAACTCTGTCGTGTCTACGTTGGAGTCGTAGATGTCGACGTACCCGCTTTCCGTGATGAGGAAGTCGAGTGACCGGCCGTTGTACGAGAAGTTCTCGATTCCGAGCCGATTGATTTTCGCGGAGTCGATGTTCTCCCGAGCGTGTTCGTCCTTGTTCAGATGCCCGATGCTGACTTCCTTGTCAGCAGCTGCGTCCCTGTCGTAGAACCCGCCGAGCGAGTACTTCACCTCCGGGTAATCGTTGACGAATCCTCGCAGGTCGAGACGAGTGTCGACGACCTCGCCGCCGGTCGCGTCTTCGACCAGAGAGTGTGCGAAGTCGCACTCGGTGTTCTGGGTGACGATGAACTCGTCCTGGACATGGAGGACGTCCGTCACCTCGGCTCGAACTCGTGTCCCGTCAGTGCCGACATCGATTCTCCCATCGCGGTGAATCTCTGTCGACTTCGCGTCCTCGACGTGTTCCTTGGCAGCTCGACCTCGATTCCATCGGATTGACTCTCCGTCCGTGTACGCGTCGAAGGTGAGCACCGTCGGGTTGCGGACTTCAAGTGACGACAGAAGTTTCTCTCCATCCTCGTAGTGAGGCTTCGGGAAGCCACTGTCGTCGATTTCGCCGCTGGCGTCGGCGAAGTGGGCGATTGCGCCCCTATTCATCGGCTGATACCTCCGTTCTGGGTAGTAGTGCGTTCGATCATCGTTGTTACTGATGGCTGCGACTTCCACCCAGAGGCAAAGATTTACCAGCCAGGCATCCGGTTGTCCGGATGCAGACGCGAGACCTCTGAGAGGTCAGCCGGTGCCTGCTATGGACAGTCACCGGGTCGCTAACCTTCTGCGCTCGCCGGTCATGGCGAACGTGATACCTTTTACTACTGCCCCGGGCATGAACCCTCCCAAAGCGTGGTGAAAGTGAAACAGAGTGATGGCCAAAACCGCTGGAAGGCAGAACAATTCCAGTTCCACCCTCCAGACGAACGCAGGGGGTTCGAAAAGGAGCTATTCACCGAGGAATGCAACCTGTTCCGCTGAACAAATCCGACTATAGAAGCCGCTGCAACCGTGGTTTCGGCTGGTCCCGTGCGTCAATCTCTCCGTCGAGATACTGCTGCCCCCACGTCGTCACGTCGAACCAACCCTTTCCAGTCATCCCGGCCAAACCGGCGTCGGCAAGCTGGAGACAGCGCTCCCGAATCTGCCCGCTCGATATCCCTACCTCCTCGAATCGAGGATGCTCGGCCATCAGCATCGGGTTCGATTCGCCGGCTTCGTGCAGGTGTTCGAGTAGCCGTTCGTCCAGCGCTCGCAGCCACGCGGCGTGCTTCCTGACCATCGGTAGACGACTGGTGGCGACTTTTCTCGCGTCCGGTGCTACGCGCCGTTCGTACTGCGCTCTGCCTGCTCGTCGGAGGGGTCTTCTCCCTCGTCACGGACGGACTGCCCGGAACTCGCGTCGTACTCGCCCTCAAGGTGGGCGCGACCGTCGTCTGTGACGACGTAGACGCCGGCGAGTTCGGTGGCGGTGACCTGCGTGGTGAACTCGTCGTCCTCCGGCACGGCGTCGTCGGCGACGACAGTGATGGCTTCGATGGGGTCCCGGCGGAGGAACGCGAGCAGCCGCTGGATACGGGTCGGGGTGCCGCCCTTCCGGCAGACGAGGATGTAGCGGTCGGCGGCCAGTGATTCGAGCGCCGGCTCCAGGTCGGCGTCGGCGTGTTCCTCCGGCGGCAGGGCGTGAATGACACTCGCGGTCAGTGTCTCGGGCACACCGTCGTGTGTGGGTGCCGGGGGGTTGAGTGTTGCGCGTCGGGGACGTGGCAAGATAGCACACGGCCAACAAGGCCATATACATACGTGGGCCGAAGGTAGGGTGCATATGGCCCGGGCGCCGTCCGACGAGCGCGCAACATCCCCAGCCACTGGTGTGGCGGTGATGTTCGTGCTTGCGGTGCTGATCGCCGCCGCGGTCGGCGTCGGTGCGTTCACGAACAACGAGGAGGTGACCGCAACGGTGCAGGTCGCGGCGACGGACGGCGGGGCGACCGTGCTGTGGACCGATCAGGGCACGGCCAACTACATCGAGGTGACGACGGGCAACGCCCTGGGGAACACGACCATCACCGAGGTCGGCGGGACGGCGGAACTCCCGAAGGACGTGGGGCGAACGGGGGAGACAACGCTCGTCGTGCGCGCGGTGAACAACGAGAGCGACCGCGTCATCGAAGAGCAGGACGTCGAGTTGCGCTAGGGGTCGGTGAGCGCGATGGGCGCGGGATCGGTCGTGATTTCGAGGCGCACGCCGTCCTCGTAGTCGGGATCGACGCTGACCGTCCAGCCGTGGACGCGGGCCAGCGTCTGGACGTTCGGCAGATGCATCCCGGCTTCGGTCGTGGGCACGGCGTCGCCGTAGTCGAAGAACCGCGTGGTGTCAGTGACCGACGGCGTGGCGCCGTTGTCCGCGATGGAGAAGCCGTTGTCGTGGATGGCGACGGTGACGGCGGTGGCGTTGTTGTCGGTGGTGAACGCGAACGCGGATTCGAAGAGGTCTTCGAGGCGCACGCGGTCGGCGGAGACCGTCGTGTCCCCGGTGACGGTGAGCTCGCAGTCGCCGGTGTCGGTGGTCTGCCAGCCGGCGCGGGCGGCCGCCGCCACGTCGACGGTGGTGGTGTCCCGGAGGGTCCGGCCGTGGCGGGCGAGCGTGGACAGGTCGTTGACGCGGTCGGCCATGCGGTCGACGGCGTCGGAGACGCGGGCCAGTGATTGCTGGGCGTCGGTGACGTTCTCGGATTCCAGCGCGCTGGCGGCCTGCGCGGTGTAGCCGGACGCGACCTGGATGGCGTTGCGGAGCTCGTGGTTGACGCCGGCGGCGAACCCTTCGAGTTGGGCGTTGTGGCGTTCGACCTCGCGGCGGTGGCGTTCGGTTTCGGTGATCTCCGTGAAGACGATGACGCGGCCGAGGTTGCTGGCACCCAGCGAGAACGTGGATTCGGCGACGAGGTAGTATTCGGTGTCGTCGCTGTGGCGCAACGCGAGCACGTCGTCGTCGCCGTCGACGTGCTCGGCGATCGCTGGCGCGGCGGTGGACAGCGGGACGCCGGTGGCGTCCCGGAGAGTGGGGAAGCGCGACCGGGCGGTGTCGTTGACCGCGCGCACGCGGTCGTCCTCGTCGAGCAACGCGACCGGCTCGGCGATGTCACCGGTGAGTTGCACCGCCAGGAACCGGTCTTCGTGGATGAACAGGACGCCGACGGCGAACACGGCGACGCCGAGCGGCGAGTGGATCAGGTCGACGAGCGTCGAGCTGGCGAAGCTATAGACGTCTAAGATCGCCGGCAGCGCCATCACGGCGACGAGTCCCGCCAGCGGCCGGGTGCCGTAGTCGGCTTCGCGGAACAGCTCGAACAGCATGAACATGCCGATGGCGGCCAGCGCGTACGACAGGCCCGTGACCGCCCAATGGAAGATGCCGTGCTCGACGACGACGGCGGGGAAGCTGGCGGGCTGGTAGGTGGCGCGGTAGTAGAGGTGATGGAAGGGGTTGGTGAGTTTCACCGCGACGACCGAGAGGTACGCGAGGATGCTGCCGCGGACGACCCAGGTGTCCCGGTGGAGGACACGGCCGGTGTACGCCGAGCAGAAGTAGAGCCACGCCCACACGGTCGAGAACCCCAGGATGAGGCCCGCGAGGTACGCGACGTTGGCGATCAGCTGTGATGGTGCCAGCAGCGTCACGACGTGCGTGACCGACCAGCCGCTGGCGGTTGCCAGCAGCGCGATCAGTCCGTGGCGTGTCTCGCGGTCTTCGATGCGGGTTGCCTGCAGGATGCTGGCGGCTGTCAGGACGGCCCCCAGAACGAACAGTCCCGCGTACAGCGAGTCAATCAGCGTGAGCCCGAGAACAGTCTCGGGCACTACGCACCCTCCCTCATGCAGACTCAATACAGTCCTGAAGACTCCTAAGCGTTGGCTTCTCGGACAGCAGCGTGGTGTGCGATGGCGACGGCGGGCCGGCCTGTGTGGCGGTGGTTTGCGAAGGTTCTTACGCCAGCGAGCAGTATTCTGGAAGGACAGAATGGCCCAGGCCGCCAACCAGGAGCTCGTTGACCAGTTCGAGGAGTTCTACCGGCGATACTACAGCGACGAGATCGGGAACCTCGCACGCCAGTATCCCCGCGAATCGAAGTCCCTCGAGTTGCACTGGCGGGATCTCTACCAGATGGATCCGGACCTGGCCGACGATTACATCAGCCATCCCGACCAGCTCCAGGAAGCCGCCGAGGAGGCGTTGCGGGTGTACGATCTGCCCGTCGACGTGAGCCTCGGGCAGGCACACGTTCGCGTGCACGGGCTGGCCGAGCACACGGACATCCGGGCGATCCGCGCCGAACACCTCAACACGATGGTTTCGATCCAGGGGATGGTGCGGAAGGCCACCGACGTGATGCCGAAGATCCAGCGTGCGGTGTTCGTCTGCCAGCGCTGTGGCACCGACACGGAGGTGCCACAGGGGGATGCGGGGTTCCAGGAGCCGTATCAGTGTGAGTCCTGCGAGCGCCAGGGACCGTTCAAGCTCGACCCGGATCGGTCGGAGTTCGTGGACTCCCAGAAGCTGCGCATCCAGGAGTCACCCGAGGGGTTGGGCGGCGGGGAGACGCCACAGAGCATCGACGTCCACGTCGAGGACGACGCCACCGGCAACGTCACGCCGGGCGATCACGTCACCGTCACCGGCGTCCTCCGGCTCGACCAAAGCGAGGAGGCCACCGACTCGCCGGTGTTCGAACATTACATGGAAGGGTCGTCGGTCGTCATCGAGGACGCCGAGTTCGACGAGTTGAACATCTCCGAGGCGGACAAAGAGGAGATCGTCGCGCTCTCGGACCACGAGGAGATCCACGAGGAGATGGTGGATTCGATGGCGCCGGCGATCTACGGCCACCGCGAGGCCAAGCTCGCGATGATGCTGCAGTTGTTCTCGGGCGTCACCAAACACCTCCCCGATAAGTCCCGCATTCGGGGCGACCTCCACATGCTGCTCATCGGTGACCCGGGAACCGGGAAGTGCGTGCGGGGCGACACCACGGTGGCGCTCGCCGACGGCAGCGAGCGCGAGATCCGGGACCTCGTCGAAGCGAACCTCGACGACCCGCGGCCCGTCGATGACGGCGTCTGGGACGATGTGGACGTGGCCGTCCCGTCGCTTGCAGCCGACGGCAGGCTCGTGCAGCGCCGCGCGACGAAGGTCTGGAAGCGCGAAGCCCCCGAGACGATGTACCGCGTGCGGACGGCGGCCGGTCACCGGCTCACCGTCACGCCGAGCCACCCGCTGTTCGTCGCCGGGTCGCACGGCCCGGACGCGGTCCGAACCGAGGAACTGGAGGTCGGACAGCTCGTCGGGGTCGCCCCGGACGGCGACGGCTCCGGGCAGGTCGCACCCGACGGGGGCGTTATCCGGGACGCACAACCAGCGCCGGTGGGGAACGCCGAAACCGTCGCGTGGAGCGCCATCGAATCGATTACCGAAGTCGAACCCGACGAAGAGTGGGTGTACGACCTCGAAGTTGAGGGGACCCACAGTTACCTCACCGACGGCGTGGTCTCGCACAACTCCCAGATGATCTCCTACGTGCAGAACATCGCGCCCCGGTCGGTGTACACCTCCGGGAAGGGGTCGAGTGCGGCGGGGTTGACCGCCGCGGCCGTTCGCGACGACTTCGGTGACGGCCAGCAGTGGAGCTTGGAGGCGGGCGCGCTGGTGCTTGCGGACAACGGCGTGGCGGCCGTCGACGAGTTGGACAAGATGGCCGACGACGACCGGTCGGCGATGCACGAGGCGCTCGAACAGCAGAAGATCTCCGTCTCGAAGGCGGGCATCAACGCGACGCTGAAGGCGCGGTGTTCGCTGTTGGGCGCGGCGAACCCGAAGTACGGGCGGTTCGACCAGTACGAGCCGATCGGCGAGCAGATCGACCTGGAGCCGGCGTTGATCTCGCGGTTCGACCTGATTTTCACCGTGACCGATCAGCCCGACCCCGAGGAGGACGCGGCGCTGGCGGATCACATCCTGCAGACCAACTACGCCGGGGAGTTGAACACGCAAAACGAGGAACTCGCGAACGCGAACTACTCGGAGGCGGAGATCGAGAGCCAGACCGAGGACGTTGCGCCGGCGATCGAGCCGGGGTTGTTGCGGAAGTACATCGCGTACGCTCGGCGGACGTGTTTCCCGACGATGACCCCGGACGCGCGCCAGGCCATCGAGGAGTTCTACGTGGATCTGCGATCGAAGGGCGCGGACGAGGACGCGCCGGTGCCGGTGACCGCGCGCCAGCTGGAGGCGATCGTGCGGTTGGCGGAGGCGTCGGCGCGGCTCCGGTTGTCGGATTCCGTGGAGAAAAGCGACGCCGACCGCGTGATCGGGATCGTGCAGTCGTGTCTCCAGGACATCGGTGTGGACCCCGAAACAGGCGAGTTCGACGCCGACGTGGTCGAAACCGGGCAGTCGAAGACCCAGCGGGATCGTGTGAAGAACATCAAGGCACTGATCGGGGAGATCGAAGAGGAGTTCGACGACGGCGCGCCGGTCGAGGAGGTCCTCGATCGTGCCGAGGAGATCGGGATGGACGCCGGGAAGGCCGAACACGAGATCGAGAAGCTCAAGGAACGCGGGGAGCTCTATCAGCCGAACACGGACCACTTGCGCTCGATCTAGCCGACGGCCGGGCTCGGGGGTTGTTCGAACCGGAACGCCTTTTTTGAGTGCGTTGGAATGTCAACGTAATGTTGTTAGCAGTGGCGTATTCGCGGGCGGCTCGCCGGCAGTTGTGGAACACCTGTGACGCCCATCCGGGGTGTGTCGTGGACCGGTTCGGGCGGGCTGTGCTGTTCCGGGAGACGGAGTTCAGCGCGTTGCAGGTGTTGCGGCTGCGGGCGCGACACGGCGGCCACGTGGCCGTCAAGCAGACGGCACCGTTCAACGAGTTCAGGGAGGTGCCCGAGCGGATCAGGACCGCTGCGGAGGCGTACGAGGGCCGGGCGTCGCGGAGCACACCGTATCGGAAGTTCGCGTCGGGGACCGAGCATCCGGATCCCGAGGGGTTGCGTGGCGTGCCGCTATGAGGGTGGCGTTCGGCGAGCGCGTGCGGCGCGGGCGCGCCGTCGACCTCCGGAACGAGGGCGTGCCCGCGTCGGCGGTGGTGGCGGCGATCACCGACCCCGATGACGGCCGTGTGCGCGGACAGCGGCCGGCCGCGGTCCACGAGCACGTGGGCGTGCTGTGCGAGGGGACGACGCTGCGGGTGGGAGTGGCACTGGCGGCGGCGGCGCGGAGTCGGGGCGCGCGGACGACACACGACGACGAGCTGGCGGCGGTGACAAGACAGCTCGCGGGGTTGTCGACACCGGACGTGGATCTGGCGGCGGCGCGGGAACGGGTCGCGGCGGCTGAGGTGGCGGTCGGTCACATGCGCGAGCGTGCGGCACGGGTCCAAGGGCGGACCCAGCCGGGGGATGGGGAGCCGGTGGTGGCCGTGACCAGGGCGCTGACGGCAGTGGAGACGGAGTGGCACGCCGCCAAAGAGCGGTTGCGGCGGGCGCAGGCCGCGTGGGCGGACGCCCGCCGCCGGCTCAGCCTCGAAGACCGGCGGGCGAACCTGGAGCAGGCCGCCCGGGACGCGCTGGTAGCGCGCTGGAGTGACCGGTTTCGGCGGGCGATGGACGCGCTGGCGGTGCCGGCGAGCGTCCCGCCGTCACAGCCCCCACGGCGGTTCAGCGGGCCGCCGTGGGCTGGCGCGGCCGCGATCGCCAGGCTGGCCGCGCCGGGCGCACCCCTGGTTGTGAGCGCGGCGGTGTGCGCGGACGCGCTGGCGGCGAGTGCGGCGCTGGATGCGCCGGTCGTGGTGGTGGCTGATTAGGCGTCAGTGAGGTTCTGGTAGGTCGCGCGCAGCGTCACCGGGGTGACGTCGGCGACGGCCGCGGCGGCCGACTGCGTGACGGCGTGGTCGGTCTCGGTTGCGGCGGTGTAGAGGCAGCCGGCGGCGACGCCGCTGGGGTTTCGGCCGGCGACCAGGCCGTCGGTTTCGAGTGCGGCGACGAGTTCGCGGGCCTGGCGCTCGATGCGGGCCGGCAGGGAGAGGGCGTCGGCGTATCGTGGGAGGTATTCGCGGGGGTCGATGGGGCCGGTCGGCAGCCCGAGATCACGGTTCATGGCGTCGTAGGCGGTGGTGAGTTCGGGGCGGGTGGCGCGGGCGGCGGCGGCGATTTCGTCGAGGGTGCGGGTGACCCCGTTGGTCCGACAGGTGGCGTAGACGCCGGCGGCCGCGAACCCCTCGATGGTGCGGCCGTGGAGCAGGCCCGCCGTTTGGGCGGACGCGAACAGCGTGCAGGCCTGGTCGCGGAGCCCGGTGCCGATGCCGAACGTGCCGATGAGGCGGCGGATCTCCGTGAACCCGTAGATCCGGTTGTAGTCGGCTTTCGAGGGGATCGTGGCGCGCTTGTGTTGACGGCGGAGCCGTGCGAACTTGCGGCGTTTGCGGCCCGTGAGCCGTGCGCTGTAGCCGATCTCGGTCGAGAGGCCGCGGTCGTGGCGGGAGCGGGTGAGCGGCGCGCCGGTGCGCTCGGGTGCGTGGTCGGGGTCGTCGGAGAACGTCCGCCACTCGGGCCCGTGGTCGATGGGCGCGTCCGTGACGACGAGCCCGCAGTCGGCACAGACGTGTTCGGTGTCGGTTTCGCGGATGGTGCCGTCGCATTCAGGGCAGCGGTGTGGATGCTGCATTGCGTGTGTGCGTAGGGGCCAGAGGAGTGTGTAAGCACCGGCGAGCGAGCGTCGAGACGGGGCGAGACGGGCGCGAACGGGTGGATAGTCGATACGTTCGCTGGGCTCGGCGGGGGCTGTGGCGGCAGCGAGTGCGTACATTTACGTTCGAGTGGGGTGCCATCGCGGTCCATGGGATTGGCGGAGATCGCCGACGGCATCACGACGACAACCACACAGCAGCGGGAACGTGGGGTGGCGAGCGTGGACCACACGCGGGCACCGCTGGCCGACCGATTGGGGACGTACGCCGACCGGCTGCCGTGTACGGCGGCGCAGGCGGCGGCCGTCGCCAAGCAACACGCCAGTGGCGCCGGCGAGCAGGCAGTGAGCGACGCCGTCGGCGTCCCGCCGACGACGGTGGCGAAATGCCTGCATCTGCTTGGCTTCGACGACGTGATGCCGCTATCGGAGCGACAGCGCGAGCCGGTGGCGGCGTGGCTCAAGGGGCAACGAACGCGGGTCGATGCGGTGGCGGCGGCCGACGGAACCGAACGCGAATGCATGCTGGCCGCGTACATCATGACCCACGACAGCCTGCCCGGCGCTGCGGACGTGGTGGTGAGCGCACTGTCCCCCCAGCAGGACGCGATGGTGGCAAAACGGGACGCGCTGGCGGCGACGCTGCCGGGATCAGGTGAGGCGGGCGTGGACGGCGTCTAGGACCGACCCGGTGGAAAGCGACGCGGCGACCGCGGTGTCGAAGACGGCGTCGGCGAGGGCGGCAACCGCGGCGGTGAACGCGCCGGTGCCCGAAAGCGGGACTGGTGTGTCGGGGACGCCGGTGGTGGCGTGAGTCGGCACCGCGTGTGTGGCCGCCCGCGGTGTGTCGGCGGCGCGGTTGGCGACGACGTGGGTGCAGTCAGTGCCGATGTCGGCGAGCCGACCGCGGGCACGCTGGAGGGTGTCGACGCCGCGGTCACCGGGCGGAACGACCGCGACGACGGCGTCGGTGGCCGTGACGGCGGCGACCGCCTGGTTGGCGGCGATCGGCGGGGTGTCGACGAGCACGTAGTCGTGTGCGTCCGCGAGCGTGTCGACGACGCTGCCGAGGCGGGCGGCCGCCGCGGGTGTTTTCGCGGCGGCGATGCGCTCGAAGGCGGCGAACGCGGGGTAGGCCGTGAGGGCGGCGTCGGCGTCCGGGGCGATGGCGTACCGGGCGGCCGCCGGGGCCGCGTCTGTGGTGATGACCCGCGTGACGTCGGTCGTGATGCGGCCGGGAACGTGCTGTGCGAGGCCTTGGGTGGCGAACGCGGCGTCGAGAACCGCGACGTTTGCGCCAGTGCGTGCGAGGACAGCCCCCGTGGCGACGGCGAGCCGGGTGGCACCTGCGCCGCCGGCGGTTGCGGTCAGTGCGGCCGTCCTGGCTGGTGAGTCGGACACGGTCGGGACTGCCGCGCCATCGCATAAGAATGTCAGCGGGGGTCAGGCCAGGCGGTCGGTGATGTCCGCGGCGGTGGCGTCGAGGTCCGCGTCGGAGACGTCCGGACGGGTGCCCGCGGCGACGTGCAGCGGGCCGCCGTCGTCGTCGGCGAATCGCGGGATGATGTGGCCGTGGACGTGGGGGACCTCCTGGCCGGCGGCCGTGCCGTTGTTGAACCCGATCGTCGTGGCGTCGGCATCGACCGCGGCTTCGACCGTGGGCGCGAGCGCGTGCAGCGTCTCGAACACCGCGGTGGCGTCGTCGCCGGGCGTGTCCGCGAGCGTGGCGGCGTGGGTTTTCGGGATGACGAGCGTGTGGCCGGGCGCCATCGGCGTGGCGTCGAGGAACGCCAGCGTGTCGGCGTCCTCGTGGACGACGCGGGCGGGGATCTCGTCGGCGATGATCTGGCAGAAAACGCAGTCGTCGGACATGGCTGGTCGGACGCGCGGCAGCCTCTTAAGCGTGCGTACGCGAGGTGTTACTCGATCAGCGGCAGCAGGATGCCGAACAGGAACGGGCAGACGACGATGCCGAGCACGCCGAGGATCTCCAGGTCGAACAGCATGGACGCCTCCCAGCCGGAAACCACGCCGGAGCCGAGGACCGTGCCCGCCGCTCCGACGCAGATCATCGCCGCGCTCGCCGCCGTCCCGTACTTCGCGAGGTCCGGGTAGTCGATGTTCGCTGTGTTACTCATACCGGGGGTGGGGCGTGGCCGATGGTAAGTCTTCCGTGTCGAACGGAAGGCATACAACGCGCAACTTCCTCACGGCGTGTATGATTGAATCCGTGCCGGAGCTGTTCGACCTCGTGACCGCACCGCTGTTGACGCTCGCGGGCACGACGCTGGTCGGTGGGGGGCTGTTCGCGGAGCTACAGAGCGCCACGGCGCTGGCCGGCGACGGCGGCAGCATGGTGTTCGGGCTGTGGCTCGCCGTGATGGGCGCAGTGGGCGTCATCGGCGGGGCGAAGGTCGTGCGCGACGCCGTCACCGGGCAGCTGTCGTAACCGGGACTGTACAACCGATTGTTCTTTGAGGTGCGAGCGGGACGGTACCCGTATGAGTGGATTCGGTGACGTGCCCGACCAGTACGATCCCGCGGGCGTCGAGGAGCGGGTGTTCTCGTACTGGGAGGCCGTCGACGCGTACGAGCAGACGGTGGATCATCGCGCCGACGCGGAGACGTTCTTCTTCGTTGACGGCCCGCCGTACACCAGCGGCGCGGCGCACATGGGCACCACCTGGAACAAGACGCTGAAGGACGCCTACATCCGCTACCACCGGATGCAGGGCTACGACGTAACCGATCGGCCGGGCTACGACATGCACGGCCTCCCGATCGAGACGAAAGTCGAGGAACAGCTGGGCTTCGAGTCGAAAAAGGACATCCAGGAGTTCGGCGAGGAGGCGTTCATCGAGGAGTGCAAGCGGTTCGCCGACGACAACCTCGACGGGCTGCAGTCGGACTTCCAGAGTTTCGGCGTCTGGATGGACTGGGACAACCCCTACAAGACCGTCGACCCGTCGTACATGGAGGCGGCGTGGTGGGCGTTCAGCGAGGTCCACGACAACGGCCTCGTCGAGCGCGGACAGCGCTCGATCAGCCAGTGCCCGCGCTGTGAGACCGCCATCGCGAACAACGAAGTGGAGTACGAGGACGTCACCGACCCCTCGATCTACGTCAGGTTCGACCTCGACGACCGCGAGGGCAGCCTGGTGGTGTGGACGACGACGCCGTGGACGATCCCCGCGAACCAGTTCGTCGCCGTCGACGAGGACGGCGACTACCAGCAGGTGCGTGCGACGACGCCGGACGGCGAGACGGACGTCCTCTACGTCGCGTCGGAGTGCGTCGAGGACGTGCTGTCGGCGGGCGGCTACAGTGACCACGAGGTCGTGGCCGACCACTCGGGCAGCGACCTGATCGGGTGGTCGTACACGCCACCGCTGGCGGACGCGGTGCCGGCGAACCCGACCGACGCCGACGGCACCCACGAGGTCTACCACGGCGACTGGGTGGAGGCCGACCGCACCGGCTTAGTGCATTCCGCGCCCGGCCACGGCGAGGAGGACTTCGAGCGCGGGGCGGAGCTGGACCTGCCGGTGTTCTGTCCGGTCGGCGAGGACGGCGTCTACACCGACGCGGGAGGCAAGTACGCGGGGGCGTTCGTGCGGGACGCCAACGACGACATCATCGCGGACCTCGAAGCGCGGGACGCGATGCTCGCCAGCCAGACCGTCGAGCACAGCTACGGCCACTGCTGGCGGTGTGACACCGGCATCATCCAGATCGTCACCGACCAGTGGTTCATCACGATCACGGACGTCAAAGACGAGTTGCTGGCGAACATGGACACCTCCGAGTGGCACCCCGAGTGGGCGCGCGACAACCGGTTCCGGGATTTCGTGGAGAACGCCCCGGACTGGAACGTCAGCCGGCAGCGCTACTGGGGGATTCCGGTCCCCATCTGGACGCCCGAGGACTGGAGCGGCGACGCCGAGGACGTGCTCGTGGTCGGCACCCGCGAGGAGCTCGCGGCGCTCGCCGACCAGGACGTCGACCCCGCGTCCGTGGACCTCCACAAGCCGACCGTCGACGACATCACGATCACCGAGGATGGCACCGAGTACACGCGCGTGCCGGACGTCTTCGACGTGTGGCTTGACTCCTCGGTGGCGTCCTGGGGCACCCTGAACTACCCCGAGCAGGAGAACGACTTCGACGAGCTGTGGCCGGCCGACCTCATCATGGAAGCCCACGATCAGACCCGCGGGTGGTTCTGGAGCCAACTGGGCATGGGGACCGCCGCGCTCGGCGACGTGCCCTACGAGGAGGTGTTGATGCACGGCTACGCGAACATGCCCGACGGCCGCGGCATGTCCAAATCCAAGGGCATCACGATCGAACCGAACGAGGTCATCGACGAGTACGGCGCGGATCCCATGCGGATGTTCCTGCTGTCGGTGACCCCGCAGGGCGACGACATGAGCTTCTCGTGGGACGAGACCGAGAACATGCAGCGGGACCTCAACATCCTCTGGAACGTGTTCCGGTTCCCCCGCCCGTACATGGCGCTCGACGACTTCGACGCCAACGTGCCGGCTGCGTTCGGCGGCGACGACGCCGGTGTCGGGATCGCCGACGCCGACCTGGAGACCGTCGACGAGTGGCTGCTGTCCCGGCTCCAGCACGTGAAAGCCGACGCCACCGCCCACTGGGAGGACTTCGAGCAACACCGTGCGCTGGACGCCGTCCTGGAGTTCGTCGTCGAAGACCTTTCACGGTATTACGTCCAGGTGGTGCGCGAACGCATGTGGGAGGACGACGCGTCGGCGTCGAAGACCGCAGCGTACGCCACCATGCAGCGCGTCCTGCTCGAAGTCGTGGCGCTGCTCGCGCCGTACGCGCCGTTCGTCACCGAGGAGCTGTACAGCCACCTCACCGGCGATCGGGGCTACGATACGGTGCATATGGCCGACTGGCCGACCGTCGAGGAGTCGCTGCGCGCGCCGGCCCTGGAGGCCGACGTGGCAGTGCTGCGCGCCGCCGAGGAGGCGGGCAGTCACGCCCGCCAGCAGGCCGGCCGGAAGCTGCGCTGGCCGGTCACGCGCGTCGTCGTGGACGCCGCCGAGGACAGCGTCGTGGACGCGCTCGACGCCCACGGCGACCTGCTCGCGGACCGCCTCAACACGCGCGCGGTCGAGGTCGTCGAACCCGGGGCGGCCTGGGACGAGCTGGCGTACAGCGCCCGCGCGGACATGAGCGAGCTCGGGCCGGCGTTCGGCGACGACGCCGGCGCGGTGATGAACGCGCTCAACGACGCCCACGTCACCGACAGGGACATCGACGCGCTCGCCGAGCAGGTCGCCGCCGACCTCGGGAGGGACGACATCGAGTTGACCACGGAGATGGTCGAGTTCGTCGAAGAAACGCCCGAGCACGTCGCCGGCGCGGCGTTCGAGACGGAGACGGCGGCGGGAACGGTCTACGTCGACACCGAGTTGAACGAGGACGTCGAGAGCGAGGGGTACGCTCGGGAGGTCGTGCGCCGCGTCCAGGAGATGCGCAAGGAGATGGACCTGGCGATGGACGCCGAGATCCGCCTGGACGTGCTCGTGTTCGACGAGCGCGTAGGCGAGCTGGTCGCGCGCCACGAGCCCCTCATCACAGAGGAGACGCGCGCCCGGGAGCTCGGGGAGGTCGAGGACGGCCACCGCGAGGAGTGGGACGTGGAAGGAACCACGATGATCCTGGAAGTCGAGGCGGTGTAGGCGGCCGCTCTTACCGTTTGACCGGAACGTTGCCGAACCGGACCGTGTGGCGAGTGAGCCGTTCGCCGCCGCCGTCGACGTAGTCGACGCCGACGATGGTCATCGTCGCGGGTGTTTCGCCGTCCGGCAGCGCGTACGTCGCCGACAGGGTGGCTGACTCGCCGACGCCGAGCCGGTCGGTGGCCGCGGTGCCGTCCACGCGGCTGCCGTTCTGGGTCGTGACGGTGCCCAACCGGAGTTCGTAGGGTCGGTCGCCGGTGTTTTCGACGGCGACCGTGAGTGCGAACCGCCAGCCGTCGGTGGCGGCGTGCACGGTGGCGTCCGAGAGCGTGGCGCTGCGGGCGGACGCCGCCAACAGGTCGTCGCCAGTGCCGACGGGTGGTGGCCCGGAGGTGGTTGCTGTCGGGCCGGTGATCGTGGCGGCGTCGTCGCCGTCACCGTCACCGAACAGCCCCGATTTGAGGAGGCCGACGAGCGTGCCGCCTTCGATGACCACCGGGATGCCGAACCCGATGCCGACGAGCGCGCGGATCAGCCAGCGACGCGGGACGCCGTCGTCGGTGTTGTCGGTGTCTGAATCAGCCATGAGTGAACAGGTGGGTGTGTGGGTTACACCGGGAAACCGGGGCTGCCGGGGGCGAGAACGCCGTCGGCGAGCATGCCGTACAGCGGGAGCCCGTACGCGATGATCACGAGGACGACCGCGATGGCCGTCCAAACCTTGAGGTTGTCGAGGATGCGGGGGCTGTCGGCGGGGCCGGATAACGCCGACGGGATCGAACCGTTGACCGAGAGCCGCCCCATGCCGGGTCGTGACAGCCACGTGCCCACCATCACGGCCAGGAACAGCGCCAGCGAGACGAACAGCAGCGTGCCGCCGATCGCGATCTGGAGTTGCATCTCGCTGATGGTGCCGACCACCGGATCAAAGGGGGCCGCCCCCTCACCGCGGAACAGCGGCTTGGCGGTGCGCCGTGGCAGCCCGGCGAGGCCGCCGCGGTGCATGGCGTTCGACATCAGCGTCATGCCGATCACCCAGACGAACGGCTGGATGGCCGCCAGCGTCCGGTGTTGGAGGCGTTTGCCGGTGATCTGGGGGACCAGCCAGTACGCGACGCCCATCATGGTCAGGGCGAACGCGGTGCCGACGGTGAGGTGGAAGTGGCCGGGCACCCAGATGGTGTTGTGGATGAGGTAGTTGATGTTCATGCCGGCGTTGATCATGCCGGAGAACCCGCCGGCAGCGAACACGAGCCCGGCAAGCGCCATCGCCGAGAACGACGGCTTGCCCCAGGGGAGCGCGCGCAGCCAGCCGATGTAGCCGCTGCCGCCGCGCTGGCGGGCGCCGTGTTCCAGGGACGCCACGACCGTGAACGCGGTCAGCAGCGACGGTAACAGCAGCATGAAGGTGTTCGTCATCGCGATGAATTTGAACCCTTCAGCGATCCCGGGGTCGGTGTACTGGTGGTGGAAGCCGACCGGCGTCGACAGCAACACGAACAGCACGAAGACGACGCGTGCCAGCGGATCACTGAACAGTTTGCCGCCGGCGAGCTTCGGGAGGATGGTGTACCACGCCAGGTAGGCGGGCAGCAGCCAGAAGTAGACGACGGGGTGGCCGAAGTACCAGAACAGCGTGCGGGTCAACAGCGGGTCGACCTGGCTGATCCACCCCATCGACCACGGGATCAGGAACGCGACGACTTCGACGGCCACGCCGGCCGAGGAGAGATACCACATGACGAACGTCGCGAGCACCATGAACGTCTGGAGTGGGATGCGCTTGTCGGGGTTGTCCGCGCGCCACGCGCGATACGTCAGGAAGTAGTCGGCGCCGACGATCCAGGAGCCGACGATGAGCAGCGCCGCCCCGACGTAGAAGGCGGGGTGGGCTTGCAGCGGCGGATAGAACGTGTACAGCACGTTCGCGGAGCCAAAGGGCAGCTCCGGCGCGAACCCGTTGAGGATGGTGATGGCGGCCAGCGTGGTGCCGACGACCATCGAGATGAACCCCGTCCAGACGAGCCGTGGGTGCGAAAGCGGGCGGTCGAGGCTGCGTGTGACCGCCCACACGAAGAACCCACAGATCAGGAACGTGGTGAACACGAGCGCCAGCAGCACGCCGTGGCCGGTCAACACCGTGTAGTACTGGGCGGCGTTGATCGGGAGCAGCGACCGGAGGTGCCCGGTGCGGTAGAGCGCTTGCACGAGGCCAAACAGGCCGCCGATGGCGAGCGCGACGAACCCAACGCCGAAATGCCATCTGACGAGCTTCGCTTCGGTCGGGAACTTGTCGATGAACGTCACGTATCAGTCACCTCGGATTGGTCGGCAGCCGCCTGCTGTGGGGGTGTGAACTCCGACTGCGGGACGACTTCGATGGAGCCCTCCATGGCGTGGTGGGCTGGCCCACAGTACTCGTGGCAGACGATGTGGTGTGTGCGGGCTTCGTCGAAGTTGACCGTGAGCTGTGCGACCTGCCCCGGGATCACCATGGTGTTGACGTTCGTGCCGACCAGCTCGAAGCCATGGGTGACGTCGCCGCTGGTGACGTGGAACGTCACGTTCGTGTCGGCGGGTACGCGGATCGGCTCGCTCGTCCCGGGAGAGAACGCGAACTGTCTGGCTTCGACGTACACGTCGTAGCTGTCGTCGTCGGCCTGGTAGACACCGGGGTCGCGGAAGTTGTCCGCGGCAGTCGGGTTGTCCGGGTTGACTGTGCCGCCGTCGTCGCCGACCATCGCAACGCCCGGGCCGAGTGAGCCGTAGACGATGGTTGCGATGAACGCAACGATGAGTACGAACGCCGCGCCGAGCCAGAGTTTTTCGAATCTGTGAATCCTCACGTGAGTCACCCCATGATCGTCGGTCCGTTCCCGAGGAACTCGATGAAGTACGTGAACGCCCACATCCCCACGAGAATGAGGAAGTAGACCGCAACGATGGAGAGCGTTCCAACCGGGTCGTACTCGTCGTGCCCGAGTTCGGTGTCGGGTTCGAAGGCGTCGGCCTCGGGGATCGCAGGTTGGTCGTCCGTGTCGCCGCCCGGCTCGTAGTCGAACGCCCCCGATGAGTCCGGGGCGGGCGTGCGCCGGTAGTAGCTCACCGCAACCGGGACCAGCATCGCAACCCCGACCGCGCCGGCGAACACGGCTGTCCAGAGGGTGCTGGCCGGAGAGACGCTGCTGCCGGCCGCCCCGCCGCCACCACCGCCAGTGGTGCCACTCGGGGGCGCGCCGACGACGATAGCGCCTTTCATCCCCATCGTGAGATGGGGGTTGCAGTAGTACGTGTACACGCCCGCCGTCTCGAACGTATGCGTGTGGGTGAACCCCTCGTTCTCGATGGGTTCGTGGCCGCCCCAGTCGGCGCCGTCGGGCTGGGCTTGGACCAACACGTTGTGCGTGTTCGAGGTCCACTTGAACGTCACCGTCGTGCCCGGATCGACCCGCACGGCTGCCGGCCCGAACCCGTACGTGCCGCCGTTGGCGTCAGCGCCGACCTCGACGGTCACCTCGTCGGTGCCGGTTTTGTCCGTGGTGTCGCCGGTGTAGTTCCCGGTCGCGCCGCCGTCGGCGCTTTTGGTGAACCAGTCGCCGTAGTCGGCCGCGACGGTCGGCTGATCGGAGCCGCCGCCACCGCCGCCGCCGCTGTCGCCGCCGACGACGATCGCGCCTTTCATCCCCATCGTGAGATGGGGGTTACAGTAGTACGTGTACACGCCCTCGGTGTCGAACGTGTGGGTGTGCGTGAACCCCGTGTTCTCGATGGGGTCGTGGCCGCCCCAGTCGGCGCCGTCGGGCTGGGCGTCGATCAGGATGTTGTGCGTGTTCGACACCCACTCGAAGGACACCGTCGTGCCCGGGTCGACCCGCACGGCTGCCGGCCCGAACCCGTACGTGCCGCCGTTGGCGTCCACCCCAACGTCGATCGTGACCTCGTCAGTGCCGGTCCGGTCAACAGTCGTTCCGTCGTAGTTGCCGACGGCGCCGCCCTTGGCGTCGCCGGAGAACCATCCATCGTACGCTTGAGCCGCGGCCGCCCCGGTCGCCGCCGTGCCGGCCGCGACCGCCGTCGCAGTGCCGGCAGCGGCGCGCAGGACGCCGCGGCGTGAGAGCGCTGTGTCATCTAGTCTGGTCATCGTATGCACCTCGCGTTGGTCCCGTCACCGCCACAGGCGGCAACGAGAGTGCGTTGGCACCGGGCAGCAGCCGTGGGACCGTGGCCGCCCTCCCCGTGTCCGTCCACGTCCCCGTATTTCGAAGGTGTCCTTTAGCAACGCTCGGTGATTCCAAGCGCGTAGGAATTCGTCAAAGCGTTTAGGGGCAGCGCTGGCAACGAGCGCGTATGAACGTGCGACCACAGGTTATTGCGACCGTGATGCCGCTGTTATCGCTGGTGCCGGTGGCATTGTACGCGGCCGGACAGAAAGCGATCGCGGCCGTCGCGCTCGGGAACGTTCTCATCGTCGCGGGGTGTCTGTACTACATGTTCTCGACCGCGGAAGCCGACGACGCCGGGCACGGCGTCGCACACTGACCGCACACCATGCCGGGCGCGGCCGTGGGCTGGTCCGCCGGCAGCATCGCCGAGACCGGAGCGGCGGCCACGCCCGACGCGGGGGTGGTCGTGTTCTTCGTGGTTGGGCTGCTCGGGGGCGCACACTGTCTGGGGATGTGTGGGCCGCTGGTGACGATGTACGCCGACCGCATCGGTACCGACGACCAGCGAGGGCCCTCGACGCGGGCGCTGCGCCAGCACGCCCTGTTCAACGGCGGCCGCACGGTGAGCTACGCGGCCGTCGGCGGCCTCATGGGTGCAGTTGGGGGCGTGCTCGTGGACGCCGGCGGGGTGCTTGCGGTGGCCCACCTCGTCCGGGGGGTGGCCGGCGTCGTCGCCGGCGCGGCCATCGTGGCCGCGGGCGTGGGGTACGCGGCCGGCGGCGGGTCGCGGCTGGCTGCGGGGGCGGTGCCCGGGCTGGGACGGGCGTTCAGCGCCGTCACCGGCCGCCTCACCGACCACGTCGACGACTGGGCGACCGGCCCCCGGATCGCGGTGTTGGGGGCTGCCCACGGCGCGCTGCCGTGCCCGCTGATCTACCCGGGATACGTGTACGCCGTTGCCACCGCCAGCCCCGTCGAGGGCGCGGCGGCGCTGGGCGCGCTGGGGCTCGGAACGTTCCCCACGCTGTTCGCGTACGGCACCGCCGTGGACGCCGTGAGCGCGACGACGCGGCGGCGGGTCCACCGCGCGCTCGGCGTCGCGTTCGTGGTCGCCGGCACCATCCCGCTGGCGAAGGGGTTGGCCGCGCTCGGCTGGCCGGTCCCGCAGGTGCCGTTGCCGATGCCGCCGCTGCCAACATAGCATGACACGAGACAGTTGCACGTTGTGTGGGTTGCCCACGCCGGAGCCGCCGGTCACCGGCGGAGACGACGTCGACGGCGCGTTCTGCTGTCGGGGCTGCATGGAGGTCGCGCGTACGCTCGAAGACCCGGCGGCCATGGACGCCGCCGGGGCCGCCGACAGCCTCGACACTGGCGCGGACACGACGGACGTGGACGGCGAGGCGGCGTTTCTCTCCGTGTCGGGGATGCATTGTGCGACCTGCGAGGCGTTCGTGGAGGCCCAGGCGACCGACACCGAGGGTGTGCGGGCGGCGTCCGCGAGCTACCCGACGGAGACGCTGAAAGTCACCTACGACCCCGAGACGGTCGACCGCGAGGCCGTCCGAGCGGCGGTCGACGGGCTGGGGTACAGCGCCACCGAGCGCGACGGCGACGCCGCCGCCGACGACGACGAGTCGGAAGTGGGGCGGCTGCTGGTCGGGGGCTTTTTCGGGATGATGACGATGCTGTGGTACGTCCTGTTTCTGTACCCCGCGTATCTGGACGTGCCGTCGGCCGCCCAGCTGCTCGATCTCGGGGGGCTGGCGGGCAGTTATCTGCTGGCGAACGTGTGGCTGATGGCGACCGTGGTGTTGGCGTACACCGGCTACCCGCTGTTCCGGGGGGCGTACGTGAGCCTGCGCGCCGGCCACCCGAACATGGATCTGCTGGTGGGGATCGCCGCGGGCGCGGCGTACGTCTTCAGCACGGCCACGATCCTGACCGGCGGCCGCGAGGTGTACTTCGACGTCGCCATCGTCGTGGTGCTTGCAGTCACCGTCGGGGATTACTACGAGGGGCGGGTGAAGCGCGCGGCTGCGGGCCGGCTGGCGGACCTCACCGAGGAGCGCGTCGACGACGCCACCCGCCGGCGCGCCGACGGCACCACGGAGACGGTCGCCATCGAGGAGCTCCAGGCGGGCGACGAAGTGGTGGTCGGCACCGGCGAGCGCATCCCCGTCGACGGCGTCGTCACGTCCGGGTCGGCGACCGTCGACGAGTCGCTGGTGACCGGGGAGTCGACGCCCGTCGGGGCGACGCCGGGCGACGACGCCGTCGGCGGGGCTGTGGTCACCGACGGCCGCCTCGTCGTCGCGGTCGGCGACGACGCCGCGAGCACGCTCGACCGCGTCGTGCGCGTGCTCTGGGACGTGCAGAGCGCGCGGCCGGGCGTCCAGCGCCTCGTCGACCGCGTCGCCGCGGTGTTCGTGCCGCTGGTGGTTGTGCTCGCGGGGGTGGCCGGCGGCTGGCACCTGCTCGCGGGTGGCGCGGCGGCGAACGAGGCGTTGCTCGTCGGGCTGTCCGTGCTCGTGGTGTCGTGTCCATGCGCGCTCGGGCTGGCGACCCCGCTGGCGGTCGCTCGTGGCGTCCAGGAGGCACTCGACGGTGGCGTCGTGGTCACGGACGTGTCGGCGTTCGAGGCCGCGCCGGCGGTCGATACGGTGGTCTTCGACAAGACGGGAACGCTCACCACCGGCGAGATGCGCGTGCGGGACGTCGTCGGCGACGACGGCGTGCTCGCGCGGGCGGCCGCCGTCGAGCAGTACGCCGACCACCCGGTGGCCGCCGCGATCACCGACGACGCCACGCCCGCCGGCGACATCGACGACTTCGAGCGCGTGCCCGGCCGCGGGGTCGCCGGCAGCCTGGCGGTTCGGCCCGACGGAGCGGCCGCGGCGGCGGACGCGCCCCGGGTGGTGGCCGGGAACCGCGCGCTGTTCGACGACCGCGACTGGCGGGTCCCCGAGGCGTACGCCGAGCGCGCCGGCGACGCGCGGGCGAACGGCAACGTGCCCGTGTTCGTCGGGTGGGACGGCGAAGCCCGCGGGGTCGTGGTGGCCGGCGACCGGCCCCGCGACGAGTGGACGGACGTTGTCTCCGCCCTGGACGCCGACGGCCGTGACGTGGTGGTTGTGACCGGCGACGACCCCGAAGCGGCCGCGCGGTTCCGCGACCACGACGCGATCGCGGCGGTGTTCGCGGGCGTCCCGCCGGAGGGCAAAACGGAGGCAGTGCGGTCGCTGCGGGCCGACGGCGAGACCGTGGCGATGGTGGGCGACGGCGTCAACGACGCGCCCGCGCTGGCGGCGGCCGATCTGGGGGTGGCGCTGGACCACGCGGCGCTCGCCGCCGACGCCGCCGACGCCGTCGTGACCACCGAGGACCTCGGGGCCGTCCCACGGGTGTTCGCGCTGACGGACGCGACCAACGGCCGCATTCGCCAGAACCTCGCGTGGGCGTTCTGCTACAACGCCATCGCGGTCCCGCTGGCGGTTGCGGGCGTGTTGAACCCGCTGTTCGCGGCGGGCGCGATGACGGTGTCGAGTCTGCTGGTCGTCGGGAACTCCACGCGCTCGCTGCTGGACGACGGGGTGGCTGGCCCGTGAGCGGCGCGCTCACGGCCCGGCCGCGTCGCGAGACGGTCGGCGTGCTCGCAGCGCTCACGCTCGCTGAGCTCGCGGCGCTGGCGGCGTACCTGGCGTCGGTGCCGGTGGCGGTCACCAGCAGCCGGTACCTCCTGTACCCGTTCGTGTGGCTGAACGTCGGCGCGATCGCCGTCTGGCGGGTTTCGCCCGGGCCGGCCGGCCGGCGGCGGCGCTGGCTCGCCGCGGGGACCGGCGCGGCGTATTTCGTCGGGCTGGCGGCCGTCAGCGGCGTCATGGCGGTGGGGACGGGCAGCGGCGTGACCGTCCACTGGGCGCTACCGCCGGGGTGGGGGCCGATGGTGATGGGGTACGTCGGCCCGCTGCGGGTCGCCGCCGCCCCCTACCGGATCGGGGGGTATCTGGCGCTGGCGTATCTCGTGTACGCCACGCTGGCCGACGCCGAGGCGTCGCTTGTGGGCGGGCTCGTCGGGGTGTTCACCTGCGTGAGCTGCACGCTACCGGTGGTCGCGGCGGTCGTGTCCTCGCTCGCGGGCGGCGCGGTCGCGGTCGGCACGGCGTCGGCGCTGTCGTACGACGCCGCGACGGCGGTGTTCGTGCTCGCGGTCGGGCTGCTCGCGTGGCGGCCGGACGCCACCGTGGGGCGGTGGCTGCGCTGAGCGGGCGCACTCAGAGGGCGTCAGCGATGGCGGGCGCGGCGGACACCTCGGAGACGGCGCACTCGATGGTGTCGGTGCCGTAGACGGCCTCAACGCCGGCGCGCGCGAGCTTCAGGCGGGCGTTGCCGGCGAGCAGCGGGTGGACGGTGGCGACGAACACGCGGGCGGGGTCGTCGAGCGCGGTGATGGCTTCGCTCATCGTGGTGCCGGTGGCGACGATGTCGTCGGTGACGACGACGTCGCGGCCGGCGGTCTGGATCTCACTGGGTTCGATGGTGACATCGCTGCCGGAGTGTCTGACCTTCTGGAAGTGATCGGTGACGCCGGTGCCATAGGCGTCCCGGACGCTGGTGGCGAGATCGGTCGCGCCGTGGTCGGGGGAGAGGAACACGGGGTCAGTGAGATCCGCGGGCAGCGGCGCGGCGAGCTGTGGCGCGGCGTCGACGCCCGCGGCAGGCACGTCGAAACACTCCAGGACGCCGTCCTCGTGTGGGTTGACCGTGAGCACGCGGTCGGTGCCCGTGGAGATGGCACGAGCGACCGCGCGCGCCGACACCGGCTGGCCGGGGTCGAAGGCGTCGTCCTGGCGGGCGTACCCCATGTACGGCAGGACCGTGATGATCTCGGACGCGCCGGCGTCGCGGGCGGCGTCCTGGAGTTGCAGCACCTCGATGTGGGCGTCGCTGGTCTGCGTGGACGCCACGATGACCGCGCGCTCGCCGTCGACGGCCGGGGGAACGGTCACCAGCTGCTCGCCGTCCGGGAACGAGTCGTAGGTCACATCGCCGAGCCGCTCGCCGGTTGCGGCGGCGAGCGCGGCCGCGAGTGACTGACTCGAGGACCCGCTGAGTAACATACGCGAGTGGACTCGGGCCGGCGGCTTACACGTTTCCTTTGGCTGCCTGCGCGACCGCCGGGCGCGGGCTGCGCCGCGGTGTCGGTGCTTCGGCGTGGGTCTCTAATGGCGCGCTTGCCCCCCATGCGTTTCGGGTCAGAAAACCGCGAACGAGCGGAGAGTAGTAGAACGTGGTACTCGTATGGACGCGGAGGAAACGCGCGTGATCGTCGGAACCTGATGGTTGCGTCTGCCAGCGGCTGTGAACGTGCTTGAGCGAGATAGAGCAAGCGCAGCAAAAACGACAGCGTCGCTAATAACCGCGCGTATGACGGAACCGCGGAACCGTTCGCTTAGGAACGCGAGGAACGGACCAACTCTGTTCGGGAGACTGGTGAGAGAACAACGAGCAGAGTGCGCTCGATACCGTAGACCATATCTTTGATCGGCGAGCAGATCAAATTGATGACTGAATTAACAGGCGCAGGGGCGTCATTTTCGGGTATCGGGATTCCGAAACGAAAGTAGGAAAGTAGAATTTTTACTCGTATGTCATCAGAGAAAACTCTCGATATTATCGCCACCCTGAGTGTGTTGGCGATGGTGGCTACGTGGGCGCTTGAGGGGAAAGATTTGCTCCTGCTAGTAGCAGTAGCCTCTCTTATATTAGGACACATTACACGTAAATTTCGGACCCAGGCTTCTGATAAGTGAGCGACACGACTCCCGGTTAGGATACCATAACTGGACGTGCGGCCGAGAGTAGGGGATTGACTGAAGCGTCTCGGATAGCATCAAGAAACGCGCGCGATCGTCGGAACCGTCTGATTTCGTCTGCCAGCGGCTGTGAACGTGCTTGAGCGAGATAGAGCAAGCGCAGCAAAAACGACAGCGTCGCTAATAACCGCACGTATGACAGAACCGCGGAACCGTTCGCTTACGAACGCGAGGAACGGACCAACTCTGTTCGGGAGACTGGTGAGAGAACAACGAGCAGAGTGCGCTCGATACCGCAGACCATATCTTTGATGCGCGAGCGGATCAAATTGATGACTGAATTAACAAGGGTAGAGGCGTCATTTTCGGGTGTCGGGATTCCGAAACGAAAGTAGGGAACTAGAATTTTTTACTCGTATGCCATCAGAGAAAACTCTCGATATTATCGCCACCCTGAGTGTATTGGGGATGGCAGCTACGTGGGCGTTGCAGGGGAAAGAATTCCTCTCAGCAGTAGTGATAGGTCCGATTATCTTATACCACATTATACGTAAATTTCGGACTCAGGGTTCTGATGAGTGAGCGACACGATCCCCAATTAGGACATCATAACTGGATTCGCGGCCGAGAGTAGGGGATTGGCTGAAACGTCTCGGATAGCCCCCGGAAAACGTACCTGATCGTCGGAACCTGATGATTGCGTCTCGACCCTCACCGGTCGGGAGTGTGCCCGACGACCGTGACGGCGGCGGCGTCGGGCAGCCCGAGGCTGCGGTGGCGGGCGTCGCCGTCGCCGTCCACGACGATCAGCGTCCCGGCTGCGGTGAGCAGGATCGTCGTGTCGACGGCGTACGTGGCGTCGACGACGCGGGCGGCGTCCGAGGGCGCGATGTCGCGACAGGGCTGCCATGCGTCGGTGCGGTGTTCGAAGCAGGCTTCGGGGGTGGCGGCGTGGGCGACGCCGGTCGCGCCCGGCGCGGCGGAGGCGGGGTCGGCGGCGACCGTGCGGAACGCCCCGGTGGCGGCTTCCCGCCAGCCGTTGCCCAGCGCGAACAACCCCTCGCTGGTGGCCGCGTGTGGCACGCCCGGGGCGGACACGTCGTATGCGTCGTCCAGGCCGGCGTCGGCGAGACCGGCGTCGGTGAGCCGGTGGACGCCGTCGGTGGCGGCCACGAGGTCGGCGTCGAGCGCGCGAACGGTGGCGTCCGTGAGGACCGCGCGGTCGGTCCACGCGCCGGCGTCGGGGTCGTACTGGGCGATCCGGCCGTCCTCGTCGGCCGCCAGGACGGTGCCGTCGAAGCCGGTGACCGCGACGGCGGCGGGGAACCCGATGTCGGCGAACGAACTGTCCGGCGGTGCCGTCGACAGCACCACGCCGTCGGCGGTGGCGGCGGCCACGCCGAGCCGGGTGGCGGCGACGTCGCGGGCGTCACACCGGTGTTCGAGCGCGAACTCGCCGACAGTGCTGGCGCCGATGTGGGCCGCGGTGATGCCGAGGCCGGCGGCGATGTACGCCACGTGGGCGTCGGTGTCCTCGACGAACACGTGGTCGTCGCGAATGGCGGGCATGCGTACAGCCGGGGTGGCTGCACGCTAAGTGGTTGCGGTTCTCTCGAAAGCGCTTTGCAAGCCCGGGGGGACTACTGACGTATGCGACGACGAACAGTGCTTGTGGGCGTCACCGGCGCGCTGTTCGGGGTGGGCGGCGGCTGTCTGACGATGGGAGCCGACGAGACCGCTCGCGTCCGCGCGAAGCGCCCGTCGGAGTCCGCTGGGGACGGTGAGACACACGTGTGCACGCTCTCGGAGGCGTTCGTGACCAACCACCAACCCCTGGAGCGCGTGGCGTCGGCGACGGTGGAGAACGCACCCCGCGGCGAGTGGGTGACCGAGGACGTCACCCGGGAGGCCGGCGACGCGCTCGCCGACGACCTCCGGGAGCACTGTGATGCCACGGAGGGGCCCTACCGCTACCAGGACACGACGCTGGTCGTGGAGGTTCGCGTGCTCGACGGCGACGGGAACGTGGGTGACCCGCTGTTCCCCGTGAACGTGACGCGTTCGGAAGCGATTAGAGGCGGCCGCACGCAGGAGGATGCATGAACGTCTTCGGGTCGAGCGGAACGCGGGGCGTGGCCAACGAGGAGCTCACACCGGGGTTCGTGTTGCGCGTCGCGAAGGCGGCCGGCTCGGTGTGGCGCGCCGACCGCGTCGCGGTCGCACGGGACACCCGAACCACCGGCCGCATGCTCGAAAACGCGGCCGTCGCGGGCCTCCAGAGCATCGGCGTGGACGTCGACCGGCTCGGGGTGGTTCCGACGCCGGCCACGCAAGCGTACGCGGAGCGCGCCGGCGTCCCGGCGGTGATGGTGACCGCGAGTCACAACCCCAGCCAGTACAACGGCGTCAAGCTCGTCGGCAGCGACGGCGTCGAGCTGGCGGTTGCCGACCTGGAGCGCGTGGAGCGCGCGTTCACCACCGAGCAGTTCGACAACGCCGCCTGGGACGGTGTGGGAGCCGACCGGGAGGTGGCGTCCGCGGGCCGCGACTACCGCGCACAGCTGTCCGACGCCGTCGACCGGGCGGCGATCGCGGCCGCCGACCTGACGGTCGCCCTGGACCCGGGCCACGGCGCGGGCGCGCTCACCAGCCCGACGTTCTACCGCGAGCTCGGGTGTGACGTCGTCACCGTGAACGCCCAGCCGGACGGCCACTTCCCCGGCCGGGAGCCCGAGCCGGTGCGCGAACACCTCGGCGACCTCGGCGCACTCGTGCGCGCGGCCGACGCCGACGTGGGGATCGCCCACGACGGCGACGCCGACCGTGCCATCTTCGTCGACGAGACCGGCGAGTACATCGAGGGCGACGCCACGCTCGCGGCGCTTGCGGAGGCCGAGCTCGACGCCGGCGACACCACGGTGTCCGCGGTGAACGTCAGCCAGCGCCTCGTGGACGTCTGCGACCGCACTGGAGCGACGCTTGAGCTCACGCCCATCGGCTCCACGCAGATCATGACCCGGATCCGCGAGCTGGAAGCCGAGGGCGACCACGTCCCGGTGGCCGGCGAGGGTAACGGCGGGATCATCTTCCCGGAGTACCGCATGACCCGCGACGGCGCGTACACTGGCGCACGGTTCCTCGAACTGCTGGCCGACGGCACGCCCGCAAGCGAGGTCGTCGCGCCGTACGACGACTACCACAACGTCCGCGTGAACGTCGACTACGACACGGAAGCACAACGGGGGGCGCTCCTCGACGCGGCGGAGGCGCGCGCGCTGGACGCGGACGCCGACCGCACCACCATCGACGGCTACCGGCTGGACTACGGCGACGCCTGGGTGCTCGTGCGGCCGTCGGGCACGGAGCCGGTCGTCCGCATCTACGCGGAGTCCACCGACCACGAGCGGGCCGAATCCCTCGCGGAGGCGTTCGCCGCGGATCTGCGCGCGGCGCGGGCCGACGCCTAGTACTCGTCGAGCGCGTCACGCAAGCGCTGTTCGCGGGCTCGCGCCCGCTGAAGGTCGTCGGCGACGCCGGCCGCGATGCGCTGTTTCTCGTCGGCGGTCAGCTCGTGGGTCGCGACGGCGGCGTCCCGCAGACGGTCGTAGTCGTCGCCGCGCACCCGCCGCCGGACCGCGTGCAGCGGTTCGAGGACGTCGTCGCCGGCGAACCGCGCGACGACCGACACCAGTTCATCGAGCCGGTACTGGAGCGCCGCGGCGGGCGCGGGCGGCCACCCCACGAGGAGTGGGTCGGCGTCGAGGCGTTCGAGGTACGTGCGGTTCCCGCCGACGGCGCGCTTCAGCGTGCGCGGCGCGGCGACGTAGTGGTCCAGCTTCGACGGCGAGTAGCCGGCGTACTCGAGCAACTGGGGGATCGGCTCCGTGCCGGCCGCGCGGTCGGCGACGAAGTCAGCGAGCCCCTCGGGCGCGGGCTCGAACCCCACGAGCGGGTAGGCCTCGGTGGTCCGGACGAACGCGATGACCTCGCGGGCGGGCGCGTCGCGGCGGAACGACTCGAACGCCGACCGGACGGCGTCGTCGTAGGCGTCGATGGGCTGGCGGAGGGTCTCGACGGGCGCGTCGAGGTCGGCGTTCCCAAGCCGTTGGAGGCGCTCCAGTTCGGCGACCGTGTCGGCGGCGGCGTCGGCGGCGTCGGCCACCCGCGAGCGCGCCGCCCGGTAGTCGTCGTGGGCGTCGGCGCGGTCGTCGAGGTGGCCGACGAGGTCGCGGGCGTCCTGGAGGCGACGCCGCGCCGTCGCGAAGTCGTCGGCGGACAGGCGGCGCTTCTTGAACAGTTCCAGCAGCGACTCGAAGGTGTCGCGCTCGGGCAGGTCGTCGTCGAACCCGTCGACGAGCGCGACGAGGTCGTCCTGGAAGTCCAGATACGACTGGAAATCACCGGTGCCGGTGGCGTCGCCCTCGTACTGGTCGAACAGCCGGTTGAGATCCGCCAGCGCGGTTCGGAGCGCTCGAAGCCGATCAACGCCGTACGTTTCGACGGCGGCGTCGGCGTCGGCGGCCGCGTCGGCGGCGTCCCGGAGCGCACCGACCAGCGCGTCTGGATCCGCCTCCGGTGCGGGCTGCGCGTCGGACATACGCGACAGAACGAGTGACCGCGGGATAGGCCTTCTGTCACCCCACCCGGACTACACGCGCGCCGAGTCCAGATCGATGTCCAGCTCCGCGAGCACGTCACGGGCCGCCTCGCGGTTTTCCTGGTGGGTTTCGAGGAACTGTGCCATCAGGTCGGCGGCCTGCTCCTTGCAGCCGCCACAGAGCCGGTCGCCGTTGGCGCACTCGGCGTAGACCTCCTCCGCGAGGGCGTCGTCATCGCCCGCGAGCAGGTAGGCGTACAGCTCGTACACCGGGCAGTCGTCGGGCTCGCCGCCGCGCTCGCGCTGCTCGGCGGCGGTGTCGCGGCCGCCGGTGGTGGCGGCGGCGACCTTGTCGGCACCCGTCTCGGGGTCGTCGAGCAGGCTGATGTGGCTGGCCGGCTCCGAGGACGACATCTTCCCGCCGGTCAGCCCCGTCATGAAGCGGTGGTAGACCGACGACGGCGGCACGAACCCGTAGCCGCCGTGGTCGACCTCGACGGCGAGCGCGAGGTCCCTGGCGGTCTCGGCGGACAGCTCGAAGGCGTCGACGTGCCCCTCGAAGACGCGCTTCTCGCCGGCGATCTCGTCGATGAGCGCCGTGAACGCCTCGTCGGTGGCCTGCCGGTCGAAGAACCGAACCCGGGGACGCAGCGGCTCCATGCCCGCGTTCTCCAGTTTCTGAACCACCGATTCGGCGGTGGCCGCGTCGACGCCGTCGGCGGCCGCGGGCTCGGCCGCGAGCCAGTCAGCGGCCTCCGTACACCGGGGCTGGTCGGTGTCCGCGGCGTACTGGCTGCGGGCGTCGTAGGCGGCGCGGACGAGCGGGCGCTCGTCGTCGTCGAACGCCACGCTGGCGAACGCCTCGGTGACCTTGAAGTAGCGCGTACGCTCGGCGAGGTCGCGGGCGAACCGCACGTGGGGGTCCTGGTCCGGGCCGACCGGGATGACCGTCGGTTTCGGCGCGTCGAGTTGCGGGTAGAGGATGTCGGCCATCTGCGTGACGACGCTTTGCATGTGGGACACGTCGGTGTCGCCGCCGAACCCGTAGATGGCTTCGAACTCCGAGGTGTTGGCTTCGATGCCGAGCTCGAACGCGAGGTCCTGGAGTTCGCGGTTCGTGGACTGGCGGTAGAGCTCGCCCTCGTCGGCGTCGAAGCCGAGCGCGAGCAGGCTCAGCAGGTAGTCCTCGGCGTGCTCGTCGATCTCCGCCCAGTCCAAGCCCCGCGCCGAGTGCGCCTCCAGGTCGGCGATGAGCGCGTACGCGTCCCCGCCCTGTTGTTGGTGCCAGATGAGCTCGTCGAACACCATCTTGTGGCCGATGTGTGGGTCCCCGGTGGGCATGAACCCGGACAGCGCCGCGAACGGCTCGTCGTTGCGCATCGCCGCCGCCACCCGGCGGTAGTCGCGGTGTCCGAAGATGATCGCGCGCCGCATCAGCGAGTGGGGTGTGGGCACGCCGTCGAGGACGTCCTCGAAGGCTTCGATGCCGAACTCGTCGAAGAGCGCGCGGTAGTCCGAGATGGTTGCCGACCCCCAGGGGTCGAGTGCAACGTCGTCAGCACCGGCCGTGTCGTCTGTGTCGTCGGATGTCATGGCGTCAATCGACTCACCGAAAGCCAGCGAATCGTGTCGTCTGTGTCGTCGGTAGCCGCAAAAACCATTCGCTTGCGGACGCCGTGGGCCAGTCGCACGTCGAGCGAGAGGTCCCCCGGGGAGAACACGTGGGTGTCGGTGATCACGCGCACCAGCAGCTCCGAGTGCCCGAGGTCGTCGACCGACGACACCGCCGAGTACACGCGGAAGTCGGCGCCGAACTTGAATCCGGTTTTCGGGACCGCGCCGGCGTCACGGAGCGCGCGATAGACGGCCAGCCGGCAGTCGAAATGCTCGCCCTCACCGAGCCGCCCGCGGGCACGAACGTCGTCGATGGTGGCGTCGGTGAGCCTCAACACGCCGGCGTCGATGAGGTACGCCGCCTCCACGAGCGACAACTGGAGGGCGTCGTGGTCGGCGGCGCGCCCGCCGAGGGGCTGGCCGTAGAAGCCGGCGTTGTGCAGGCGCTGTGGGGGCTCCCAGACGAGCACGCGGTCGTCCAACAACACCCCCGGGACATCGGTGGGGCGGTCAAGCGTCGTCTCCCCGGTGGGGGTTTCGGGGGCGATGTCGAGGTAGGTGATCTCGCTTTCCTCGTCGACGACCGCCAGCACCGACTCCGAGAGCCCGTCGACGGGGAGGGTCGTGCGCTCGTCGACCACGCGCACCCGGTGTTTCACGACGCCGTCGCGGCGCGTGTTCCCGCGCGGGAACACCACGAAATCGCCGTCGCCGGGGTCGCGCCACCACGGGTCGCGGTCCGGCACCAGGTAGAACCCCCGATCCCGGAGGTCGACGTAGACCAGAAACCGGGCGGCGAACCCCGCCTCGCGGTCCGTGAGAAACGCCCGAAACCCCATGCCGTCGACGGAATCGAGGTCGCCACGGAACAGGAGGTGGGCGGCCTCCACGAGCGACACCGCGATGTCGTTGCCGCCCAGCGGGTAGCCGTACCCGCGTGCGTCGTGGAATCGCTGGCGGGCGTCGCCACCGATATGCACTGTATCCCCGCGCAGATCGCCGTCCATACCCCACGGACACGGCCAGCACTCAAAGCGACTGCGGTGCGCGCTCGCAGTCGCCGTCCAGACACCGAACGCCGGTGGCGGTCCTGATCGCGGGCAACCCACACCCACAGTCGCCGGCGGTCGTCCCGTGGGGAAGCCGGAACCGCGCCCCGCAGGACTCGCAGGCGGCGTGCAGTCCGCGCTCGGACGCCACCCCGAGCGCCGCCCCGCAGCGACACGTCCAGTCGATGGCGTCGGCGACCGCGGCCGCGATCGGCTCGCAGTCGCGGTCCACGCAGGCGGTCACCGTCACGCCGCGCGCCACCCGGATCCGCGGCAGCCCGCAGGCCGCACACGCGTCGTCGACGACCGCCACGTCGCGCGGGATCGAATACTGGTCGCGGCAGTCCACACACACCACGCGGCCGCCGTCGCGGACGAACGCGCCGCCACACTCACAGCGCCCCACGGGCGGCCCCGCGGGCGACACCGGATAATGGGCGTCGCCGTGCTCGGTCGCGCTCTCGACGACGAGGCGCTCGTCGCCGTCGGCGGCGTCGATGCGGAACCCGCTGGCGTCGCGCGTGTACCGCACGACACCGGGCCTGGTGAGCCACGCCGCCGGCTGGTAGCCGTCGGCGTCGTGCACCAACACGGTGTCGTCGGGTTTCACCACGACCACCACGTCGCCGCGCAGCACGCGGTCGGTGGACGCGTCGTTCTCGTAGCGCACCGCACACTCCCCGGCCAGCACTCGGATGGCGTCCTGCATGCGTGTGGGTGGCCGCGGTCTCCGGTTTCAACCCTCGGCTACACCACGTCGACGGTGCGCGTCTCGGTCACGGGTGGAAGGGGTAACTCCGCGAACGCGACCGTGACCTCGAACGTGAGCGTGTCCGCGTCGGGCGCGCCGAACATGCCCACCGGCACCGACAGCGCGCCGTCCAGGTAGCTGGTTTCGGTGGTCATCTCGACGCCGTTGACCGTGACCGTGACGCCGGCGTTGGCCCCGCCGCCGTGGTTGCGGACGGTGACCTCACGGAGGTCGTTGTCACCGGCGGGAACGGAGTCCGGGAAGTCGCCCCAGTCGACGGCGACAGCCGGCAGGCCGGCGGCCTGTTCGTGGACGCTCTCGGCGACGCCCGGCGCGAGACCGGCGTCCACGAGCCCGGAAACGCCCGCATCACGGACATCTCCCGGGGTGTCGATGCCCTCGTCGTGGAGTTTGTGCGCGCGCCCAGCGGCGACGCCCTCGATGGCTGTCAGGCCAACGGCGGCCTCGGGGACGCCGGTGTCGATGCGGGCCTCCAACCGGGCCGCGGCGTTCGCACCCATGGGGTCGTCGTATCGGTCGAAAAACGCCCCCAACGCCGCCAGCAGCCGGAGCGCGTTCTGCGTGATCACCCACGCGTCCGACCGGAGTTCCGAGGGGACTGCGCCCCGCATGCTCGCGCGCAGGATCGCGTACACCTTCCGCGAGCCGTCGGCCATCTCGTCGCCGCTGTGGCCCAGGACGGTGTGGATCGCGTCCTGCTCGGAGTGGCGGGCGCTCACGGAGTCGAACTCGCCGGCGGCAGCCACCGCGCGCAGGATGGCGCGGTCGTCGGCGGCGTCGTCGATGACGGCGCGGAACTCGCGGGCGGTGTCCAGGCGGAGGTAGTACGTCGACGCCAACACCCCCAGCCGGGTCGCCGACAGCCCGAGATCCGCGTCGGTCTCCACGAACCCCTGGTCGATGAGATCGTCGAGGGTCGCCCGGACGCGATCGCGCAGCGTCGAGAACTCGTAGGCGTCGGGCGCGGACTGCGCGCGCTGGTAGTAGAACGTCGTTTCGAGCCACGCCATCACGTCGCCGAGGTCACGGATCGTCCCCATCGCGATCTCGGCGTTCAGATGCTCGGCGAGGTTGCCGTCGAGTCGGCTCTCGATCTCGTGGCCCTCGTCCAGCAGCGTCCGATAGGTGTCGGCGTCGCTGGTGTCACACACCACCCAGCCGTAGCCCACGTCGTCGTAGCCGGGGCGGCCCGCGCGACCCAGCATCTGGAGGACGTCCAGGGGGCTCATGTCGACCTCTCCCTCCAGGGGGTCGTGGAGTTTCGTGTCCCGGATCACCACGCAGCGCGCCGGCAGGTTCACGCCCCACGCCAGCGTGGACGTGGAGAACAACACCCGGATCTTGCCCTCGCGGAACCACTGCTCGACGTGGCTTTTGTCGGTGGTCGACAGCCCCGCGTGGTGGAACGCCACCCCGTCGAGCACGGACTTCCGCAGCGTCTCGTTGTCGAGCGCCTCGGTGGCCGTGTGGAAGTCGTAGTCGCCCCGCGACCCCACCGGGATGTCCCGCTGTGCGATCTCGTCTCTGGTCTTCTTGGCTGCCTGCACGGTGTCCTGGCGGGACGCCACGAACACCAGCGACTGGCCGTCCTCCCGGAGGTGTGGCTCGGCCAGATCGAGCGCCGTGAACAGCCGCCGGTACTTGTCCGCGAACGGGTTGTCACCGTGGTCGTAGGTGCGAACGCCGGCGTGGAGGTCCACCGGCCGGTAGTCGTCGTCGAACTCGAAGGTGGTGTCGGGGGTGGCGTCCAGCCAGTCCGCGACGTCGCCGATGTTCGGCATGGTCGCCGACAGCGCGACCACTCGGGGGTCACAGAGCCGCCGCAGCCGCGAGACCACGACTTCGAGGACGCTTCCCCGGGTCTCCGAATCCAGCAGGTGGACTTCGTCGATGACCACGCACTCCACGTCGGTCACGAACGCGTACCGCGGGGAGTCGTGTTTGCGGGTGGCGGAGTCGGCCTTCTCGGGGGTCATCACGAGCACGTCGGCGCGCTCGGCGCGCCGCGGGTTCAGGTCGCGCTCGCCGGTGACCACGTACACGGAGTATCCGAGCGCCTCGAAGCGCTCCCACTCGTCTTCTTTCTCGTTGGTGAGCGCGCGCAGCGGCGCGACGAACAGCGCCGTCCCGCCGTCGGCGAGCGTCTGGCAGATCGCGAGCTCCGCGAGCGCCGTCTTCCCGCTGCCGGTGGGCGCGGACGCCACCACGTTCGCGTCGGATTCCAGCAGCGCCGGCACCGCCTCCCGCTGCATCGCGTTGAACTCGTCGAAGGGAAACGCCTCGGCGAACTCCGGAACGACCTCGGCGACATCCATCGCTGAAGGGGAGGGGCGGCCGGCGGATAGGCGTTTCTAGTCCGACGCGGCGGCGGTCGCGGCGCGCTCGATCAGGCCCGTCGCGCCGCTGGTCTGCGCCCAGAAGTAGGCCGTGACGCCGACCGCGCACGCGACGTTCGAGGCGGTGATCGCCCAGAACGCGGCGTGGACTGGCACCGAGAACACCACCACGTACGCGCCGAGGGCGGCCACGGGGAGCCGCACCCCCCAGTACTGCAGCAGCGTGGCGACCATCGAGACGGTGGTCTTGCCCGCGCCGTTGAACCCGCCCTGGATCGGGTAGATGAGGCCGAACGCCCAGTAGCCGACGGCGAGTATCTGGAGGTACGCGACGGTGTACGTCAGTTCGATGCCGGAGAACGTGGGCGCAAACACCGACACGATGGTGGCGGGACTGCTGTACTGGGCGACGCCGAGGACCGCCATCCCGGCGGTGGTGGCCCCGGCGGCCAGCCAGGTCGCGCGCGTCGCCCGATCGGGGTTGCCCGCGCCGACGTTCTGCCCGACGATGCTCGACACCGCGCTCCCGACGGCCGCCGCGGGGACGAACGCGACGGTGGCGATGCGCGCGCCGATGGTGTACGCCGCCAACCCCGCGCTGCCGGCGACGCCGGCGACGATGGCGACAACCAGCAGGCGCGCGATCTGGCGGCCGGCCTCCTGGCCGGCGTGGGGGACGCCGACCGAGAGCAGGCTGCGAACGGTGTCACGGCTGACCCCCAGGTCGGCGCGGCCGATAGTGAAACTGGTGCTGTCGACGCCGAGCCCGGCGACTGCGACGGTGAACCCGGCGACGTAGCCGATCGCGGTGGCGAGCGCGGCGCCGAAGATGCCGTAGCCGGCGAACCCCGGAAGCTGCCAGCCGACGACCAGAAACGGGTCGAGGACGACGTTGGTGAGCACGGCGACGACGTTGATGAGCATCGACATCCGGGAGTCACCCCAGCCGACGAACCCGGATTCGATGGTGTCGCTCATGCCGCCGAAGACGCGGCCGACGGTGGTGACAGTGAGATAGGTGGCGCCGAGTTGTATGACCGCCTCGTCGGAGAGCAGAACCCCAACGAGGTCCGGTGCCAGCCAGAGAACCACCACAGCCAACAGGAGGTTGGCAGCGCCGACGAGCACGGTCGCATGGAACCCAGTGCTGCGGGCCGCCGCGGCGTCGTCAGCGCCGACGTGTTGGGCGACGAGCACCCGGCAGCCGATCGTGGCGACGCTGGTGGCGAGGGCGAGTAATCCGATGAGCGGCGCGACCAGACCAACGGCGCTGACGGCGTTGCGGCTGACCCGCCCGAGCCAGAACACGTCGACGATCTGCTGGACGACGACGACGTACTGCTGGACGACGAGGGGGGCAGTGAGCACCAGTAGCGCGCGGGGGAGTGACCCGCCGGTGATCTCGTCACGTGAGAGATCAAACATGAGTGGGGTGTGTTACCGATTGGTTTTCCAGCGCCGTGGCATTAATCTATGTGTCTGTGCGGCGTATTGCCGGGGCAACAATCCCCAGCATTTTTGCGGCTGGTCCCGAAGGAACTGGCATGAGTAGCCGCCGGAAGCCGGAGTGGCTAAAGATGCGGCCGCCGTCCGGGGAGCGGTTCACGGACATCAAGGAGACGCTCCGCGACAACGACCTCCACACGGTCTGCGAGGAGGCGTCGTGTCCCAACATGGGGGAGTGTTGGAGCGGCCGTGACGGCCCCGGCACGGCGACGTTCATGCTGATGGGGGATCGCTGCTCGCGTGGCTGCAACTTCTGTGACGTGAAAACCGGCGGCATGGAGCCCCTAGATCCCGATGAGCCGGCGAACGTCGCGGAGTCCGTGGCGGAGATCGGGCTGGACTACGTGGTGTTGACGTCCGTCGACCGCGACGACCTCGACGACCAGGGGGCCGGCCACTTCGCGCGGACGATCCGGGAGATCAAAGAGCGCGACCCCTCGATCCTGGTGGAAGTGCTGATTCCGGATTTCCAGGGCGAGAAATCGCTGGTTCAGAAGATCATCGACGCGGGGCCGGACGTGATCGCGCACAACATCGAAACCGTCGCGCGCCGGCAGGTCCCCGTGCGGGACCGGCGCGCGGGCTACGAGCAGTCCCTGTCGGTGCTGGAGTACGTGACCCGGGAGTCGGACATCTACACCAAGACGAGCATCATGCTGGGAGTCGGCGAGTACGACCACGAGGTCTATCAGACGCTTGGAGACCTCCGGGAGGCCGGCGTGGACGTGGTGACCCTGGGGCAGTATCTCCAGCCGTCGCGGTCACACCTCGACGTCGCGGACTACGTCCACCCCCAGAAGTTCGAGACGTGGCAGCGCGTGGCCGAATCCGAGTTCGGGTTCCTGTACTGCGCGTCGGGACCGATGGTGCGGTCCTCGTACAAGGCCGGCGAGCTGTTCGTGGACGCCGTGCTGCGGGAGGGCAAAAGCGTCCAGGAGGCCCGCCGGAACGCGCGGCGTGCGGCGTCGGAGTGAGGCCACTGGCGGCGATCACCGTCCGACCGGTCGCCGACGACGTCCGGGCGGCGTCGGTTCGATTTCGTATTTTTCCCGGGAATGGCGCTCGTTCTACCCAATCAGTCCACTGAGACTGGACAGTGGGTTGAAATTCGATGGCAGCGATCCCCATGGAAACGATTGTTACGAAAATCATATAGTCGCAGGGGTAGATCCTCCGCACATGTCAGGACGGGGGTACCCGTGACCGAGACCATTCATCGAGCACCCGACGACACCTACCGGGTGCTGGACGAGAACGGCGAGCTGGTCGACGGCGCGGAGGTACCGGACCTCACCGACGACGAGCTCGTGGAGATGTACCGCTACATGAAGCTCGCGCGGCGCTTCGACGAGCGCGCGGTGAGCCTCCAACGGCAGGGTCGGATCGGCACCTACCCGCCGCTGTCCGGCCAGGAGGGCGCACAGATCGCGTCCGCGATGGCGCTTGCCGACGACGACTGGATCGTGCCCAGCTACCGCGAGCACGGCGCCAGCCTGGTTCGTGGCCTCCCACTGAAAGACACCCTGCTGTACTGGATGGGTGACGAGCGTGGGAACGCGATCCCGGCCGAGGAGAACATCTTCACGGTCGCGGTGCCGATCGCCAGCCAGATCCCCCACGCCACCGGGATGGGGTGGGCGTCGCAGCTCAAAGACGAATCCGACACGGCGTTCATGTGTTACTTCGGGGACGGCGCGACCTCCGAGGGTGACTTCCACGAAGGGCTGAACTTCGCGGGCGTCTACGACACGCCGAACGTGTTCTTCTGTAACAACAACCAGTGGGCGATCAGCGTCCCGCGCGAACAGCAGACAGCGACGGACACGCTCGCCCAGAAGGCCGCCGCCTACGGCTTCGAGGGCGTGCAGGTCGACGGGATGGACCCGCTTGCGGTCTACCAGGTGGCACACGACGCCATCGAGAAAGCGAAAGACCCCGACGAGGACGAAATGCGGCCGACGCTCATCGAGGCCGTGCAGTACCGGTTCGGCGCGCACACCACCGCCGACGACCCGTCGGTCTACCGCGAGGAGTCCGAGGTCGAGGCCTGGAAGGACAAGGACCCGATCCCGCGTCTGGAGACGTTCCTCGTGGAGACCGACCGCCTCGACGACGCGGCCATCGAGTCCATCGAGGCCGACATCGAGGACGCGGTCGCTGACGCCATCGAGGCCGCCGAGGAGACGCCGCGGCCCGACCCCGCATCGATGTTCGAGAACGTCTACGCGGAGATGCCACAGCGCCTAGAACAGCAACTGGAGTATTTCCAGTCGATCCGAGACGAGTACGGCGACGAGGCGCTCCTGGAGGACTAACGATATGAGCGAGAATCTGACGCTAGTGCAGGCGGTACGGGACGGCCTCCACGACGGGATGGCCGAGGACGACGACGTGCTCGTGATGGGCGAGGACGTCGGGCAGAACGGCGGTGTGTTCCGGGCGACCGAGGGCCTCTACGAGGAGTTCGGCGACGACCGGGTCATCGACACGCCGTTGGCGGAGTCGGGGATCATCGGGTCGGCGGTCGGCATGGCCGCCTACGGCCTGAAGCCGGTGCCGGAGATCCAGTTCTCCGGGTTCATGTACCCGGGCTTCGACCAGGTGGTGAGCCACATGTCGCGGCTGCGAACGCGCTCCCGCGGCCGGTTCACGCTCCCGATGGTGCTGCGTGCGCCGATGGGCGGCGGGATCCGCGCGCCCGAACACCACTCCGAGTCCAAGGAGGCGTTTTACGCCCACGAGGCCGGGCTGAAGGTCGCGATGCCCAGCACGCCGTACGACGCCAAGGGGATGCTCATCGCGTCCATCCGGGACCCGGACCCCGTGGTGTTCCTCGAACCGAAGAAGATCTACCGGGCGTTCCGCGAGGACGTGCCCGACGACCCCTACGAGGTCGAACTCGGCGACGCGGCCGTCCGCACGGAGGGTGAGGACGTGTCGGTGTTCACCTGGGGGGCGATGACCCAGCCCACCGTTGAGGCCGCCGAGAACCTCGATCGGATCGACGTCGAGGTCGTGGATTTGCGGAGTCTGAGCCCCATCGACTTCGACACGATCATCGAGTCGTTCAAGAAGACCGGGCGCGCCGCGATCGTCCACGAAGCCCCGAACACGGGCGGCCTGGGCGCGGAGATCACGGCGACCATCCAGGAGGAGGCGTTGCTGTACCAGGAGGCCCCCGTCGAGCGCATCACCGGCTTCGACGTGCCGTTCCCGCTGGCGGCCCTGGAGGACTACTACCTGCCCGAGCCCGCGCGCATCGCGGCCGGAATCGAGGAGGCGTTCGACTTCTAAGATGGCCCGCGAATTCACGCTACCTGACGTCGGAGAGGGCGTCGCGGAGGGCGAACTCGTGCGGTGGCTCGTCGACGAGGGCGACACCGTCACCGAGGATCAGCCGGTCGCGGAGGTCGAAACGGACAAAGCCCAGGTCGAGGTGCCCGCGCCGGTCGACGGCACGGTCCAGGAACTCCACTGGGCGGAAGGCGACGTGGTGCCGGTCGGCGACCTCTTCGTGACGTTCGACGTTGACGGCGAGGCGTCGGCCACCGCGGACGACGGCGACGAAAGCGGCGACGAGGCCGCGTCGGCGACCAGCGAGGCCAGCGGCCGGACGTTCGCGCCGCCGAGCGTTCGCACGCTCGCCCGCGAGCTGGGCGTCGACCTCGACAGCGTCGAGGGGAGCGGGCCGTCGGGGCGCATCACCGACGGCGACGTGCGCGCCGCCGCGGAGGGCGGCGAGGACACCACGGAGCCGGCCACCGAGGCCACGTCCGCGACGGAACGCGTCGACGAGGACGACACCGCGGCGAGCGCCGGCAGCCAAGAGCCGGCGGGCCGCGAGAAGACGCTTGCGGCACCCGCGACCCGCGGGGTCGCCCGTGAGCTGGGCGTCGACATCAACGACGTGCCGGCGGTCGAACAGCGCGACGGCGAGGCGTTCGTCACCGCGGAGGCGGTCCAGGCGTACGCCGAGGGCGGGCAGGCCGCGCAGGGCGAGGCGGGCGGCGCAGCCACCCGCGAGTTCGTCGCCGGCGGCGAGACCACCGAGCCCTACCGGGGCATCCGCCGCACCATCGGCGAGCAGATGGCCGAGTCGAAGTACACGGCGCCACACGTCACCCACCACGACACCGCCGTCATCGACAGCCTCGTGGAGACGCGTTCGAAGCTGAAAGCGCGCGCCGAGGCCGAGGACGTGAAGCTGACGTACATGCCGTTCGTGATGAAGGCGGTCGTCGCGGCGCTCAAGGAGTTCCCCGTGTTGAACTCCGAGCTCCGCGAGGACGACGAGGAGATCGCGCTCAAGCAGGATTACAACATCGGCGTGGCGGTCGCGACCGACGCCGGGCTGATGGTGCCGGTCGTCGAGCACGTCGACCAGAAGTCGATGCTTGAGATCTCCACGGAGATGAACGACCTCGTCGAGCAGGCCCGCGAGCGCTCGATCGCGCCCGCGGACATGGACGGCGGAACATTCACGATCACGAACTTCGGCGCGATCGGCGGCGAGTACGCGACCCCGATCATCAACTACCCCGAGACGGCGATCCTGGGGCTGGGCGCGATCGACGAGCGCCCGGTCGCCGAGGACGGCGACGTGCGGGCGGCCCAGACGCTGCCGTTGTCGCTGTCGATCGACCACCGCGTCATCGACGGCGCGGAGGCCGCGCAGTTCACGAACCGCGTGATGGAGTATCTGACTGACCCCGAACTACTACTACTCGAATAATCATGGTTGTCGGAGACATCTCGACTGGGACGGACGTCGCGGTCGTTGGCGCTGGCCCCGGTGGCTACGTGGCGGCGATCCGCGCGGGACAGCTCGGCCTCGACGTGACGCTCGTCGAGAAGGACGCCTACGGCGGCACCTGCTTGAACTACGGCTGCATCCCGTCGAAGGCGATGATCACGGCGTCGGGCGTCGCCCACGAGGCGGGCCACGCCGAGGAGATGGGCGTGTACGCCGACCCCGACGTGGACGTGGCGGAGATGGTCGACTGGAAGGACGGCGTCGTCGACCAGCTCACGGGCGGCGTGGAGAAGCTCTGCAAGGCCAACGGCGTGAACCTCATCGAGGGGCGCGCGGAGTTCGCGGGCAGCGACAAGCTGCGGGTCGTGCACGGCGGCGACGGCCAGGGCTCGGAGACCATCGAGTACGAGCACGCCATCGTGTCGACGGGCTCTCGGCCCATCGAGGTGCCGGGCTTCGACTTCGGCGACGACCCCGTGTTGGATTCGCGGCAGGCGCTGGCGATGGCGGAGCTGCCGTCGTCGATGGTGATCGTCGGCGGCGGCTACATCGGCATGGAGCTGTCGACGGTGTTCGCGAAGCTCGGCGTGGACGTGACCGTCGTGGAGATGCTGGATGGCATCCTGCCACAGTACGGCGACGACATCGCGCGCCCCGTGAGACAGCGCGCCGAGGAACTCGGCATCGACTTCCACTTCGGCCTCGCGGCCGACAGCTGGACGGACACCGACGACGGCATCGTGGTCACCGCCGCCGACGAGGACGGCGAGGAGACCGAGTTCGAGACCGAGAAGGTGCTCGTGGCGGTCGGCCGCCAGCCAGTCACCGACACGCTGAACCTGGACGCCGTCGGCCTCGAACCGAACGACGATGGGCGCCTGGAGACCGACCACGAGGCCCGCACCGACGTCGAGAACGTCTTCGCGATCGGCGACGTCGCGCCCGGCCCGATGCTCGCGCACAAGGCCAGCAAGGAGGGCGAGGTCGCCGCGGAAGTCATCGCGGGCGAGCCGGCGGCCCTGGACTACCAGGCCGTGCCGGCGGCGGTGTTCACCGACCCCGAGATCGGGACCGTCGGGCTCACCGAGGACGACGCCGCCGCGCAGGGCTTCGACCCGGTCGTCGGGACGTTCCCGTTCAACGCCAGCGGGCGCGCGCTCACCACGGGCCACGACGACGGCTTCGTGGAGGTCGTCGCCGACGAGGAGTCGGGGTTCCTGCTGGGCGCGCAGATCGTCGGCCCGGAGGCCAGCGAGCTCGTCGCCGAGCTCGGCCTCGCGATCGAGATGGGGGCCACCCTGGAGGACGTCGCGTCCACCATCCACACGCATCCGACGCTGTCCGAGGCCACGATGGAGGCCGCCGAGCACGCGCTCGGCCACGCCGTCCACACGCTGAACCGGTAACCCACACACCCCCGACGTGTTTTTCCCGTCGCCGTGGGTATCCGCGGACATGGATACGGTGACGCTGGGACCGGCGGGGACGTACTCACACCGCGCCGCGAGCGCTGTTTCTGCCGGCGACGTGTCGTTCATGGAGTCCGTGCGCGACATCGTCGATGCGGTTGCAGTGGGTGACGCCGACCGCGGCGTCGTGCCCATCGAGAACAGCATCCAGGGGTCGGTGACCGAAACGCTCGACGCGCTCGCGGACACCGACGGCCTGGCGGTCGTCCGGGAGGTGGTGACGCCGATCCGGCACGCGCTGCTCGCCCAGGACGACGGGTTCGACGCGGTCGCCAGCCACGCGCAGGCGCTCGCGCAGTGTCGGGAGTACCTCGACGCCACCCACCCGGCGGTCGACCGCCGGGCCGTCGCGTCGACCGCGCGCGGCGTCGAGGTGGCGCGCAACGACGAGACCACGGCCGCGATCGCGCACCCGGACTCCGCCGACGGCACGGAGCTTGACGTGCATGGCTCCGGGATTCAGGATCGCGCCAGCAACGAGACGCGGTTTTTCGTGGTGGGGCCGGCGAGCGAGCGCACGCCGGCCGGCGGGAAGTCCTCGATCATCGTCTACCCGAACGCGAACCACCCCGGGCTGCTGTTGGAGCTGCTGGAGCCGTTCGCCGACCGCAACATCAACCTGTCGCGGGTCGAATCCCGGCCGTCGGGGGAGCGACTGGGCGACTACGTCTTCCACGTGGACATCGCGAGCGGGTGTTACGAGGAGCGCACCCGGAACGCGGTCGCGGACGTGGCGGAGATCGCGGCAGCCGGCTGGGTGCGGCGGCTGGGGTCGTACGACACCGAACACGTGGCGTGAGTGTCAGTCGTCGGCTTCGTCGACGTGGATCGCCGGCCGCCCCGGTTCGGCCTTGTTCGCGACGCTGTCGGCGGCGTCTTCGGCGGCGAGCACGCGCACCGGCGCGTCGAACTCGGCTTCGAGCAGCCACACGGCGCGCCCGAGCGCGTCGCGTTCGCCGTCCGGTCCGAGCACGTCCGGGAACGCGGGCGCTTGGGCGGCCAGGTCCTTGGCGTAGTCGGCGGCGTCCTCGCCGTGCTGCTGGAGGGACTGGTCGCTCATCACGGAGCCGACGACGTTCCCGTCGGCGGCTTTCGCGCGGGCGAGCACGTCGTACATCCACTCGGGGGCCGTGACGACGTCGACGCCGGTGGGGTTCTCGATGCCCGCGGTGTCGACGATGTCCCGGACGTCCTCGCGGGTCTGCTCGATCAGGCTGGTCGCGCGGTCGTGGTCGCTGACGTCGCGGTCGGGGGTGGGCCACGCGGCCTCGGCGACGAACCCGTCGCCGCCCAGCGCCGTCCAACACTCCTCGGCGACGTGGGGGGCGATGGGCGCAAGCAGCTTCACGGCGGCCGTAACGCCGCGCGCGACGACCGCGGGCGCGGCGTCGTCGCGGTCCCGGTACCGCACCAGCAGCGACACCAGCTCGTCGACCGCCTGCACGGCGCGGTTGAACTCCATGTCGTCGAAGTGCGTGGTGGCGGCCTGAACGGTCGCGGCGGTCTCGCGGGCGACGTACTCGGCGGCGGGATCGAGGTCACCGTCGGCGGTCGCGTCGGCGTTGACCGCCCGCGCCATCGAGAGCAAGCGCTCAAGGAAGGTGTGACTAGAGCGAACACCCTCCTCGCTCCACGGGAAGGCCTTCGACGGGCGGGCCGCGCGCAGCGTGAACAGCCGCGCGGTGTCGGCGCCGTACTCGTCGACGATTCGCTCGGGCGCGACGCCGTTGTCCTTGGATTTGGACATCTTCGTGCCGTCCTCGCCCAACACCATACCCTGTGTGGTCAGGCCGGCGAACGGCTCGCGGTGCTCAAGCATGTCGAGGTCCGCGAACGCCTTCGTCACGAACCGCGAGTACAGCAGATGCATGACGGCGTGCTCGTCGCCGCCGACGTACTCGTCGACGGGCAGCCAGTCGTTGGCGCGCTGGGTGTCGAAGGGCGCGTCGTCGAACGCCGGGGAAGCGAACCGCAGGAAGTACCACGAGGAGTCCAGGAACGTGTCCATCGTGTCGGTCTCCCGGACGGCGGGCGCGCCGCAGTCGGGGCACGTGGTCTGCTTCCAGTCCTCGGCGGCGTCGAGCGGGTTCCCAGTGGTGTGGACGAACTCCGGGAGCTCCACGGGCAGGTCGTCGTCGGGGACGGAGACCGGCCCACACGACTCGCAGTGAACGATCGGGATCGGGGTGCCCCAGTAGCGCTGCCGGGAGACCCCCCAGTCGCGGAGCTGATACTGGACGGCGGACGCGGCGCCGTCGATGTCCGCGGTCAACTCCTCACGGGCGGTTTCGCTGTCCAGGCCCGTGTAGTCGCCGGCATTGACGAGCACGCCGTCCGCGGTGTAGGCGGCGGCCTCGACGTCGGCGTCCTCGTCGCCCGCGGGCGCGACGACCTGCCGAACCGGGAGGTCGTGGGCCTGGGCGAACTCGTGGTCGCGGTCGTCGTGGGCGGGCACCGCCATCAGCGCGCCGGTGCCGACGTCCGACAGCACGAAGTCCGCGACGACGACGGGGATCTCCGCACCCGTCGCGGGGTTCGTGGCGGTGAACTCCGTCTCGACGCCCTGTGGCTCGTCGCCGTCGGGATCGGCGACCTCCTCGACGAAGTGTGCCACGTCGTCGTCGCGGTCGGCCGCGGCCTCCGCCAGCGGGTGATCCGGTGCCAGCGCGAAATACGTCGCGCCGTGGATGGTATCCACCCGCGTCGTGAACGCCACCACGTCCTCGTCGCCGTCGGGCGTGTGCACGGTGAACGGTACTTCGACGCCGTCCGTGCGGCCGACCCAGTTGCGCTGCATGTCCCGGACGTTCGACGGCCAGCCGTCCAACTCGTCGAGGCCATCGAGCAGTTCGTCGGCGTACGCGGTGGTCTCGAAGAACCACTGGTCGAGGTCGCGCTCGGTGACCGGCGTGTCACACCGCCAGCACAGCTCGTCGTCGCCCTCGACTTGCTCGTCCGCCAGCACCGTCTCACAGGACGGACACCAGTTCACCGTGGCGGCCCGGCGGTCCACGAGCCCGGCGTCGCGGAACTCGGTGAACAGCCACTGGTTCCACTTGTAGTAGTCGGGGTCACAGGTGGTGATCTCGCGCTCCCAGTCGTAGCCAAAGCCCAGCGCCTCGAACTGGTCGCGCATCTGGTCGATGCAGCGCTCGGTCCACTCCCGGGGGTTGGTGTCGCGCTCGTTGGCGGCGTTCTCCGCGGGCAGCCCGAACGAATCCCAGCCCATCGGATGCAACACGTCCTCGCCGTCCATCCGGCGGTAGCGGGCGAACGCGTCGGTGATGGCGTAGTTCCGCACGTGGCCCATGTGGAGCTGACCGGACGTGTATGGGAACATCGCCAACACGTACTCCGGGTCGTCGGCGTCGTCGGGCACCCGGAAAACGTCGGCGTCGTCCCACTCGCGTTGCCAGTGCTGCTCGATGGCGTGGTGGTCGTAGGTGGCTTGCTCTCCCATGTGTCTCTCTTGGCGGACACTGCGTGACCGACCGACAAATGCCTTTCAGTACGGCAGTCCCCCCGACTCGGACACGAGCGACCGCCCACCATGCGGGTGATGGGTGTCGAAGTAGCGCAGGGAAAAGCCGCTAGACGCCGAGCAGATCGAACTCGTAGCCGTTGTCGTGCTCGCTGGCGTGCTCGTAGACGACGTGGGCGGCGGCGACGTCCTGGATCGCAAGCCCCGTCGAGTCGAAGACGGTGACGCCGTCGCTGTCGGTGCGGCCGTCGGCGTTCCCGACGACGATTTCACCGATCTCGGCGTCGATGTCGTCGTCCGCAAGCGTGTCCTCGTGGTACGGGACGTTGATCTCCCCGGAGTGGGTGGTCTGGGCGTGGTCGTCGATGACGAGCGTGCCGGCAAGCAGGATGTCGTCGGCGAGCTCGTGTTTCCCTTCGGCGTCGGCGCCCATGGCGTTGATATGCGTGTGGTCGCCGACGTCCTCGGCGGTCACGATGGGGTCCTCGACGGGCGTGACCGTCGAGAGGATGTCGCAGTGGCCGGCCTCGCTGATGGAGCCACCGCGCACGTCGAAGCGGTCCGAGAAGTGATCGACGTACTGCTGGACGGCGTCGTCGCTGACGTCGCTGACGACGACCTCCTCGATGTCCCGGATCTTCGAGATGGCCTCCAGTTGGGTGTACGCCTGCACGCCGGCACCGACGACGCCGAACGAAGTGGCGTCCGCGACGGCGAGGTGGTCAGTGGCGACCGCGGCCGCCGCGCCCGTGCGCTTCATCGTGAGTTCGGTGCCGTCCATGAGCGCCAGCGGGAACGCGGTCTCGGGGTCGGAGTAGACCATCGTGCCCATGACGGTCGGGAGGTCGTGGTCCGCGGGGTTGTCGGGGTGGACGTTCACCCACTTGATGCCGGCGGCGTCCCAGTCGCCGGCGTCCATGTACGCGGGCATCGAGCGGAAGTCGCCGTTGTACTGGGGGAGGTCGACGTAGGACTTCGCGGGCATCTGGGCGTCGCCCGTCTCGTAGGCGGCGAACGCGTCCTCGATGGCCGAAATGAGGTCCGCCATCGGGGTGTTCTCGTCCACGTCGTCCTTGTTGAGTAGCAGCGTCTCCATACACGCGATCATGTCGCGTGACACTTAGACCCTCCTTTTACTGGCTGAACACGCCGAAATGGTTGAATTGAACACAGTTGTGGCGGCGCTGCCGCTGGGTGGTGGGGCGTCGAAAGAAACGTGTCGGATGGTGAGCGAGCGGTGCAGACTGGCTGGAGTGGTGTCGTGTGGCCGAGCTTACATCGCGCCGCCCATGCCACCCATACCGCCCATGCCGCCCATGCCGCCGCCCATGCCGCCAGGGCCGCCAGCGGGGCCGTCGTCGCCGTCGTCGTCGCCGACCTGGCCGCCGGCCAGGTCGCCCGCGGCGATGACGTCGTCGATGCGAAGGATCATCGTCGCCGCCTCGGTGGCGGACTCGATGGCCTGCGTTTTCACGCGCAGCGGCTCGACGATGCCCTCGGACTCCATGTCGATGACGTCGCCGTTGTAGGCGTCGAGGCCCGCTTCGGTGTCGCCGCCGTCGTGCTGACTGCGGAGATCGACCAGGGAGTCGATCGGGTCGTGGCCCGCGTTCTCGGCGAGGGTGCGCGGGATGACTTCGAGCGCGTCCGCGAACGCTTCGACGGCGAGCTGTTCGCGCCCACCGACGGAGTCCGCGAAGTCCCGAAGCTGCATCGCGAGCTCGGTCTCCGGCGCGCCGCCGCCGGGCATGACCTGGCCGTCTTCGAGAGTGACGCGCACGACGCCGAGGGAGTCCTCGATGGCGCGCTCAACCTCATCGACGACGTGCTCGGTCCCGCCGCGGAGGATGAGGGTGACGCTTTTGGCTTCCTCGACGTCCTCGACGAAGATGCGCTCGTCGCCGCCGATGTCCTTCTGGGCGACGCTGCCGGCTGCGCCGAGGTCCGCGGCCTCGATGTCGTTGACGTTCGAGACCGGGGTTGCGCCCGTGGCGCGGGAGAGTCGCGTGAAGTCGTCGGATTTCGCGCGACGGACCGCGAGGATGCCCTCCTTGGCGAGGTAATGCTGGGCCATGTCGTCGATGCCGGAGTCGGCGAAGACGACGTTGGCGCCGGCGTCCTTGAGCGCGTCGACCATCTCTTTGAGCTGCTCTTCTTCCTGGTCGAGGAAGTTCTGGAGCTGGTCGGGGTCGGTGACGTTGACCTCGGTGTCGATCTCGGTCTCCTGAACCTCCAGGCCGTCGTCGACGAGCGCGATGTTGGCGTCCTCGACGGCGTACGGCATGTTCTCGCTGACGCGTTCCTTGTCGACGATGACGCCCTCGATGAGCTCGGAGTTCTCGATTGCGCCGCCGGTGACCTTCTCGACTTTGACGTTGTCCGTGTCGACGTCGTTGTCGTCGGCGACCGACTGAACGGCGCGCACGACGAGATCCGAGAGGACGCCCTTGGCGTTCTCCGCGCCCTTGCCGGTCATCGCGGTCGCGGCGATCTTCTCGAGGGTCTCCGTGTCGTCGGCGGAGACGTCGATCGCGGCGTCGTCAAGCAGCTCCTTGGCTTTCTCGGCGGCCTGTCGGTACCCCTGTGCGAGCGTGGTGGCGTGGATGTCCTGCTCGAGGAGGGTTTCGGCCTCGGAGAGCAGCTCGCCGGAGACGACGACCGATGTCGTGGTTCCGTCGCCGACCTCTGTCTCCTGTGTTTCGGCGACTTCGACGATCATGTTGGCCGCCGGGTGCTCGATGTCCATCTCCTTGAGGATGGTGACGCCGTCGTTGGTGACGACGACTTCGCCCGAGGAGTCAACGAGCATCTTGTCCATGCCTTTCGGGCCGAGCGTGGTGCGAACGGATTCGGCGACGGCCTTGCCGGCGGTGATGTTCATCGACTGTGCGTCCTCGCCTGAGGTGCGCTGACTGTCCTCGGAGAGTACAATCAGCGGCTGGTTACCCATCTGCTGCGCCATAATCACTCTTTGATTGAATGCGATTCTATTTAAAACTTGTGTGACAATCAGTACCATGTGTGGCGAGCAGGCCCGAACCGCCGCCCCACGGCCGAGCTCGAAACCCCTCCCCGGCTACTTATGTACGTGAATTGCTGTCACAGAAAACCACCGGCGTCGCCACACGCTCCGAAGCGGCGTTACCCGGGGAACTCGTGGTACTCCATGCCCTGCTGTTTCAGCTCCTCGCTGCGCTTGCGTTCGAGGAACGAGTACACCGACCCGTGGGGTGCCCCGTCAAGCAGCATCTCCGCCGCCGACCGCGCCACGTCAACCTCGGAGGGCTGGCCGATGACGCCGAACGTCGACCCGTAGATGACAACGGACGCACCGGTGAGTTCCTCCATCAACTCCCGCGTGCGGCCGTTCTCCCCGATGAGTCGGCCCTTCTTCCGGCGGAGGTCGTTGTCGTTGCGGGCGGCGCGCCCGATGTCGATGGTGTCGAACATCCGCATGTCGTCGTCCAGCAGCGTCAGCGCCTCGTCGGGCTTGAACCCGCGGCCGATGGCCTGCACGATCTCCGGTGCCTGCATCCCCCGCACGGGGTCGCCCGTGCGCTCGATGGCGACCGCACCGTCCTGGGAGTCGACATCGATGTCGACCTCGGCGGCGGCCTCGATGCGGCGCAGCGTCTCGCCCCCGTCGCCGATGAGCACCCCGATCCGGTCGGTCGGAATCTTCACGTGTTTCATGCTGCAGTCTATTTGTCGCTCGCGTAAAAGCCTTCGTCACCTGCGTCAGTCGGTCTGCGCCCGATCCACGGCAGTGACGGCGAGGTCGTCGGTGACAGTTACCCGGAGGCGCTCGTCGTCGAGTCTGACCTCGACGGTCGCGCGGTCGCCCGCCGCTCCGTCGACCCACTCGGCGTCCGCCAGCCAGTCGAGGTGCCACAGCGCGGTGTCCCGCACGCTCCGGTCGTGGTCGTCGTAGAACGACAGCACTGCGGGGTGGTCGACGGCGACCCACGCCGCCAGCCCGGAGAAGGAAATGCCACAGCGCTCGCAGTTCACGACGGCCTGCGGGCCGTAGTCGTTCTCCGCCAGATGACCCGCCGTCGGGCCGCTGCAGGTCGGACAGAAGCCGTCGAGGAGCGACCGGGACGTCGTTCGCACGTAGCCGTCGATGGCGGCCGCGAGGTCGTCCTCCCGACCGTCGACGAACGCCGGCGGGACCCCGGTCTGGATGATCGTCACCTCGCAGTCCGTGCAGTCGACCTTCCCGACCTGGTCCTCGTAGACGGCTTCGAGGTCACTGCCGCAGAGGACACACGTTCCGTCGACGGACTGAGGGCCGACCATGCCGCCGGTCTCCGTGTACACTCCCGAGTGCAGGCTGCCGACGAGCTTCCGACCGGCGAACCGAAGGTCGTAGCCGTCCTCGGTCTGCTCCACGAACAGTCCGCGGAGCTCGCCGAGGTGGTAGTTGAACCGCCCCGAGTCCTGGACATCGACACACTCGCGCAGTTCGGAAAAGGAGAGTGGGTCGTCGGCGTCCCAGAGCTCGCGGAGGATGCGCACGCGGAGTTCGTCCGCGACCGCCGAGAAGGCCGCCTCTGCGTCGTCGGTCATGGCCGAGTGGACGGCGAGGGGAAACTTAGGCTTGGGCCTAGTCGAGCGTGTCGATGTCGCCGACTGGCGGGAGCGTGCGGAGCGCGGGGACGGCCAGCCAGTACGCGGCGAGCAGGAGCGCCGCGCCGGCGAGCACGTAGATGGCGGCGACTGGACCGAACGCGCCCGCGACGGCACCGCCCGCGAGCGTGCCGAACGGGATGGCGAACTGGGAGGCGGACCCGACCAGGCTGGACACGCGGCCGAGCTTGGACTCGGGAACGGCGGCCTGCACGACTGACGAGAGGAGGACGTTTCCGACGCCGACGGGGATGAACGCGAGGGCGAACAGCGCAACCACGACGAGGAGAGGTGCGCCAGCGGTGGCGGCGACTGCGGCGGCGGCGACGAGTGTGCCGTTGACCGCGAACACGGCGACGTTCAGTTTCCCGAACGGAAGGTGGTCGAGGCGCGACGCGACGAGTGCGCCGCCGAGGTTCCCGGCGGCGAAGCCCGCCATCAGGGTGCCGTAGGCGCCCGCGCCGCCGACGGTGTCCGCGAACGCGGGCAGCGACGCCATGGTCGCGCCGGAGGCGAAGTTGACGACCGCGGCCCCGGCGAGCACGAGCACGAGGAAGGACCCTCGGAGGACGGTGAGGCCAGCACGGAGGTCCGCGAGGTATCCGTCGGGAGCGGTGCCAGTGGTTGCATCGTCGACGGTCCCGGTGGCCGCGTCGTCGTCAGCCGACGACTCACCGCCGTCGGTGGCGGCCACGTCAGCGGGCGGGTCGCCCGCACCGTCGGTGCCGGCGGTCGGCTGCTCGTCGGCGGCGACCGGGATGTGCACGCCGGCGAAGAGGAGCGCGGCGGCGACGAACGTGAGCGAGTCGACGGCGTACAGCGCGACGGCACCGGCGAGCGCGACGACAGCGCCAGCGGCGGCGTTGAACACGAGGTCAACACCTTGGTAAGCGAGGCTGAACGCGGAGTTGGCGTCCACGAGGTCCGCCTGGTCGACGATGCGCGGGAGGGCGGCGCTCTGCGCGGGATAGACAAGCTGGTTGGCGAGCGCGAGCAGCGGCATCACCGCGAGCACGACCCATACGGAGAGGTGGCCGGTGTAGGCGGCCAGCGGGATGGCGAGCACGAGCACAGCTTGGAATGCCTGGGTGCCAATGAGGACGCGACGGAGCGGCCAGCGGTCGACGAGCGGTCCGAAGAGGAACTGGAGTGCGCTCGGCCCCATGGTGAGGAAGCCGGCGACCCCCGAGTAGAATGGGTCGTGGGTGAGCTCCCAGACGAGCCACATCGCGGCGACGTAGTAGAGGCTGTCCCCGGCGTTCGTGACGAGGCGGCCGGTGAACAGTCGACGGAAGTTCGTGTCGGTGAGCAAGTGGCGCATGCACTGTCACAGGCCGGATGTCGACATAAGTGATTCCAGAATGATGGTTCTGTCCGGTTCGGGACAGAAGTTCGGTTCTGTCAGTACCCGAACCCGACCGCGTCGCGGGCGCGCTGGCGCTCGTCGTCGGTGAGCCGGAACGCGTCGAGTGCCTCGGTGACATCGCCGAGTGCCGCGCGCCGCCGCTGGTGGGCCGCGAGGAACTCGGTGATGCGGTCGGCGGCGAGGTCTTTCAACTCCCCGGAGAGCAGGTCCCCGGCCCGGTACTCGCGCTCGATGCGCGCGAGTTCGGCGTCGTCGGGCTCGAAGAACGCCGAGAGGTACTGGAAGGGCACGTCCTCCGCGGGGACGCCGCCCTTCGCCCGGTGTTCCTCGACGCTCGCGCGGCCGCCGGTGTAGGCGTGCGTGCGAACCTTCTCGCGGACCGTGTCGGGGCTGTCTGTGAGACGAATCGAGACGCCCGCCGAACTGCTCATCTTCCCGGGGCCCGCCAGCGACGGCAGGAACTGCATCAGGAGCGCCCCGGGCTTCCCGACCGGGTAGCGGGCTTTCGCAGCGACATCCCGGCTCACCCGCACGTGGGGGTCCTGGTCGACGGCAATGGGGACCAGCGTCTCGTGTTCGCCGTGGACGAGCTGCGGGAGCAGGAGGTGGGCGGTCTGGACGGCCGGGTAGAACGCCTGCCCGACGTTGTCCGGCTCGCCATAGACGTTCTGGAGCGTCGCGTGCCGCACGTCCCCCGCGAACGCGGTCGCCAGCGGGTAGAGCACGTCCGCGTCCCGCGTGTCGACGACGATGCGCGTCAACTCGGGGTCGAACCCGACCGCGAGCAGGTCACGGAGGTTCGCTCGCAGATAGTCGCCCGTCTCCGCGGGCGTCTGGTCTTTGAACCAGTACTTCTCGTCGTCGGAGAGCGGAACGTAGACCCGGGCGCCGAACTCGTCCTGCAGGCGTCTCGCGAAGTAAAACACCATCGCGTGCCCGAGGTGCATCGGCCCCGACGGCCCGACGCCGGTGACGATGGACTGTTCACCGGCCGTCAGGAAGTCGTCGACGTCCCGGCCGGCGTAGAACAGCCCCCGGTTCACCAGTGGGTGGTCGGGGAACCGGGCGCGCTGGTCGTCGGTCAGTTCGTCGGCGCCGAAGCGAGCGAGCAGTTTCTCGTAGTCGAGGTCGTCGCTCTCGACGGCGTACGGCGTCACGGCGTTTCCGTCGGCTGTCATGTGTGTTGGTGTGGGTGCGTGGCTGGTGGTCGACGCGCAGTACGGGAGAACGGCGGGACCGGAGTGAGCCACGCCCCCGACCCGAGCGGGTGACGCCCGTCAGGCCGCGGCGGCGAAACTGTCCGCTCCCCGGACGCGCCAGCGCCAGCCACAGGGAGCAGACTGCATACGCGCGAGTGCGGCGACCACGTTCAAAACAGTTTCTGTCCGGTCCGTTCAGGCGTCGTCGGCGTCGCTGCCCCGGTCGAGACTCCCCTCGGTGCCGTCGCGGTCGCCCGCCGCCGTGTCCGCCTCGGCGCGCGGGGTCGCGTGCTCGTGGACGTACGACAGCAGGTCGTCGGGGTCGGCGTCCGCGCCCTGCCGCGCGAAGAAGTTCGCGACGTTCCGGCAGTCCCGTTCGAGGAAGGTCGCGCTGTTGGGGTGGTGAATAGTCACCGCCTGGCCCACGTCGATGACGACCAGTTCGCCCTCGTAGACCACAACGTTGTACTCCGAGAGGTCGCCGTGCACGAGGCCGGCGTCGTACAGCCGCCGCACGTACTCGCGGACGACCTCGTAGGCCATCTGAGGGTTCTCGATGTCAACGTCGCTGAGCGTCGGCGCGGCGTCGCCCTCGCGGCCGATGAGCTCCATCACCAGCACGTTGCGCTGGACCGCCAGCGGCGCCGGCACCCGCACGCCGGCCGCCTTCGCGCGGCGTAGGTTCGAGAACTCCTTGCGCGTCCAGGACAGCACGACCGCCTTCTTGTCGCCGCGCAACCCCTCGAAGCGCGGGTCGCCCTCCAGGTACGCCCGCATCTGCTGGAAGTTCGACGCGTTGATGCGATACACTTTCAGCGCCACGTCGCCGCCCTCGGCGTCCAACGCCTCGTAGACGTTGGCCTCCTTGCCCGTCGAAATGGGGCCCCCCATCGCGCCCATGTGGTCGTCCTCGACGAGCTTGTAGATGGCCGCATACGTCGCGTCGTCGAACGCCCCATCGTCGAGCTTGAACTGCTCGGTGTCCTTCAGGCGCTTGCGGAACTCCGCGAACTCGCGGTCTTTCGTGCGCGCGATCTTGTCGGCTTCCGTGTCCCTGACGTCGATTTCCTCGAACTCGTCGCCGGGCGCGCCCGCCGTCTCCTCGGTCAATCCGTACTCGTCGTCGGTCACTGCCGGTCCACCGCAATCATTCGATGTGCCCTTCCTCGCGGAGCTGGTCGGCGTCGCTTTTCTCGTAGCGCCACGTCACGTCGGCCTTGTCGTCCTGCCAGTCCCAGGGCTCCACGAGCACGATGTCGTCCTCGCGGATCCAGATGCGCTTTTGCATCCGGCCGGGGATGCGCGCCGTCCGCTCCTCGCCGTCCGCACACCGCACCTGCACGCGGTTCGCGCCGAGCATGTCCGTGACCTCCGCGAACACCTCGTCGTCCTCGGGCATTCGCAAGTTCTTGCGTCCGCCGCCGTCGTCGCTCATACGCCGCGGTTGAACAGCGAACTGTTTAAACCCCACCACTCCACGGCACTCGACCGCCGACCAGCAGGCTTACTACGGCCGCTGAGCGTGCCTGCGATATGTTCGACAAACTCGGGCTGTCGGGAGTCTTCGGACTGATGTTGATGGTCGTCGGCGTCGCCGTCGTCGCGTGGAAAGCGCCGGTCGTCGCGGCTGGCCTCACGGCTGTCCTCGTCGGGCTCGCGCTCGTCGCCCGTGGCGCCATCCAGTCCGTCATGGGCGTGTTCGGGATGGCGTAATCGCGTCCACAACACGCAGCGGGAACGCAGGCCCGCGGCAGGACACGAAGTGCGCCCCTCGCTCGCCGATCGCGGCCGGCGAACCGCGAGCGCGCGGCAATCACATGCAGTCGTCGGCGAACGCGGCCGGGTCGGTGAGTGACTCGGTCGGGTCGGCGCTGGTCGACGTCGTGGCCGCGATGCGTTCGATGTCGGCTGCGACGATCTCGGAGGCGTCGTTGGGCGCGGCGTCGCGCCACGCGAGGTCGGCGTCGTCGGCCTCGCTCTCGGGGTCGTCCGGAATTCGGGTGTTGGAAGTGGCCCACAGGAGGACGGTCCAGACCGCCGTCTCGCGGTCGTCGCCGTCGTCGGCGACGGTGAAGGTGCGCCGGCGGGCGTGCAGGACGCCGTCGATGGAGAGCGTTGTTCCAGTGAGCGTCTCGAACCCACGGTCGGCGACGGCGAGGGCGTCCTCGTCGTCACCGATCTCGAAGGCGGGCGGCGTCCAGCCGTGGTGGCCGTCGTCGTGGAGGAGGACGCCACGGTCGTCCGCGACGCCGACGACGACGTGGTCGGTCCACGCCTCGGCGGCGTCGAAGTCGGCAGCGTCGATCGGTTCGGTGTGCGTCTCGACAGCGAGGTCGGGGTGGTCGAGCAGCGATGCGGGGTCGGACAGCGAGTCGACGTGGACGGGTGAGTCTGAGCCTGGCATGGGTGGTCGGAGCCTCCGGAGTCGCCAGCGGTGTGGCGGGTCGTCCGTGGGTCGAGCGGCGGTGCTCGGACGGCAGCGAGGTGATCGGGAGTTGACAGTGCAATCGTCGTCGCCGTCTGGAGCGACCACGGTGACGGTCGCCCCTCGCCGCACTCGAATCCGCTCGGCTTGGAGCCGGAGCAGCAGCTACACGGAACTGTTAGAAAAAATTACCGATTTAATTACGGGAGTTTCTGTACATCATAATACTCGGCATGTGTACAAATGTCTTTTTCCGATTTCGCGGACAGATCTGCGGTGGCGACCCGCTCCGTCCCGGCCGCCTTGCCGTGCTCGTCCAGCGCCACGCGGAGCGCCGTCTCGGCACCCCCGGTGGCGTCGTTACTCGCCGCGGATCTCTCGGAGCCGCTGCCGCCCTGGCTCGATGAGTTCGTCCAGGGCGGCGGCGAGCGCGCCCTTCGCGTCCGCGGGGTGGAGCTCCCCCGACTCCAGGTCGTCGGCGAGGTCCTCGTAGGCCTCGTAGACGAGGTCGCCGCCGTACTCGTCGGGGCGCTGTACGACGACCTCGTCGAACCGCGGGAAGACGTGGTACTGGAACAGCTCCAGCACCGGGTTGACCGTCTCGCCCTCGGGGTCGCGGGTCTGGGGGCAGAACGCCCCGGTGACCTTCTCCTCGATGTCCGCCGTGGAATCCTCCATCGAGATGGTGACGCCCTCGCTGGAGGACATCTTCCCGTCGCCAGTTCCGAGGTCGCCGATGATGGGCGTGTGCAACACCGGGCGCTTCTCGTAACCGACGCTCGGCAGTTCCTCGCGAGCGAGCATGTGGACCTTCCGCTGGTCCATCCCGCCGATGGCGAGGTCCAAATCGAGGTACTCGATGTCCAACGCCTGCATCAGCGGGTAGACGACGTGGCTGACCTTCGGCGTCTCCCCGCTCTGAATCTCGGCCATCGCGCGCTGCGCGCGCTTGAGCGAGGTCTCGACCTGCATCGCGTGCAGGTCGAGTTCGTAGTCCTCGTCGAGCTGGAACGACGACCCGAGGACGAACTCGGTCTGATCCTCGTCGAGGCCGTACGCGAGGAACTGTGCTTTCATCTGGTCGGCGGTCGCCCGGATCTCCTCGAAGCTCCCCTTGTCGTTGAGGTAGGCGTGGACGTCCGCCAGCAGCACCACGACCTCCATCCCCGCTTCCTGCAGGTCGATCAGCTTGTTCGCCGTCAGCAGGTGTCCGAGGTGGAGCACGCCGGAGGGCTCGTAGCCGACGTACACCCGCTTGCCCTCGGGGTCCTCGGCCAGTTCCCGCACCTCTTCCTCGGTCACGACCTCCGCCGTGTTCCGAGTGATGCGCTCGTACGCGTTCATACGCTCGGAGACTCGGGCCGCGGGGTTAAGCGGTGCGGAAGTCTGTGAACGGTTCGAACGGACGAGTCCCGACACGGCAGTGGACCGAGCCCCCGAAAGCCGTAACAGGGCAGTCGCCGAACCACGACCGATGAACGACACGGTCGCCGCGATTGCGGAACGCGACCTCGGCGCACCGCCAGACGCCGTCGCGCCGGTCGCCGAAGGCCTCCAGCACGAGACGTACGTCCTCACGGTCGACAGTCGAGGCTACGTGCTCCAGTTCGCGGCGTCCGAAGACGGGCGAGACGTGGACTCGCTCGCCCGTGGACTCCACTGGTACGTCGCACTCCGGGAGACCGATATTCCGGTCCCGCGAGTGGTCAGCGAGCGCGTCGCCGAGTTCGACGGCCGGCGGTACGTGCTCGTCGAGAAGCTCCCGGGGACGAGCGGCGAGCGGGACGTTTCCCCGGCGCGCACGCGGAACGCGGCCGGGTACCTCGCGACGATTCACGACCACGCCGCGTTCGACACCGCCGGCGCGCTGGTGGGAGAGGGAAGCGAGCTGTCCGTCCGAGCGTGCGGCGACGCAGCGTTCCGCGAGTGGGCCCAGCGCGAGGTTTCGGAGAGCGCAGGGCACCTCAGAGACGCCGGTCTGGGGTCGATTGCCGCCGGACTGGAGCGCGTCCTCGACCAGTTCGCCGACCGCCTCCCGGAGTCGTTCGACCCGGTGCTCTGCCACGGCGACTTCTCACCGGACAACGTGCTGTTCAGTGACGACGAGGTGGTCGGGGTGCTGGACTTCGACCGCGCCCGCGCCGGCCGCGCCGAGTGGGACCTCGCGGCGGCCGCGAACGCGTTTTGGATGCACGACCCGACCGCCGACTGGTGCGTCAGGGAGACATTCTACGAGGGGTACCGGGCGGTGCGGCCGGTCGCCGGGTCTTTCGACCGCTGCGAGCCGCTGTACCGGGCGGCGACGCTCGCTCGACTCGTCGCGGGCATGCTCGCGCTCGACGAGCTATCCGCGTACGAGCGGGATTTCTACGCCGAACGCCTCCAGAACGCGGTTGGACGGGCGAGCCGAGAACTAGGCAGGCAGTGAGTCTGTGAGCGGAGCGTTGCGGTCGAGCCGAGACAGTCAGTCCCTATCCGCGCGGTGTTCGGAGATAATGGAGTCGACCATTGTCTCCTTCTGCTCGCGTTCACGCTCGGCCTTCCGCTGCTTCCAGTCCTCGACGACGGACTCCACTTCGGACTCGTTGGCGATGGCGAGTTCGTCGACTTCGCGGATGGTGACGCCGTCGGCGGGGCCGACGGGAATCTCGTGGTCGAACAGCACCTCGTCGGCGGCGTCAGAGAGGCCGCCCGACCGCAGGACGACGCGGGGGTCGAAGCCGGCGAGGAGTTCGGCGGTGCGGCGGCCCGCGCCGGAGGCATCCCGGAGGTAGACCACGTCGCCGGCAGCGATGCCGTACTCGTCGTCGGCCGTCTCGATGGCGTCGACCGTGAACTGGTCGACGGGCTTGACGGCGACGAGATCGCGGCCCTCGCCGCCGACGTCGCCGAGGTTCGAGTGGTCGAGCTTCCAGAGGTCCTTCAGGCGCTCCAGTTTGGCTTCGAGGCTGTCAGCGCGCTCGCGCTGCTCTTCGAGTTCGGTCTCCAGTCGGTCGTTCTCCCACTCCAGTTGGGTGACTTCGCGGCGCTCGCGGGCTTCCTGACGTTCCTCGCGGCGGGCCTCCGAGAGCTCGTCCTCGTACTCCTCGATCGTGGCCTCTTTCGCGTCGAGTTCGGCGTCGAGATCGGAGACGTGGGCCTGCAGGCGCTCGACCTGTGCTTCGAGGTCTTTGATGCGGCGCTCGTCGTCGGTGAGCTCGCGGGGGTCGTGGGTGGGCTCGTCGGGTTCGGGGTCGTCGGTCTCTTCGAGGTCCGAGAGGACGGCCTGAAGCGGTTCCCCGTCGAGCACCCGCGCTGCCACGTCGCCCTCGTCGAGGGTCGGCGGCGTCTCCCGGGTGGCGCGCTCGATGGTTTCTCGGTAGTGGTCGTAGGCGTACAGCGCGGCCGCCATCGCGTCCCGCTGGTGGTCGTCGTCGTAGCCCTCCTCGCGGGTGCGGTGTTGTTTCTCGTCGACCGGGAGGTCGGTGTCCGGGTCCCACGTCGGTGCGTCGAAGCTGGCCGCGATCTTCTCGACGGTGTCGGGCATCGGCGTGACGTCGGCGGCCACCAGCGCCGGGCGGCCGTGCTCGATGATCCACTCGATGACATCGCCGGTGTCGGCGGTGCGCGTGCTCATCACGTCGAGCACGTGGCCGTCCAATCCAACGAGCGCGACGGCCGTCGTGGTCCCCGGGTCGATGCCGACGAGCACGCGGTCCCGGCGGCGCGCCAGCGGCCGGAACTCGATGCCGTCGCGGCGCACGGGCTCAACTTCCACCCGGGTGTCGCCGGCGCGGTGCTCGCTCACGGGGATGTTCTCGGGGCGCGCCTGCACCGTGAACACGGCGTTGGCGTAGCCGCCGTACTTCTCGGTGACCTCCCGGTCGTAGTCGAGGCCGGCGTCGTCGAGCGCTGATTCGACGGTGCGGGTTTCCCGCTTGACCGAGCCGTGGATGCGCCGCGTGAAGCGATCCGCGCTCCACCCACCACCGCCACCCGTGGACCGCCCGCGGGCGACCTTGAGCTCGGTTTCGTCGGTGAACGCCGACACCTCGTAGCCGACGTTGTGGGCGGCCAGTCGGGCGGCGGCCTCCGCTTCCTCCATCGCGGGTTTGCCGTACGGGACGCCGTGGCGTTTGGCCACCCTGGAGAGGGGTTCGGGGCGTTCGTCGCCGGTCACCTGCACGAGCGTGGTGGAGTCGGGCAGCCGCCGCAGCAGGTGGACGAGTTGGTCCTTGTCGGCGGCGAGCTCGTACATGTTGTCGGTGGCGACGATGGCGGGCTCGCGGTCGGCCACCAACCGCAACAGCTTCCGGCGCGTGACAACGTCGCGCTCGACGGTCTCACCGTCAAAGCTCACAAGCGCGTAGGAGGGCGCGTCACCGCGCACGTCACCGCTTTGCACGTCGACGCCGAACACGAGAGCGTCGAGGGCGCTCGTGCGTGTACTCACGCCCGAACGTACGACGTGAGCACGCATAAGTGCACGGCGGCGCGGTCAGTCGGCGTCCGGGAACGGGATTTCGTGGGTCAGGCCGTCGTGGGCGACGAACGCCTCCCCGTCGAAGCCCGACGCGCCCGCACTGATTTCGCTGGCGTCGCCCGCGTACCGCGAGGAGACGTGCGTGAGCGCGAGCGCCTTTGCGCCCGCCTCCGTCGCTACATCCGCGGCCTCGCCGGCCGTCGAGTGCCCCGTCTCGGCGGCGCGCTCGCTGGCGTCGTTGGCGAACGTCGCGTCGTGGATCAGGAGGTCCGCGTCTTCGGCGGCCGACACCACGGGGTCGTGGGGCCGGGTGTCACCCGTGTAGACGAGTGTGCGGCCCGGCCGCGGGTCGCCCACGACCTGCTCGGGGCTGACAACGGTGCCGTCGTCGAGTTCGACCGGCTGGCCGTCGTGGAGCGTCGAGAACTTGGGGCCGACCGGGACGCCGAGTTCCTCGGCGCGCGCCCGGTCGAAGCGACCCGTCCGGTCGTCCTCCACGAGCGCGTACCCGACGGAGGCGGTGCTGTGCGCCGTCTCGAACGCCCGCACCTCGTAGTCGTCGTGGGAGCGCACGACCGCGCCGGGGGTGGCCTCGGTGATCCGGACCGGATAGCCGACGTCGCCGCCGGCCGAGAACACGAGGTCCTCGATGTCGCCGCGCAGGCCGCGTGGCACGTGGATCGTCAGGGGGTCCGTGCGGTCGTTGAAGTCCCAGGTGTGAACGAGCCCCGGCAGCCCGAAGACGTGGTCGCCGTGGCCGTGCGTGATGAACACGTCGGAAACCCCAAACCCGGTCTTGTACCGCATCATCTGGCGCTGCGTGGCTTCGCCGGCGTCGAAGAGGAACGCGTCGCCGTTGCGGCGCACGAACACGGAACTGGGGTTGCGTTCGGTCGTGGGGACGGCGCCACTCGTCCCGAGGAAGGTGACCTCCAGAGTCATGCCCGAACCTGGGCGGGCCGCGCGCAAAACCTCACCGATGCGGTGGAGGCGCACCGGCGACCGGCCCTTTCTTTGTCCCGTGGCGGGTAGCAGCGGGTAGCAATGGACGAGCCGCTGTGGATCGACGAGCACGCGCCGTCGCTGGCCGACCTCCCGCAGGCGAGCGTGCGCGACCGGCTCCGGGACGCCGTCGACGAACCCGTGAACCTCGTGGTGTACGGGCCGTCGGGCGCGGGGAAGACCGCCGCCGTTCGCGCGCTCGCAGCGGCCGCCCACGACGATCCGGAGACGGATCTCGTGGAGGTGAACGTCGCGGACGTCTTCGGGATGACGAAAACGGAGATCAGCGAGGACCCCCGGTTCGCGTCGTTCATCGACGCCAAGCGCCGCCGGAACTCCTCGAAGGCCGACCTCGTGAACCACGTCCTGAAAGAGACCGCGAGCTACTCGCCGGTTTCGGGCGGCTACAACACCATCCTGCTGGACAACGCCGAGGCCATCCGGGAGGACTTCCAGCAGGCGCTGCGGCGGGTGATGGAGCGCCACCACGAGGCCACGCAGTTCATCATCGCGACCCGCCAGCCGTCGAAGCTGATCCCGCCGATTCACTCGCGGTGTTTCCCCGTCTCAGTGCGCGCGCCGACCGACGACGAGGTCGTCGACGTGCTCCGGGAGATCGTGGCCGCCGAGGGCGTCGACTACGAGCCGGACGGCCTGGAGTTCGTCGCGGGGTACGCGGAGGGCGACCTCCGGGAGGCCGTGTTGGGCGCGCAGACGACCGCCGAGCAGGAGGGCGAGGTGACGATGAACGCCGCCTACGAGGCGCTGCAGGACGTCGGCAGCGACGCCGCCGTGGAGTCGATGCTCGACGACGCCGAGGCCGGCGCGTTCACCGACGCACGGTCGACGCTGGACGACCTGCTGGTGGACGAGGGGATGAGCGGCGGCGAGGTGCTCGATGACCTGCTGGAGGTCGCGCGCTCGCGGTATTCCGGCGACGACGTGGCGGAGCTGTACGCGCTTGCGGGCGACGTGGAGTTCGATCTCACGCGTGGCACCAGCGACCGCGTGCAGCTCGGGCGGCTGCTCGCGGAGCTTGGCCGGTAGGCTTTTATCTGGATGCGGGTTCGGTCAGAGCATGGAGCTTGCGGAGTACTTCGAGCGCGCCGGCATCGTTGTCGGGTCGATGTTGATGGTGTCGCTGCCCGCGTCGCTGGTGCTGTGGGTGGTGACCGGCCCGGCGACGCCGTGGTGGGAGACGGTGGCGCAGCTCGCACCCGGCTTCGTGATCGGATGGTGGGTGGCTGTCGGGCGGGCGCCGGTCGAGTACGCGACCGTCTGGTTCACCAGCCTGTTCGGATACCTGGTGGCGTCGGCGGTGATGGCCGCCCTGAACGTCCGCCCGGTCGGTGCCAACCGGGTGTGGGCACTGATCGCGGTCATCGGGTCGCTGGCGGTCGTCGGGCTCGTCGACCACTACCGGTCGTGACTACGCCAACACGAGGACGTGGCGGACGAGCGACCGGTGGACGCGGCGCTGGAAGCGTGCGTCGACGGTCCAGCCCGCGGCGGTGGCTTCGGCGCGCCAGTCGCGGTCGGCGACGAGCACGCACCGGCCGGCGGTGACGCGGGCGAGCTCGTCGAGTGCCCCCCCAACCAGGTCGGCGAGGTCGTGGGTGGCGATCTTCGACTGGCGGCCGTAGGGGGCGTCGAGGACGGCGGCGTCGATGCTGTCGGGGGGCAACGGCAGCGCGGTGGCGTCGGCACGCCCCGTGGTGGCGTCATCGACGTAGTGGGTGAGGTTGCGGCGCGCGCCCGCCGCCATTTTCGCCTGGGCGTCCGTGCCGATGGGGTGTGCGCCGAGCAGCCCGGCTTCGATGAGCACGCCGCCGGTACCACACATCGGATCGAGGACGCGGTCGCCGGGGGTGACGCGGGCGAGGTTGCAGGCCGCGCGCGCCAACAGCGGGTCCATGCTGCCCGGCTGGAAGAACGGGCGGTCGGTGGGTTTGCGGGTGCCGTAGTCGCGGACGGAGTCGGCGACGTGCCACCCCAGAAAGCAGTCGTCGGCGGTGAACAGCGCGCGCAGTTCGTGGTCGGGGGCGTCGAGGTCCACGTCGAAGCCGGCGTCCACGAGGACGGCGCCGAGGTCGCGTTCGGCGCGCTGGGTGTCCACGCCGGTCGTGTGGCGCACGTCGCGGGCGCGCACGGCGACCGACCCCGTGCGGTCGAGGGGCGCGTCCCGGAGCGCGGCGACGGCCGCGGGGACGGTGGCGGCGGCGGTTGTGAGGTGGTCGGCGGCGCGGTGCGTGTACGCTAACCCGGCTAGCGCGTCGGTGTCGAGGCTGCTGGCGGTGGCGACACCGGGCGCGACCACGGTGGCGTCGGGGGCTGCAGTGCGGGCTTCGGCGGCGGCGAACGCGTCGGCGTCGTCCCCGCCGAGTTCGAGCACGAACACGCACGACCTGGACGCCCGCCGGCAATCAGGCTGCCGGTGACGCTGGGTATTTGAGGCACCACTCCCCGGACTACCAATCTTTATAAAGGTTAAATACGTGGTTTAAGTCGAACGATGACCGACCCCAAGGAAACCATCAACATTGAAAACGTGGTCGCCTCCACCGGCATCGGGCAGGAGCTCGATCTCCAGAGCGTGGCGATGGACCTCGAGGGCGCTGACTACGACCCCGAGCAGTTCCCCGGCCTGGTCTACCGCACGCAGGACCCGAAAAGCGCCGCACTCATCTTCCGCTCGGGCAAGATCGTCTGCACGGGCGCGAAATCAACCGACGACGTACACGAGAGCCTCCGCATCGTCTTCGACAAGCTCCGCGAGCTCTCGATCAAGGTCGAAGACGACCCCGAGATCGTCGTCCAGAACATCGTCACGTCCGCTGACCTCGGCCGCCAGCTGAACCTCAACGCCATCGCCATCGGGCTGGGCCTCGAAAACATCGAGTACGAGCCCGAGCAGTTCCCCGGGCTCGTCTACCGTCTGGACGACCCCGAGGTCGTGGCGCTGCTGTTCGGCTCCGGGAAGCTCGTCATCACCGGCGGCAAAGAGCCAAAGGACGCCGAGCACGCCGTCGACAAGATCACGTCCCGGCTCGAGGAGCTGGGGCTCCTCGACTAGGCGGGCATGGTGGCGACCGTCGAACCGGTCGCGGGCACGCCGCTGCAGTATCTCGCCACGTTCGTCGGTGGCTGGCTGCTGTTCGGGTTCACGGCCCACGCGGCCGCGACGTACATCCTCGGGGACGTCCCCTGGAAGCGTGGCTTCCTCGTCGGCGTCGCGCCAGCCGTGGTGACGCTCGTGCTCGTGCGGTTCAACCCGCTGCTCATCGTCGCCGTCGGGCTGGCTGCCGACGCTGCCGCCGTGCGCGCCGTATACCGGGTTCGCTACCGGACGACGGTGTTCGTCGTGGTGATGCATTACACCGTGTCGCTGGCGGTGGTGTTGCTGGTTGCGAACCTGCTGGCGGTGTTGTCGACGGCGCCCGGCTGACGGTCGCAGCCGGAGAGAACGCGCACCGCGATTTTTACCCATGGGCCGTGCAGTGACGCGCATGGACGAGTACGACCAGCGCGCACTGCGCGCCAGCGTGATGGCGCTCGGCGCGGCGGTGCTCGCGTACGCCGCCACCTACGTCCACCGGCCGGGGCCGGACGTTGCTGCGGTGTTCGGCCTCGGTGCCGTGGTGTCGCTGGCGGCCTACTACATGCTGGGTCGGCCAGCGTCGCTTGCCGACCGGTGGCTCGCGCCGGCCGGCGGGGCCGCCGTTTCCCTGGCCACGACCACCATCGGGGAGATGCGGATCGCGGCGATCGGGCTTGCGGCCGCGGGCGTCGTGGGCACGATGGCCTACCCCGCCGGCGGGACGGCGGTCCGACTCGTGGTCCGCGCGACCCGCCAGGTGGCCGGCGCGGAGGAGTGAGGTCAGTCCACGAGGCGTTCGATTTCGGTGACGAGGATGCCGGACGCGCCGACGGCTTTGAGCTCCGAGATCGCCTCGAAGACGTCGCGCTCGGGGACGACGGCGTGCACCGCAACCGTCCCCGGTTCGTCGACATCGAGCACCGTCGGGCCGCCAAGCCCCGGCAGCACTGCCTTCACGTCGTCGAGGCGGTCGGCGGGCGCGTTCAGCATCACGTAGCGCTTCCCGTGGGCGTCGAGCACGGATCGGAGCGCGGTTTCGACCTGCTGGACTTTGGGGTCGTCGTGGACGTCCTCGTGGGCGAACAGCCGCACTGACGAGGACAACACCTCGTCGACGACCTGGAGGCGGTTGACGCGGAGCGTCGTGCCCGTGGACGTGATGTCGACGATGGCGTCGGCCATCTCGACGTGGGGCGTGAGTTCGGTCGCGCCGGTCACCTCCACGATCTCCGGGGTGGCGGTGGTGTCCGCGAAGTACGCGCGGGTGATCGTCGGGAACTCGGTGGCGACGGTCGCCCCGTCGAGGTCGGCGGGGGCGGTGACGTCGCCGTCCTCGGGGGCGGCAAGCACCAGTCGACACGACCCGTAGTTGAGATCGAGGCGCTCCTCGACGCAGTCGACGCCGGACTCCCGGAGTTGGTCGTGGCCCGTGATCCCCGCGTCCGCCGCGCCGTCGGCGACGTACTCGGGGATGTCGGCGGCGCGCGCGTACAGCACCGTGAGCGCCGGGTCGACGGTGTCGGCGTACAGTTGGCGGTCGGCGCCGTCTTCGACGCCGATGCCGGCGCGGTCGAGCAGCGCCAGGGTCGGGTCGTGGAGGCGTCCCTTGTTCGGAACGGCGATGCGCATGCCAGCCGGTTCACCGGGGGTGCGGAACTAGCTTTGGGTGGCGGCGACGGGGCGGGGTTTGAAGCACGCGGGCGTCCCACCGGAGGGTATGCTAGATCGGACCCGGGAGTACGCGCCCGTCGGGTTGGTGCCGCTGGCGTGGGGGTTCACCGCTGCCGCCCACCTCGGATACGTCGGGTCGCACGCGCTGTTCGTCGCCCACGTCGTGATCGTGGGGCTGCTGGTTGCGTTCGGGGCGGTGTCCTGGACGGAGATGGACACGGGCGCGCTGCAGGCGTGGCGCGGCGTCATCGTTGCGGGCGTCGGCGTGACGCTGCTCGGCGTGGCGTCGTTCCGGGTGCCCGCCGTGCCGGGCGGCGTGTTGCGCGCGGCGACCGTGGTCGGGTGGATGTTGCTCCCCGTGCGGGCGCTGGCCGTGACCGCGCGCCGAACGCCGGCCCCGGGGCTGGCGCGGGTCTACCTCGGCGCGGCCATGGCGTCGGTGGCTGGCGGTGCGGTGACGGTGGTGGGGCTTGCGGCGCCGCTGTCGGCGGCGTCGGGGTGGCTCGTGCTGGCGGGCATCGGGGCCGTGGGCGTGGGCCAGACCGCGAGCATCGCGGCGGCCGCCTGGGAGTCGTCGCGTCCCGACAGCTTTTCGCCCGGGTCGGGCGAACACGCGATATGAGCGACACGCTGCGGGTTGCCGGCGGCGCGGTACTGCATCCTGACTTCACCGTGAGCGACGGCGACGTGCTGGTTGATCGGGACGCCGGGGAGATCATCGCGGTCGGGGACACGCCCGCGGGCGACGAGACGGTGGACGCGGCGGGCTGTCTGGTGATGCCGGGGCTGGTGAACGCCCACTGTCACGTGGCGATGACGCTGCTGCGCGGGTACGCCGACGACAAGCAACTGGACGCGTGGCTCCAGGAGGACATCTGGCCGGCGGAGGCGGAGTTGGCGGACGGCGACATCCGCGCGGGGGCTCGGCTCGGGCTCGTGGAGATGATCCGCGCGGGCACGACGGCGTTCGCGGACATGTACTTCGAGGTGCCGGAGGTGGTCGACGCGATCACCGAGTCGGGGCTGCGTGCGCGGGTGGGCCACGGCGTGGTCACCGTCGGGAAGGACGACGCCGACGCAGTCGCGGACAACGAGGAGGCGCTGTCGGTCGCCCGCGAGTTCAACGACGCCGCCGACGGCCGCATCACGAGCGCGTACATGCCCCACAGCCTCACAACGGTCGGCGAGGAGTATCTCCGCGAGTTCGTCGCGGCGGCCCGTGAGGCCGACGTGCCGGTGCATTTCCACGCCAACGAGACCGAGCAGGAGGTCGAGCCGATCGTCGACGAGCACGGCAGCCGTCCCCTGGAGTACGCCGCCGACGTGGGGCTGCTTGCGGAGGATGACTTCCTGGCGCACGGCGTGCACACCACGGCCGGCGAGATCGAGTTGCTCGCGGAGTCGGGGGCAAGCGTCGTGCACTGCCCGGCGTCGAACATGAAGCTGGCGTCCGGGATGGCACCCGTCCAGGCGATGCGGGAGGCCGGCGTGACCGTTGCGCTCGGGACGGACGGGGCGGCGTCGAACAACGACCTCGACGTGTTCGACGAGCTGCGGGACGCGGCGATGCTGGGGAAGCTACAGACCGGCGCGGCCGACGCCGTGCCGGCCCGGGCGGCCGTCGAGATGGCGACCGCGGGCGGGGCGGCCGCCCTGGGGTTCGACTCGGGGCGCATCGAAGTGGGCGCCAACGCGGACCTCGCGGTCGTGGATTTCGACGTGCCACACCTCACACCGGTCCACGATCACGTCTCGCATCTGGCGTACGCGGCGACCGGCCAGGACGTGCGGCACACGATCTGTGACGGCGAGGTCCTGATGCGGGACCGCGAGGTGCTGCCGTTCGACGAGGCCGCGGTGCGGGAGCAGGCCGCACAGCGCGCGAGCGAGCTGGCAGCGCGCGCCGGCGAGTAGCGCGGCGTGCCTGGTGGTGCCACGGGGACGCGTGTGGCGGCTCCGGTAGCGTTTTGAGGTCGGTGCCCGTGAGTTCTGGTATGACAACTGCACCGGCGATCAGCAGCCGGCTCGATGATCCCGAGTCGGCGCGCGAGACGGGGCGCGCGAAGATCGATTGGGCGTTCGAGCATATGCCGATCCTGTCCGCGCTCCGCGAGGAGTTCGACGCCAACCAGCCGCTGGCCGGCGAAACCATCGGGATGGCGATGCACGTCGAGGCCAAGACGGCGGCGCTGGTCGAGACGATGGCCGACGCCGGGGCCGAGATCGCGATCACGGGCTGCAACCCGTTGTCGACACACGACGGCGTGAGCGCGGCGCTCGACGCCCACGAGTCGATCACCTCGTACGCCGAGCGCGGCGCGGAGGGGGAGGCGTACTACGACGCCATCGACGCCGTGCTGGCCCACGAGCCGACGGTCACGGTCGACGACGGCGGCGACCTCGTGTTCCGCGTACACGAGGACCACCCCGAGCTCATCGACACCATCATCGGCGGCACCGAGGAGACCACCACGGGCGTCCACCGGCTGCGCGCGATGGACGACGACGACGCCCTGGAGTATCCCGTGTTCGCGGTGAACGACACCCCGATGAAGCGGCTGTTCGACAACGTCCACGGCACCGGGGAGTCCGCGCTGGCGAACATCGCCATGACCACGAACCTCTCGTGGGCGGGCAAGGACGTCGTCGTCGCGGGCTACGGGGACTGCGGCCGCGGCGTCGCGAAGAAGGCCGCCGGCCAGAACGCGAACGTCATCGTGACCGAGGTCGAGCCGCGGCGCGCCCTGGAGGCGCACATGGAGGGCTACGACGTGATGCCGATGGCCGAGGCGGCCGAGGTCGGTGACGTGTTCCTCACCACGACCGGGAACAAGAACGTCATCACGCGAGCGCACTTCGAGCGCATGGACGACGGCGTGGTGCTGGCCAACGCCGGCCACTTCGACGTGGAGGTCAACCTCGATCACCTCTCGGAGCTCGCCGTCTCCGAGCGCGAGGCCCGCGAGGGCGTCCGCGAGTACGAGCTGGCCGACGGCCGCCGCCTGAACGTGCTGGCGGAGGGCCGCCTGGTCAACCTCGCGTCGCCCATCGGGCTGGGCCACCCCGTCGGCGTGATGGATCAGAGCTTCGGCGTGCAGGCGGTCTGCGTGCGCGAGCTCGTGGCGAACCGCGAGGAGTACGCGGCCGGCGTCCACAACGTGCCCGACGAGCTAGACATCGAGATCGCGGAGATCAAGCTGGCGGCCGAGGGCGTCGAGTACGACGCCCTCACCGACGATCAGGCGGAGTACATGGACTCCTGGCAGCACGGCACGTAAGCCGGCAGCGCCACCGGACTGTGGCACAACGCACTAACCGGCCGGCGGCCTACCGTGGCGCATGATCGCGACGCAGGGCGCTGGCGTGCACGGGGGCATCCACCATGGCTAACTCCAACGCCAAGGGCAACCGGCGCGAGCGCGAGCTCGTGAACGCGCTCGACGAGACGGGGTTCGCCGTGATGCGCGCGCCGGCGTCGGGGGCGGCGACCAAGCGCGACCTCCCCGACGTGCTGGCGGGCAACGGCGAGGAGTTCTACGCCATCGAGGCGAAATCCTCGGCGGGCGACCCCATCTACCTGGACGGCGAGGAGGTGGAGTCACTGGTGTACTTCGCGCGGAACTTCGGCGCGAAGCCACGCATCGGCGCGCGCTTCGACCGGGAGGACTGGTATTTCTTCCACCCGGCGGACCTCCACACCACCGACGCGGGGAGCTACCGCGTCAAAAAGCAGACCGCGCTGGCCGACGGCACCGAGTTGGAGACGCTCGCCGGCGGCCCCGAGCGGACCGGCCTCGACGACTACTAGCGTCCTCGGTCGGGCGTCGGCTGCTTCGAAGCGCTTTTCCAGTGGCCCGTGGAATCGCAAGCCATGTCAGACGCGCTCGACGCCCGCGTGGAGGCCGGCATCGCCGTCCTCGCGGTGCTTGTTTTCATCGCTGTGCTCGTCGCCGCAGTGTCGGTGGGAGCCGGCGGGTTCGGAGCCACGTCCGGGTACGCAGTGGTCGCTGCGATAGTCATTTTCATCCTGTTGATGGCGGGGATCGGCTACTGGATGTCGGGCAAGCAGGGCTAATCGGGGCTGTCGTCGTCCTCGCGGTCCCGCCAGTCGGCGAGGTCGTCGTCGTCGCCGTCGTCGAGTTTCACCTCGTAGTAGGACAGCGGATGGTTGATGGCGTCACAGAGGTCGTCGGGGTTCACGCAGTTCCCGTAGGCTTTCATCGTCGCACACGACGGCGCGGTGTACTCGGTGGGGCTTGAGTCGCCCTGAATGTGGTCGGTCTGGTAGCGCGTCATCTCCTCGCCGAACCCGGGATTGACCTCGTAGATGTCCACGATCTCGTCCGTCGACAGCCCGACGTTCGAGAGGAACGACGTGATGGCAAAGCGGGCGTGGTGTGGGAGGTGGTCGCCGCGTTGCACCTGGTCGAGGAGGTGTTTCATGCACGGCGGGAACAGCTCCGGCACGACGGTGTCGATCTCGCGGGTGAGATCCAGGTCCGCGAGGGCGTCCTGGATGGCGGCCACCGGCTCGTCGAGGGCGTCGGCGATCTGGTCGGGGACCGAGAGGGGCAGGCCGTCCGCGACGCGTTCGCGGATGGCTTCCCGGATGAGGGTGTCGAGTTCGGCGTCGGTGACCGGCACGCGACCGTCGTCGAGCGCGCGGTTGACCAGCCGCCAGTCGTCGTCGCGAAGCGATGACGCGAGCAACAGGTACGTCGGCACGTCCACCGTGTGGGCGTCCGGTGTGGCGTGAACGTGTGCCCTGAGATCGAACTCACTGAGGAGCGTGTCACGGGAGACGCGTGTGGTGTCGGAGACGCTTTTCAGGTCGGTGTCGGTGGACTCGTCGGCGGTGAACCGGTCGTAGGCCGCGTCGGCTTCGGCCGTGGCGTACTTGCGCACGAGCACGGATTCGTCGACGATGGACACCAGCACGCGGGCGACCGGATAGGACAGCACTTCGACGCGGGTGCTGACCGTGGCGGCCGGCTCGCCGATCGTGCCGTCCGTGAGCGCGCTGACGACGCGCTCGCGGGCGCGCTCGACGACGGCGTCGTCCTCGGTAACGACGCGAGCGAGGTCCACGCCAGCTTCCTCGACGGCGTCGCGGGCGTCCCCCAGGAAGGGATAGCGGGCGTGGCGGGCGTTCATGCTGGCCCGTGTTTGCGAGCGGACGCCGATAAGCACCCCGGCTTGGACCGACACGCTCACACGCCTTGCCCCCGACGCGTCGAGTGTGCTTGCGCGCGGCCCCTGGACGTGGAAGTACGCCCTGCCGCCCGCAGTCGTCGGTGTGGCGGCGCTCGCGGCGTCGTCGCCGTGGGGCGTCGTCGGCGTCGCGCTGGCCGCGTTCGTGGTGTGGTTCCATCGTGACCCCGACCGCAGCCCGAACGGCGCGGGCGTGGTTGTGCCCGCCGACGGCACGGTGTCGGTGATCCGAACGCGCGACGACGGACGGGTTCGCGTGGGCGTGTTCATGAACGTACACAACGTCCACGTGAACCGCGTGCCGGTGGCGGGGCGCGTCGAGAGCGTCGTCCACGAGCCGGGCGGCCACCGGCCCGCGTTCAGCAAGGAGTCCGCGCACAACGAGCGCGTCCGCGTCGAGACGGCGGAGTGGACGGTGGTGCTCATCGCGGGCGCGTTCGCCCGACGCATCCATCCCTACGTCGAGGCGGGCGAGGACCTCGCGCGTGGCGACCGCCTCGGCCACATCTCGTTCGGGAGTCGCGCCGACGTGGTGCTTCCGCCGGCCTACGACCGCGGGGACGTCGTCGTGGAGTCCGGGCAGACGGTGCGGGCCGGCGAGACGGTCCTGGCCCGGTGACCGCTCGGAGGGCACGAGCCGGCGGCTGGACAGGTCCGGACGCGATCAGAAACGGAGCGGGCGGTGGCGTCAGTTGGACTGGATGCGCGGGGCCAGCATGTACGTGACGTGGCCTTGTGCGTCGGCGATGTCGAAGTGCAGCTTGATGGGGAACTCGTCGCCGAGTTCGAGTTCGACCTCCGCGGTCGTCGGGATGGCCTTGTTCATGTCCTTGAGGTAGTCGAGGCTGAACAGGCTGTGGGCGTCGCCGGCGTCGAGGTCGATGAGCTGGTCGGGCGCGAGTTCGAGGTGAACGTCGTCGGTGTCGCCTTCGGCGTTGACGTAGAACAGGTCGTCGCCGGTGTCGACGCCGAGCGCGATGTGGTCGGAGACCATGTCGGCGGCGGTGACCGCGCGGTCGATGTCGCGGCCTTCGATGGCGACGTGCGCGGGCAGATCGAGGTCCGGGATGTCCGGTTCCTGGCGGATCGAGTCGGGGTCGATGAGCGCAAGCGTGTATTCGAGGCCGTCGATCTGGATGTGGAGCTTGCGGGTTTCCTCGTCGAGTTCCAGTTGGATGAGCTGGCCGGCGTCGGCCATGCCCGCGATGTCCTCCAGCCGGGAGAGATTGACGCCGATGAGGCCGCCGTCGGCTTCATAGGATTCGAACGCAGTGGCGGCGAGATCGAGGTCGACCATGCCGACGCTGGCGGGGTCGACTGCGCGAATGGAGAGGGTGTCGTCGTCGAGGTGGATCTTGCACTCGTCCACCAGCACGCTCACGGAGTCGAGTGTCTCCTGGAGCGTGTCGGCGCTTACTATCGCCTTGAACATTATTGCAGACGGCTACGCAAGCCGCCCGTAAAAAGCCCCCGCTACGGGCGCGCGCGTGGGCGCTGGCATTGGCGGCGATCACACCCGAATCAGCCCGACGACCCCGAGTGTTTCCCCGATGATCCAGGCCACGAAGCCGAGGTATGCAACGAGGAGGGCGTACGACTCGGCGTCGGTGAGCGACAGCCCCGTGCGGAGCACGGTGAACAGCAGGACAGTGGCGAGCGTGAGCACACCCATCAGGGGGGCTGCGACGGCGAACGACACGGGGGCGCGCCCGGCGATGAGGACGCCGATCGGGATCGCAACCAGGAGATCGAACGTGTTCGACCCGAGGACGTTCCCGAGGCTGGTGACGCCGTGGCCGCTGCGCGCGGCCCGAACGCTCACCAGCGCGTCCGGGAGGCTGGTGGCGGCGGCCAGAATGGTCACGCCGGCGAGAAACGACGGGATGTCGAACGTGGCTGCCAGTCCCGTGACCGCGCCGACAAGCAGTTCGACGGCCACCGAGATGGCGGCCAGCCCGGCCGCGAGGCGCGCCCATGCCCGGGGCACGTCCACGTCAGTGGTGTCCGTGGTGGGGTCGTGGTCGCCCACGTCCTGCCACTGGATGAACAGGTACAGCCCGTAGAGGAGCAGCGGGACGAGCGCCAGCGGGCGCGTGACAGCGCCGTCGAGCGGGTCACCACCCGGGATGGGGGCGTAGATGACTGCCAGCGCGAACGTGAGCAGCAGCGTGGAAACCGCCAGCATGTAGAACTGGGCTTCCTTGTAGACGACCGTCCGGGTGGCGTCCAGCGGCTGGGTGGTGGTGATACCGGCCAGCCCGGGCACCACGAGGATGTTGAAGATCGCCGACCCGACGATGGCCCCGACGCCCAGTCCGAACGAGCCGTCGAGGGCGGTGACGAGCACGCTCAGCAGCTCCGGGAAGCTGGAGCCGATGGCGACGACGATCGATCCCTGCACGACGGCGGGCAGTCCGTAATGCGCCGACAGCTGTTCGGCGGCGGCTTCGAGCCACGAGCTGCCGGCCCAGATCAGCAGGGTGGCGACGACGACGACCGCGACGTGGCCGGGGGTGGAGCCGACAAGAGCAGACGCCGCCCCCATCACGGACTCCCCCGCAGGGGTGTCCTAGCGGCTGCGGTTGGAGGGGCGGTGGCGACCGGGGGCGTGGGCGTCCGGTGGTGGGTGAGCACGCGTGTCGGCGGCGACGGCAACGAGGTGGAAACTGGTTTCGGTTGCTGTGAGCGGGCGTGAACACAGCTGAATTGCCGGCCGGTTTTTTGGGGTGCGGTCACGTATCACGTCACATGGTCGACGTGCCGCGACTGATGAGCACGCAACATCCGGACAACGCCACACTCCCGTTCTTCACCGCCGGCGACGTGATCGAGGGCGAGGACGAAATACAGGAGGCCTACTACGTGTACTCGCATCTGGGCTGCGACGAACAGATGTGGGACTTCGAGGGCAAGGAGGGCGACGAGTACGCCGTCAAGAAGCTGCTCTCGCGGTACGACGAGTTCTTCGCGGACCACCAGTTGGGGACGGACGTGCGGCTGACCGTTCGCGGCCCGAACCCCGACGTGGAGGGGTCCGAGGCGAAGATCCTGCTGGAGATCCTGGAGAGCATCCCGCGGTCGTTCGACGCCGCGCGGCGCTTCGCCGTCGAGTACGGGCTGGAGACGACCGCGCCGATCTTCGAGGTCATCGTGCCGATGGTGACCGACGCCGACCAGCTCAACGCCGTCCACGAGTATTACGAGCGGTTCGTGACCGGGAAGGCCGACGAGGCGGTCTGGGACGGCAGAACGGTCGAGGAGTGGGTGGGGGAGTTCGATCCGGCGTCGATCACGGTCATCCCGTTGATCGAGGAGCGGGAGGCGATGCTGGCGGCCGACGACATCGTCCGCGAGTACGCGACCGCCCACGACCAGGAGGCCGTCCGGGTGTTTCTCGCGCGCTCGGACCCCGCGTTGAACTACGGCTGTCTGGCCGCCGACCTCATCAACAAGGTCGCTCTGCAGCGCCTCTACGAGATGAGCGAAGCCACCGGCGTCGACGTCCACCCGATCCTGGGCGCGGGGTCGGCGCCGTTCCGCGGGAACCTCACCCCCGAGCGCGCGGCCGCGACCGCCGACGCCTACAGCGAGGTGGAGACGTTCACCGTGCAGTCGGCGTTCAAATACGACTATCCCGTGGAGACGGTCCGCGACGGGGTCGCCACGCTCCGTGACGCGGACCTGGGTGCGCCCCCGTTCCCCATCGACGAGGCGCGCGCGCTGGCCGTCATCGACCGGACCGCGGACGCGTACGCCGACCAGGTGGACGCCATCGCGGGGACGGTCAACCGGCTGTCGTCGTACGTGCCCGACCGGCGCGCCCGCAAGCTCCACGTCGGGCTGTTCGGCTACGCCCGCGAGGTCGGGGAGAACGCGCTCCCGCGGGCCATCGGCTACACGGCGTCGCTGTACGCGGTGGGCTGCCCGCCGACGCTGCTGGGCGCGCACGCGCTCACCGACGACGACGCGGCGTTCGTGCGCGAGGCGTTCCCGGCGTACTTCGACCACCTCGCGGACGCCGCGCGGTATTTCAACCCACGGTGTACGGACGTGCTCGACCTCGACGACGACACGCTGGCGGCCGCCGTCGAGCGGGTGGACGTCACCCCGAACAGCGAGCACCGCGCCGCCACCGACGACGCCATCGACGCCCTCCAGCGCGGCGACGACGCCCTGCGGTCGGCGATCCGGCGGGGGGCGCGTGAGCGACAGTTCCTCGGGTGAGCGGCTACTCGTTGGTGGGCTCGGTGGGCCGCGAGCACACCAGACAGAGGGTGCTGTCGGCGATCCAGTTGACGTGGCGGGAGCCACACGCCGGACACTCGTGGTGGTCGGTGGCGTACTCGGTCGTCCCCCGTGGCGCGGCGAGGTGGCCGTCGTCGACCGCCGCCTCGACGAGCCCGGGGAGGCGCTGGCGTTTGTACGTCGCGCGGTGTGCGAGAAACGCCCCTGGGTCGCCGGGGTCCCCGCCGTGGAGGTCGTCCCAGGACACCGCGATCTCGCCGTCGGCCTGTCCGCGGGCGAGCTGCTTGACGGGGACGGCTGCGGCCTCGAACAGCGGCGTCGTCGCGAGCGTTTGCGGGGACGCAACCGATCCGGCGGCCTCGCGGTGGGCGGCGGCGGCGTCCTCGTAGGCGTCGCCGACGCCGTCCAGGCCGCCGAGCGCGTGGAAGTCAGCGATGAACTCGTCGAAGCACGCCGCCCGCGCGGGATGGGTGTCGGCGTACGCGCGCCGGAGGTCGCGGGCGGCCGCGACGCCGTGGACGGCGCGGTCGGTCGCCCGGGCGGGCGTGCCGGCAACCCGGGCGGCCGCGGTGCTGGCTGCGAGATGCGCCAGCCCCGAGCCAACCCATCCTTTCTCCCCGGGGTCGAACGGTGCAACGTCGGGGTCGTTGCGGGGCGCTGACAGCACCCGCCAGCCCGCGCGAGCGTACGCATCGCTGGCGTGGTGGTAGTCACGGGCCGCCAGCGCGGTGACCGCCTCGGCGCGGAAGCCGCCGTCGGTGGTGCGCATATCCGACCCAGGAGCGCCAGCGACTCAAGCGTTCCCGTCGACCCCACCACCACAAGTAGCGGGCGGCCGAACGGGGAAGGATGCAGCCCGACGACAGGGTTTGTGTGGTGGCGGTGCGGCCGGCGACGTTCGAGCGCTGCCAGGGACGCGGCCTGTACCCGATTCCAGCGGGGTACAGCCGCGCGACGGCGGCCTACGACCACCTCGCGATCTATCGGCCGGCACCGGTGTCGGCGGTGACGCACGTCGCGCCCGTGATGGACCGCGTCGAGCAGACGCGCGGCGGCCCCGGACCGATGCGGGCGGGCGACTGGGCGGCGACCGTTGAGCCGTTCGCGGACACCGACCGGGTGACCGTCCTGGAGCTCGGCGACCTCGTGGCGCTGGCGGACCCGGTGGTGGCCGACGGAACCGGCGTCCGGGGGGCGTGGTACTGCACGATCGCGGACCTGCGCGCCGCCGACACGACCGCCGCACTGGCCGCTCGCGCCGGCGACTGAGCGGATCACGGCTCGCCGGCCAGCCAGTCCGCAACGGTCGAGGCGACCGCCTGGTGGCCCGTGGGCGTCGGGTGGACGCCGTCGCGGGTGCGGTCGCGCCACGCGTCGATCGGGCGGGCGACCGGGAGATGGGTGTCGACAGCGGCCGCCAGCGCGTCGTCGAACGCCAGCGCACGCTGGGGCTGGGCGGCGCTAAAGCCGACGCCGCCCGCGACGTCGAGCAGCGGGAGCAACCCGACGAAGGCGTGGCTGGTGACCCGGTCGGCGGCACTGAGGGCGGCGTCGAGGCGGGCGGCCGCCGCCCGGAACGCGTCGGCGGAGACGCGCGGGTCGCCGTCGCCGCCCACCTGTGCGTCGTTGTGGCCGGCGTGAACGAGGACGGTCACCTCGCCCGAGTCGCCGGCTGTGGCGGTGTCGGCTGCGTGGTCGGTGAGCGTCGTGCCGACGCCGCCACGGACGGTCACGGACACCGATTCCCCTGGGGCGTCGGCGATCCGGTGGGGCCACGCGGGGCTGTCGTCGGTGCCGTACCCGGCTGCGACGCTGTCACCGAGGACGCGGATGGAACGGGACACACCCACCGAGACGGGCTGCTGGTCCGTGAGTGGACGGGCTGACACCGGCGAACGACGAAACTATCCGTTCCGGTGCCCTCGCTGTCGACACCATGGGGAACCGGAAGGACCACTACTACAACAAGTCCAAGCAGGAAGGCTACCGGTCGCGGGCGGCCTACAAGCTCCAACAGTTCGACGACCGATTCGACGTGCTGTTCGGGGGTGCATCAGTCGTGGACCTGGGCGCGGCACCCGGGGGCTGGCTGCAGGTGGCCGCCGAGCGCGCCGGGGCACGCGGGAAGGTCGTCGGCGTCGACTTCCAGAGCATCACGCAGTTCGAGACGGACGCCGGCCTGGAGACGGTGCGCGGGGACATGACCGAGGACGAAACCAGACAGCGCGTCCGGGACGCCGCCAACGGCAGCGCCGACGTCGTGGTGTCGGACATGGCCCCGGACATGACCGGTGAGTACGACCTCGACCACGCGCGGTCCGTGCACCTCGCCCGCCAGGCCCTGGAGACGGCCCGCGAGCTGCTGGACGCCGGCGGCCACTTCGTCGTGAAGGTGTTCGACGGCCGGGACTTCCAGGACTTGCTGGCGGACATCGAAGACGAGTTCGCGTTCGTCGCGACGCACAGCCCGGACGCCTCCCGGGACGCCTCCTCCGAGCTGTACGTGGTGGGCAAAAACCACATCGTGGCTCCCATCGCGGAGGGCGACGAGCACACCGTCGAGATCGTCGACACGGGCGACGAGGGCGACGGGATCGCGCGCATCGAGGGGTACACCCTGTTCGTGGATGACGCCGCCGAGGGCGACACCGTTGACGTGACGGTGACCGACCTGAAGCCGAACTACGGGTTCGCCGAGCGCCGCGACGGCGCGTAACCGCCGGGTCAGTCGGCTGCGGGTGCCGGCGCGCCGAGCCCGCGTGAGCGGGCCGCGGCCACGACGGCGTAGACGAACGGCGTGTCGCCGACGGCGATGGCGAGTTTCAGGAGGTACTGGCCGACGATCAACGCGAGCAGCTGTGCGGGGGTTCTGGGTTGACCCACGCCCAACAGCACCGGTGCCGCCCAGAACGCGACGGTCACGAAGATCACGGTGTCGATGATCTGGCTGGTCGCCGTGGAGCCGATGTTGCGCAGCCAGAGGTGGCTGGCGCCGGTGCGGTCGCGGATGGCGTGGAACGCGATCACGTCCCAGTTCTGGCTGACGACGTACGCCAGCAGCGACCCAGCCACGATGTTCCCCGCGGACAACAGGACCGTCGCGAAGGCGTCCTGGCCGACTCCGGAGAACGGCGCGATGGGCGCGCGAACGGTGCTGTACACCAACGCGAGCAACACGAGGTTCATCACGAACCCGACGTTCACCATCACCTGTGCGTCCCGCCGGCCGTACAGCTCGGCGTAGCAGTCCGACGCGAAGAACGTCACGGCGTACGCCAGCGCCGCCCCCGGGAGCACGAGCGCTGCGCCGGTGACGGGCAGCGACACCGGCAGCTCGAACAACAGGAGTTTCGACGCCGTCAGCTGGGCGGTGACCAGCGCGGTTACGAACAGCCCGATGAGCGCGACCTGGGTCACGGGGGTGTCGTTACGCATCATCGGCTGTGGCGGCGTCCTGGAGGCGGCCGTGGCGCGCGTCGATGTCGTCGAGCACGTCGAGGGTTTTCCGGATGGACGCGCGGACGGCGTCGCTCCGGTTCACGAACTTGCCGTCGTCGCCGACGTGCTCGTCGAGATCGTCCAACAGCTCCTGGGGCATCTCAACGCTGATCTTGGGCATACTAACGGATGCGAGCCGTCGAGTATAAGCTGCGCGGGTTGGGTGGCTGCTCGGCCGTCGGGTTACGTCGGTGTGGACCGCGAGTCGCCGCCGCGTCGACCGCCCAGCGTGAGGGCGTAGAGGATGGCGAGCCCGAGGCCGTACATCGTGGCCACCGGGAGGGCCACGATGAACATCGTGTAGAGGCTGTCCGGCGTCGCCAGCGCGGCGAAGAAGAACGTGGCGAGCACGGGTACCCGCCAGCGCCGCCGCATGGTGTCGAACGAGACAATGTTTCCGTGGTTGAACAGCACCATCGTCACCGGGATGCTGGCGAGCAGGCCGATCCCGACGGTCAACAGGAAGACCAGCCAGGCGAACGTGCCGATGGTGTAGCTGATGACCATGCCCGCCTGCAGCGCGTCGCCGACGAGAAACGAGATGACTGCGGGCGCGATGTAGGCGTACCCGAGGTAGCTGCCGCCGACGAGGGTGACCGCGAGGCTGCCACCCCAAGCAAGGATGGTGCTGCGGTCGCCGGTCACCAGGCCGCGCTCGGAGAGCGACGGCCACAGGTAGTAGACGAGCAGCGGCACCACGGCGACGGCGGCGATCACGACCGAGAGCTTCACTTGAAACACCAGCGCCTCAACGGGGTGCAGCGTGATCGGCCAGGAGTTGGCGTCGGGTTGGATCTCCGGGGGGATGCGCGTGATGAAGTCGTAGCGCAGGGTCGCCAGGCCGCCGTAGTACAGCCAGCCGAACACGCCGACCATGACGAGCATGAACCCGCCGACGATGCGGAACGCCCGCGACCGGAGGCTGTCGAAGATGAACCGGAGGTCGTGGTAGTAGCCGCCGATGTCGTCCTCGGTGGTGTCGTCCTCGGTGAAGGCGTCCATCATGCCGGCGGCCGTGCGCTGCATGGTGGCTGACGACTCCGCGTCGGGGTTGTCGGCCTCGGACCCCGTGTCGTCGTCGTCGGCAGCGGCGGCGTCGAAGCGGTCGAGGACGAGTTCGGCTTTCCGGTCGTCGCCGTCGTCCATGGCTTGGGAGGCCGTTGCGAGCGCTTCGTCCTCGCTGAGTGCGGCGAACGCTTCCGGGGGGGCGGCCTCGATGCCGGCGGCGTCGAGAGCGTTCAGGTCGATGTCGGCGGGGTCGGGCCGGCGACTGCGGGGGCCGTTGCGGGCGGCCGCGCGGTCGACGGCGACGTAGAGGTAGTACAGCGTCGCCGCCAGCACCGCAAGCGCCGCGAACGCGGCGCCGAGCACGAGCACGGCGGTGTCGGTCGGCACGCCGAGTGCGCGCTCGACGGTCGGGACGCGGACCCCGGACCCGAGCGCCGCCAGCCCGTCGTTGAACAGCTGGATGCCGTTGTACTGTTCGACCGCGTATCCGGCCCCGAACCCGAGGACGACGACCCCGAGGATGCGGTTCCAGGCGGCGCGGAACACACCCCGCACGTCGATGTCGTCGCGGCCGCGTTTGACCGTCACGACGATCTTCGAGACGTAGAGGCTGAGCCCGTACAGCAACACCAGTGGGGTGGCCCAGAGGATCTGCGTGAACGGGTCCGGGGGGGAGAACAGCGCGCCGAAGGTCGCGATGGCGACGATCGCGTACCGCCACTTGTCGCGGAACGTCTCGTAGGCGACGATGCCCGAGTACGACAGCCCGGACATCAACAGCGGGAGCTGTGCGGCAAGCGAGAAGGACAGCGACAGGAACAGGATGAACTCGGTCCACTTGACGATGGAGTATTTCGGCGAGAGGCCGACCGTGTCGGCGTTCCCGGCGAGGAACTGGAACATCAGCGGGAAGAACGCGAAGTACGCGTAGAGCACGCCCAGCGCGGCCAGGCCGGCGGCGATCACGAGCACGCCGCCGAGCTGCCAGCGCGTGACGCTGATCGGCGGGACGATGTCGCGGTCCTGGAGGGGGCGTTTGGCGTGGTACGCCAACACCGGAAGCGCCGCCAAAACGCCGGCGAACAGCCCGATTTTCACCTGCATGAGGATGACCTCGAAGGGCGTCTGGGCGATGACTTCGGCGTTGGCTGGCAGCAGATCGGCCTCCAGGGTGGGCCAGATGAACAGCCGCATCACGAAGATGCCAGCGAGCAGCCCGACGACGAACGCGATGAAGACGTGTTGCAGGCGGTCCTGAGCCGTCGAAAGCAGGACGCCAATGGATTCTCGGCCGGAGTCGATTGCGCGGGCGGTGCCCGGGCTGACGAGATCCGAGCCGGAGCCACTCATTGCTACGCGATAGCCCGCTCGGAGTTATCAATCTTCTTGTCGGACGGTAAAAGAAAGCCTATAACGGCGCGGCCGCGAAGGATCGGACGAATGGCTGAGGACTCAGACGGCCGCCACGACGCCGCCTCCGAGGGCCCGCCGTGGGACGGCCTGCAGTCCGCCGTGCGTCGCGTCGGTGGCGGCGAGTCCGAGGGGGGTGAGTTCACGCGCGTCGACGACGACGAGCAGCCCTCGGCGGAGGCGTCCGAGCCGGAGTTGCTCCCGGAGGACCGCCACCAGACGGCCACGCCGCGCGACCACGAAGCCGGCGGTCCAACGGCGGCCACGCAGCCGACGCCGGGCGGCGTGGCGGCGGGCGCGAGCAGCGATCCCGACGCCGCCAGTGGCGGCATCGGGATGGACGCGCCGGAGTCCGACGAGGAGGCACCGCTGGGCGAGCACATCGAGGAGATGGTGACCCGATTGGGGATCGTTGTCGCCATCGCGGCGCTGGTGAGCATCGTCGTGTTCCCGGTAACGAAGCCGCTCATCACGTGGATGTGGAACTACGTGCTGCCGGGCGGCGAAGCGATCGATCCGCGGGTGTATCAGCCCTTGGAGCTCATCATCACCCAGGTCAAGGTGGCGAGCCTGGCGGGCCTCGTGGTGGCGCTGCCGGCGTTCGTCTACGAGTCGTACGTGTTCATGCGGCCGGGGTTGTACAGGAACGAGCGGCGGTATTATCTGGCGTCGGTGCCGACCAGCCTGGTGTTGTCCGTGGTTGGCGTGTTGTTCGCGTTTTTCATCGTGCTCCCGTACACGATGGGGTACTTCCAGAGCTACACCGAACCCACGGCCGACGTCGCGTTCGCGCTCGGCACCACGTTCAATCTGTTGTTGCTCGTGATGGGGTATCTGGCGGTCGTCTTCCAGATCCCGCTGTTCATCATGCTCGCGATCATGCTCGGGGTCACGACCCGGGAGTGGTTGGAGAGCCGGCGGCTGCTGTTCTGGGGGGCTTTCGCGGGGATCGCGTTCACGTTCAGCGCCATCGACCCGACCGGGATCGTGCCGGTGATCGTGGCGATCACGATGGTCGTGCTGTTCGAGGGGACGCTTGCGTTGTTGCGGTGGACCGGAAACTAGGGGGACCGCGAAAGCTCTTTGCGTGCGGGTGCGCACACCTCTCCCGATGGACCTGCAGGCGATCCCAGGTGTGGGCGCGAAGACCGCCGACGCGCTCGGGAGCCTCGACGACCCGGAGGGCGCGCTGGAGCGCGGGGACGTGGCGGCGGTGGCCGGCGCGCCCGGCGTGAGCGAGGGGCGGGCGGCCCGGATCGTGCGCAACGCGATCCGGGTGCGCCACGACGACCCCGGCGGGTTTCTGGCGACCGATCGGGCCGCGGAGATCCACGAGCGGGTGCTCGGGTTGCTCCAGGAGCGTGCCGTCACCGAGTACGCGCGCCAGCGGCTGCGGACGTTCTATCCGAGCGCGGCCGACTCGCGGATCGCGGAGGTCAACGCGTTCGTCGCCGATGCCATGCAGCGGACGCCACGCGACGACGTTCTGGAGGCGTTGGCGGGCGTGGAGCCGCTGTCAGCGCCGTCCGGCGTGTCCGTGCGAGAGCGCTGCGTGGCGACGACCGACGCCGAGACGTACAGCGATGCGGCGGCGGCGTTCCCGGAGCTGTCCGTGGAGATCGTGGGCGACGCCCGCGACCTGGCGGAGTTGGCGCGCGGGTACACGACGGTGGTGGCACTCGATGAGGCGTTCGTGGGCGTGGAGGTCGAGGGGGACGTGCGCGTGGAGCCCGACGCCATGGAGCGCCCGGCGGAGGTGGTGCCCGAGCGCGTGCTGTCGTTTTTCGCGGCGAACCGGGACCGCATCCGGGCGGCGGTCAGCGTGCACGAGGCCGCCGGCATCGACACCGACGTGGATTTGGACGCGTTGGACGGCGCGCTGGCGCACCTGGAGGGCGACGGGTCGGTGGCTGGCGACGACGAGTTGGATCGGCTGACGCGCGCGGTGAACGACCTCGATGCGGCGGTCAGCGACGCCGAGTCGGTGGCCAACGACCGGCTCCGGGAGGCGATCGGGGAGCAGGACGTGACCATCGAGGGGGCGGACTTGTTGAGCCTCGTCGAGCGGGGCGCGGGGGTGGACAGCCTGCTGGGCAGAGAGCTCGCCGACGAGTACGATGACGCCGTCGGGGCGGCCCGGGACGCGCTCGAAGAGCAGTTGGGGCTGCGGGGTGAGGCGGCGAAGCTGGCACGGCGGGTGTTCGGCGACGAGCCGACGTTCCCCGTGGCGCGCGACGACGACGCCATGGCGCGGGTGCGCGAATCGCTGACGGCGGCCAGGGATCGCCGGGCCGCCGAGCGCAAACGGGAGTTGGCGGCGACGCTGGCGGATCTGCGAGCGCCGACTGAGGCGCTGGTCCACGACGCCCTGGAGGTTGACGTGGCGCTTGCCGTGGCGCGGTTCGCGGCGGATTTCGACTGCGTGCTGGCCGAGCGCGGCGGCCGCGGGTTCCGCATCGAAGGCGGGCGCAATCCGCTGTTGGACGTTGCCTTCGCGGAGACCGAGCCGGTGGAGTACGGCGTCGACGGGGTGGCGTTGTTGTCGGGCGTGAACTCCGGGGGGAAAACGAGCACGCTCGATCTGGTGGCGGTGGTGGTGGTGCTTGCGCACATGGGGCTGCCGGTTCCGGCCGAGGCGGCGCGCGTGCCGGCGATCGCGGAGCTGCATTACTACGCGAAGTCCCAGGGCACGCTTGATGCGGGGGCGTTCGAGGCGACGCTGCGGGATTTCGCGAGCCTGACCGAGCGCGTGGCCGACGATGAGGGGAGCGAGGGGAGCGCGGCCAGCCGGCTGGTGCTCGTCGACGAGTTGGAGTCGATCACGGAGCCGGGAGCGTCGGCGAAGATCATCGCGGGGATCCTGGAGGCGTTGCACGAGGCGGGGGCGTCGGGCGTGTTCGTCTCCCATCTGGCGGGCGAAATCCGGGATCAGTGTGGGTTCGGCGTGACCGTCGACGGCATCCACGCGGCGGGATTGGAGGACGGCGAACTGGTCGTTGAGCGGTCGCCGGTGAAAGACCATCTCGCGCGGTCGACGCCGGAGCTCATCGTGGAGAAGCTGGCCGAGGCGGACGGGGCGGTGGGTGAGGAGTTCTACGAGCGGCTGCTGGAGAAGTTCTGACCCCGGTCAGCGGATCGCCGGGTTCGCGGGGTGTGCGGGCGTTTGCCAGCGGGTGGCGGGCCGTGGCGAACCGTTAAGTGGCTGCCAGGGCGTGGTGGATGTGATGGATGAGGACCCCGAAGAGGGGCTGCTGGGGTGGGGTGAGACCGTGTTCCGGGACGAGCACGTCTTCGAGATCGATTACGTCCCGGAGGTGTTCCGACACCGGGAGTCACAGCTGCAGACGCTGCAGTACGCGCTCCGGCCGGCCGTGCGTGGGTCCCGGCCGTTGAACGTGGTTGCGCGCGGGCCGCCGGGCACCGGGAAGACGACAGCCGTCCAGAAGCTGTTCGGCGAGCTCAGCGGTCAGCCCGGGGTGCAGACGGTGCGGGTGAACTGCCAGGTCGACTCCACGCGGTACGCGGTGTTCTCGCGGGTGTTCGAGGAGATCTTCGACTACGAGCCGCCGTCGTCGGGGATCTCGTTCAAGAAGCTGTTCGGACAGGTGGCCGAGCGGATCGCCGACGACGACGAGGTGTTGGTGGTGGCCTTGGACGACGTGAACTACCTGTTCTACGAGGACGAAGCCGGTGACACGCTGTACTCGCTGTTGCGGGCTCACGAGACCCAGCCGGGCGCGAAGGTCGGTGTCGTGGTGGTGTCGTCGGACCTGGAGCTGGACGTGATCGAGGCCTTGGACGGGCGCGTGCAGTCGGTGTTTCGGCCCGAGGAGGCGTATTTCTCGGCGTACGACCGGGCGGAGATCACGGACATCCTGCGGGATCGTGTGGAGGTCGGGTTCCGGGAGGGCGCGGTCGCGGAGCCGGTGCTGGATGCCGTGGGCGGGCGCACCGACGAGGCGGGCGATCTGCGGGTGGGGATCGACGTGTTGCGGCGGGCGGGGCTGCACGCCGAGTCCCGCGCGAGCAAGACCGTCGAGATGGAGGACGTCGACGCCGTCTACGAGGACGCGAAGCACGTGCATCTGTCGCGGACGCTGGCGGCGCTGTCGGACAACGAGCGCGCGCTGGTGCGGACGGTAGCCGAGCAGGAGGGCGACCGGGCGGGCGACGTGTACGACGTGTTCAACGACCGCACCGACCTGGGGTATACGCGGTACACGGAGATCGTGAACAAACTCGACGAGCTCGGCGTGATCGACGCGGCGTACGAGCAGCGGTCGGGGCGCGGGCGGTCGCGGACGCTGCGGCTCACGCACGACTCGGAGGCGGTCCTGGAGCGCCTGTAGGGAGTGCGGGTGGCTTTTTAGGTGGTGGCGTGCGAGCGTGTGCTATGAAACAGGCTGGCGGGAGCGCCGAGCAAAAGCGGCGGGCCGGGGAGGCGGCGGTGGCCGAGGAAGTGACCGAGGGGGCGGTCGTGGGGCTCGGAACCGGGAGCACGGTGGCGCACGCGATCCGCGCGCTGGGTGCGGAAGCGTCGGACGTGTCGGGGGTAGCGACGTCGTTCGAGTCCCGACGGCGCGCCGTCGACGCCGGGGTGACGGTAACGAGTCTAGAGGCGGCGTCGGTGGACGTCGCGATCGACGGCGCCGATCAGGTGGCCGACGGCGTGCTGGTGAAAGGTGGCGGGGCGGCCCACACGCGCGAGAAATACGTGGCGGCCAGCGCCGACCGCTTCGTGGTGGTCGCCGATCCGTCCAAGGAGAGCGACGTGGTGGACGTGCCGGTGCCGGTGGCGGTGGTGCCTGACGCCTGGCCGGTGGTCGTCGATCGGGTTGAGGCGCTGGGCGGGACGGCGACGCTGCGGGACGCCGAGCGGAAGGACGGGCCGGTGGTTACGGACACCGGGAGCCTCGTGGTGGACTGCGATTTCGGGGCCATCGAGACCCCCGAGGCGGTGGCGGCGTCGCTGTCTGCGGTTCCGGGCGTCGTCGAGCACGGGCTGTTCGTGGGGATGGCTGACGCCGTCTACGTGGGAACCGACGACGGCGTCCGCGTGCGGGACCCATAAGCGGGGTGGTGGTGGTGCACGCGGGGCTGTGCGGTGTGAAAAACTGAGAGAAGCGAGTGCCGAATTACAGGTCGCGGGGCTGCACCGTCTTGCGACCGTTGGCCTCGGCGCGTTCCGCGGCGTCGGCGAGGAGGTCGTCGACTTCCTCGTCGAGGGCCTCGTAGAAGTCGGAGGCAACGTTCTTGTCGTCGAGTGCTTCCTTCACAGCGGCCTTGACGATGAGGTCTGCCATACACGCTGGGTTTTCACTCCCCCGCTTATAAGGCTTCCCATAATCGGGCGCGTAACGGCCCGGTTACGGCGTGTACGTGGCGAACTCCATGTGACCAACCACCGCTCCACATGAAACGAACGTGGCCACTCGACGGCAGGTACGAACGAACAGAGATTCAGACTCTCGGAAAGTATGTTCGGGATTGGGGAAACTATTTTATTCGTGTATGGACTATACTGGGATGCCGACGCCAAGTCGGCAGCACCCCAATGCCTCGTTGCACTCACTGTGACGGCCACGTTTCCGATGATTTCGTTCGCGTGTTCGCGGGCGAAGACGGACAGGTTCGCGCGTGCCCGAACTGCTCGGCGAACGCGGGGATCGCTGAGGTATCCCGCGAGCGGGGCCGCCACGCCTGACCGAAAGTCCAGTATCCAACCCGCCGTTTCGTTCTCGCATGCATCACGTGTACGTCATCGAATGCAGTGACGGCACCTACTACACCGGCTACACGACCGACGTCCAGCGACGGGTCGCCGAGCACAACGCCGGCGACGGCGCGAAGTACACGCGGGGGCGCACGCCGGTGACGCTCAGGCACACCGAATCGTTCGACTCGAAGTCCGAGGCGATGCGCCGCGAGTACCGGATCAAGCAGCTCTCGCGGGCGCAAAAAGAGGCGCTGTTCTGACCAGCCCCCACGGACACCAGCAACCGGAGGGCCTTTGACGAGTCGCGGCGACGACCCGGGCATGGACGAGGTCATCAGTTTCGGCACGGACGGCTGGCGTGCACCCTTATCGGAGTTCACCAGCGACCGCGTGCGCATCGTCGCACAGGGGGTTGCCGACCACCTCGCGGCCGACGGCGGCGCGGGGGACACGGTCGCCGTCGGATACGACGCCCGCGACACGTCCGCGGGGTTCGCCGAGGACGCCGCGGACGTGCTGGCGGCCAACGGCTTCGACGTGGTGCTGCCCGAGCGGGACTGCCCGACGCCCGCGGTCTCACACGCCATCGTCGAACGCGACCTGGCCGGAGCGGTGGTCATCACGGCCTCGCACAACCCCCCCGAGTACAACGGCGTGAAGTTCATTCCCGCTGACGGGGCCGGCGCGCTCCCCAGCGACACCGAGGGGATCATGGCGAACCTCGGGACGCCGGCGGCGGGCGACCCCACCGGCGAGATCCGGCGGGTGGACTTCACCGGCCCGCACGTCGCGCACTGCCGCCGCCTCGTGGACGCGTCGCTGGACGGGCTGACGGTCGTGTACGACGCGATGCACGGCAGTGGCCGCGGCGTCACCGGTGACGCGCTGGAAGCGGCGGGCGCGGACGTGATCCGGCGGCGCTGCACCCAGGACGCCGCGTTCGGCGGCACCCCACCGGAGCCGACGCCCGAACACCTCGCCGGCCTCGCCGACGCCGTCGACGAACACGACGCCGACCTCGGCATCGCCAACGACGGGGACGCCGACCGCGTGGCGGCTGTCACACCCGAGCGCGGCGTGCTCGACGGGAACTGGTTCTACGTGCTGGCCTACGACTACCTGCTGGAGTCCGGGACCGGTCCCGCGGTCCGCACCGTCTCCACGACCGGCCACGTGGACGCGGTGGCCGCCGCCCACGACTGCGAGGTGGTCGAAGTCCCGGTCGGGTTCAAGTGGGTGGCGGCGGCCGTCGACGACCACGACGCCCTGTTCGGCGGCGAGGAGTCCGGCGGCTACACGATGCGCGGGCACGTCCGCCAGAAGGACGGCGTGCTGATGGGGCTGCTCGCCGCCGCGGCGGCGAGCGAAACCGCGCTTGACGACCGTATCGACGCCATCGAGGACGCCCACGGCGAGATCCACCAGGACAAGACGAGCGTCGACTGCCCGGACGACCGCAAACAGGCGGTGCTCGACGGGCTCAGCACCGCACTCCCGGACAGCGTCGCGGGCGTCGCCGTCGACAGCGTCAACGACACGGACGGGTTCAAGATCGTGCTCGCGGACGGGTCGTGGCTGCTGGTTCGGCCGTCGGGCACCGAGCCGAAGATGCGGGTGTACGCGGAGGCGGGCAGCGCCGCCCGCGTCGCGGCGCTGCTGGACGCCGGACGCGAACTCGTCGCGCCCGTCGTCTGAGGCGGTGGCCCGGGCTATCCGAGGATGCCCCGATAGCGCTCGCCGCGGCGCTCGCAGTCGAAGCCCAGGCCGTCGTAGAACGGCTTCACGCCGGGGTCGAAGTTCGCCGTGAGGGGACGCCAGCGGATCGTCGCCGCCCCGACGAGCCGGGAGCCGATGCCCTGGCCACGGCGACGCCGCCGAACAGCGACCGCTTCGACGTGCGCGCCCGTCTCGTGTCGGGGGACGGCGACGAGCGCGCCGACGATGCGGTTGTCGTGGTCGGCGACCACGACGGTCCCCGCTTCGATGCGATCCGCAACGGTAGCGGCGTCCACAGCCAGGTTCGCGCCGTCGAGCACCCGCATCACGCCGAGGTGGTCGCGTGGCCCCGCCGTCCGGACGACGGGCGTGGTGGTGTGGTCGGCCACCTCACCCACCCTGGATGAGGCGAAGCACGCGCACGAAATCCGCGTCCACGGGGTGGTCTTCGGGGACCGGCGAACCGTCAACCATCACTGCGACCTCGTGGGGGCTCAACCCCACGTCGGCGAGCAGGTCGGCGTACGTCGTCGGCGGCCCGGGTTCGGTGTCGGCGGCCGTGGTGACGGTGAACTCGTGGGTGTCCCCGCCGACCACGAACAGAGTCACGCGCATACTGGCGGTACTGCTGTGGCTGCCTTCAGCCCCGCGGTCGTCAGTTCGGAGCGGCGTCACGCGGCGGTTCGTCGCCGTGGTACTGCCCCCAGGCGACGCCCAGCAGGTGGACGCTGCGGTGGTGACGTTCCCACCGGGCCGCGCGCTGTCGGCAGTGAGCGCGTGCGTGGGGCTGTCTGTGGCTGCCGTCGCGCCGGAGCTGTCCGGGCGACAACGCCCACGGTGCGCGTTCGCAGCGCCAGCAACCGGATGGGTGGGTCTCGCGGCGTTTAAGTCCCGCACGCTCGTGGTGGCGAGCATGACCGACGCCGCGGGCGGCCGCCAGGAGATCTGGGTTGAGAAGTACCGGCCCGAACGCCTCGAAGACGTGGTTGGCCACCCCGACATCACCGAGCGCCTGCAGAGCTACGTCGACCGCGACGACCTCCCCCACCTCCTGTTTGCGGGGCCGGCGGGCACCGGAAAAACGGCGTCCTCAGTGTCGATTGCCAAGGAACTCTACGGCGACGACTGGGAGGACAACTTCCTGGAGTTGAACGCCAGCGACGAACGCGGCATCGACGTGGTCCGGGACCGCATCAAGGACTTCGCGCGGTCGTCGTTCGGCGGCCACAACTACCGCGTCATCTTCCTGGACGAGGCGGACGCGCTCACCGACGACGCCCAGTCGGCGCTGCGCCGCACGATGGAGCAGTTCTCGAACAACACCCGGTTCATCCTCTCGTGTAACTACTCCTCGAAGATCATCGACCCGATCCAGTCCCGGTGTGCGGTGTTCCGGTTCGCGCAACTCGGCGACGACGCGGTCGCCGCCCACCTCCGTGAGATCGCCGAGACGGAGGGGCTGGAACACACCGACGACGGCATCGACGCGCTGGTGTACGCCGCGGACGGCGACATGCGCCGCGCGATCAACGCCCTCCAGGCGGCCTCGGCGACCGGCGACAGCGTCAACGAGGAGACCGTCTACGCGATCACCGCGACCGCCCGTCCCGAGGAGATCGAGACGATGGTGACCGAGGCACTGGGCGGCGACTTCGCGGCCGCGCGAGCCACGCTGGACGACCTCCTCACGAACCGGGGGTTGGCGGGCGGCGACATCATCGACCAGGTGCACCGCTCGGTCTGGGAGTTCGACGTCGAGGAGGCGGCCGCAGTGCGGCTGCTGGACCGCCTCGGGGAGGCCGACTACCGCATCGCGGAGGGCGCAAACGAGCGCGTGCAACTGGAGGCGCTGTTGGCGTCCGTCGCACTGAACGCCGAGTAGGTGGCTGGCTACTGGTTGAGCGCGGCGGGCGGCCCGCCCGGCAACTGGTCGCGGTCGTGGGGCGCGAAGAACGCCGGGTTCGGGCCCGTCGGGACGAGGCGCTTGGGGTTGAGGTGGCCGTGGCTGCGGTAGTAGTGCTGCTTGACGTGCTCCATGTAGAGGGTGTCCGCGACGCCGGGGAGCTGGCAGAGCTCCCGAAGGTACGGCCAGAGGTTGTCGTGGTCGCTGATGCGCTTGCGGTTGCACTTGAAGTGCGTGTGGTAGACCTCGTCGAAGCGGTACAGGGTCGTGAACATCGCCACGTCGGCCTCCGTGAGCACGTCGCCGGCGAGGTAGCGCTGCTCCGCGAGCACGTCGTCGTAGTGCGCGAGCGCCTCGAAGAGGTCGTCGACGGCGTTGTCGTACGCGCGCTGGCTGTCCGCGAAGCCGGCGCGGTAGACGCCGTTGTTGATGGGGTCGTAGATGTCCTCGATGAGGCGGTCCACCTCGTCCCGGTAGCCCTCGGGGTAGAGGTCCACGTCGCGTGTGGCGTGGTCGTCGAAGGCCACGTCCAGCATCCGCATGATTTCCTCGCTTTCGTTGTTCACGATGGTGTCCGCGTCCGTGTCGTACAGCACGGGCACCGTGACGCGGCCCGTGTATTCGGGGTCGGCTTCGGTGTAGACGTCCCGGAGGTGGGTGCCGCCGAAGACGTGGTCGGGCGTGCAGCCGGGTTTTTCGGGGTCGAACGTCCAGCCCTGATCGTAGCGCACGGGGTCGACGACGCTGACCGAGATCGCGTCTTCGAGGCCCAAGAGCGCGCGCACGAGGAGCGTGCGGTGGGCCCACGGGCAGGCGTAGGAGACGTAGAGGTGGTAGCGCCCGGCCGCCGGGGGTACGTCGTCGCCGACCCAGTTCCGGAAGCTGGTGGTGTCGCGCTCGAAGGCACCGTCGTCGCTGTGTTCGTTCATGTCCGCCTCAGTGCGCCAGTCACCGTCGATCATGCGGCCCATGCCCGTCGGTACGCGAGCCAGCGGCTTAGCAGTGGGGGCGGGGTTTGATTCCACGGGGTATTTGACCGGCGACACCGAAACGCAGGCCATGCCACACAGACGGCGCGTGCTCACGGCGACGGCAGCGGCGGCGAGCCTGTCGCTTGCCGGCTGTCTCTCGAACGACGGCGGCGGCGACAGCCAGGCGTCCAGTTCCACGGACGCCGAGACGACCGGCGACGCAGCGTCGCTGGCCGACCACCCGGCGGCGGCGGGGCTGGACGCCCAGCCCGTGCTCGGCCCGGACCCGCTGTCGGCCGACACCACGGTGGTGGTGTTCTCCGATCCGTCGTGTCCGCACTGCCAGGACTTCGAGGCGGACGTGTTCCCGAAGCTGAACGCGAACTTCATCGAGCCGGGGTCGCTGTCGTACGTCTACCGGAACATGGCGTTCGTCGCGCCGTGGGCGACAGGCGCTGTGCACGCCTTCGAGGAGACCTACGAGCGAAACGCGGACGCGTTCTGGGCGCTCCGCGAGTGGGTGTACAGCAACCCCGACCAGGTCGCCGACGATCCCGGCGAAGCCATCAAATCGTACCTGGCGTCGGAGACCGACATCGAGGACCCCGAGGCGGTCCGGACGGCGGCCGCCGAGCGCACGCAGAGCGCGCAGGTCTCCCAGGACGAAACCGCCGCGAAGAACGCCGGGATCAAGTCGACGCCCGGGTTCGTGGTGGCTGCCGACGGCGTCGTCACCACGTCGTTCACCGGCGCGAAGCCCTACGACGAGTTCGTCGAGTTGGCTGGGCTGAGCGAGTAGCGCGTGGGGTGCGGTAGCGCTCCCGGAACTGTTTTACTCGCTCGCCGGCCACCTACGTCCAATGAGCGACCTCGAATCTGCCTACCGCCTCGAATACTTCGAGGAGGAGGGGTTTCACCGCCGGGAATGCGTGTCGTGTGGCGCGCACTTCTGGACGCGCGACGGCGACCGCGAGACGTGCGGTGAGCCGCCCTGCGAGGACTACCAGTTCATCGACAACCCCGGCTTCGATGCGTCGTACTCGCTGACCGAGATGCGGTCGGCGATGGTGTCGTACTTCGAGCGCGCGGGCCACGACAGCATCGACCCGTATCCGGTGGCGGCGAACCGGTGGCGCGACGACGTGCTGTTGACCCAGGCGTCGATCTATGACTTCCAGCCCCACGTCACGAGCGGGGCGTCGCCGCCACCGGCGAACCCGCTGGTGGTGAGCCAGCCCTGCATTCGGATGCAGGACATCGACAACGTGGGGAAGACCGGGCGGCACACGATGGCGTTCGAGATGCTGGGCCATCACGCGTTCAACGCCGACGAGGGCACCGACTACGCCTACGACGGGGAGGTGTACTGGAAGGACACGGCCGTCGAGCACTGCGAGGGGTTGCTGGCTGACGTGGGGGTATCCCTGGACGAGGTGACGTTCATCGAGGATCCCTGGGTCGGCGGCGGGAACGCCGGCGCGGCGTTCGAGGTCATCTATCGGGGCTTGGAGTTGGCGACGCTGGTGTTCATGAGCCTCGAACGGGATCCGGACGGCGAGTACGAGATGAAAGACGGGCACACGTACGCGGAGATGGACCGCCGCGTCGTGGACACCGGCTACGGCGTCGAGCGCTGGACGTGGATGAGCCAGGGCACGCCGACCGTCTACGAGGCGGTCTACCCCGACACCATCGACTTCCTCAAAGAGCAGGCGGGCATCGAGCACACCGACGAGGAGGCCGAACTCGTGCACCGTGCGTCGAAGCACGCGGGGAACCTCGATATCGACGAGGTGGCCGACATCGAGGACGCGCGCGCCGGGATCGCGGCCGAGCTGGGTGTCGACGCCGAGCGCCTCACCGAGCTTGTGGCGCCCCTGGAGGACATCTACGCGATCGCCGACCACTCCCGGGTGTTGGCGTACATGTTCGGCGACGGGATCGTGCCGTCGAACGTCGGCACGGGCTATCTGGCGCGGATGGTGCTGCGCCGCACCAAGCGCTTGGTGGATGACATCGGTGCCGACGTACCCCTCGACGAGCTCGTCGACATGCAGGCCGACCGGCTGGGGTACGAGAACCGCGACACGATCCGGAGCATCGTGCGGTCGGAGGTCGAGAAGTACGGGGAGACCCTCGAACGTGGGGGGCGTCGCGTCGAGCAGTTGGCCGAGGAGTACGCCGACCGCGGGGAGCCGATTCCGACCGACGAGCTGATCGAGCTGTACGACTCACACGGCATCCAGCCGGGGATGGTCGCCGACATCGCCGCCGACGTCGGGGCGACCGTCGACGCGCCCGACGACTTCTATTCGCTGGTGGCGGCCCGCCACGACGACGGCGACGGCGGGGCGGCGGGCGGCGACGGCGGCGGCGACGACCGGCTAGCGGATCTGCCCGAGACGGAGACGCTGTACTACGACGACGCGTACGGGTCTGAGTTCGAGGCCGTTGTCCTCGACGTCTTCGAGCGGGAGGGCGAGGACGGCGACGCCGCCTTCGACGTGGTGCTCGATCAGACGATGTTCTACCCGGAGGGCGGCGGGCAGCCGGCGGACACGGGCGTGTTGACCGGTGACGACCACACCGTGGACGTGATCGACGTCCAGGAGCGCGACGGCGTGGTGTTGCATCGCACCACCGACAACCCCGGGAAGGGGGAGTTCGTGCGCGGGCAGATCGACACCGAGCGCCGCCGCCGGCTGATGGCCCACCACACGGCGACGCATATTGTGGTGTACGCCGCCCGGCAGGTGCTGGGCGAGCACGTCCGGCAGGCCGGCGCGCAGAAGGGCGTCGACTCCTCGCGCATCGACGTCACGCACTACGAGCGCGTGGACAGGGAGACCGTCAAGGAGATCGAGCGCGTGGCGAACGAGATCGTGCGCGCGAACACGAGCGTGCAGTGCGAGTGGCCCGATCGCCACGAGGCCGAGGCGGAGTACGGGTTCGACCTCTATCAGGGCGGCATCCCGGCGGGAGAGCAGATCCGGCTCGTGCACGTCGACGACGACGTGCAGGCCTGCGGGGGGACCCACGTGGCTCGCACTGGTGAGATCGGGTCGATCAAGATCCTGAACGCCGAGCGCGTGCAGGACGGCGTCGAGCGGCTGACGTTCGCTGCGGGGGCGGCCGCCGTCGAGCACGTGCAGGGGCAGGAAGACGATCTGCGGGCGGCCGCCGAGGTGCTCGATGTGACGCCGACGGAGGTCCCGGAGACTGCCGAGCGGTTTTTCACCGAGTGGAAGGACCGCGGGAAGACCATCGACGACCTCAAAGAGCAGCTCGCGGAGGCGCGGGCGTCCGGCGGCGGTGCCGGCGAAGAGGTCGACGTCGCCGGCACGACGGCCGTCGTGCAGCGCGTGGACGGCGACATGGACGAGTTGCAAGCGACCGCGAACGCGCTGGTCGACGGCGGACAGGTCGCGGTCGTCGGCTCCGGTGCCGACGGCGCGCAGTTCGTCGTGGGCGTCCCCGACGGTGTGCCCGTGAACGCCGGCGAGGTCGTCGGCGAACTCGCGGCTATGGTGGGGGGCGGTGGCGGTGGGCCGCCGGACTTCGCGCAGGGCGGGGGACCGGACGCGGAGCGCCTCGACGACGCACTGTCGCGGGCGGCCGACGTGCTCGGTGACGCCGCGAGCGCGGAGTAACGCCGGATCGGCGGCTCAGTACGCGTCGTCCGGGTCGAAGACCTGGTCGCCGACGGTGTCGCCGTCGAGCGTGCGGTGGAAGCAGGATTCGTGGCCGGTGTGGCAGGCGCCGCCGGTCTGGGCGACGAGATACAGCAGGGCGTCGCCGTCGCAGTCGACGCGGATCTCGTCGACGGATTGGGTGTTGCCGCTGGTTGCGCCTTTCTCCCAGAGTTCGTCGCGGGACCGCGAGTAGTAGTGCGCCCGCCCGGTGGTGGCGGTTTTCGCGACCGCCTCGCGGGTGGCGTACGCGAGCATGAGTACGTCGCGGCTGTCGGCGTCCTGGGCGATCACGGCGACGAGGCCGTCGCCGTCGTCGGTGTGGCCGGCACCGCCGAAGTCGAGGTCGACGTCGAACTCCTCCATACTGGCGACTGGGTTCCCCGGGGGTTAGTGGTTGTGCGTGCCGGGTCAGGCCGCCGCGAACCCCAGAGCGTCCAGCACGTAGAACAGCACGTCGCCGAACGTGAGCGCGACGACGAGGCCGGCGAACAGCGGCAGGAGGAACGGGACGCCGGGGGTGACCCAGACGTCGTCGTGGTCGGTGATGAGGTCGAGGCCGTCGCGGAGCTGGGCTGGGGTGGTGCCGTACGCGGAGTGGTCGATGTCCGCGAGGAACGCGGCGGCACCCCAGGGGTCGCCGCTGCCGTCGGTGGCGACTGCGCCGTCGGTCGGGTCGCCGGGGGTATCGGGGAGCGTGTCCGGGTGTCGGAGGCCGGGGTCCGAGCGGAGGTCCGCGAGCGTGCAGTCACGCCATCGGAGATACATCCGGAGGGCGTCCAGGTCGAGGCCGCTGCGCGTGAACCCGCCGGCCGAGGATTCCAGCAGGCTGCCGTGGACCGTGGCGAGGTCGTCGGCGGCGACCCGCCGGCCGACGAACATGACCACGGAGACGTTCCCGGTGAGGGCGTTCCGAGCGCCGAGCACGAGCGGGTACGCGAGTGCGAACAGCACCGTGTTCGTGAGGACGGTCAGCGAGAAGACGCCGAGCGTGGTGGAGACACCGGGGAGTGCGTAGCCCGCGAACTCGTAGGCGGGGTAGGTGGGGAAGAGGACGGCGAGCACCATGAACGCGCGGGCGTCCGCGCCGCCGAAGCCGCCGATATACCAGAAGCCGTACGCCAGCGGGATGACGAACAGGAGGCTGAACGCGGTTCGGATGGCGAACGGCGTGAGCCCGCCGGGGATGCCGAGTGCGACGAAGCCGTCCCACAGCAGGAGGAGCACGCCGAGGAGCGCCAGTGGCCCCCAGAGGGTGTTCGAGACGCGGCGCGTGTGTATGTCGCGGACGGCGGCCCAGCCGAGCGCTGGCACTGCAACGAGCCGGAGGAGATCCGGTATCGAGGCGTCGACCACTACCGGGTGAGGGACCTACGGTTGCTTAGCTGTTTTGCACGTGGTCGGCCGGGCTGTGTGGACACCGCGCGAATAAGTAATGAACTTTTATGAAGGATGGGGGCGGAGCGTTCGACACGGATGCTCCCCCGACAGCCCGGATCGGCCCGCACAGCGTCGTTGTTTCAGATCCCTGTAATCGCCAATACGTTTATTGTCGATGTCTGTTTCGACTACTAACGAACAATGAGCGCCACAGATCCAACCGTCGTCCTCGGAACGATCGGTTCAGACGCCCACGCGGTCGGCATCACGCTGCTGGATCACGCGTTGCGGGAGGCTGGGTTCACCGTCCACAACCTCGGCGCACAGACGGCCAAAACGGAGTTCGCGACGGCGGCCGCTGACCACGACGCCGACGCGGTGTTGGTGTCCTCGCTGTACGGTCACGCCCAGCAGGACTGTGCGGGGCTCCACGATCAGTTGGCGGCGGCGGGCGTGGACGCGACGACTGTCGTGGGCGGGAACCTCGCGGTCGGCCAGACCGACTTCGAGACGGTCAAACAGCGCTTCGAGGAGATGGGCTTCGACAGGGTGTTCAGCGCCCAAACCGGCTTCGAGGCGGTCGTCGATGCGGTCAAGACGGAACTGGACGTGGACGAACGCAGCCCGACAACCACCACCCTCGGCGCGTAACCCCCGATGATCGAAGACAAGCGACTCACCGACACCGAACTGGAGGCCATCACGGACCGGATAACCGGCGACTGGGTATCGAGGGCGGCCGTGGACTTCGCGGACGCCGTGGCGTTCCACGAGTCACTGCCGCCCCACAAGCGGTTCGCGGCGGTGCTTGAGAACGCCGAGGCGGTGTTGTGCCAGCCCCGCGCCGGCGTGCCCCGCCTCGACGAGCACGTCGAGTTGCTCCAGCACCTCGACGAGGAAGGCGGCGCGGACCTCCTGCCGACCACCATCGACTCGTACACCCGGGACAACGCCTACGAGAAGGCCGCCGAGGGGCTGGCGCGCTCCCGGGAGACCGACAGCAGCGAGCTCAACGGCTTTCCCGCCGTCAACCACGGCGTTGACGGCTGCCGCGAGGTCGTGCGCCGGGTCGACGCGCCCGTGCAGGTCAGACACGGCACTCCCGACGCGCGCCTGCTGGCGGCGGTCACGCTTGCGGGCGGGTTCCAGAGCTTCGAGGGCGGGCCGATCACGTACAACCTCCCGTACACGAGTGCCTACGATCTAGAGACGACCATCGAGTACTGGCAGTACGTCGACCGGCTCTGTGGGGCGTACACGGAGCGCGGGGTCACGATCAACCGCGAGCCGTTCGGCCCCCTCACAGGGACGCTCGTCCCGCCGTCGATCGCCATCGCGATCGTCACCATCGAGGGGCTGCTGGCGGCAACCCAGGGCGTCCGCAGCGTCACGCTGGGGTACGGCCAGGTCGGCAACCTCGTCCAAGACGTCGCTGCGGTGCGCGCGATGGCGGCCATCGGGGCCGAGTACCTGCCCGACTCGGTGACCGTCACGACAGTGCTCCACCAGTGGATGGGGGGGTTCCCGCGCGACGAGGCGCGGGCCCACGGCGTCATCGGGTTGGCCGGCGCGACCGCTGCGCTCGTCGAACCCACGAAGGTCATCACCAAATCCCCCCAGGAGGCGGTGGGCGTGCCGACGGCGGAATCGAACGCGGCGGGCCTGCGCACGACCGAGCAGGTGCTGCGGATGCTCGACGAGCAGTCGATCACGCTGGACGGCGTCGACAGGGAGCAGGCGTTGATCGAGCGGTCGGTGCGATCACTGCTCGATGCGGTGTACGAGGCCGGCGACGGCGACATCGCGCGTGGCACGGTGCGGGCGTTCGACGCGGGGACGCTTGACATCCCGTTCCCGCCCAGCGACGCGGCGGCGGGTGACGTGCTCCCGGCCCGCGACGACGACGGCCGGGTTCGCCTGCTGAAGTTCGGGGCGGTGGCGCTGGACGACGAGACGAAGCGAATCCACCGCGCGCGACTGGACCGCCGCGCGGACACCGAAGGCCGGGAGCTCTCGTTCCGGATGGTGGCCGACGACGTGTCGGCGGTCAGCGATGGGAGGCTCATCGGCCGCCCGGGGGACGACTGATGCGGATCGAACGCGTCACCGCGACGCCGGGGGTCGCGGGGTTTTTCTTCGACGACCAGGCCGCGATCACCGCCGGTGCTGACGCCGACGGGATGGCGTACGCGGGCAGCCCGCGGACGGACGGCTACGAGCGCATCCGCGAACCCGGGGAGGCGCTCGTGGTCGAGGTGGTGTTGAGCGACGGGCGGCGGGTGCGCGGGGACTGCGCGGCCGTCCAGTATTCCGGCGCGGGTGACCGTGATCCGCTGTTCCGGGCGGCCGACCACAGGGCCGTCGTGGAGGGCGCGGTGGCCGAGGCGCTCGTGGGCCGGGATGCGGCGTGTGTCGCGGACAACGCGGCGGTCGTCGAGTCACTCGCCGACGAGCGAGGGCTGCACACCGCGGTCCGGTACGGCGTCTCGCAGGCGCTGGTGGCCGCCGCCAGCGCCGCGCGCGCGACCACGCAGACGCGGGTCCTCGCGGACGCCCTGGGTACTGAGCCGGCGACGGAGCCGGTGCCCGTGTTCGGGCAGTCCGGCGAGCAGCGCCGCCGCGGCGCGGAGGCGATGCTGCTGAAGCGGGTCGGCGTGTTGCCCCACGGGCTGTTCAACAGCGTCGAGGCGGTCGGCCCCGACGGCGTCCGACTCGTCGAGTACCTCGACTGGCTGTCCGAGCGCGCCGCCACCCTGGGCGGCGACGGCTATCGGCCGCGGTTCCACGTCGACGTGTACGGGATGCTCGGGGAGCTGTTCGGGCCGCCGTACGACCGCGCGGCGGTCACGGGGTACGTCCGCGAGCTGCGGGCGGCGGCCGCCCCGTACCCGCTGCAGGTCGAGGGGCCGATGGACGCCGGGAGCCGCGAGGCGCAGATCGACGCGATGGCGGAGCTCCGGGACGGCCTCGCGGACGCCGGCGTGGCCGTCGACATCGTCGCCGACGAGTGGTGTGACAGCCGCGCGGACGTCGAGGCGTTCGTGGACGCCGGCGCGGCGGACGTCGTCCAAGTGAAGACCCCGGACGTGGGCGGCCTCTTGGAGAGTGGGCGGGCAGCCAGATACTGCGCGGGCACCGACACCCGGGCGTACGTCGGCGGGACGTGCAACGAGACGACGGTGTCGGCGCGGCGGTGCGCGCACGTCGCGTTGGCGACCGACGCCGCACAGGTGCTTGCGAAGCCCGGCATGGGGTTCGACGCGGGGTACGCGGCGGTCAGCAACGAGATGCGACGCACGCTCGCGCGTCACCGGGCGGCAGTGGGTCCTGGTGACGCGGCATAGGCGGCCTGCGGGCGGACTCGGGGAATCGCCAACCGAACACCGACACACAGCCACAACGATGCCACAGGACACGACGAACCCGTCTACGGGAACGGCCGAGCAGCGCACAGCAACCGACACGACCGTCCAGCTCCGGGCGGGCTGGCAGGGGCGGTTCTACGAGGATTTCGCGGTCGGCGACGTGTACAAACACCCCTACGGCCGGACGGTCACGGAAACCGACAACGTGTGGTTCACGAATCTCACGATGAACGCGAACCCGATGCATTTCAACGCGGCGTACGCGTCCGGAACCGAGTTCGACGAACGCCTCGTGAACGGGCTGTTCGTGATCGCGCTCTCGGTGGGGATGAGCGTGGTTGACGTGTCCGCGAACGCGACCGCGAACCTCGGGTACGACGACATCCAACACCACGCGCCGGTGTTCCACGGCGACACGCTGTTCGCCGAGAGCGAGGTGCTCAGCAAGCGCGAATCGGAGTCCCGGCCCCACGTCGGGATGGTGACCACGGAGCTGCGGACGTACACCCAGGACGGCGAGTTGGTGTTGTCCCTGGAGCGCACGCCGATGGTGCGCAAGCGTGGGGCCGCGGACCCGTCGGCCGCCCGGCCACCGGGATGGCCCGCGGGGGTCGGCACGCAACCGGACGCCGAGCGCACGGTCCCGGACGGGGAGTCACGATGACAGCACCGCGGACGGCCGGCGTGGCGGGGCGCGTGAACGGCGACTGTCCGGTCAAAGACGCCACCACCGTGGCGGCCGGCATCGCCGACGACGCGACGCTCGCGGTGTCTGGGTTCGGGAGCGTCGGCGACCCGAAGGCGGTGCCACGGGCGCTGGCCGCGGCCGCGCGCGACGGCCGCGACCTCGCGCTCACCGTCGTCTCCGGGGGGAGCGTCGGCGACCCACTGGACACCGATCTCGTGGCGGCGGGCGGCGTCGCGCGGCGGTACCCGTATCAGGCGACGACGGCCGCGCGGACGGCCGCGAACGACCGGGAGTTGGCGTTCGCGGATCGCGGGATCGCCGGGCTGAGCGACGAGGTGCGGTTCGGGCGGCTGGTGGACCCCGACGTGGCGGTCGTGGAGGCGGTGGCGGTCGGGCCGGGGTGGCTGATCCCCTCGACGTCCGTGGGGCAGACGCCGGCGTACGTGCGGGCGGCCGACGAGGTGGTGGTGGAGGTCAACGACGCCCAGCCGATGGGGCTGTCGGCGTTCCACGACGTGGTGGTGCGTGACCCGCCGCCCGACCGGGGGCCGCTGGCGGTGTCCGCGCCGGGCGAGCGGGTGGGCGAGTCGGCCGTGCGATTCGACCCCGAGAAGCTGCGCGCGGTCGTGCGCACGGACCGCCGTGATGATCCCTACGAGTTCCGCGATCCGACGGCGACTGACCGCCGCATCGCCGACAACGTCTTGACCGTGTTGGAGCGCGCCGTCGACCGTGATCCGGTGATCGGAGCGGCACCGACGCTCCAGTTCGGCGTCGGCAGCCTCGGGAACGCGTTGATGGGCGCGCTGTCGGGGTCGTCGCTCGCCGACGGTGAGCTGCGGTATTACGGCGAGGTGATCCAGGACGGCCTGTTGGACCTGCTTGCGGACGGCGACCTGGCGGTGGCGAGCGCGACCTCGCTGGCGCTCTCAGTGGACGGGCAGGATCGCGTGTTCGACGCGCCCGAGCGGTACGCCGAGGACGTGGTGCTCCGCCCGTCGAACGTCTCGAACGCGCCGTCGCTGATCGACCGGTTCGGGGTGGTCGCGGTCAACAGCGCGGTCGGCGTGGATCTCTACGGACACGTCAACTCCACACACGTCGCGGGGGCGCGGCTCATCAACGGCATCGGCGGCAGCGTCGATTTCAATCGGAACGCCCACCTCACTGTGGTGGCGCTGCCCGCGACCGCGGCCGGCGGGGACGTGTCGACGGTCGTGCCGCTGGCGAGCCACGTCGACCACACCGAACACGACACCGACGTGGTGGTGACCGAGCACGGCGTCGCGGACCTGCGCGGGAAGCCACCCGTCGCGCGCGCCGAGGCGATCATCGAGTGCGCCGCCCCCGCGTTCAGGCCGGATCTGCGGGCGTACCTGGATCGCGCCCGGGAGTCATCGGGGCACCTCCCACACGACTTGTCGACGGCGTTCGACTGGCAGTCGTAGCCCGGCCACGAACACCACCGGCGGCCGGTCAGTCGCCACTGGCTGGGGTGTGGGCGGTGGTGAGTGGAACGTGGCGGCCCGCGGTGTGGATGGTACACCACACGAGTACCGCCGAAAGGCCGAGGAGGGGAACGGAGGCAACGGACAAGACGGGGGCGACGACAGCGAGGACGGCGTGGCTGGCTGTCGACGGTGCGCCGAGTGACGCCAGGCCGGCCGCGACGTGGGCGGGCTGGACGGGGAACGCCATGGCGGCGGTGCCTGCGAGCAGCAGCCAGCGCTCGCGGCCGCCGGGATCGAGGTACAGCAGGCACACCAGCGGGAAGTAGGCGTACATCACGTAGAGGGCGTTCGACGCGGGTGAGACAAGCAGCATGCCCGCGACGACGGCGAGGTACGTCGTCAGTCGGTCGGTGAGGGTGTGCTCCCGGCGAGCGACGAACCACACCGCGGGTGCGACCGCCAGGAGTGCCAGCGGGCCGTACAGCCGGGGGTCGACGGTGCCCAGGAGCTGCGAGAGCGGGCGGTACAGCGACATCGCGAAGAAATCCGGGGAGACGGTGCCGGCGAACTCAGACACCCGGCTGCGGGCGGCCAGCACGTGGACGTACCGGATGTAGGCGTCGACCCCGAACCAGAGCCCGCCGGCCACGAGCGCGCCGGTCGCCGTGGCCACCGCGACCCCGATCGCGTGCCAGGCCCGCCGGAACACGAGCCACAGTCCGAGGACGACCGGGAACACCTTTACCAGGGCGGCGGCGGCGATGACGACGCCGGCGATCCCCTGGTGGTCGCGTTCGAGCGCGACGAACGTGCCGGCGAGCGCGAGCGCGATCAGGGTGTCGACCTGCCCCAGGCCGAGCGCGGACAGGACTGGCGCGCTGGCGACGCAGAACCCAACGACGAGCAGCCGGTCGATGTCGTCGAGTCGGCCGCGCCGGGCTTCGATGGTGTGAACTGCCAGGGCTGCAAGCCCCAGCGCCGCTGCGACGTTGCACGCCGACTGGATCGCGAACGCGGTCTGCCAGCCGCCGGCGGCCGCTTGGGGCACGAACAGCGCGACCGCGACCGGTGGGTAGACGTATGAGACGCCCGGCAGCCCGGTTTCGATGCCGACGAACGGGTCGCCGTGGAGCGCGGCTTCCGCGGCCGCGTGGTAGGCGCGGTAGTCCCAGGCGAGGTGCGAAACGTCCGCGAGCACGAGAAAGTAGACGGGAACCAGCACGCCGGCAACAGCGCTCCAGAACAGCACGAGGCGGCGGGCGTCGAGGCCGGCCGGCAGCCACGACGGTCGAATGGCGGATAACCGCAGGGTGCGCGACATTGCCACCGGCTTCTCGGTTGGGTGGTTTAGTGTAAAGGGAGTAGTTTCACAACGAGAGAATGCGCCGAGGCGGAACGCACAGGGCGGCCAGTAGTGGGCCGGCGCGGCAGGCAGGCTGGCGGAGCCGGGGCTGCGTGGCGTGTGCGCGAAGAATCGGGTGAGCTAGCGGCGCGTCACGGGCTGTCCCAGACCGGGCGCGGGGCCAGTTCAGATGACGCGGTTCTGCAGGTAGTCGAGGTGCTTGGCGTTGTAGACGATCTTGACCTCGTCGGCTGCGGGCGAGCCGATGCAGGTCAGGCGCACGTCCTTCTCCTCGACTTCCTCGTCGCTGAGGATCTGCTGCATGTCCATGTCGATTTCGCCCTCCTTGACGATGGACGCGCAGTTCGCACAGGCACCGGCGCGACACGAGAACGGCCAGTCGTAGCCCTGCGCTTCAGCGGCTTCGAGGATGTACTCGCCCTCCGCGACCTCCATCGTGCCGTAGTCTTCGCCGTCGAGACCGGCGTCGGCGGCCTTCTCGAAGAGGTCGTCGTCGTCCATGTCCCAGCCCTGGTCGTCCAGCGTTTCGTAGTTGAGGTATTCTACCGTCGGCATCACTGCAGAGTTCGGCTTCCGAACGCATAGTAGTTGCTGTTCGGGCCAGCGTACTGCCACGAAAGCCCGGGTGTGACCGCCATCACGACGCTGCCCGCGGCGTCAACGAGGGGTTTTATCCACGGCAGCCCATGGTGGGGGTATGACATTCGAGTCGTTCACGGTGCTGCCGGCCGTCGACATGCAGGACGGACAGGTGGTGCAGCTCGTGCAGGGGGAGCGTGGGACCGAGCGCACGTACGGCGACCCCGTGGACGCCGCGACCGACTGGGTGGCCGCGGGCGCCGAGGCGTTGCACCTCGTGGACTTGGACGGCGCCTTCGAGGGGGCGCGCGCGAACGCCAGCGCCGTCGAGGACATCCTCGACGCGACCGACGTGTCAGTGCAGGTCGGTGGCGGCATTCGGAGCGCCGAGGACGCCACGGCCCTGCTCGACCGGGGCGTCGACCGTGTCATCCTCGGCACCGCCGCCATCGAGACCCCGGACATCGTCGGGGAGATCGCGGCCGCGTACAGCGACGGCGTGCTCGTGAGCCTGGACGCCAAGGACGGCGAGGTGGTCGTGGAAGGCTGGACCGAGGGCACCGGCATGGACCCGGTGGCGGCCGCCCAGCGGTACGCCGACCTGGGGGCGGCGGGCATCCTGTTCACCGACGTGGACGTGGAGGGGAAACAGGAGGGCGTGCGAACCGACCCCGTTCGAGACCTCGTTGACAGCGTCGACATCCCGGTGATCGCCAGCGGCGGCGTTGCCACTGTCGACGACGTGCGCGCACTCAAAGCCGCGGGGGCGGCCGGCGCAGTCGTCGGGACCGCGCTCTACGAGGGGAATTTCACGCTTGCGGACGCGCAGGCGGCCGTCGAGGACTGAGCGCCGCCGGGAGCACAACGACCATGTGGGCGGCGCGCCACTACCGCGGTGATGACAGACCGGACAGCCGCAGTGACGCGGGAGACGGCCGAAACCGACGTGGCGGTCACGCTGGACCTCGACGGCGACGGCGAGCACACCGTCGACACCGGGATCGGGTTCTTCGATCACATGCTGGCGGCGTTCGCGAAACACGGGCTGTTCGACGTGACCGTGCGCTGTGACGGCGATCTCGACGTTGACGACCACCACACCGTCGAGGACGTGGGGATCGCGCTCGGGGCGGCGTTCAGCGAGGCGGTCGGCGAGAAGCGCGGCATCCAGCGGTTCGCCGACCGCCGGGTGCCCCTGGACGAGGCGGTGGCGTCCGTGGTCGTGGACGTGTCGGGGCGCGCCGTCTACGAGTTCGACGGTGGGTTCAGCCAGCCGACGGTCGGCGGGCTGACGAGCCGGATGGCGGCGCACTTCTGGCGGACGTTCGCGACGCACGCCGCGGTCACGCTGCACTGCGGGGTCGACGGCGAGAACGCCCACCACGAGATCGAGGCGCTGTTCAAGGGGGTCGGGCGGGCGTTGGACGACGCGACCCGCATCGACCAGCGCCGGGCGGGGGAGACGCCCTCGACGAAGGGCGACCTCTGAGCGGGGCGGCGCTGGCGTGGGAGTCGGGCTAGGTGCGGCGCAGTCCGTCGCCGTCGGCGGCCACGTCGCCGTTCTCGATGGCGGCGTCGACGGCGGTCTGGAAGGAGTCCGCAGTCAGCCCGTAGGCGTTCGTCGCGAGCGCGCGCAGGTCGCCGCGTGGCATGTCGTCGTCGCGGTTCTCCAGCAGCCGCAGGACTTGGGCGTAGCCGTCGGGCCGCGAAGCGGCGGCGTCGTCGGTGGAGTCCTCGATGGTGATGCCCGTGGCGTCGCTGCTGGCGGCTTGCGGGGACGTCGGCGGGGCGGCGGGAGAATCGGCGGCCGGGTCGGAGCCGGAGTGGTCGGTGTCCGTGGCCGCCCCGTCGTGGTCGTCGGCACCACGGAGCGGGTCGGTGACCGTCTCCAGCGTGGTTTTGCAGCCGTCACAGAGCGCGAGCCGCACCGGACCGCTGGGGTTGGCCGCGGGGACGACCTCGAAGACCCCATCCGGGGCGTCGCCACAGAAGTCACAGGTGTCTACTTGACGCATACGTTCCTGGCTGTGGCTGGCAGCCCCAAAAGCCTGCTCGGTGTTGGGTTGGGTGGCCGGACACCGGCTGGCGGGGTGACTGGGACGCGAACGGTTTTCAGGCGCGTCCACCTGGCTTGGACCATAATGTTCGACGAGATCATGCAGAAGTTCGAGGGGAGTCCCGGACAGCAGGCGGTGATTCGGCTGTTGCTCGAACGCGGGTTCTCGGTGAACGACGGCGGCCGCGTGGTCTCCGGGGGGATCGAGATCCCGTACACGCAGGTCGCCCAGGAGGCGGGCGTCGACCGGCGGGTGGTCGATTCCACGACGGAGGCGATCCTCGATGACGGCGAGCTGACGCGCATCTTCCAGAACATCAGTCAGATCCCGAGCCTGATGGATCTGGCACCCGTGCTTGACCTGCACGTGGTGACGGTGGCCGTTCAGGACGCCGACGAGCCGGGGATCGTGGCCGCGGTGACGGGACTGCTGGCCGACCACGGGATCCCGATCCGGCAGACGATCAGCGAGGACCCGGAGTTCACCGACGAACCGCGGCTGTACGTCGTGACCGACGAGGAGTTGCCGGGGGCGGTGTTCACGGCGCTGGCGGAGATGTCGGCGGTGCGATCGGTGGAGCTGTCCTAATCCCGGAAGAGCACACTCGCCAGGATGAACACGTAGCCGACCGTTGTCAGCGCGTAGTTCACCGTGAGCAGGAGGATGGCGTTCTCGAAGTCCTGTGCGAACGCCGAAACGGTGGTGGCGATCGCGGCCGCAACGACGACACAGAACCCCAACGCGAGGTACAGCATTTCCCGGCGTTCGGTTTGGAGGAACGCGTTGGCGGCGAACGCGACCATCGCGATGCCGGAAAGCGAGAGCAGGGCGCTGGCGGCGGCGTACAGCAGTTCGAGGTCAGTGAGTCCGGCGAGCTGGCCCGGGAGCGAGGGGGTGAGTCGGGAGAGCGTGAACAACAGGTCGCCGGTCGTCAACGCAACCATCTGTCCCGGGTTTGCGCCGACGAATGCATAACCCTTGTGGGCAGAACCGCAAGCGGCAACCCCCTGCTCAACCAACGAGCGCGTGTGACCGACGCCTACCGCACGCTTGCGGGCTCGGGGCGGGACAGCTTCGAGGTCCGGGGGTCTGAGTTCATCGGGTATGCGGGGCCGGCAAACACCGTTGCGGCGGCCGAGGCGTTCATCCAGGAGGTCCGGGAGCGCCACGCGGATGCCACCCACAACGTGCCGTGGTATCGGGTGCGCGTGACCGGTGGTGGCCCGGGCGGTGGGCATCTGTTGCGGGAGTACCAGAGCGACGACGGCGAGCCGACTGGGTCCGCCGGGAAGCCGGCGTTGAACGTCGTCCAGCAGCGCGACGTCGAGAACGTGGTGGGTGTCGTCACGCGCTATTACGGGGGGACGAACCTGGGCGTTGGGGGGTTGGCGCGGGCGTATTCGACGGCGGTCAAGGACGCCGTGGATGCGGCCGGCGTGGTCACCCAGCGCCCGCAGGCGCGGTTCGTGGTGACGGTTGCATACGATGATTCGGGCACCGTGCGGGGGATTCTGGAGAGCGCTGAGTGTTCGTTCGACGCCGACTACGAGGCCGACGTGACGTTCGAGGTGACGGTGGCTGTGGCCGACGCCGACGCGCTCCGGGAGCGCATCGCGGACGCGACGAGCGGCCGGGCGGAGATCGCGTAGCGCCGGCGGAAAACCGAAGCGCACAAGTAGTTTTAGGCTGGCCTAAACCCATGCGAACGCGCAGACAGTTCCTCGCCACAACCACGAGCCTCACAACCGTCGGGCTGCTCGCGGGCTGTGCGCGCAGCCCCGACAACACCGACGAACGCGGCGCCGAGAACACGTACACCGCCTCGATCGCGCCCGTCGGGGATGTCGCGTTCGACGGCGTGCCCCAACGCTGGGTCACGAGCAACGGCAGTTGGGCGGATATGGGCGTCGCGCTCGGCCTCGATCCGCCGGCCGCGGTCACGCTCACGGACAGATACCACACCCACTACTACGACGACATCCCCGGCGTCAGCGTCGACGACAGCGACATGGTGTCGCTGTACCAGGACGGCGTCAACCCCGAGCGCTTCTACAACCTCGACGCCGACATCCACGTGATCGACCCGAACTTCCTCGAACACCGCACAGAGAACATCTCCCAGGCGGACATCGAGGACATCGGATCCCGGATCGCCCCGTTTTTCGGGAACTGCAGCTACGCCCACCACTACGAGTGGCACGACGACTACCGCTACTACTCGCTGCTTGGCGCGCTCGAACGGCTTGCGGCGGCGTTCAAGCGCCGAGACCGCTACGAGGCGATCAGGGCGCTGCACGCCGACGCCCAGTCGACGCTCGAATCGGTCGTTCCCGCGCCGGCCGACTGTCCCGCCACCGCCGTGGTCTGGGGGGTCGGGGACGCCCCCACTGAGTTCTACCCCTACACCATTGGCGGCGGGACCGGATTCAAGCACGTCCGCGATCTGGGCGTCCGGGACGCCGTTGCGGCGAGCGGCGTGCCGGACTTCCACGGGTCGCGGACCGCCATCGACGCCGAAACGCTGCTCGACATCGACCCTGAGGTGTTGCTCCTGCGGGGCTACGAGGACAAGACCGCAGCCGAGTTCCAGGACGCCGTCGTGTCCCCGCTACAATCCCACGCGGCCGCGGGCCGCGTCACCGCTGTCGAGAACGGCGACGTGTATCGCGGCGGCGGCCTCTATCAAGGCCCGATCACAACCCTCGTGCTCACCGAGCGACTGGCTGGCGACCTCTACGGGTACGACGGCGAGCTGTTCGACCGCCAGCGCGTCGCGGACATCGTCGCGGGGGCGATCTGACGTGGCCGAACCGATGCCCACCCAGGACGGCGAGCGCCGTGATGTCGTCATCGTCGGCGGCGGCCCCGCGGGCTGCGCTGCGGGCGTGTTCACCGCGCGCTACGGCCTCGATACGGTCGTCTTCGACCGCGGGAACGCCGCGCTCCCGCGCTGTGCGTTCGTCGAGAACTACCCCGGATTCCCGGGCGGGATCGACGTGCCGACGCTGCGAGGGCTGTTCCACGACCACGCCGAAACCGCGGGCTGTGACCTGATCGCGGACACCGTCGAATCGGTCGACCGGCCGAGCGACGACAACACCGGGTTCGTCGTCGAAACGCAGGACGGCCGTCGGGTGCACACCGACACCGTGCTCGCCGCGGCGTGGTACGACGGCTCGTACCTGCGGCCGGTCGTCGGCGACAGCGCCTTCGAAACCCACGACCACCACGGCGAGTCGCGCGAGCGCTTCGACGACGCGTACGCCGACGCCGACGGCCGCACGCCCGTCGACGGCCTCTACGTCGCGTCCCCGGGCGGCCAGCGCAGCGCACAGGCCGTGATCGCGGCGGGCAACGGCGCGCACGTCGCGCGCTGTCTGCTGGCGGACCGAAAGCGCGCCCGGGGATACCCCGAGGGCGTAGCCCCACACTACGACTGGAAGCGCCGCGAGTCGGATCTCAGTGGGGAGTGGGCCGACCGTGACCGCTGGCGGGAGTGGTTCGCCGCCGAGGCCGGCGACGACCACGACCTCGACGACGACGAGTTCGCGGCGCTGCGGGCGGCGCACCTCGATCGGACGTTCGACGCGACGCTGTCCGCGGACGCGATCGAGGAGCGCGCCGAAGCGGGAGCACACCGGCTGCTCGATCACATCGACGACGACCACATCGCGTCGTACCGCGAGCAACGGGACTGACTGGCGGCAGACAGCCACGGGGGGTACCCGAACCGTTTTGCGAGCGCCGGGCGACCCCCCACTATGCAGCCAGTCGAAGCCAGCGATTACTGGGAGCTGGCGCGGCTCAGCCAGCCGGCGGTCTCCCCGACCGGCGACCGCGTGGCGTACGTCCGAACGACCGCTGAGCGCGACGGCGACACCGGCCAGGAGACCGCGTCAGTCCACATCACGCCGGTCGGCGGTGGCGGTTCGCGGCGTTTCACCGCCGCCGATGGCACCGACGCCGAGCCGGCGTGGAGCCCCACCGGGGACCGGCTGGCGTTCGTCTCCACCCGCGGCGACGCTGGCGGGGGTCGCCCCCAGCTGTGGGTGGTGCCCGTGGACGGCGGGGAGGCAACGCGAATCACCGACGTGATCGGCGGCGTCTCGAACATCGCGTGGGGACCCGACGGCGACCGGGTGGCGTTCCTGCAGGCGGTGCGGCCGGCGGAGCGAGCCGAGGAGCTGGACCGCGAGCACGACGGCGAGTACGAGCGCGACACCCCCGATCCGCGCGTGATCGACCGGCAGATGTACCGCGGCCACACGAGCTACCGGGACGGCGCGCGCCGGCACGTGTACGTCGCGGACCTCGCTGCGGGGCGCGTCGACCGAGTGACCGCGGGTGTCGCCGAATGCGGCGGCCCTGCGTGGGGCGACGACGGCACGCTGTACTATCCGATCCGGCGCGGGCTGGACGCCGACGACCGCCTGGAGTGGGCGATCGAAGCCGCGACGCCGGCGGATTCGGCTGACAGCACCGTTGTGACGACCGTCGAGGGGATGGGGCCGACGCTGGCCGTCCACGGCTCCCGGGTCGCGTACACGACGACGCCGGCCGACGACCCGACGCTGACGCAGACGGCCGTCGAGGTCTTCGACCGCGACACCGGGGCGACCGACCGCCTCACGGACGGCGTCGACCGCACAGTCGCCGAGCGGACTGCGGGCCACGCCCCGGAGTGGGGACCCGACGGCGAGCACCTGTACGTCTGCACGCCCGACGAGGGCGGGTACGTCCTGCGGCGGGTGGCCGCCGACACCGGCGACGACCGCGTGGTGCTTGCCGGCGACCGCCACGTCCACGCGTTCTCGGTGTCCGCGGACGCGGTGGCCGTCGTGCAGTCCGAATGGGACCACCCCGGCGAGGTCGTGGCGGCGACCCCGATGGGTGGTGAAGAGGTCACGCTGACGCGCGCGAACCGCGACTACCTCGACGAGCGCGCCGTCTCCAAGCCCGAGTCGGTGTGGATCGATGGGCCCGCGGGCGACATCCAGGGGTGGGTGCTCACGCCCCCGGAGTTCGACCCCGAGGAGACGTATCCGCTGGTCGTGAACGTCCACGGCGGCCCCCACCTGATGTGGTCGACCGCCGGAACGATGTGGCACGAGTTCCAGACGCTTGCGGCCCGCGGGTACGTGGTGTTCTGGTGTAACCCCCGGGGCTCGACGGGGTACGGCCAGGAGTGGCTGCGCGCCGTCGAACGCGACTGGGGCGCGGTCACGCTCGCGGACGTCATGGCCGGCGTGGCGGCGGTCACCGACCGCGACTACGTGGACGCCGACAACGCGTTCATCACGGGGGGGAGCTTCGGCGGGTTCATGACCGGCTGGGCGGTCGGCCACACCGACGCGTTCGCCGGCGCGGTCGCGCAGCGCGGCGTCTACGACCTCACGGGGTTCTACGGCACGACGGACGCCTACGCGCTCGTTGAGGGCGAGTTCGACACCGACCCCGTGCGGGACAACGCGTTCCTGTGGGCGCAGTCCCCGGCGGCGCACACCGACGCCGTCGACACCCCCACGCTGCTCGTGCACTCGGAGGCCGACTACCGGACGCCGGCGAACACCGCGGAGCTGTTCTACCGGCTGCTGAAGAAACACGGCGTTGACACCCGGCTGGTTCGGTATCCCGGCGAGGGCCACGATCTCTCCCGGTCCGGTGATCCGGGCCACGTGGTCGACCGCATCGAGCGCATCGCTGCCTGGTTCGACGGCTACAGCGACCACCACGAGGCGGCCCCGGTGCTGGAGACCGACCGCCCCGGGGCGGCCGCCGACGAGTAACCCCCTGCGGTCAGTCGACGATGATGTCGGTGCCGCCGTCCTCGCCGTCGGCCGCCGCGGCTGCGTCGTCGTGTCGGGTGTCGGCGCGCATCTCCGTCTCGTAGCGATCCACCCATTCGGCGAAGCACTCGGGACAGAGGCGCTGGCTGTCGATCTGGGAGCGGTCGACGGAGACGCGAACCGTCCGCGATAACGGGTTCGCAACCGCGTCGCCACACCAATCACAGGGCTCCGCGTCGGCGTCGCTCATACGCGCTGCCTTGCGGGCGAGCGTCTTGAACGTGGCGGGGCCGCCGTCAGGTCGTGCGGAACGCGCGGTCGCCGGCGTCCCCGAGTCCGGGCACGATGTAGCCGTCGTCGGTGAGCGTGTCGTCGATGGCGACCGTCAGCAGGTCCGCGTCCGGGAACTGGTCGCCGACCCGCAGCAGGCCGTCCGGGGCGCTCACGGCCGACAGCACGAACAGGTCCTCGACGCCCGCAGCGGGCATCTCGTCGGTGACGTGGTCGAGGACGGTACACATCGTCGATCCGGTGGCGAGCATCGGGTCGGCGACGATGACGGTGTCGCCCTCCGAGATGTCCGGGAGTTTCACGTAGTCGACGGTGATCGGGAACTCGCCGTCGGCGTCCATGCCGGCGTCCTCGTCGCGGCCCGCGCTGATGACGCCCTGTTTCGCTCGCGGGAACGCCTTCAGCAGCCCCTCGACGAACGGGGTTGCCGCACGGAGCACGTTGATGATGACGACGTCGTCCAGGCCGGTGACGCGCTCGCCGGTCGTCTCGGTGAGCGGCGTTTCGAAGGCCGTGAACTCCGTCTCCATCGCGCCGTCGATGATCTCGTAGCCCGAGATGCGGCCGAGTTTCACCAGCCCCTTCCGGAAGCTCACCTGCTCGGTGGTGGTGTCCCGGAGCCGGGAGAGGGTGTGTTTGGCGAGCGAATGCGTGATCACGTGTGCGTCGCCGCGGTCCTCGATGGTCATACGTGAGGTGGGACTGCGCGTCGGCTTGAAACCTACTATGACACGCCGGTATCGACAAGAGGTTTATGCGATGCGGGCCTAGATCGGGCAGCTATGGAGGAGAGCGTCGCGGGGTTCAAGCAGCGGGGCACGTGGGGCGACGTGGTCGAACACGGCGAACGCATCACGACCGCGCTGCGGGAAGCCGGTGCCGACGAGGCGTTTGCGGACGCGTTCGCGGAGTGGGACGACTGGCGGCCGAAGTCACACGAGCGCATCGGTGACGAGGTCAACGAGAAGACCGCCGATCAGGCCAGCGTCGCGGAGGGCAAAGGCGAGAAGGCCGGCGCGTCCGCCGACGAGGACCTACAGAAGGCCGGCGAGCAGCTGTCGGCGTCCTACGAGAAGCTCGGCGACGGCGACGGCGGTGACGCCGTCGAGAAGTGGCAGTCGTCCCTGGACCACGTCAAGCGGGCGGCGGACACGGCCGGCCGGAAGGCCATCCGGAAAGTCGAGGACGCGGTGTACCGGAACGTGATGACGCGGATCGCGCCGTACTACTTCGACAACGCGTTGGTGTCCGCGAACATCCAGCGCGTCCGCAGCCAGGAGGAGTTCGTCTTCGAGGTGAACATCAACGACGACGACCTCAAGTCGGCGGTCCAAGACCACCTCTCGTCGTTCGAAGCGCTCGACCGCTGGCACGTGGACACGGAACGCGAAACCGACGTCGCGGAGGCCGCCGAGGGCGTCGACCCGCCGAAACAACGCGAGGACGCCAAATCGACCACGAACTGAGCCCGGCTGGGCGACGCGTGCCGGCAGCCTCTTTGCACCGCCGCGCGGATAGTGACTAACGAATGGTTGGTGCTGAAGCAGCGACGTTCGTGGTGGCGGCGGTAGCGAGCCTGTTCATGGCGTGGGCGATCGGTGCCGGGTCGTCGGGATCGACGCCGTTTGCACCAGCCGTTGGCGCGAACGCGATCACGGTGATGCGTGCGGGGTTCGTCGTCGGGATCCTCGGGCTCGCGGGCGCGGTGTTCCAGGGTGCGAACGTCTCGGAGGCGGTCGGCAGCGATCTCATCGTGGGAATGCCGCTGTCGCCGCTGGCGGCGACGATAGCGCTGTTGACGGCGGCGCTGCTGGTCGCGGCGGGCGTGTTCGCCGGATACCCGATCGCGACCGCGTTCACCGTCACGGGCGCGGTTGTCGGCACCGGGCTGGCGATGGGGGGTGGGCCGGCGTGGCCGAAATACCAGCAGATAGCGACGCTGTGGGTGCTGACGCCGTTCGTCGGCGGCGGCACGGCGTACGTGACCGCGCGGAGCCTCCGGGACACCGCCCACGAGCGCGTGCTCGTGCCGGCGCTTGCGGGCGGCGTGGGTGCGATCACCGCCAACATCGAGTTCGCGTTTCTCGGCGGCCCCGACGCCGCACGGTCGATCGCGTGGTCGCTCGCGAGCGTGGCCGGCACGCCGTCACTGGTGGGGCGTGGGGCCGCGACGCTGGCGGTGGCGGCGGCGGTCGCGGGCGCGCTCTACTGTGACAGCGCGGGCAACGCCAGCCGCGGGCAGCGCCACTTCCTGCTGGCGCTGGGCGGGCTGGTGGCGTTCTCCGCCGGCGGGAGTCAGGTCGGCCTCGCTGTGGGGCCGCTGTTGCCGCTCATCGGCGGTGAGATCCCCCTGCCGTACGTGTTGTCGGGTGGTGGCGTTGGACTGCTCGTTGGGTCCTGGACGGGCGCGCCGCGGATGATCAAGGCGCTCTCACAGGACTACTCCTCGCTGGGGCCGCGGCGGTCGATCGCCGCGCTCATCCCGAGTTTCGCCATCGCGCAGTCGGCGGTGTTCTTTGGCATCCCGGTGTCGTTCAACGAGATCATCGTCTCCGCGATCATCGGCTCGGGGTACGCCGCCGCGGGCGGCGGCGGTGGCGGCGTCAGCGGCCGGAAGATGGCGGTGACGGTGCTGGCGTGGGTGGCGTCGCTGGTGGTCGCGTTCGCAGCCAGCTACGGCGTGTTCGCGGCCGTCAGCGCGGTCATGTAGGCGGTGGGAACGCGCTACGCGCCGTTCCCGGTGGAGTCCGCGGTCAACACTTCGGCGTTGGCGTCGGCCTCGGCCGCCGAGTCGAGGCGCTGCACGCGGGCCTTCATGATGCGCGTGTTCTCGACGTGCTCGACGGTGAGTTCGATGTCCTCGAAGCGGAACGCCTCACCCTCCTCGACGAGCCGGCCGGCGCGGTTGAAGATGAACCCCGCGATGGTTTCGAACTCCTCGCCCTCCGGCAGGTCGATGTTCAGGGCCTCGTTGACCTCCTCGATGTTCACCTCGCCGCGCACGCGGACGGTGTCCTCGTCGACGGAGTCGATCGGGAGGTCCTCGCCGCCGTCCAGGATCTCGCCGACGATCTCCTCGGTGATGTCCTCGGCGGTGAGCAGCCCCTCCGTGGTGCCGAACTCGTCGATGACGACGACCAACTGCACGCGTTCGTCCTGCATCTCCTGGAGGAGGTCGTCGACGTTCTTGGACTCGGGGACGTGGAGGGTCGGCTCGATGAGGTCGTCTAGCTCGGCGTCCTCGGTCTCCCCGTAGAGGGATTCGCGGACGAGATCCTCGAGGCTGACCACGCCGATGACGTTGTCGAGTTCGCCGTCGTAGACGGGCACGCGCTCGTGGCCGGCCTGCGTACACGTCTGGATGGCCGCCTCGATGGTGTCGGTCTTCGAGACCGCAACGACGTCGAGGCGCGGCGTCATGACCTCCTTGGCGATGGTGTTGTTGAACCGGAAGATGCGCTGGAGCATCTCCCGTTCGTCCTCCTCGATGACGCCCTCGCGCTCCCCGGTCTTGATCATGTCCTGGATCTCGGAGCGCGTGACGTAGCTGGATTCGATGGCCGCCCGACCGCCGGTGAACTGGTTGACCGCGCGCGTGAGGTAGTCGAACAGGACGACCAGCGGATACAGGAATCGCTCGCTCCACTGCAGGGGTTTCGCGATGGACAGCGCCCAGGATTCGGAGTTCTCGACGGCGTAGGACTTCGGCGCGCTCTCCCCGAACAGCAAGACGAGGGCGGTGACGCCGAAGGTGGCCGCGAGCACGGCCTTGCCCTGCGACATGGAGGTGGCGAACAGGCCGGTGGCGATCGAGGACATCGCGATGTTCACGAGGTTGTTCCCGACCAGGATGGTGATGAGCAGCCGGTGGGGATCGCTTTTCAGCGCTGCGACTGCGTCAGCGCCCGAACGCCCCTCCTCAACGAGTGCGTCAATGCGGTGGCGCGGGATCGAGAACATGGCGATCTCCGAGGAGGAGAAAAACGCCGACAGTACCATCAGGACGGCCAGCGTCGCGACTCCGGCGCCGATGAAGGCGTTTCCGGAAACGTCGGTCCCGAACGCCGACACAGCAGTCAGAGGCGGTGAGATGCCCATTCAGATGTGGTCTTACTCCGCACTCCTTTTAATTCTTTGCTGACCGAAGCTGCGACAGCCGCCGCGGGCGAAGCGTTTACCCGGGATTCCGCCGAACACCTCGTACATGAGTGCTCCCGCAGCGCCACCACGGCCGCCGCACAGTGACGCCCACATCACGCTGTATCGGCTGCAGGCGTGTCCGTTCTGCGAGCGCGTCGTGAACCGCTTGGAGGAGCTCGGGCTGGCGTATCAGTCGCGGTACGTGGAGCCGATGCACTCCGAGCGCGACGCCGTCAAGCGCATCGTCGGCGCGCGCACCGTGCCCGCCATCGTGGACGACGAGACCGGCGTGGCGATGGCCGAGAGCGCGAACATCGTCGCGTATCTCGACGCCACCTACGGGGGTGGGGAGTGATGGAACTGGACTTCGACGTCGTCGACCTCCCGGCGGTGGACCACGTGGCGGCGGGCGACGACGCCCCCGACTTCATCCGCCCGCTGGTGACCGACGAGTACTGGGCGGACGTGGCGCTGGCGGACCTGCTGGCGGAGGGCCCGGTCGTGCTGGTGTTCACGCCGATGGACGGCGCGTTCCCCGCGACGGACATGTACTCCGAGCTGCGGGAGCGCGGCGTCCACGAGCGCGCCCAGGTGGTCGGCGTCTCCATCTCGACGCCGTACGAACACAAGACCACCATCGAGGACCGCGGCATCCAGGAGTTCACCGGCCTCTTCAGCGACCCGCAGGCGGGCGTCGCCGAGGCGTACGGCGTCGAGCACGACCCCGACGGCATGGCGGGTGTCGTCGAGCACCGTCCGGCGACGGTCGTCATCGACGCGGATGGCACCGTCGAGTACGCGTGGGTGGCCCAGCAGTGGCCGGAGTTCCCCGCGTACGACGAGTTGGAGGCTGCGCTAGACGAACTGTAGTCGCATCCGGTGTCGCGCGGTTCGTGGTTCCGGGGTTCGCTTAGCGCGGTCAAAAGTTCCTTTTCGAGCAAGCGTGTAGTCCCGCTATGAGTACGGACGACGCCCTGGCTGAGGCCGCCGAAGCGCTCCGTGAGGGCGGGCTGGTGGTCTTCCCGACCGAGACGGTGTACGGACTCGCCGCGGACGCCCTCGATCCGGACGCCATCGAGGCCGCCTTCGAGGCGAAACGGCGGCCCCGGGAGAAGCCGCTGTCGTTCGCGTTCCCGGACGTCGAAGCCGCCGTCGAGCACGTCGCCGTCGGCGAGACCGAGCGGGCGTTCATGGCCGAGTTCCTGCCCGGCCCCGTCACGGTGGTCTGCGAGAAGCGCGATTCGGTCCCCGACGTGCTGACCGGCGGCCGGGACCGCGTCGGGGTGCGGGTGCCCGACAGCGAGGTGGCGGTGGCGCTGCTGGAGCGGGTCGCGCCGTTGACGGCGACGAGCGCGAACGTCTCCGGGGAGCCAAGCGTCACGAACCCGGCGGCTCTCGACCCCGCGTTCCGGGCGCGCGTCGACGCCGTGGTGGACGCCGGGGAGTCACCGGGGGGGACTGGGAGTACAGTGGTCGACGTGGCGCGCGGCGAGATACTGCGCGCGGGCGCGGTCGGCGACGCCGTCCGGGAGTGGCTGGCCGAGCACGCCTGACTACGCGTCGTCGAACGACAGCAGCGACCGGAGGCTGCGGGTTTCGGTGCCACACGCCTCGCGGTAGTCGCAGGCCCCGCATTTGGCGTCGTCGTGCAGCCGTGGCGGCGGGCCGTCCAGCGAGCGCGCGGTGCGGAGCGCGCGCTGGTAGGCCGCTTTCTTCCGGGTAGTGAGGGCGACGCGCCGGATCACGCCGTGGCGGGCGTACTCCACGAAGGCGTGGTCGACGGGCGTTTGCTCGCGCCACGACAGGGCTTTCGCGGCGGCGACCGCCCGGACTGCCTGCGGTTCCCAGACCCCCGCTTCGGGTGGGCTCCCTGGGGTCACGAGCGAGGGGGCGAATGGGTCGTGGTGGACTTTCGCCGCCGTGCCGTGTGCGTCCTTCCCACGCAGGTAGACGGCGGTTTCGGCGGGGTCAGAAACGGAGTGGACGGCGAGGCTGGCGGCGAGGTTCGACTGGAACTCAGGGGGTGAAACGGCGAGGTCGTGGGCGGCCAGGGTCGACGCATCGGCGGTCGAAAGCGCGCCGTACTGGGCCGCGAGTTCGCGGGCGGCGTCGTGTGCTGGGGGCGGGTCCCGGTCGTCGCGGCGTGCGTAGTAGAGCTGGCGGGGACAGTACGCGGCGGTCGCGAGATCGCTGAACGGGACGCGGTCGTCGGCGGTCACGGGCCGGGGTGGGCGCGGCCTCGTATGTGAACGTTGGCGTGCTACTGGCGCGAGCGCCACCAGGCCGCGACGACTTCGGCGACGCCCGTGAGGTGGGCCTGCCCGAAGACGGCGACCACGAGCGCGCCCAGGGAGTTGTACATGAAGTCGTGCATCGTGTCCGCGAGGCCGTGTTGGGCCAGCGGCATCGCCAGTCCGGTGGCCGTGGCGAGTTCGTCGAGACCGAACTCCAGGAGCTCCCAGACGACGCCGAACGCGAGCACGACGACGAAGATGTAGACGAACGCGATCTCGCGTGGCACGGTGATGTCGTCGTGGTGGCAGTCGACGGCGCGCGCGACCGTGTATCCGGCACCCGCGACCAGGGACGCCGACAGCGCGTGCGTGACGTGATCCCACCAGGGGATGGAAACGTACAGTCCGGACGATCCCAGCGAGTGGAGGAACGCCGCCGCGGTGATCCAGAGCACGAGCCACGGATCCATGGGGAGGCCGTAGTTGCGTTCGAGCGCGCCCGGCACGAGCGTGATGAGCAGTGTGACGGTGCCGTTGACGACGGCCTTGGAGTTGCCGTCGAGGAAGCCGAAAGCCACCATCACGACGAGCACAGCCTGCATGGCGCGTGTGAGCAGGCGCTGTGTCGCTGCCGACGGCCGGGGGAGCAGCGTCACCGCTCGGTCACCCGGCTGGTGGCGCGGCGCAGCCAGCGGGTTCGCCGTCGGAGCGCGAGGGCGAACAGGACGCCGGCGGCGAGGCCCGCAAGCGTCACCCAGACGAACTCGGTCATCAACGCGTGGTTGGTGGTGAGGTATGCGGTGCCGAAATGCTGGTCGGCGGTCCAGCGGAAGACCGCCCACACCGCCCCCGAGGCCAGCGTCACCAACACGACCAGCACGGCGGCGAACCAGTGCGTGACCGCCAGCGACGTGAACGTGTGCAGTTCGCCGACGACGACGAGTGCAACGGCGGCCAGCGAGACGTAGACGGCGAACGTGCCGACGGTGCCGCCGAACAGCCCCCGCACCAGGATGGGCAACAGCCCGACACACAGCAGTTCCCAGGGCAGCATCGTGCGCCACGACCGGAAGACGACCGGCGGCACGGCGACGATCACGCCGACAGCGCCGGTGAACACCAGCCACCGGAGATCGACGTCGAGGGCGCTGTCCAGGACGACGCCGCCGAGCACGGCGACCGCCAGCCACGCGATGACGGCGTTGACGGTGCTGTTCCGGAACAGGAAGGCGAACGCGTCGTCGACAGCGGCGGGGATGTCGGGGTCGAGAGGGCCGTCGCCGCGGCTACCGCGTGCCATTGACTGACGTCTCGGGGGGCACAGTGAAAGGGGATTCGATGGGGACCGCGGGTCGGCGCTGGCGCGTCAGAGGTCGACGTCGGTCTCCTGGCCGTCGGTGGCGTCGTCGAGGCCGTCCTCGTGGACGGTCGCGGTGAGGCGTTCGGTGAGCGCGCGGTCGCGGAGGACGTTCTCGAACTCGGCGCGGTAGCGGTCGTTGGAGCGCTGAATGGCTGTTTTCGCGCGGAGCACGTCGCAGGCGGCGGCTGCGTCCTCGGGGGCGGCGTCGAGGGCGTCCGCGACGGCGTCGGGGTCGGGGTCAGTGGGGTCGGCGACGGCGTCACGAACGGCGTCCAGGGGCAGCGGTGTGTCCGCGTCGTCGTCGCGGACGAGGTGGAGGTCGAGACGGGCGTGGCGGACCGTCCGGGCGTCGATGTCGGCGGCGGCGGCGATGGCGTCGTCGGCGTCCCCGGCGTAGAACTGGCGGACAACCGTGACGAGGGTCGCGGTGTCGAGGTCGGTGTGGAACGCGAGGCGGTCCCGCATCGTGGTGATGGTGTCGCGGAGCGTCTCCTCGACGGCTGGTTCGGCGGTGAGCGAGCCGTGGGTGTCGGCCTGTGATTCCGTGATGGTGTCGTTGTCGGTGACACTCTGGAAGATATCACGGAGTTCCTCGGTCTTCTCGTCCATTGGGGTACTGTGAGAGTCTGTGTGCCCGTGGTGAAATGTCTGCTGGCTCCCAGCGCCGTCGTAAACCAGGCGTTTGAATACAGTTGACGACACACGGAACGCAAGCATGCAAACCGAAACAGACGGCGTCGAGCTGGTCGGCGACCAGACCGTCGAGAACATCGCGCGAGCCGCCGTGTTCGCGGCGCTGACCGGAGCGATGGCGTACGTGTCGTTCCAGAACCCCGTCTCGCCGGCACCGGTGACCCTGCAGGTGCTGGGGGTCTTCCTCGCGGGACTCTACCTCGGGCCCGTCTGGGGCGGCGCGTCCATGGTGCTGTACCTGATCGCGGGCGGCGTCGGCGCACCCGTGTTTGCCGGCGGCGGGAGCGGGCTCGGCACGTTCGTCGCGCCGACCGGCGGCTACCTCCTGTCGTACCCGTTCGCGGCGGCTCTGACCGGGCTCGTCGCACACGGCACCACCGAACTCGCGGACCCACGGGACGTGGGGGTGGCGAAACTCGTCGCCGCGATGGTCGCGGCCACCGTCGTCATCTACGCCGCCGGCACGGTCGGGTTCGCCATCGTACAGCGCCCCAGCCTCGCGGCCGCGTTCGCTCCGTCCACGCTCGTGGACGCGTTCCTCGTCGCGGGCGCGGCATTCATCCCCGCTGAGGCGTTCAAGATCGCGGCCGCGATCGGCATCACGCGCAGCGACCAGCTGAACGCCGCCTGATGCTGTCGGTCCGGAACCTCGTTCACCGCTACGGCGACACCGTCGCCGTCGACGGCGTCAGCCTCGACGTCGCTGACGGCGAATGCGTGGTGGTGACGGGCGCGAACGGCTCCGGGAAGACGACGCTCGTCCGACACTGCAACGGCCTCCTCGAACCGGACGACGGCGAAGTGCTCGTGAACGGCACCCCCGTTGGTGAGGATCTCGTGGCCGCCCGCGCGAGCGTCGGGATGGTCTTCCAGAACCCGAGAGACGGCTTCGTCGGCGCGACGGTGGGCGCGGACGTGGCGTTCGGCCCGGAGAACCTCGGCCGCCCCCGCGAGGAGATCGACGCCCGCGTCGCGGACGCGCTGGACGCCGTCGAACTCGGCGGGCGGCGCGACGAGCGCGTCGCGGACCTCTCGGGGGGCGAACAGGAGCGGGTGGCCATCGCGGCGGCGCTGGCGATGCGCCCCGACCACCTCGTGCTCGACGAGCCGTTCACGGGCCTGGACTGGCCCGCACGGCAGTCCGTCCTCGACCGGCTGCGGGCGCTACACGCCGCGGGAACGAGTCTGATCGTCGTCACCCACGACCTCCGGGACGTCTGGACGCTGGCCGACCGCGTGGTGGCGATGCGGGACGGCGAGATCGCGCTCCGGGGCGACCCCGCGGACGTCCGGGGCGCGCTCCCCGACGCGGGGGTGCGGCCGCCGTGACGCTGGCGTACCGGCCCGGCGGCGGCGTCCTCCACCGCCTAGATCCGCGGGCGAAGCTCGCGCTCCAGGCGGGGTTCGCCGCCGCGGCGTTCGCGCACACGACGATCCTCGGGCTGGCGGCGCTCACGCCGGTTGCGGTGGTGGTGCCACGACTCGCGGGGGCGTCCGTGCGGGACGTGCTCGGCGAGTTCCGGGCGGTCGCGCCGTTCCTGCTGGCCGCGCCGGCCGTGGCGGGACTCACGCTCGGCGAGCCGTGGTTCCGGATCGCCCCCGCCGCCCGCGTCGCGCTCGCGTCGTACCGCGTGCTGTTGGTGTTGCTCGTCGCGGCCACCTACGTCTACAGCACGCCCGTGCGGGACTCCCGGGCGGCCGTCCGCTGGCTCCTGCCCGGGAAGCTCGGGGCCGCGACGGGCATCGGCGTCGCGCTCGTGTTCCGGTTCCTGCCGGTGTTGCAGGGCGATCTCACCGCCCGCCGGGACGCCGTGAACGCGCGGCTCGGCGGCGAGCGGTCGATCCGGGAGCGCATCCGGCTCGTCGCGGTGGGTGGGCTGGGGCGCGCGCTCTCGCGGGCCGACCGCCTCGCCGTCGCGCTGCGCGCCCGGTGTTTCGCCTGGAACCCGACGAGCCCGCCGCTGGCGTACGCCCGCCGCGACTGGCTGGCGACCGCCGCCGCCGCCGGACTCGCCGGAACCGTGCTCGTGTGACCACCCCGGATGCGGTGGTCGCATGGTTGACAACCTTTATCTGGATCCTGTCCCGGAATACTGGTATGTATTCGACCGTGCTGGCGCAAACGGGGGGCGAGACCACACGCCCCACGTTCTGGCGCATCAGCCACGTCGGCGAGGCCATGTTCTACGGGCTCGCCGCGATGGCCGTCGCGATCTTCCTGTACGGCGTCTACCAGCGGTTCGCCACCTACGCCCGCGGCAGCGAGGACCCGACCGAGCGGCTGTCGAACCTCCCCGGACGCGTGGTGTCGGCCGCGAAGCTCGTCGCGTCCAACGAAAAGCAGTTCGACCGCGACCTGGTCGCGGGCCTGATGCATACGTTCATCCTGTGGGGGTTCCTGACGCTGCTCATCGGCACCACCATCCTCGCGATCGATATGGACGTCTGGACGAAAGCGCTGGGCCAGTCGTCGTTTTTCGTGGGTGAGTTCTACCTCTCGTACTCGCTGGTGATGGACGCCATGGGGCTGTTGTTCGTCGTCGGCGTCGGGGTCGCCATCTACCGGCGGTACTGGGTGCGCAACCAGCGCCTCTGGGGGAAACACACCAGCCGCGAGGACGACGCGTTCGTGTGGGCGCTGTTCCTGCTTGGGGTCGGCGGCTACGTCACGGAAGGCGTTCGCATCCTCGGCACCGGCTTCCCCAGCTTCGAGACCGTCTCGTTCGTCGGCTGGTTCGTCGCGGACGTGCTGTCGGCCGCCGGCGTCGACGGATCACTGGCGGCCGCGGCCTACCCCGTCATCTGGTGGAGTCACTCGATCCTGGCGCTGGGGTTCGTCGCCGCGGTCCCGTACGCCAAGCCGTTCCACATGATCTCCAGTTACGCCAACCTCGTCGCCCGCGACGCGGACGCCGGCCGCCGGCTCCCCCGCGTCCCCGCGGACGCCAGCCCCGAGGAGATCGGCCCGTCGGAGATCGAGGACTTCTCCTGGAAGCAGCTGCTCGACCACGACGCCTGCACGAAGTGTGGCCGCTGTTCGTCGGTGTGCCCGGCGAAGGCTGCCGGCCGCCCCCTGGACCCGCGGGACGTGATTCTGGACTTGAAATCCTACCGCGAGGGCGTGGCGTCCGGCGACCGCGAGGAGGTCGACATCGTCGCCGACGGCGGCACCTCGGTCATCGACGCGTCGACGATGGAGTCCTGCATGTCCTGTATGGCGTGCATGGACGCCTGCCCGGTGGACATCGAGCACGTCACGCAGTTCACGGAGATGAACCGCCGGCTCACGGAGTCCGGACAGATGAACAAGAACGTCGAGGACGCCGTGATGAACGCCTTCCAGAAGGGCAACACGTTCGGTGAGCCGGACCGCACGCGCCCGGACTGGGCCGACGACCTGGACTTCGAGGTTCCGGACGCCCGCGAGCAGTCCGTGGAGTACCTCTGGTACGTCGGCGACTACCCGAGCTACGACGAGCGCAACCAGCACATCGCACGCTCCCTGGCGACGGTCTTCGAGACGGCGGGCGTCGACTACGGCATCCTCTACGAGGACGAGCAAAACGACGGCAACGACATCCGCCGCGTGGGCGAGGAGGGACTCTACGAGATGCTCGCCGAGGACAACATCGCGGCGTTCGACGACTGCGATTACGAGAAGATCGTCTGCACGGACCCCCACTCGTACAACACCTTCTCCAACGAGTACGACCAGTTCGGCTTCGAGAACGCCGATTCGGTCTACCACTACACGCAGGTCGTCGAGGGCCTCGTGAACGAGGGCGCGCTCGGACTCTCGGGCACGGAGCTCGACGACACCGTCACCTACCACGACCCCTGCCATCTGGGGCGGTACAACGGCGAGTTCGAGGCCCCCCGTGAGGTCGTGCGCGCCACGGGCGTCACGCTCGACGAGATGCCCCGGAACCGCAGCGACTCCTTTTGCTGTGGCGGCGGCGGCGGCGGCCTCTGGATGGATTTCGACGAGGAGCCGAAACCCAGCGAGGAGCGCATCCGGGAGGCACTGGAGGACACCGACGCGGGGCCGGACGTCGACCGGTTCGTCGTCGCGTGCCCGATGTGCATGACGATGTACGAGGACGGCCGCAAGACCGGGGGCTACGAGGACGACATCGAGATCACGGACGTCACCGAGTTGCTCGTGGAAGCCATCGAGGCGAGCGGCGGTGCCGCCGCGAGCGGTGTCAGCGAGACACCGGCGGCTGCCGACTGAGTGCCATCGCACGACTGAACTGGTTCGCGCGTCGGAGGCCGGTGTGGTCGCCGCGACACCAGTCGACGCGCCGACTCAGTCGTCCAGCCACTCGTGGTCGAGCAGCCCGTAGGTGTAGGTGTCGACGTACTCGCCGTCCACGATGGCGTCGTCACGGCGCTGGCCCTCGCGCTCGAACCCCAGTTTCTCCAGGGCCGCCTGCGACGCCTCGTTGGGGGCGAGTACGTGGGCGTCGACCCTGTGGAAGCCCCGCTCGCCGAACACGTAGTCGAGGAACAGCGTCGTGGCCTCGGTGACGTAGCCGTTGCCCTGGTGGTCGGGCGCGATCCAGTACATCAGGCTGCCGTGCTCGCCCGCCTGGCTGACCCACGCGAACGCCACCTCGCCGACCGGCGTCGGGTTGTCGGCGTCGCTGCTCGCGGGCCCGTCCGTCGAGTCGTCACGGTCGTCGACGCAGATGAGAAAGCGATCGTCCGAGTCCTCGACTGACTCCGCAACGTCGTCGAGGGTGCGGATGTCGGTGTCGGTCAGCGGCACCCGCACGTCGGGCTGGTTGCGGCCGTACTGGATGAACTCGTGGTCTTCGTCCTCGATCGGGTGGAGAGAGACGGCGTCGCCGTCCGCGAATGCTGGGCCGGGCATGGTAGACAGTGACGCCGGCGGGCTGTTATAGCTTCGCTGAACGGGATTTTACTCGGCGGACTGACAGTCGGTCCGTGGCGGTTCACCGCGAGGTCGCTGAACGGGAACCCCCGGATGCGGGTGTCGTCGGCGTCCAACAGCACCCAGACCACGACGAACAACACGGCGGGCACGTCGAAAACGGGGTCGAGGCCGTAGCGCTCATAGAGCACGCCGGCGGTCGCGAGTCCGAGCAGCGAGGCCGCGAGACGTACAGCGCGTAGAACTGGAGGTGGTTCCCGTCCACACGCCCCGGAGATGTGACACCGCCAACCCGGTTGTGGAATCCGGCCGGCGGCCTGGGGGGTGTGGGCATCCTGGTAGCGGTCAGGACCGATGGTTCCGCGAACGCTTTTGCGGGGCCGGCCGGAGGACAACACATGGAGCTTCCACACCGACCGCGGCGACTCCGCCGCGACGGCGTCCGTGATCTGGTTTCGGAGACGACGTTGACCCCCGCCGACCTGGTTGCGCCCGTGTTCGTGGACGCGACGGCGGACGAACGCACCCCGATCCCGTCGATGCCCGGCCAGGAGCGCGTCCCGCTTGCCGACGCCGTCGACCGGACCCGGGAGATCCTCGACACCGGCGTCGAGGCCATCGTGCTGTTCGGCATCCCGGCGTCCAAAGACGACACCGGGAGCCGGGCGTACGCCGACGACGGCATCGTGCAGGAGGCGACGCGGCGCATCACCAGCGAGACCGACGCCTACGTCATCACCGACGTCTGTCTGTGTGAGTACACCAGCCACGGCCACTGCGGGGTCGTCGAGGCGGACGCCGACACCGACCCCACGCTCACGGTCAAAAACGACGAGACGCTGTCGCTGCTCGCGGAAACGGCGGTGTCGCACGCCGAGGCGGGCGCGGAGATGATTGCGCCGTCGGCGATGACCGACGGCATGGTAGATGCGATCCGGACTGCCCTCGACGACGCGGGGTTCAGCGACGTGCCGATCATGAGCTACGCCGCGAAATACGAGTCGGCGTTCTACGGGCCGTTCCGGGACGCCGCCGACGGCGCGCCGTCGTTCGGTGACCGCCGCCACTACCAGATGGACCCCGCCAACCGGCGGGAGGCCAGCCGCGAGGTCGCCCTGGACGTCGAGCAGGGCGCGGACGTGCTGATGGTCAAGCCCGCGTTGCCGTACCTCGACGTGGTGAGCGACGTGCGCCGCGAGTTCGACCGCCCGGTCGCGGCGTACAACGTCTCCGGGGAGTACGCGATGTTGCACGCCGCCGCCGAGAAGGGCTGGCTGGACCTCGAATCGGTCGCCCACGAGAGCCTGCTGTCGATCAAGCGCGCGGGCGCGGACCTCATCATCACGTACTTCGCCGAGGACGTGGCCGAGACCCTCTGACGGCGGATGGACTGGGTGGTCGTCCTGGGCGGCCTCGCGCTCTCGCTCGGCGGCTTCGAGGCGGTGTCCCGACTGCAGGACCGGCTCGGGCGGCCGAGCGACGGCCTCGAACCGCACGTCTGGAAGTGGCTAGTGCCGGCCGCCGTCGCCGGCTACGTCCTCGCCGTCGAGGGACGGCCGCTCTCGTCCATCGGCTGGACGGTCGCCGGCCCGCTGCCGTTCGCGTACCACACCGCCGTCGGCCTCGCCGCGATGCTCGGCAGCGCACTCCTGTTCTCGCCGCTGTGGGAGGCGCTGGGCACGGCAGACGCGATGCGGGACGGGATGGCGGCGTTCACGGACCGCTCGGTGGCCGAGCGACTGGTCGTCGCCGGGACGGCCGGTGTCACTGAGGAAGTCCCCTATCGGGGGTACGCCGTCGAGCGCGTGACCGCGCTCACCGGGAGCCCGCTGCTCGCGGCCGCCGTCTCCCTCGTGGCGTTCCTCGCCGCCCACGTCGGCGAGCACTGGTCGCGGGCCGCCGCCGTCCAGATGGCCCAACCGACCGTCGTGTTGCTCGCGCTCTACCTCTGGACGCACAGCCTCCCGGTCGTGATGGCCGTCCACGCGCTTAACGACGCGGTCGGCCTGCTGCTGGCCGGCGACACCACGGCGCGCCCAAGCGAGTGAACACGCCGGTGCGTTCGCCTGCGAGAACGGTGGTCGCCGCCGGATCGAGCGCCGAACCCGACACCTATTTTCGGGGACCGGCCCAACCCGAGGGCATGAACCGCGAGACGTCCCGGGAGCTCTACGACCGGTCGCTCGACGTGCTCGTCGGCGGCGTAAACTCCACCGTGCGAGCCGCGCCACAGCCGTACCCGACGTTCGTGCAGTCCGGGGACGGCGGCCACGTCATCGACGCCGACGGCAACCGGTATATCGACTGGGTGATGGGGCTCGGCCCGCTGCTGTTGGGCCACGACCTCCCCCAGCCGGTCACGGCCGCGATCCAGCGCCGCGCCAGCGACGGCCCGCTGTTCGGCACACCGACCGAGATCGAAGTCGAGCACGCCGAGTTCGTGGCGCGCCACGTCCCCAGCGTGGAGCTGCTGCGCTTCGTGAACTCCGGCACCGAGGCGACGGTGTCGGCCGTGCGGCTCGCCCGCGGCTACACCGGCCGGAACAAGATCGTCGTGATGCAGGGCGGCTATCACGGCGCACAGGAGTCCACGCTCGTGGAGGGCGACGCCGATCACCGTGGCCCCTCCTCCGCGGGCATCCCGCCGGCGTTCGCCCAGCACACCATCCCGGTGCCGTTCAACGACGCCGACGCTGTCACTGAGGTGTTCGAGACCCACGGCGACGACATCGCCGCCGTGCTCGTCGAGCCGATCCTGGCGAACAAGGGCATCGTCGAGCCGGTCGCGGGCTACCACGAGACGCTGCGGGACCTCACCCACGACCACGGCGCGCTGCTGATCTGGGACGAGGTCATCACGGGCTTCCGGGTCGGCGGGCTGGGCTGCGCGCAGTCCGAATTCGACATCACCCCGGACGTCACGACGTTCGGGAAGATCATCGGCGGCGGCTTCCCGGTCGGCGCGATCGGCGGCCGCACGGACGTCATGGAGGAGTTCACGCCGACCGGCGACGTGTTCCAGGCGGGGACGTTCTCCGGGCATCCGGTGACGATGGCGGCCGGCCTGGAGACGCTCCAGTACGCCGCCGAAAACGACGTCTACGAGCACGTGAACCGCCTCGGGGGGCGGCTCCGCGAGGGGTTGGCAGCGGTGGTCGCCGAACACGCGCCCGCGTACACTGTCGTGGGCCGTGATAGTATGTTCAAAGTGGTGTTCACGCGCGATGGCGACGCGCAGTCGGGCGCGTGCACCGACGGCTGCCGCCAGGAGCCCGACTGTGAGCGCCACGCCGCCTGCCCGAAAACCGGGGCCGACGTCGGCGACGCCGCCGTCCAGCGCTGGAACCGCGTGTTCCGCCCGCAGCTGCTGGACGCCGGCGTGTTGCTCTCCCAGAACCAGTTCGAATCACAGTTCGTCTCGTACGGCCACACCGAGGCGGACGTCGACGAGACCATCGAGGCGTACCGGAACGCGCTCTGAGGGGGTCTGCGGCGGGGGTTTTTCTCACAGCACGTCGAACGCCCCGGCATGGTGTCCGACCGCGGCGACGATGCGGACGGCAGTGGCGGCCGCCGAAGCGACCCGATCACGCCGGGCGGCGGCGGCCCGGATCACGCCCGAGAGATCGGCGAACAGCCCGACGGAGTGGACTCGGAGTGGTGGTACTGGGTGGCGGCGGTGCCCGCCTACTGGGTGGTGGGTTCCGCCGTCGGGGTCGCGTTCGCGGCCGTGGTGGGAGTGCTTCTGGTCACGGGCGTGGTTGCCGGCGGGCCGGCCGTACGCGTCAGCGCCGGGTTCGGCGTCGTCAGCCTCGCACTCATCGTGGTCGCGGTGCTGCTTGCGTTCGTCGGGATGATCGTCTCGCTGGTGTTCCCGGTCGCCGTTTTCCGCGACGCCGAGGCGGTCGCGGCCGTGCGCGGCGACTGGCAACCCGACCCCGCGAGCTACGGCCTGGTCGGCCTCGTGGGGGTCGTGGTGCAGCCGCTGCAAGTGGCGCTCGCCGTGTACTACCTGTATAAGAGGCACGAGTCCATAGGCCGACCATGAGCGAGCATCGCGTGCGCTCCCGGTCGTGGTACTGGATCGGTGCCCTCCCGCTGGTGGTGGCGCTCTGGGTCGTGGCCGCGGCCTGGATGGTTGGCATCATCGTGGTGGTGCCGGAGGCGTACGCCTCGGTGGAGGCAGCCGTCTACCTGCCGGCGGTCGCGTTCGGCGTGCCGGCGGTCGGAGTCTACCTGGCGTTCCCGATCGCGGCGTACCTGGACACGCGGGCGATCCGGAACGCGACGGACGCGACGCTGCTGGGGATGGCGCGCACCACGCCGCTGCTGGCGACCGCACCGCTGCTGGCGACCGCCGTCGATGTGGTGTTGGTGTACGGGCTGGTGGCGCTGTTCCGCGGGCCGTCGCTGAGGAGCGGGTCACCGCGGGGCGGCGTGTTGCTCGGTGCTGCGGTGGTTGGCGGGACCGCGCTCGCCATCCTGTACGTGCGCGCCCGCCGCGGAGTGGTGGTGATGCCGTCGGGGTTCCGGGAGTGGCGCGCGGAGTTCCGGGAGAACGAGCGCGTGTAGGAACGCCGCCGCAGCGGAACGCAGAGGGTTTCAATCGGGAGCGCGGAGGCTGAGACATGAGCAGCCAGCAGATTCGACTCGCGACACGGGGGTCTGACCTCGCGCTCCGGCAGGCCGGCGAGGTCGTCGACACCCTCGAGGACCGCCGCCACGACGTCGAACTCGTTGAAGTGGAGACGGAGGGCGACCGCGTGACCGACGCGCTCATCAGCGACCTCGGGAAGACCGGCGCGTTCGTGCGCGCGCTCGACCAGGAGGTCATGGAGGGCACCGTCGACGCCGCCGTGCACTCGATGAAAGACGTGCCGACCGAGGTTCCCGAGGACCTCGTTGTGGCCGCGGTGCCCCACCGGGAGAACCCCGCGGACGTGCTCGTCACTCCGGGCGGCACCGATCTCGAAGACCTGCCGGCCGGCAGTGTCGTGGGCACCGCGAGCCTGCGGCGGGGCGCGCAAGTGCAGGCCCACCGGCCCGGCCTCGACGTCGAGCCCATCCGCGGGAACGTCGGCACGCGCGTGGAGAAGCTGCTCGCGCCGGCGCTGCACCGCGAGCACGAGCGCCGCACCGAGGCCGAGAAGGAAGCCCAATCCCGGGACGCCCGCGAACAGCGCCGCGGCGACTACACCGCCGACATCGAGGCGGGCGTCGAGAACCTCGACACCGAGGACGGCGAAAAAAGAGCCCCCGACGACGGTGACGACACCGCGTCGAGCAGCGAGTTCGAGCAGTCGGTCACGGAGTGGTTCGACTCGCTGACGCCGCTCCAGCAGTCCGCGATGGAGCGCGACCCGGACACCGAGTACGACGCGCTGGTGATGGCGCGCGTGGGCTTGGAGCGCACCGGCCTGCTGCACCACGTCGGCATCGAGGAGCTGTCGACGGGCACGCACGTGCCGGCGACGGGGCAGGGGGCGCTCTGTGTGACCGCGCGCCGGGACAGCGACGTGGTCGACACGCTCCGGGACGCCCTCGAACACGTCCGGACGCGCGTGGAAGTGACCGCCGAGCGCGTCGTGCTCGAGGAGCTTGGCGGCGGCTGCATCGCGCCCATCGGCGTGCACGCCCTCGTGCAGGGTGACACCATCCGGACGGCCGTGCAGGTGTTCAGCCAGGACGGCAGCGAGCAGGTCGGGGAGACCCGCGAGCTGGACGCCGAGCAGTACGCGACGGACGCCCGCGAACTCGCCGCCGACCTGCGCGATCGGGGTGCCGCGGACCTCATCGAGGACGCGCGCACGGAGGCCTGAAATGACCGGCACAGTCTACCTCGTGGGGAGCGGCCCCGGTGATCCGGAGCTGCTGACGGTGAAGGCGACGCGGCTGCTGGAGGCGGCCGACGTGGTGTTACACGACAAGCTCCCCGGTCCGGAGATCCTGTCGTCGATCCCCGAGGGGAAACGCGAGGACGTCGGGAAGCGCGCGGGCGGCGAGCGCACCCCCCAGTCGGAGACGAACGCGCGACTCGTCGAGCTCGCCGAGGACGGCAACGACGTGGTGCGGCTGAAGGGCGGCGACCCGTTCGTGTTCGGGCGGGGCGGCGAGGAGATGCTGTACCTCGCCGAGCACGGCGTCGACTTCGAGGTCGTGCCGGGCGTCACGTCGCCGGTTGCCGCGCCGGCGGCGGCCGACATCCCGGTCACGCACCGCGACCACGCCTCCTCGGTGTCGTTCGTCACCGGCCACGAGGACCCCGGCAAGGACGAATCCGCCGTCGACTGGGGGGCGCTGGCCGACACCGGCGGCACCATCGTCGTGTTGATGGGCGTCGGGAAGCTGCCGGAGTACACCGCCGCGCTCCGGGACGCGGGGATGGACCCCGAGACGCCGGTTGCGCTCGTCGAGAAGGGAACGCGGCCCGGCCAGCAGGTCGCCACGGGCACCCTGGCCACGATCGTTGCGGCCCGCGACGAGGCGGGGATTTCGCCGCCCGCGATCACCGTCATCGGCGGCGTCGCTGGCCTCTGGGACGGGGTGGAGGGCGAGCCGTGAACGCCGCGGTGTTCCGGCCCGACGACGACCGCATCGCGGACGCCGTCGCGCTGCTCGACGACCTGGGCGCTGTGCCGGTTCCGGATCCGATGCTGGCCGTCGACCCGACCGGGGCTGTCCCCCGCGGGGACGGCGCTGTCGTCGTCGTCACGAGCAAGACCGGCGTCGAACTCGCCGCCGACAGCGGGTGGACGCCGGGCGGCGGGCGGCTGGCAGCCATCGGGCCGGCGACCGCCGACGCCTGCCGCGAGGCGGGCTGGACGGTCGACGTGGTCCCCGAGGAGTACACCAGCGCCGGGCTCGTCGCCGCGTTGGACGGCGACATCGACGGCGCGCGCGTCGAGGTGGCGCGCTCGGACCACGGCTCGGCGGTGCTCACTGACGGGCTGGCCGAGGCCGGCGCGTACGTCCACGAAACGGTGCTGTACGCGCTCACGCGTCCGGCGGGCGCGGGTGACTCCACGGAACTCGCCGCCGCCGGCGATCTCGACGCGGCGCTGTTCACGTCCTCGCTGACCGTCGAGCACTGGCTGGCGGCCGCCCGCGAGCGCGGCATCGAGTCGGCCGCCCGCGAGGGGCTCGCCGACGCCACGGTGGGTGCCATCGGCCCGCCGACGGCCGAGACGGCCGCCGACCACGGCATCAGCGTCGACGTGGTGCCCGACGACGCCGGCTTCGAGGCGCTGGCGCGGGCCACCATCGAGGACGCGTAGGCGGACGTTTTTACGCGAGTGCGCGCTATCCGGGAGTGATGGACACCGACGGCCCCCCCGTGCCGGCGCTGGCCGAGCGCGCAGCGGCCTGCGCGGACGCCCTGCGGGACGCCGACAGCGTCCTCGTGGCGTCGCACATCGACGCCGACGGCCTGACGAGCGCGGGCATCGCGTCGACGGCCCTGGAGCGTGCGGCCATCCCCCACGAGGTCGTGTTCTCGAAGCAACTCGACGACGAGGAAATCGCCGACATTGCGGGCGCTGACCACGGGACAGTGCTGTTCACCGACTTCGGCAGCGGGCAACTGGACGCGATCACCGCCCACGAGCGGGCGGGCGAGTTCACGCCGGTGATCGCCGACCACCACCAGCCCGCCGAGAACGCCGCCACCGACTACCACCTCAACCCGCTGCTGGAGGGCGTCGACGGCGGCACCGAGCTGTCCGGTGCGGGCGCGACCTACGTGCTTGCGCGGGCGCTGCTCGGAGCGGACGCCACGGATCTGGCGGCGCTGGCTGTCGTCGGCGCGGTCGGCGACCGCCAAACCGTCGACGGCGAACTCGTCGGCGCGAACACCCGCGTCGCGGCCGACGGCGTCGAGGCGGGCGTGCTGGACACCGCCACCGGGCTCGCGCTGTACGGCACGCAGACGCGGCCGCTGCCGAGGCTCCTGGAGTACGCAAGCGAGCTGTACATCCCGGGCATCACGAACGACCACCAGGGCGCGATCCGGTTCCTCGACGCCCTCGATGTCGACCTCCACGACGGCGGCGACTGGCGGACGTGGGCGTCACTGGACCACGACGAGCGCCGAACCGTCGTCAGCGCGCTCGTCAAGCGCGCCGTCCGGACCGGCGTTCCCAGCGCGGAAGTGACGACCCTCGTGGGCACGACGTACACGCTCACCGACGAGGAGCCCGGCACCGCGCTGCGGGACGCAAGCGAGTTCGCCACGCTGCTGAACGCGACGGCGCGCTACGAGCGCGCCGACGTCGGGCTCGCGGTCTGCATGGGGGACCGCGGTGACGCGCTTGAGCGCGCGCGGTCGCTCCGCGAGGAACACCGGCAAACGCTCTCCGAGGGCGTGTCGTGGGTGACACGGGAGGGCGTCACCGTCGAGGACGACCTCCAGTGGTTCCACGCCGACGACCGCATCCGGGAGACCATCGTGGGCATCGTCGCTGGGATGGCGCTGAGCGGCGACGAAACCGAGAACGACCGCCCCATCGTCGCGTTCGCGGCCAAGGACGACGAGCCCGCGGTGAAGGTGTCGGCGCGCGCCACCGCCAGGGTCGTCGACGCCGGCGTGGATCTCGCGGTGGTCGTTCGAGAGGCCGCGGCTGCGGCCGGCGGCGACGGGGGCGGCCACGAGGCCGCCGCGGGTGCAACCGTGCCGGCGGGCAACGAGCGGGCGTTCCTGGACGCCGCCAGCGGCGTGCTCGCCGCCCAGCGCGGCGGCGACTAGCACCGCGGTCAGGGATCGGTCTCGAACTCGAAGCGCGCGCCGCCGTCCGCGCCCGCCGTCACGACGACCGCCCAGCCGTGGGCTTTGGCGATGTCCTCGACGATCGACAGCCCGAACCCGGTGCCGGCGTCGCTTGAGGTGACGCCGTGATCGAGCACGTCGCCGCGCTCGTCTTCGGGGATCCCGTCGCCGTCGTCGGCGACGTAAAACCCCTCGCGGTCGGCGAGCTGGCCGACCGTCACCGTGACAGCAGCGCCCCCGTGTTCGACGGCGTTCCGGAACACGTTCTCGAACAGTTGGGTCAGTCGGCTGCCGTCGCCGGACACAGTGCGGAGGTCGTCGCGGACGCACAGCGTCGCTTCGGCCGTGTCGACGTAGCCCCACGACTCGGTCGTCACTGCGTGCAAGTCGACGCACTCGGCGTCGGTGACCGTCGACTCGCCGCTGGCCAGCGTGAGCAGGTCGTCGATGAGCCGCGCCATGCGGTCGTGGGCGGACTCGATCCGGTCGAGGTACTCCAACTCCCCGGTGTCCGCGACGATATCCAGGAACCCTGTGGCGACCGAGAGGGGGTTCCGGAGGTCGTGGGCGACGACGCTCGCGAACTGATCGAGGCGCTCGTTTTGTCGCTGCAGTTCGGTCTCGCGGGTCGCGCGAGCGAGCGCCGCTGCCACGGTCGACCCCAGGATCCGGAACAGATCAACGTCGGTGTCCGAGAACGTCTGCCCGGCGGTCGCCCCCACACCGAGGACACCGAACCCGCCGAGGGGCACGAACAGGCCGCTTTCCAGGGGGGTCCCCGACGCCACCAGATCGGACTGGTGTTCGAGGTCGTCGTACACGTGCAGCTCCGCGGACTCGAAGGCGTCCCACGCGAGGCTGTCGCCGGACTGCAGGGTCGGGATGTCGTCGAACGCCTCCCGCGTGGCGCCCGTCGCGGCGAGTGGCACCAACGACGCCGACTGCTCGTCGTGCTCCCAGACGGCGGTGAGGTCGTACCCGAGCACGTCGGCCGCCACCTCGACGGCGATCTCACCCACCGCCGCGCTCGACTGCGCGCTCGTGAGCCGCCGCGCAGTCTCCTGGAGGGCGCGCAGCTTCGCCTCCAGTTGCTTCTGGGGAGTGATGTCCTCAAGCACGGCGAGGAGGCTGGTCGTCTCCCCGTCAGCGCCCGGGACCGGCGCGGCGGACAGGAGCACATCCAGGTCGCCACCCGACTTCGTCTGGCGGCGCAGCTCCATCCCGCGGATCCGCTCGCCGCCCAGGACGCGCTGACGGTGGTCCTCGAACTCGTCGCGCTGGCTGTCCGGAACGACCGGATTGAACTCGCCGACCACCTCCTCGCGGGTCCACCCGAACATCGACTCGGCCTCGTCGTTCCAGCGCGTGACCGTGCCGTCCGGGTCGATCTCCATCACCGCAAGCGGGGTTGCCTCGATGAGCGACTCCAGGCGCTGGTTGGTTGCTTCGAGGCTGCGCTCGCGCTCGACCTGGTCGGTGACGTTGCGCGCGATGCCGACGATGCGAACGATCTCGCCGTCGACGACCACCGGTGCCAACCCCGTATCCCAGAACCGGGCGTCCGGGCCGACATCCAACTCCTCGCGGTACGAGATCGGGGCGCACTCGTCGACACAGCGGCGGTAGTTCGCGGCGACCTCGCTGCCCTGTTCGTCGCCGAAGATCTCCCGCGGCGTCTTCCCTTTGACCGCCGCCGTCTCCAAGCCGGTTTGGGCCTCGTAGCCGGGGCTGAGCCGCGCGAACTCGAAGCGCGGCTCGTCGCCGGTGGTGTCGACGTCGAGCAGGAAGATCGCGTCACCGGACGTCTCCAGGAGCGCCTCGTACTCCTCGGCGAGCGCTTTGTGCTCGCGCTCCCGGGACTTCCGCCCGGTGATGTCCTGGATCACTCCCCGCAGCGTCCGAGCACCGTGCTGTGGGCTGTCGACGCGCTCGCCCCACGCGCGGACGTCACGCACCACGCCGTCCGGACGCACGATCCGGAGATCGAGGTCGTACGGCTCCCCCTCGTCGAGTGCACGGTCGACGGCCGCTGCGATCGTCTCCCGGTCGTCGGGATGGTAGGCGTCGATCGCGTCGTCGAACGACGGCTCGTACCCCGGATCGACGCCGTGGATCCGGCGGACGCCGTCGGACCACTCGAGCGACCCCGTCGACGGGGCGTACTCGAACACACCGACGTTGGCGGTCTCCTGCATGCGCTCGAAGAGGAACTGGCGACGCTGGAGTTCCGCGCGGTCGCGGCCCCGGGAGAGTTCCGCGCTGACGAGTTCCGCCAGCAGCTCGACGAGCGTCTCCTCGATCGCGTCGAAGTCGGCGACCCGCGTGGCCGGACTGGAGAAGTTGATCGTCCCGTAGCGGTCGCCGTCCACGATCAGCGGCGCGCCGACGTACGACTGGAGGCCGAGCTCCTCGTAGGCGGGGTGGGTCTCGCGCCCGTCGGCGGTGGCGTCACTGAACGAACAGACGGTGTCACTGCGGACGACTGATTCACAGTACGTCGTCGCCAGATCGAACTCGTCGCCGGGCGCGATGTCGACGCCGGACGTGTGTGCGGCTTTGACGGTGTACTGCTCGCCGTGGATGTGGGACACGATCCCGATCTCCAGGTCCAACGCCTGACACCCCACCGCCAGCAGCGCTTCGAGGCGTTCGTCGACGGACAGCTCCGTCTCAGCCACGACGCGCTGGATCTCCCGGAGTGCGTCCCGCTCGCGTTCGAGGTGTCGCCGCACGTCGCTTTGCTCGGTGATGTCTCGCCCGACAACCAGGACCTGGCGGTCGACCGCAGTCCGGAACGGCGTGAACCGAACGTCGAGCGTGCGGGTGTCGTTGCCGGCGTCGAAGTCGATTGGCAGGTTGACATCGTAGAATCCGGCGGTGCCGCCGTCGCTTTCGAGTTCCGCCAGCGTCGAGTCGATCGCGTCCGAAACGCTCGTCGCGTCGGCGGTGCTGCCGCGGTCCTCGATGATCGTCGGCAGGTGGTGACCGACCAGCGGCGCGGACTGTGTGCCGCCGATCACGCGCTGTGCGGCGGCGTTGGCGAACTCAACGACGCCCGCATCGTCGACGACGAAGACGACATCGTGGATGTGGCGGAGGATCGTCTCGCTGCGCTCCAGCGCCAGGGCCTGCTCGCGCTCGTCGGTGATCTCCTGGGAGAACACGGTCAACCCGTCGTCGTCGGGGAACGCCCGAACGTCGACCCAGTAGTCGAAGGGCGCGCCGAGGCGCTGTTCGGACGACACCGACTCGCCGGTTTCCATCGCCGTGCGGTACTGTTCTTCCAGGGGCGTCCCGACCAGCGAGGGGAACTCCTCCCAGAGTACGGTGCCGACCACGGCGTCACGATCACAGTCGATGCGGTCGGCCATCGTCTCGTTCATGTATTCGATGCGCCAGTCCTCGTCGACGGCGTAGACGGCGTCCGTGGAGCGTTCGAGCGTCCGTCGGAACCGGTCCGACATCTCCTCGGCGACCGTCTCCTTGCGGGCTGCCTCGGCGAGCGTCCGGACGCGGCGCGCGAGCAACTCGAAGCTGCGCTGGCCGGCATGAATCGGGAGGTAGTCGGAGACGCCCGCGCGCGTCGCCTCGCTTGCGATCCGCTCGCTGCCCCGGCCAGTGAACAGGATCGTTGGCGGATCGTGGTCGGTGTCGTGAATCCGTTCGAGGAGGTCGATCCCCGTGGTGTCCGGCAGCGAGTACGACGTGACGACGCAGTCGATTGCCGATTCGTCGAGCCGGGCGAGTGCATCGGCTGCGGTCCCCACCGTGGTGACGGTAAACGATGCCGGCGCGCTCTGGAGCTTCCTGCGAGTGAGTTCAGCGAAGTCGTCGTCGTCGTTCACGTACAGCACGTGAACCGGGCTGGCTGCACCGGCGTCCAGCGTGGTCATCTGCGTCTGTACGTTGTGTAGTTATATTAACTATGTGCTGGCGGCCGCTGTGGACGGCCAGCGTAAGGCGGGCGGCCGCCGCCACGAGACCCCCTCTTTGAGGGTGGCCCGGCTGTTTGGTGCCGTGTGACTGAGCTGCTATCCCTCAGGATCCCGATCATTGAACTCGTGAACAACTGTGCCACGTGAGTTCTGTATTGCAGTATGTGCTTTATTGTAGTGGCGGGCCGGGATGGCACGGTGACTACGATGGCAACCGTGCGCGGTCAGGAGTCCAACCGAGGGGATCGCAGCCCGCCAGCACAGGTGCGCCCGGCGTCCGAGTGATGCTGCGATCAGGCCAGCGACGCTCGGGGTGCACCCGAGCCACCGGTCGGCAAGACGCAAGTACCGGGTTGGAGCCACCCACGTGGGGACTGGCTCCCAGTCGAGCATGGCGAACGCGACTGCGACCAACGGCGAGCCATAAACCAATTTCTACGATACAGAACGATCCAACGGGGGGGCAGAACACGACCAGTCGTGCGAACGGATGATGGCTGGATGCGACGGCCGCCATCCACGCCGAAAACTGGATCGCACCCACTGGCGGGCGCGCTGTGTGCGGGAGGTTCCGACGGGCACTTGCAGGCGGGCGTCCAAACGGCGAGTATGAGCGATCTCACGGCCGAAGAGTTCGAGGAACAGAAGTACGTCGACTACTTCCCGAAGCTCGAAACCGCCTACAAGCGGGCGTTCGACGACATGAACGGGACCTACGACCGCAAGCTCGTCCACGCCATCGACCAGCAGGTGCTCTCGGAGAGCGAGCCGTTCTACGAGGCTGACAGCGGGTTCAGCGTCGAACTGCCAGCGGACCCGCTGGACCGGCTGGCGGGCGTCCAGGTCGATGCCGACCACGCGCGCGACGTGATCGACGAACACACCGACCGCATCTGCGTGCACCTCCGCGACCAGTTCGGGATCGGTGGCCAAGCCGACGAAAAGGCCTAAGCGGGGTGAGTGCCAACCCGGACACATGAGCGCAGAGAGCCAGGACGGGTCGGATCTAGAGGAGCGCGTCGACAACTTCCTCCGTCGGAACTTCCCACAGATTCAGATGCACGGCGGCACCGCTGCGGTCCAGAACATCAACCGGGAGGACGGCGTCGTGGACCTCCAGCTCGGCGGTGCGTGTTCGGGCTGCGGGATTTCACCGATGACCATCCAAGCGATCAAGTCCCGCATGACCAAGGAGATCCCCGAGATCGATGTCGTCAACGCGGGCACGGGCATGGGCGACAGCAGCGGGATGACGCCGTCGTTCCCGGGCGAGGACGGCGACACCGAGGAGAGCGCCGAGGACGAAGGCCCACAGGCCCCGTTCTGAGCGCGCCGCGCGCGGCGAGCGCCGTGGTCACATGAAATCGGAGATGCCGCTTTGCTTGTTGGTGTCGTCCTCGAAGACGGATTCCAGGCGTCGGTCCATGATTTCGAGGCGCTGTTTCGTGTACTCCCGGCAGTCGTACTCGGTGGCGACCCGCATGGCGGTGTCCATGTACTTGTTGACGGAGCCCTCGTGGACCGTGAGGTTCACGCGCCCACCGCACTCCCGGCAGTCGCCGCTGAGCGGCATGCGGCGGTATTTCTCCCCGCAGTCCAGACACCGGGTTTCCTGGCGGCTGAACGCGCGCAGGTTCCCGATGAGGTCCGGGAGGAAGTGGTACTCGATGACGCGTTCGGCGACGTCGGTTTCGGCGACCGACCGGAGTTTGCGGGCCAACTCCAGTTGGGCGTCCATCTTGTCCATCATCGACCCCAGGGTCTTGTACGCCGACAGCGACGGCCCCAGGTGGATGTTGGAGGTGGCGTGGGTGTGCCCGAAGCCGGTGTACTCTTCGTCGGTGCCGACCGTCGACTCCGCGAGGGTGATGAGGTCCGCCACGTCCTCGGGGTCGGCCAGCTCCCGGGTCGCCTCGTAGAACTCCCGGGGGTACTCGCGGTCGATGTCGATGTTGTGGGCTTCGTCGTCGATCTCCGCGGGGTCGATGCGGGAGGACATCACCAGCGGCGCGTCCATCCGGCCGCCGCGCTTGTCCGGCAGGTACGACTTCGAGAAGTTGATCAGGCCGTCCATCAGCAGCATCACGCAGTCCTCGTCGCCGTCGCACTGCCCGGTGAACAGGCCGTTTGCGACGAGCGTGTTGGTCTCCGCGACGGTCAGGGAGTACGTGTGGTCGACGCTGGATCGGACCGGTTCGACGGACACGACCTCGTCGGTCCGGACGCTGCCGCCGTCACCGAAGCGTCGCTGCGGGTGTGTGCCGTCCAGGGACTCGGAACGCGGATCGGACGTCGCCGTCTCGTCGTCGCCCGGAACCTGTGTCGGTGCGGGAAGAGCGTCGCCCGCCGTCAGTTCCCGGGCGTCGACGCGTTCGATGCCGTCCCCGGTCCACCGACGCATCGAGTGGTCGGGGGTCACGGTCAGTTCCCGGCCGCGTTTCGTCTCAACCGCGAGGAGGTGGTCCGGGGCGGGGTGTTTGGAGACGGCTTCGACTCGCTGGAGGGTCTCCTCGTCGTCCTCGGTCACCGAGGGCACGAACACGTCGCCGTCGAGGGCCTGCACGAGGGCTCCGAAGTCGTCCTCGTCGGCCGTGTCGGGATCGAGTCGCGCCTCGACGAGTGTCTCGATCGGGTCGTGGTGCCACTCCCCGGACTCGTCGCGGAACCAGACGTTCGTCTCCGGGTGGAAGCAGTTCCGGCGTTTCGCGGCGTGGAAGTAGGGGTGGGCGTAGCCGACGGACGCGGAGGTGAAGCCGGCAACGCGGCCGACGACGGCGGCCGACGTGTGGGGTGCCATGCCGAAGACGAGTTCGCCGACGAGATCGTCGCGGTCGTCGAGGTCGTAGAAGGCGTCGAGGCCGTAATACTGGGTGAGGAGGTCGTCGACGAAGTCCGCGGTCTTGAGCATGTGGTCGGCCGCGCCGTCGGAGAGCACCACGTCCTGCACGCGGAGTTCGACCAGTTGGTCGTCGTGTTCGAGGGGGTCGCCGTGGATGTCCTGGTCGTAGCCGAGTTCGCGGAACTGCCCGGCAGTGACGTCGAGCTCCGCGGGTGTGACGGCGGTCACCGGGAGGTCGGTCATGTCGTAGCGGACAGTGCCGTCCTTGAACGCGGTGACGTCGTGTTTCGCGCGCAGGACGCCTTTCGCCATGGGTTCGGGGGTTTTCTCCGCGGATAACAGTCCCTTGACGCCTTTGAGTTGGTCGAAGGCGTTCTCGCGCTCGCCGACGGCGCGGAGCGCGCCGTGGTATTCGTCGTTGATGTCGATGACCTGTGTGGTGACGTTGTCGAGGTCCCGCCCGCAGTTCGGGCATTCGACGCGCCCGGACTCGTCGGGGGTGGCGACGGCACCGCAGTCCCGGCACTCGTAGTGGGGGTCGGTCCAGTCCCCGCAGTCGGGGCACCGCGATTCGTAGGTGTGCTCGTCGCAGGACGGACAGACGCGGTCGCCGACCCGGACGGGGATTTCGCCGGGCGTGTCGGACATGTCCGGCGCGTACCGCGCGGCGTCGGCGACGTCGCGCTGGCTGCCGCCGGCGTCGCCGATGGGGAACAGGGTGTGGACGGCCGGCGAGAGATCGCGGGATTCGGATTTCTCGGGGCGGCCCATGCGGTTCCCGATGCGTGTGGGGGCGCGCTCCTGGACGCTGAACGGCGCGACTTCGTTGACCGCGCGGACGGCGTTGGGCCACTCGGCGGCGGCCTCAGAGAGCGTCTCCCACTCCCGGTCGAGCGATTCGGTGACGCCGAGCGAGCGCGCCAGCGGCAGCCAGTCGTCGACCCGGATGGTGTCGTCGCCCTGGTGGTGGGTGACCAGGAGCGCTTCGAGCGTCTCGCGCACGGTGGTGGTGTGATCGAGCACGAGCACACCGCGGTCGTCGTCGTCGCTGGCGTCGGTGTGGGCGTCGGCGACGGCGTCGGCGAGCGCGCGGAACTGCTCGACGTCGATGTCGTGCCAGAGGTACGTGTACGCCGGGTGCAGCGGGGCGTCGTAGTCGGTCGCCCACGCCATGGCTTGATCGGCGGTGGGGGCGGTGAGATCGACGTACGGCGAGTCCCGGAGGGCTTGCACGTCCGCGCCCGCGGCGTCGAGGTCCTGAATCCACCACTCGGGGGCGTACGAGGCGGGCGCGAGCTCGTGGTTGTTCTCCACGAACTCCCCGTAGTTCACGAGGTATTCGCCGACGTCGAGGATCTCCGCGACGCCGTTGCGGACGTCGAGGGCGTCCGCGGGGTCGTTGATGTGGCGGACGTCGCCGTTGGCGAGTTTCACCGTCGGCCCCTCGATGGAGTCGACGGGGACGATGCCCGCGGCCTTCCCGGGGCGTTCGGTCTTGATCTGGGTGCCCGTCGCGAGGAAGTCATCGAGCAAGTGCATCGTCGCCGGGTGGACGCCCGCGGTCGCGTTCCCGTGGTTTCGCGCACGCCCGTAGCGCAGCCTGAACCCGCCGTTTTTGGAGGGATGGCCGAACACCGGCCGGCCCGCGATGAGGTCGCGGAGGAACTTGTCCGAGGGGTCGGCGCGGGGTGGCTCCTCGGTGTCGGTGCTCGCACTGGGGGCGTCCCCGTCGTCGGATGCGTCGCTGTCGCTGCCGGCGTCCGGGGTGTCTTCGTCGGCGTCGTCGGCGCCGATGGTGCCGTCGATGAGGTCCTGGAGCCACGGCCACGCGACTTCGTCGAGGTTCCGGGTGTAGCGCTGGATCTTGGGGGCTTTCAGCGCGATGCCCTCCGCGAGCACGAGACACATGCCGCCCCGCGGGGAGTTGGTGTCGATGCGTTCGAGATCGCGGAACCCATCGACCTCCTCGTTGCCGGTTGCTTCGCCGTCCAGCATCACCGGACAGTGTTCGGTGATGAACGTGGTTTCGGCGTCCTTCGGGGAGTACTGGAGACCGGTCTCGGAGTCGTAGAGATCGACCTCCTCGGCGTAGCGCTCGATCTCGTCGTCGCGGGGTTTGAACGCGTCGATGCCGAGCATCGCACGCGCGTAGTCGGCGACGAGCACCGAGAGCGCCTGCGCGGTGCCGCCGGCCGACCGGATGGGGCCGGCGTAGTAGACCGCGACGTACTGGGTGCCGTCGTCGTTGTCGTTGACTTCAACGCGGTCGATCCCCTCGATGGGGGCCGCGACCACGCCCTCAGTGAGCAGTGCAACCGCGGTGCGGACCGCGCCCTCGATCTTGCCGGCGTCGGTGTCGTAGTCGCCGACGCGGCCGTCGACGAAGTCCGCGACGAGCTCCAGCGCGGCCTCCTCGCGGCTCATCTCGCCGTCGAGATCGCGGACGCGCTCGGCGACGCCGTCGATCCCGAGGATGTTCTCGACGCGGTCGGCCATGTCCTTTGCGACCGGGATTTCGACGTTCGGCGTCGGGTCTTCGCCGCGTTCCCGGGCGGCTTCCGCGACCTCGAAGGCGTCGTCGAGGCCGGTTTCCAGCGTTTCGAAGTAGGTTTCGTCGGTGGGCCGCATTACAGCCAGCGGTCGAGGTCGGTGGCGGCGTCGTGCTCGCGAACGAGGTCGGCGTCGAGTTCGCGGACGTACAGTTCGCCGGCGAACACGGTCGCGCGTTCGAGGTGGCCCGCGAGGGCTTGCCCGGAGCGCCGCGACAGTGTCGCGTGCGTGTGCGCGAACGGCTCGCCGTCGAGGGTGGCGATGTTGCCGACGCAGGCGGCGACCTCGAGGGGTTCGTCGAACTCGGCGGCGGTGTATTCGAAGTCGTCCTGGTCGTAATACCAGAGTTCCGCGTCCTGGACGGCGCCGAGACCGGTGAACCAGGCGGCGGTGATGTCCTCCGTGGCGGCCAGCGTTTCGAGTTCGGTGCGCCACTCCGAACCGGGGTCGAGGCGGACGACGAACTCACGGCCACCCGTGACTTCGCGAGCGTTCATGCTCGTCTCAAGGATGCGGGTGCGCAAAAGTCCTGGCGTTGCGGTGTCGGGAACGCCGTTACCGCCACGCCGGAAGCGGGGTGGCGTGGGCCTCGGTTACCGACATCCACGCGTCGTCCGTGGAGATGTCGGCGATGACGAGTCGGGCGCGTGGGCCGTCGTCGTCCAGCGAAGCCATCACGTCGGTCCCTGCGTGCGCCGCGGGCGTGGCGTCAGTCGACATGACGTATGCTACAACACCACAGGAAGTACTTAACAGCGTCGAAGCTGTCGGCGGGTTGACTCGGTGCCACGTCGCCGGCGAACGCGGACTGTCGTCGAGTGCCGTGGGAAAAGCTTTCACTGTGGGCGGTCTGGCACCCAGTATGGACCAGCAATCCCGCGGTGACGGGCCAGCCGCGAACGGAGCCCATCTCTCCGAGACGAGCGAGTCGGTGAAGACCAACTGGGAGCGAACGCTGCAGGACATCGAGGCGATGGCCGCCGACCGCGAGGAAAACGGGTTCACGACCTGCACCATCACCGCGGGGAGTACGGCGCCGGTCCCACCGGCGGAGGGGGCCGACGACGAGTTCGGGTTGACGTTCATCGTCTCGAAGGCCGACGGCGAGACGTTCGAATCCCACTACGACAGCGCCGAGTTCACCGAGACGGCCGTCTACCAGCGGACACAGGAGGGCCACGTCTACGTCGTCGTCGAGCAGCTCGACATGGACGCCGAGGTCGTGGTGTTTCTCGCGGGAACGTTCCGGATGCGGGACGCCACCGATCTGGTGCGGGCGGCGACCGACCGTGAGGAGATGCACACACGCGTAAAAGCGATCGATCACACCGAGTACGGTGCGTTCACACACGACGACGTGTCGGCGTTCTTCCCGGAGCCGGCGGCGTACTACGCGTACGACCGCCAGCCCTGAGGCCACCGCCGTGCCTACATGTTGACGAACAGGTAGACGCCGACCGCCACCAGCAGCGCGTAGAACACCATGCCGATGGTGCTACCGCCGGAGATCGCGCGCGTCAGGCTCGCCACGGAAACGTACGCGACGAACACGCCGACGAACTTCCGCAGAACCCAGCTGATGACGAACCGCGGTGCGGACGCCGTATTCGTGGTCATATGTGTACAATCAACACCGACCACATAAACCATGCGAAATCCGGGATGAGCGCCGTCACGGGCTCGCAACGGAGATTCCCAACACGAACTCCATGAACGCCGACACCGCGAGCACGACCAGGCCGGTCACGAGCAGCTTCCAGTTGCGGCTGATGCGGTCGGGGTGTCGCAGCGGCTGGCTGTCCAGCGGGGGAATGGTCTGGATCCAGCGCTCGACGCTGGTCTGGGACTGCGAACTCACGGACACGAGCTCGTCCTTGTGGGGGGCTGCGGGCGCGGGCCGCACAGCCATGAAACCGAGACCCGAAAGCAGGACGCCGACCACGAAGAGCGCGAACTTCGCCGTCACGAGCGACGCCCCCAGCAGGGTGGTGGCGGCGAGCGTGGTGGCGACGAGCGCACCCGACACGAGCCCTGCCGAATAGACGAGGTCGATCAGTCGAAGCGCGCGCTCGTGCATGACAGTGGTTACTCGTGGGACCGGTCGGCGAGCGTGTCGGCGACCGAGTCGTACTCCGAATCGTGGCGGTGGCAGTAGCTCAGCCGGCCGGCGTCACTGACCTGGTGCATGTCGGGGCGCTCGGTGTCACAGACGCCGCCGAACTCCCGTGTGAGGGCGTCGTGTGCCTCGGTTGGACGGCCGTCTTTGACTGCTTCGATGGCGGTGTCAACGGTGTCAGTGATTCCCGCTGGGAGGTCGACGTCCGCGAACAGGTCGTCGGCGGCCTCCTCGATGTCGTCGTACTTCGAGAACGTGCCCAAGCGACGTTTCACGCGGTCACGAACCCCCATCTGGTCGCGGGTGCGCTCACGCACGACCTCGCGGAACTGCTCGATGCGACTCCACGTGTCGTCGTCGATGTCGGCGTACGCCTCGGGCCGGATCTTCGCCGGGCACCGGGTGCTGAACTGACACCCCGCCGGCGGGTTGCGGGGACTGGGCGGGGCACCGGGAAGCGTGATTCGGTTCCGGTCGATGGTGGGGTCGGGCCGTGGGATCGCGGACAACAACGACCGCGTGTAGGGGTTTTTCGCGTCGGCGTACAGCTCCTCCGTCTCGCCGATCTCCATGATCTTGCCGAGATACATGACTGCGACGCGGTCGCAGATGTGACGCACGACCGAGAGGTCGTGGGCGATGAACAGGTACGTAAGCCCGAACTCGTCTTGGAGGTCCTCCAAGAGGTTGAGGATCTTCGCCTGCACGGAGGCGTCGAGCGCGCTCACCGGTTCGTCGAGGACCATGAACTCCGGCTCCAAGGCGAGTGCGCGTGCGATGCCGATGCGCTGGCGTTGCCCGCCGGAGAACTGGTGGGGATACCGGTAGTAGTGGTCCGCCTGGAGGCCGACTGAGGACAACAGCTCCTTGACGCGGTCCCGGCGCTCGGCGGGTGAGTTCCAGTCGTGGGCGTCCAGGGGCTCGCGCACGATCTCACCGATGGTCATGCGGTCGTTGAGGCTTGAATCCGGGTCCTGGAAGACGATCTGGGCGTTCTTGCGCCACTGCTTGAGGTCGCTGCCGGTGAGCTTCGTGATGTCCCGGCCGTCGAAGGAGACGGTGCCCTCGGTCGCGGTTTCGAGCTGGATGAGCGTGCGCCCCAGGGTCGTCTTCCCGGAGCCGGACTCACCCACCAGCCCGAGGGTCTCGCCCTCCTGGATCTCGAAGTTCACGCCGTCGACGGCCTTGACCGGCGGGCCGCTGAACCGGCCGCCGTCGCCGTAGTGTTTTTTGAGGTCGGTGACCTCCACGAGTGGCTGGCTGTGCTGGTCGGCGTCCGCGGTCGACTGGATCGATTGCTGGCTCATTCCTGGGCACCTCCTTGTGTGTCGGCGGGGGCCTGCGAGCGGTGGTGTTCGACGCGCTCGGTGCGCGATTTCCCCTCGGGGTACAGCAGGCACGCCGTCGAGTGGTCGTGGGTGTCGGACACCGAGACGTGTGTCGGATGAACCTCGGTGCAGTCCTCGAACGCCTTGGGACACCGGGGGGCGAACCGGCAGTCGGTCGCGGGCTGGTTGGGCGTCGGCACGTCGCCCTCGATGGTGTTGAGCCGCTCGTCGTCGACGCTCGTTCCCGGGATGGCGTCCAACAGGCCCTGCGTGTACGGATGTTTGGGGTTTGCGAACAGCTCTTCGACCGGTGCCTTCTCGACGAACTCGCCGGCGTACATCACGTTGACGCGGTCGCTGATCTCCGCGATGACGCCCATGTCGTGGGTGATAAAGAGGATCGCCAGGTCACGCTCGGCCTGGATGTCCTGGAGGAGTTCGACGATCTGGGCCTGGATCGTCACGTCGAGTGCGGTCGTGGGTTCGTCGCAGATGAGCACGTCGGGGTCGCACGCGAGCATCATCGCGATCACTGCGCGCTGTCGCATCCCCCCGGAGAACTCGTTGGGGTACTCGTCGAGTCGCCGCTCGGGGTCGGGGATCGCGACGTCTTCGAGCAGGTCGATGGCGACGTCCGTGGCCTCCTGGCCGGTGATCCCGCGGTTGATCCGGAGGGCCTCCCGGATCTGGTTGCCCACCGTGTAGACGGGGTTCAGGGATTTCAGTGGGTCCTGGAAGATCATGCCGACGCCGCTCCCGCGGACCTCCTGGTACTGGTCGGCGCTGAGCTCCGTGAGCTCGGTGCCGTCGAAGACGATCGAGGACTCCGGGAGGACTTCGCCCGGCGCGTCGACCAGCCCCATGATCGACCGCGCAGTGACGCTTTTCCCGGAGCCGGATTCGCCGACGATCCCGAGCGTTTCGCCGGGCGAAATCGACAGCGAGATCCCGTCAACGGCGCGGATGTGTTCGTGGTCCGTCCGGAAGACCGTCTGTAGGTTCCGGATGGACAGGATCGATTCGCCCCGCGGGTCGTCGTCGGCTGTCGGTGTCGTGGATTGCATCTATGCACCACCTCCGGTGGCCGCAGCTTCTTCCTCGGAGCCGCCTTCGCTCTCGGGGTCGATCGCGTCACGGATGCCGTCCCCGAGCGCGTTCGCTCCGGTGACCAGGACGACGATGATCAGGCCGGGAATGAGGGCGATGTGCCACGACGCCGACGACACGTAGGGCTGCCCCTGGGAGATGGCGCGGCCCCACGCGGGCGTCGGCGGCGTGATCCCGAGTCCGTTGCCGAGGAACGACAGGGACGCCATCGCGATGACGATGCCGCCCACGGTCATGGACGCGTAGATCAACAGATACCCCAGCACGTACGGCAGCATGTGTTTTCGCATCGTGACCGTGGGTTGCTGGCCGAAGCTCTTCGCGGCGTCAACCCACTCTTCTTCGGCGACCTGCAACGCCGGGCCACGGAGCGAACGCCACAGGACCGGCCACGTCGTCAGCCCGAACACCAGCGCTAACAGCAGCCCGCCGTTGAACACGGACTTGAGCCAGTGGTCCTGGAACACGACACTGACCATGATCAACAACAACAGCTGGGGGATCGAGACGATCCCGTCGGCGAGCGTCAGCACGGAGAGGTCCACCGTCCCCCCGTAGTACGACGACACCAACGCCAGCAGCGCGGCGATGAACCCCGCCATCCCGATGGCGATACCCGTCACCATCAGCGTGGTTTCGGCACCACCCATCATATACGTGAACAGGTCACGGCCGTTGGGGAGCGTGCCGAACGGATGGAACCGCCCGTAGTCGTCGTACGTCATGACACCCACGTTCTGTGCGGGGTTGCCCTTTGATTTCGAGTTGAAGTTCGCTTCCCCGACGGGGATCGTCTCCACGGCGCCGGTGTCGTCCGAGACGTACTGGACCTCGTTGCCGTACGAGGCGGTGATGTTCTGCTGAACCGTCGAGGGCGCGAGCGTCGTTCCGAACAGCGACATCGTGAGGAACAACACCAGGACGACGATCCCGAACTTCCCCCAGGAGTGGTTGCGGAGCCGATTGACCATGTCGTCGCGGGGCGTCCAGCCGGCTCTGCGGTAGTGGGTGCGGAACGTGAGCCAGCCGCGGTACAGCCAGTAGAAGGTGAACAGCGAGTACGCGAGTGTCAACGCCATCCGGATCGCCCACGCGGCGGCGGGCGACAGTCCCAAAAACGGCCCGGTCCAGGCGTTGTACGACAATCCCAGGAACGACCGCACGGTCGAGGGGTCGTTGTACCCCTGGTTGGGAATGACATCGCGGCTGAGAAGCGTCGGGAGGCTCTGTGCCGTCGACCGAACGCCCTCGATGAACGTGCTGAGCGCCAGTTGGACGTCGACGACTCGGCCGGCCAACGCCGGTGAAACCAGTCCGACGATGACATCGATGAGACCGGTGACACCCATGACGAGGGCGTCAACGAGCGTGAGGATTCCGCCGGTAAGAGCACCCAGCTCCAGTACGACCAGCACTGCAGCGACGACACCCCATCGGAGGGCCGGCTGGGGGTTGGTGCGGATGCGGGTCCAGAGACCGTCGGTGCTGCGGCGTGTGGTGTCTCGTGTGTCGTCTGCGTGAGTGGTGTTTGCGGCCATTGTGTTACTCGGTCGTGTCTGACAGCGTGATTCGCGGATCGATGTACGTGTACAGCACGTCCTGGAGGAGGTTGAACAGGATCTGCATGAGGATGAAGATGAACACCAGCGACATCATCACCGGGATGTCGGAGTTGAACGCGGCGCGGATGAAGAGGTTCCCGATCCCGTTGATGCTGAAGACCTTCTCGACGAGAACGGAGCCGCCGATGAGCAAGTAGAACTCGCCCATGATGACCGGGAGCAGCGGAATGACCGCGTTTCGGCCGATGTGTTTCACGATGATGCGTCGCGGGGAGACGCCTTTGGCTTTCGCGGTGTCGACGTATTCGGACCGGAGGCTTTCGAGGACGGCAGTCCGGCCGATGCGGACTTCGTTACCCATCGATGAGGACCCGAGAACGAGCGCGGCCGGCAGGATCCACTTGAACGCTTCGGCCATCGGGCCGAGGTTCGGAACGGGGATCCAGAAGAACTCCAAGACGGGCACGCCGGCGAACGGGTCGATCCCCGAGAACAGGTGTTGGAGCGCGTTCGAGGTGCCGACAACGTCGGTTTTGATGAGGAAATCACCGTAGCCATCGAGCACGCCGCCGGCCGTGAGCAGCCCGGACAGCATCACTGCCAGCCAGAAGTTCGGCATCGCACGCCAAACGATTCCCCCGAAGGAGGCCGCGTAATCGCTCCACGAGTTGGAGTTGAGGCCCGCGTACAGGCCGACCGGAATGCCGACGAAAAGCGCAACCAGCACTGACCAGAAGCCGAGCCAGATGGTTGCGGGCAGGCGGCCGACGATCATGGCGGCCACGGGCTGGTCTCGGGCGATCGCCCAGGACGTCCCGAAGTCGAACGTCACCATGTTGACGAGGAAGTTCTTGTACTGCACCCACAGTGGAACGAGGCTGCCGTTGGGGTATCGGATCCCCAGGGAGATCTCCAGGTTGCGGGCGGCGGTTGGGGTTGCGTCCTTCCCGAGGATGGCGAGGACGGGATCGATCGGCCCCAGGTACAGGATCAGGAAGGTGAGTGTGAGACCGAACAGGAGGACCGGGACACCGAGAAGTAACCGCTTCGCGATGTATAGTGGTCGGTTCATTGTGTATCACCACGGACTGTTGTTTCGGCGGCGTACATAGTTGATATCCGCTAGGGTGTCGCAAGCGTGCGGATGTGACTCAAGGGTTGAATTAGGTAATAAAAAAAGGTTCGATTTACTGACTCAGCCGGTTACTCGCCCTGGTAATGGTTGTTGTACCCCTCCTGGCCGTCACTGAACAGCTGTGGCGGCTGCAGGTGGAAGGCACCGACACCACGGCCCTTGAACACGTCCGAGACGAACTGCTCGCGGTTGATCACGTACGCCATCGCCTTGCGCACCGGCTTCGGGACCTTGGTCATGTTGAAGCCGACGTAGTACGTGTCGATCGTCGAAACCGACGAGGAGTTCACCGTCTTGTCGTTCTCCATGGGGCCGTAGGTGCCGAGCTTGCGGCCACCGGGGAGCGTCTCACCGCTGGAATGCAGTGATGGATCGTATTTCGAGGTCGGGATGCCGGCGAGGTCGGCGTTCTCGTTCAGGAAGTAGTTGTATCGTGCCGTGTCGTCCGAGATGATGGTGTCGTCGATGCCGTCGATCGCCGGCGCGCCGTCGTGGTAGTCCTCGAAGGCATCCGCGGAGTACGACCCGCCGTTGCCGGAGTCCCACTCCACGAACGTGAACGGACCGGTGCCGACCGGGTTCGACGCGGAGAACTCCGGATACGGCATGTCGCCCTCGTAGCCCTCGATGTCACCGACGATCCCCTCCGGAACCACGGAGAACGCACCGTACGTTAGCACGTCGAGGGCGTACGGGAACGGCGATTCGAGTGTGAGACGAACCGTGTAGTCGTCGACAGCTTCGACGCCGGTGGCGCGTTTGACTGCGCCGTTCTCGTCGACCTCGTGTTCGATGCCCAGCGTGGAGATGGCGAACGACTGGTTGGTGGAGTTCGTCGACTCCGCCAGCCGACGGATCGAGTACACGACGTCGTCGGCGGTCATCTCGCCGTAGTCGCCGTGGAACTGCACGCCCTCCTTGAACGTGAGCGTGTACTCGGAGAGGTCGTCGTTGGTCTCGTAGTCGGTGATGAGGAGGTTCGTGATCTCCGTCCGACCGTTCTCGTAGTTGGTCGGCGCGTCGAACAGGTCCATCACCTTGGCCCCGCTTGCGGTGTTGCCGGAGGCGACCGGGTCCAGAGAGTTGAACGTGGACGAAATGCCGCTCAACCGGCCTTTCCCGTCGATGCCGGCGACAGCATTGTTCGTCTTCTGTTTCGAGGAGTCCATCGCGCCGGGTGGGTTGTAGTCGAGCCGGTCGTACCAGAAGGATTGGGCGAGGTTGTGGTACACCGGAATGAGGGCAGCCGACTCCCAGATCCCTTCTTCCATGTTGGTTGCGGCGTCCTTCCGAGTTTGGATCGCGTCCTCTGATTGGCCGGGGTTGCTGACGAGCCGCTCGTACTGTTCGGTCATGAACTCCCGAACGCCGGGATCGGAGTTGGCGTCCTCCTTCCAGTAGAGGCGTGCGCCGTTGGCCGCGGTTTCGCCGCCGTAGATCGTGTTGTCCGGCTGAACGAGCTGCATGAAGTTCCGCGGCCGCGGATAGTCGGCAACCCATCCGAGGGTGAACGCCTCGTGCTCGCCCTGCTTGGTGGTTTCAAGCAGCGACGAGAAGTTGGCGTCGTTGATCGTCATTTCGATGTGGGCCTGTTCGAGCCGGGCGCGGATGGTGTTCGCCATCTCCTTCCACGTCGGGCTCTGGTACTGGAGCCAGTTGAGCTCGTACTTGTTGTCGGGGCCGTAGCCGGCCTCCTCCATGACCTTGCGCGCTTCCGCGACTTTCGTCTCGTCGATCCCGTAGGGGTATTTGTCGAAGTCGGGCTGGTAGTCGGTGCTTTCGCCGGTGGTCGTTGGCGCGTCAGTCGGCTCGCTGCCGCCGCTGCCATCGGCGTCGCTGGTGCTGTCGCTGCAGCCAGCGACGGTGGCAGTGAGGGCTGCCGCGCCCGTGGCTTTCAGGAACCGACGACGACTCGTGTTGGACATGCCGTCACCTGTCATGGTCATAGGTGACAATAGCATGTACTTAAGCTCTTCGTCAAGTCCGCGCGATCGTGGTCGATGTAACGCGACTAGCGCGTGGAAACTGTGTGCACGCGTACGCATACCGAGAGTGGCGATACCAGCGGCCGACACGACAGCTTCGTGATTGGTGTACGCACTGTCTCGTGTTGTGCGTGCGCGCTGTGCGTCGGCGTGGCGGTCGCCGCGGTCGGCCTGCGGTGGCTCCGTGGATCGTCAGCGTAGACCCGTGAGTCGGTGACGCAAGCTGTCGTAGCCTACAAATGGGTGGGGCAAGTACGACGCCCACATGAACGTCGCTGACGCGATGACACCCCGGGACGACGTGGTGACGGTCGAGCTGCCCGGGACGCGGGACGACATCCTCGAATACCTACAGGAGCGGGCGTTCTCCGCGGTGCCCGTGGTGAAGGCAAGCGAGGACGGCGAGCGGTATCGCGGACTCATCTCCCGGGACGACCTGATCGAGCGCCCCGAGGAGGACCAGTTGGCGTTGCTGATGCGGGACGTGCCGACGACCACCCAGGACACGACGGTCCCGGAGGTGGCGTCGCTGATGGTGGACTCCGGGACGCGACGCGTGCCGGTCGTCGAGGACGAGCGCCTGGAGGGCATCGTCACGGTGACCGACGTGGTGCGTGCGATCGCCGACGGGCAGGCCGACGGCGACACCGACGTCGGGGGGCTCGCGCGCCGCGACATCAACACGACCTACGAGGGCGCGCCGCTGACGGTCGCCGAGCGCAGCATCTCGTACGCCAACGTGCCGTACTCGGTGGTGCTCGGGGAGACCGGCGACATGGCGGGGATGGTGACCGAGGTCGACATCATCGACGTGGCGCGCGTCGTCGAGGGCGAGGACAACACCGGCGATTCGATGGCGGCCGACGACGACGACTGGAAGTGGGAGTCGATCAAGGCCGTCGGCAGCCGGTATCTGCCGACGCGGAACGTCCAGATCCCGGCCGAACCGGTGCGGGAGTTCATGACCAGCGACGTCGTGACCGTGACCGGCAAGCGGACCTCCAGGGACGCCGCCCAGACCATGCTCGACACGGACATCGAGCAGCTCCCACTGATGTCGGGCGACGAGCTCACCGGTATCGTACGCGACGTTGACCTGCTGGCTGCGCTCACCGATGAGTGAGACGGTGAGCGAGCTCGCGCGCCGGCGCGGGTTCTTCTTCCAGGCGAGCGAGGCGTACGGGGGCGCGGCGGGGTTTTACACGTACGGCCCGGAGGGCGCGGCGCTGAAGCGCAACATCGAGGACGCGTGGCGCGACCGCTTTGTCACCCGCGAGGGGAACATGGAGATCGATTCGCCGACGGTGACGCCGGAGCCGGTGTTCCAGGCGTCCGGCCATCTCGACGACTTCGACGACATGCTCGTGGAGTGTCCGGACTGCGGGGAGAGCCACCGCGCCGACCACGTCATCGAGGACAACACCGACGTCGAGGACGCCGAATCCATGCCGACCGACGAGGTCGAGGCGCTCATTGCCGACCACGAGTTGGTGTGTCCGGCGTGTGGCGGCCCGCTGGCCGGCCAGTCGGTGACCGGCTTCAATCTGATGTTCGACACGACCATCGGGCCCGGCGACGGCGACCCGGGGTATCTGCGCCCGGAGACCGCCCAGGGGATGTTCACGGAGTTCCCGCGGCTCAAGGAGTACGCCCGCAACCAGTTGCCGTTCGGCGTCGCCCAAGTCGGCACGGGGTATCGCAACGAGATCAGCCCGCGCAACGCCCTGTTGCGGACCCGGGAGTTCACCATGGCGGAGCTGGAGTTCTTCGTGGACCCCGCCGGCGACGGCCCCGCCCTCGACCGGGTTGCCGACGTGGAGTTGCCGCTGTACCCGGTCGACGCACAGCAGGCAGCCGGCGAGGAGTACCTGCGGCTGACGCCCCAGGAGGCCCTCGCCGAGGGCGTGGTGGGCGGCGAGTGGGTGGCGTATTTCCTCGCGCGCTCCAAGCAGTGGTTCGAGCGCGTCGGCGTGGACATGGACCGGTTCCGGTTCCGCCAACACCTCCCCGGCGAGCTGGCGCATTACGCGTCGGACTGCTGGGACGCCGAGGGTGAGGTCGACGGCGACTGGGTGGAGTTGGAGGGCGTGGCGTCACGGACCGACTACGACCTCTCGAAGCACGACGAGCACGCCGACGACAGCTTCACCGTGTTTCAGGCGTACGACGAGCCCAAGACCGTCGAACGCGCGAGCGTCGACCCCGAGATGTCGTATTTGGGGCCGGAGTTCGGCGGGGCTGCGGGCGACGTGGCCGACGCGCTGGCGGCGCTGGCGGCCCGTGACCGGGCGGCCTTCGACGGCGACGAGGTCACGGTGGACGTCGACGGCGAGGCGTACACCGTGCCCACCGAGCGGACCGGCTTCGAGGTCGCCGAGGAGACCGAGTCGGGCCGCCACATCATCCCCCACGTGGTGGAGCCGGCGTTCGGGATCGGGCGGGCGGTGTACACGGCGCTGGCGCACTCCTATGAGGCCGACGAGGTCGACGGCGAACCACGGGACGTGTTGCGGCTGCCCGCCGAGGTCGCGCCGACGACGGTGGGCGTGTTCCCGCTGATGGACAAGGACGGCCTGGGCGAGCGCGCCCGGGAGATCGCGGCGGAGCTGCGGGCAGCCGGGCTGGCAGTGACCTACGACGACTCGGGGAACATCGGGCGGCGGTACCGCCGCCAGGACGAGGTCGGCACCCCGTACTGCGTCACGGTTGATTACGAAGCCCTCGAAGAGGGCGCGGTGACGCTGCGGGATCGGGACACCACAACACAGGTTCGCGTGCCGATCGCGGAGGTGGCGGAGACGCTGGTCGGGCTTCGAGACGGCGAGTTGCGTTTCGAAGCGCTGTGAGCGAACTCCGCCGGCGGCTCGTGCACGCCAGTGGCGCGGTCATTCCGGCGGGGTTTCTCGGTGGCGTCGTGTCGTGGCGGGTCGTACAGGGGTTGTTCGTGGTGGGCGCAGCCATTGCGGTCGTGTTGGAGGTGCTGCGGCTGTCCGGGCGCGTGAGCTGGCGGGTGTACGACGCGCTCACGCGAGAGTACGAGCAGGACAACCCCGCGGGGTACGCGCTGTACATGCTCGCGGGGGCGGCGACGGTGGTGGTGTTTCCCGCGAGCGTGGCGGTGCCGGCGGTGTTGATGTTGTCGATCGGCGATCCGGTCAGTGGGTTGTTGTCGGGGAGCGGCACGGGGCTCAAGCAGGGGTGGGTGTTGTTGGCGACGTTCGGGGTGTGTCTGGGGATCGCGAGCCTGCTTGCGGTGCCGCTGTCTGCTGGGGTGGCGGGCGCGGTGACCGCGACGCTGGCCGACGGCACGACACCGGTCGTTCGCGGGTACGTCATCGACGACAACGCCTCGATCCCGCTGGGGTCGGCGGCCGCGATGTGGCTGGTGGCGGCTGTCTGAGCGCGGGACGCGAACGCTTAACCGAGCGACCGACGTACTCGTGGGCGAATGTCGGAGGAGATGGGGTACGTCGACCACCCGATGCTTGCTGATGGTGTGATCGAGGCGCGCCAGTACCAACTCCAGTTGGCGGCGGCGGCCCGACAGGGGCACACGCTGGTGTGTCTGCCGACGGGGCTGGGGAAGACGACGGTGAGCCTGCTGGTGACGGCGTATCGGTTGGCCGACGACGCGGGCGGGACGGCACTGCTGTTGGCACCGACGAAGCCGCTGGTCGAACAGCACGCCGGCTTCTACCGGGAGGCGCTGGCGATTCCGGACGACGACGTGGTGGTGTTCACGGGGGAGACGCGACCGGACGACCGGCGTGCGGCGTGGACCGACGCCAGGGTCGTGGTCGCCACCCCACAGGTCGTCGAGAACGACCTCGTGGGCGGCCGCATCGACATGGACGACGTGGTGCATTGCACGTTCGACGAGTGCCACCGGGCGACCGGTGATTACGCGTACACGTACGTAGCCGAGCGGTATCACGCCGATGCGGCCGCTCCGCTGGTGACCGCGATGTCCGCGTCGCCGGGTGGCACCGAGGCGGAGATCCGGACGGTGTGTGAGAACCTCGGCGTGGGGAACGTGGAGGTGATGACCGAGGACGACGCCGATGTCGGCGAGCACACCCACGACACCGACGTGCAGTGGGAGCGCGTCACGCTCCCCGAGGAGATCCTGGAGATCCGGGACGCGATCAACGATGTGATCGAGGATCGCCTGGCGAAACTCCGAGAGATCGGCGTGACGAAGGCGTCCAGTCCGGACATCAGCCAGAAAGACCTCAACGAGATCCGGGGGCGGCTCCAGCAGCTCATCGACGACGACGACAGCGACGGCTACCAGGGGATGAGCGTGCACGCCGAGGTGATGAAGCTCAAGCGCGCCGTCGAGCTCGTCGAGACCCAGAGCGTGGAGTCGGTGCGGCGGTATTTCGAGCGCCAGCGCAACGCCGCGAACACCGCCGGGGCGTCGAAGGCCAGCCAGCGGCTGGTGAGCGAGCCGGCGGTCAAGCGGGCGATGCGGACCGCCAGGGAGTTCGACGGCCTGCATCCGAAGTTCCGGCAGGCCAGGATGTTGCTGGCGGAGACGCTGGGCATCGAGGACGGGGACCGGGTCATCGTGTTCACGGAGTCGAGGGATACCGCCGAGGCGCTGACGGCGTTTCTCGGCGAGCATTTCGACACCCGGCGGTTCGTCGGGCAGGGGGATGCCGACGGCAGCGACGGGATGACCCAGACCGAGCAGCGCGAGACGCTGGCCGAGTTCCGGAGCGGTGACTTCGAGGTGCTGGTGTCGACGAGCGTCGCCGAGGAGGGGTTGGACGTGCCGGAAGTCGATCTCGTGTTGTTCTTCGAGCCGGTGCCGACGGCGATCCGGTCGGTCCAGCGGAAGGGCCGAACCGGCCGCCAGACGGCCGGCCGGGTCGTGGTGTTGCTGGCGGAGGACACCCGCGACGAGGCGTATTTCTGGATTTCGCGCCGCCGCGAGCAGGAGATGACCGAGGAACTGCAGTCGCTGAAGGGGCGTGCCGACGAGTTGGAGACCGAACTCGGTGGGGGCGACGCACAACAGGCCCTAGACGAGTTCGGGGACGCCGAGGCGGCCGGCGAGGAGCCGGCGGCACCGGCTCCCGAGGACGTGTCCGACGGCGAGGACACCGAGGGCGTGGCGGCGCGTGTAGACGGTGCCGGCGAGGCGGTCGAGGTGGTGGTGGATCAGCGCGAGCTGGATTCGACGATCGCGCGCGAGCTCTCGAAGCGTGACGGCGTGGAGACGCGCCTGGAGACGCTCGCGGTGGGGGATTACGTGGTGTCGGATCGCGTGGCCGTCGAGCGCAAGTCCCACAGTGATTTCATGGACACGCTGCTGGGGAGCGAGCGCTCCATCTTCGAGCAGGCCAAGGAGCTTGCGCGCCAGTACACGCGGCCCGTGCTGGTGGTCGAGGGAGACGGCGACCTCTACGCCGAGCGGAACGTGCACCCGAACGCGGTTCGGTCGGCGATGGCGTCGCTGGCGGTTGATTGGGGGCTGAGCGTCATGCACACGAACGGCGAGGGTGATACCACGGAGATGATCGAGACCATCGCCGAGCGCGAGCAGACCACCAACGACCGCGCGGTGAGCGCGCACGGCGAGAAAGCTGCGAAGACGCAGGGCGAGCAACAGGAGTACGTGGTGTCGTCGATCACCGACGTGGGGCCGGTGACAGCGCGCTCGCTGCTTGACACGTTCGGGAGCGTGGAGGCGGTGATGACAGCCAGCGAGGACGAGCTCACGGCGGCCGATGGCGTCGGGGCAGTGACCGCCGAGCGGATACGCGGGGTCGTTGGGACCGAGTATCAGCCGGAGTGAGCGCGGGCAGAATATCGTTTCGTTGAGAGGTCTGTGTGGCGGCTGTGTTCGGTGAAGCGCCGGTGGGGCGCGCTCAGCCGCGGTTCGGCGTGCTGGGCGATCAACCCCGGTCGTTGGATCGGCGCAGCCGTTTCTCACGACTCGTCGTGTGGGCATACTGAGCTATCATGGGAAACATATATACCACATGTATTGTATGTGTGTGCCATGGCAAATAGAGACACGCATGCGAGACCATCACGACCAAACACGGATCAGTCCACCAGCGAGGCGCACTCGCGGCGACGGGTGCTGAAAGCGCTCGGCGCGACCGGGGTTGCGGCGGGCGTCGCGGGCTGTCTGGGCGGCGGCAGCGACGACTCGGCGGCGACCGCGACCAGCGAGGAGACGTCGTCGCCGGACACCGAGACGCTGCAACCCGAAAACATCCCGCGAGGTGGGACGTTCAAGGTGGCAACGACGTCGACGACGAACGGCTTGAACGCGTTCCGGATCGGTGACGGAGAGACCTCCGCTCGCGTCGAGGCAGTGATGGATGCGGGGTTCTCGCGGACCGGGGAGGCGTACGAGGACATCCTGCCGCTGTGGTTCGAGGACTTCTCGGTGTCCGAGCCCGTCGACCAGATCGAGATCACGCTCCGGGACAACCTCGAATACGGCAACGGCTACGGGGAGTTGACCGCCGACGACTACCTCTGGAACGTCAACAACCTCTGGCGGCCGGACTGGACGGCGTTCACCTACAGTCACCTGTTCAACGTCGGGGCTGACAACACCCCGATCACGTTCGAGAAAGTCGACAAGTACACGATCCGAGAGACGATCCCGGAGCCGCGACCGTTTTTCCCGTACAACGAGCCCCTCGGCGGGATGTTCCCGATCCCGAAAGCGCTCGCGAAGCCGTACGTCGAGGCCGAGGACGCCGACGGCCTCGAACAGGACGAGGAGGTGATGCGGGCTGCGTTCAACGGCAACCTCGGGCTGTGGGACCTCAAGCGCTGGTCCCAGCAGTCGGTCATGGCCTTCGAGCGGGCTGAGGACTACTACCTCCGGAAGTGGGCGAAACGCGACGATCGCGTGCCCGAGGTGATGGCGAACGCGCCGTATTTCGATGAGTACCACGTGCAGTACTTCAACAAAGCGAGTACGGCTCGTGAAGCGCTGAAAGGCGGGGAGATAGACCGAGTGAGTATCCCCTCCACGGACGTCCCGGAGTTCCGCGACCAGGGCGGTATCGAACTGTATAAGAACCCGTACCGGTCGTGGTCCGGGTATCTGGGGATCAACCACCGTGCGAACGGCTGGACGCAGCTCCGGAACAAGAAGGTCCGGCACGCGATGGCGCACATCTATCACAACGAGTTCATCGTCGAGAACATCCTCAACGGGCGGGCCGGCGTCCAGAACACGCTCCATCCGACCTGGGGGCCGTACGCGACCGAGAACCTCACGACGTTCTCGGGGTCGCTGGACGAAGCGCGCCGCCTCCTCAAGGAGGGCACCTCGAATGACTACGGGTACAGCGGCGACACCTTCGTTGGACCGGACGGCAACCAGGTCGAGTTGACCATCGTCTACCAGTCCGGGCAGACCGACGACCTGCGGGCGGCCTACCTGAAAAAGCGCCTCGGGAAGGTCGGCATCAAGCTGAACCAGGAAACGACGTCGTGGCCGAACCTGATGAGTAACTACTTCAAAACGACGGAGACGGCACCAGGCTTCTCGGGGGAGCCCGGATACGGCGACGAGAACAGGCAGCCGTCCGACTACAACCGCGGCCCACAGGACGAAGCGGTGTCGGCCCAGCCGTGGGACTTCATGCTCACACTCGGCTTCGACTATGGACCGAACACGCCCGCCCAGACGATCACGAACCTCTTCGGCACCGAACAGTCGTTCAACTCCTACGGCTATGCGCCGGATAGAGACCTCGCCGGAATGCGTGATGCGGCCCAGACGGCTGCGAGTCGCGACGCCGCGAAGGCGAAGATCACGGAGATGCTGGAGTACCTCTCCGAGGAGCGGCCGGTGATCTTCGAGTACAACCCGTACAACTTCTACGCGTACAACGACAGCGTCGAGAACATTCCGGACAGCCCCGCAAACGACTACTACGTCGAAGAGCGGTATTCGGAGATGTACTTCTCCGACGGAGCCAGCGGCCGCTAAGCCACCAGTTCAGAGGGATCACAACTATGAAATGGTACATCGTGAAACGCGTGCTCTGGACGTTCGTGGTGATGTGGATCGCGTTGACCCTGACGTTCGGGCTGCTCGTCGCGTCGCCGGACACCGGACAGACGAAGTCGGTGATGAGTTGTTCGGCGTCGGGCGGCGACGCACAGCAGTGCAGAGAACAGTACCGTGAACGGCAGAACCTGGACAAACCCATCACCGAGCGGTACGTCAACTACGTGACGAACATGGCGACGCTGAACTGGGGGTGGTCCGAATCCCGGTCGCAGTCGGTGATGGCGGCGATCTCGGAGGCGTGGCCGTACACCGCCCAGTACGCCATTCCCGTGCTCGTGGTGTCGACGATACTCGGGTACGGACTGGGGCTGTATTCGGCGTACAAGCCGTACACGAAGGCGGACTACCTGGGATCGTTCGTCGGGTTTTTCGGCATCAGTATTCCGAACTTCTGGTTCGCGCTCGTGCTCATCATCCTGTTAGGAACGCACTTCGAGTTCATCTCGACGTACTACCAGAGCGGCATCCCGATAAACCAGGGGTGGGCCTCGATGGCGAACATCACACAGCTCCTGATACCGAGTTTCGTCCTGCTCACGGCCTCGCTGGCGTGGCAGATGCGGTACTCTCGGGCGCAGGCCATCGAGCAGATGAACCAGGAGTTCGTGAAGGTCGCGAAGGCGAAGGGGGCCAGCCAGTGGCGGCTCATGATACACCACGTCTTCCGGATGGCCGCGGTGCCGCTGACGACGAGTTTCGTCAGCAGCCTGCTGGCCATCTTCTGGTCGGGGTCGGTCATCATCGAGCAGATCTTCTCCATTCCCGGGCTGGGGTTGATGACGTTCACCGCGATCACCGAGCAGGACACGACGCTCGTGCTCGCAACCACGATGATCACCGTCTTCCTGGCGATCATCGGGAACCTCATCGAGGACGTGTCGTACACCATCCTTGACCCACGGATCGACTACGGTGATCGGTAGTATGGCCGCCGAAGACGCCGACACCGCTACCTTCGAGGACATCGACTGGGACGCCCAGGGCATCTCGACGCTGGGTGTCTCGCGGGCCGGGCTCGCGGAGCTGCTGTCGTATCTGGGCCTGATCGCGGCGTTCGTCTATGACTACACGTGGAACACTGGGCCGCTGGTGTTTCGCTGGGACGTGTTGAGCGTGGAGTGGCTGTTCATCGGGACGCTCATCGCCATCGTCTTCCACGCGGTGATTCCGCTCTCCCAGAAGCCGCGGCTGCGGGCGTTCTACTGGCAGCGGTTCAAGAAGAATCAGGTCGCCGTGGTGGCGCTGGGCTGGCTGGCGGTCATGTTCGTCGTGGGGGTCCTCGGGCCGCTGCTCATCGACCCGCCGACGACCCAGTTCACCAACCAGAGCGTGCCGCCGGTTGGCATGAGCACGACCGTCGGTGGCGTCGTGAAAACCGGCACCTGGCAGTACCCACTGGGAACGTCCGCGAAAGGCCAGGGCATCCTCACGCTCGTGGTGTACGGGATGCGCGTGAGCATGGAGGTCGGGCTCATCGCGACCATCTTCTCGGTCATCATCGGGTCGGCGGTCGGTGCCGTCGCGGCGTTCGCGACGTCGGTCGGCCGCGGCCGGATCGACGAGTTGCTGATGCGGTACGTCGACGTGCAGTCGGTGTTCCCGGATTTCATGCTGTTGTTGTTGTTGACGTACTTGTTCGGGAGCGAGCTGTGGATGATCATCCTCCTGTTCGGGTTCTTCAGTTGGGAGGGGATCGCTCGAACCGTGCGCGGGGAGGCCTTGCAGCGCGCCTCCGAGGAGTACATCACGGCCGCCGAAGCCTCGGGTGCGAACATGCTCTACATCGTGCGCCAACATCTCATTCCGAACTCGGCGAACAGCATCATCATCAGCGCGACGGTCGGGATTCCGGGGTTCATTCTCGGCGAGGCGTCACTGGCGTTTCTCGGGTTCAGCGACCCGACCACGTACTCGTGGGGGCGGACCATCGCCACCGGGCAGGTGAACCTCGCCAGCGCGTGGTGGATCGCGACGATCCCCGGCGTGTTCCTGTTCCTGACGGTGCTGTCGTTCTACTACGTCGGGGAGTCGTTGCGTGACGCCATGGACCCCCGCCAGGAGGTCGACGGAGGTGGGGGGCTGTGAGCGAGCCGTTGCTCTCGGTGTCGGACCTGGAGACGCAGTTCCACACCGACGCCGGCACGGTGTTTGCGGTGGACGGAGTGAGCTTCGACGTCGACCACGGGGAGACCGTGGCGATCGTCGGGGAGAGCGGCAGCGGGAAGACGGTCACGAGTGAGTCCATCACGTCGATTCTCGACACGCCGCCGGGGGAGATCGTCGGCGGGACGATCACCTTCGATGGGATGGACCTCACGACGCTCTCGGAGACGGCACTCCAGGACGTGCGCGGGAAGCGCATCAGCCACATCTTCCAGAACCCACAGAACGGCCTGAACCCGGTGTATACGGTTGGCCGCCAGATCGGGGAGGCGATCCGGATCCACGACCACGGCGACCCCGAGGTGCCGGTTCAACGGCAGGTCGTCGACCTGCTGGATAAGACCGGGATTCCGGAGGCGAGCGCGCGCGTCGACGACTATCCACACGAGTTCTCCGGCGGGATGAAACAGCGCGTGCTCATCGCGATGGCGCTGGCCTGTGATCCCGACCTGCTCATCGCCGACGAGCCCACGACGGCCCTCGACGTCACCATCCAGGGCCAGATCCTGCGGTTGCTCGAAGACCTCCAGGCCGAACACGACATGGGGATCATCTTCGTCACCCACGACCTGGGGGTGGTCTCGGAGATCGCGGATCGCGTCGTCGTGATGTACGCCGGGAAGGTCATGGAGACCGGGACCGTCGAGGACATCTTCCGGAACCCATCGCATCCGTACACGCGGGCGTTGATGGACTGTCTGCCGGGGCGTGGCGGGTCGATGGATCGGATCGAGGGGTCGCTGCCCGACGTCACGGACCCGCCGGCAGGGTGTCGGTTCTCGCCGCGCTGTGAGCACGCCACCGAGGCGTGTCGGAGCGGCGACCAGCCGCCGTTGTGGGGCGTCGACAACGGCGACACCCACGAGGCGTCGTGTGTCTACTACGACGCCGAGCACGACGAGGGGGAACTGGCCGGCGGCGAGGGCGCGACTGGAGGACACCAATGAGCAAGCAGATCGTGAACACGGAGTCGAACGCCGCGGAATCGTTGATGCGAGTGGACGGCCTCAAGAAGCATTACCCGATCACGGAGGGCGTACTGCGGACGGAGGTCGGACGGGTTCGCGCGGTGGACGGGGTGTCGTTCGAGGTGCGGGCGGGCGAAACCCTGGGGATCGTGGGGGAGTCGGGGTGTGGGAAGTCGACGGTGGCGGAGTCCGTGCTCCGGCTCACGGACCCGACCGCCGGCAGCGTCTACTTCGACGGGGAAGACGTCACCGCGTACGACGACACGGCGTTGAAGCGGTTCCGGCGGGAGGCCCAGATGATCTTCCAGAACCCGGATTCGAGCTTCGACCCGCGGATGACCACCGGCGAGTCGGTCGCCGAGCCGCTCAAGATCCACGGCGTGGGGCCACGCAGCCGGCGCTTGGAGATCGCGCGGGATCTCCTCGAACGCGTTGGAATGAGCGGTGAGGACGCCGCCCGGTATCCTCACGAGCTGTCCGGCGGCCAGAAGCAACGGGTTGCGCTCGCCCGGGCGCTGGTGGTCAACCCGCGACTCATCGTCGCCGACGAGCCGGTGTCGGCGCTCGACGTGAGCGTGCAGGCGGAGGTGTTGACGCTGCTGAACGACATCCAGGCGGAGTTCAACCTCGGAGTGCTGTTCATCAGCCACGACATGGGGGTGGTGCGCGAGGTGTGCGATCGGGTTGCGGTGATGTACCTGGGTGAGATCGTGGAAATGGGGCGGACCGAGGACGTGTTCAACGACCCCGAACACCCCTACACGCGGGCGCTGCTTCGGTCGATTCCGACGGTCGGGGTGGAGTCCCGGGGGACCGATGCGGGGCTTCGTGGGGAGGTCCCGCCGCCGTCCGATCCGCCGACGGGCTGTAACTTCCACACGCGGTGTCCGGAGGTGATCCAGCCCGACGGCTACGACTTCGAGCAGGCGCATTGGCGCGGCGTGATGAACCTCCGGGTTGCGGTGGAGCGCCACGGCGTCGACGTTGCGGGGCTTCGGGCGTTCGTCGGCGTGGAGGACGACGCGTCGGTGTCGCCGGCGGACGCTGACGCGATGAAGGCGGAGCTGCGCCGCGAGCACGACATCCCCGAGACGCTCACCGATCCGTCGGCGGAGGCCACCCTGGAGGCGGCGCTGGACGACATCGTGCGCGGCGACGTCGAGGACGGGCGGGCGGTGCTCGCCGAGGAGTTCGAGACCGTCTGCGAAGGGGAGTCGCCACCGTTGGACGAGGATGGGACGGGGCGGCCAACCGCATGCCACCGCGACGGCGCGGCGGCACCAGGAGGGGACGACTAGGGCCGGAGGGTGTCGAGGGCGGCGGCGGCTTCGTGAGCCGCTTCGAGGTATTCGCGGGCGGTTCGGGGGTCGTCGGCGTCGCTCGCGCGGCGCGCGAGCGCGGCGATGGTGGATTCGAGTTCCTCAGTGGCTGGGGTTGTGGGTTCGGCGGTGGGGGCGTGTTCGGGGCGGTCGCGGGCGGCAGCCGTCGGGACGTCGTCGGTTGCAGCGGCCGTGCTGGAGGAGGTGTCGGGCGTCGTGGGTGGCGAGGACGGTGGCGTTGCCTGTGGGTCCGCGGGGGGTGAGCGGTCGGGCGCGGACTGCGTCGTGGCAGTGGGTTCGTCGTCGTTGTCGTCGTGTTGGCACGTCGGGCAGAACGTCTCGCCGTCGTGTCGGAACAGGGGGGTGCCACAGCGGTCGCAGTGGTCGTTGGTCATGGTTGCGCCCTGCAGGAGGAGGTCGCTCATGCGTGCGGTTTCCTCGCGGTCCTGTTGGTCTGCGTTGTATTTCTCGCGGAGTTCCTCGCGGGCGGCTTCCTTGTCGAAGCCGTCGTCGGTGTTGCTCATGGGTGGCGTATCGGTCGGGAGCGTCGAAAAGGCTGCGGGCGATGGCGGACACCACCTGTATTCGATGCGTGTCGAACCATGATTCGGTGGTTGTCGGGCTTTCGGGCGGTGTTCGTGGCATCACGCCGGGGGTATCGAAGCGCTTAACGGATTCGCCGGTGGTGAATTACGTGATATGACGAAAGTCAGCATTGTGGGTGCGGCCGGAACGGTTGGTGCTGCCGCAGGCTACAACCTCGCGCTCCGCGACGTGGTCGACGAACTCGTGTTCGTGGACATCCCCGACAAGGAAGAGGAGACCATCGGCCAGGCGGCCGACGCCAATCACGGCGTCGCCTACGACGCCAACACCGACGTCGTGCAGGGCGATTACGCGGACACCGCCGGCTCCGACGTGGTCGTCATCACGGCCGGCATCCCCCGCCAGCCCGGCCAGAGCCGCACGGACCTCGCGGGCGACAACGCGCCCATCATGGAGGACATCGGCTCGTCGCTGGCCGAGCACAACGACGACTTCGTGACCGTCACCACGTCGAACCCCGTTGACCTCCTGAACCGCCACCTCTACGAGAGCGGCGACCGCGACCGCCACTCGGTCGTCGGGTTCGGCGGCCGCCTGGACAGCGCGCGCTTCCGGTACGTCCTGGGGCAGCGCTTCGATGTCCCCGTCCAGAACGTCGACGCGACCATCCTCGGCGAGCACGGCGACGCCCAGGTGCCCGTGTTCTCGAAGGTACGCGTCAACGGCACCGACCCCGCGTTCAGCGCCGATGAGCGCGAGGAGATCCTCGCGGACCTCCAGGAGTCGGCGATGAACGTCATCGAGAAGAAGGGCGCGACACAGTGGGGGCCGGCGACCGGCGTCGCCCACATGGTCGAAGCCATCCTCAACGACACCGGCGAAGTGCTGCCCGGGTCGATGGTGCTCGACGGCGAGTACGGCCTCGACGACGTGGGCCTGGGCGTCCCGGTGAAGCTCGGCTCCGACGGCGTCGAAGAGGTCGTCGAGTGGGAGCTCACGGCCGACGAGCGCGACCTCCTGGACGAGGCCGCCGGGAAGCTCTCCGCGCAGTACGACGAGATCGCGTAACGCCCGACTCCGGCTGATTCTGTGGTCAGGGGACGACTTGCTCGCCGTCGTCGTCGTAGACGGTGATGGCGTCGACCGGACAGGTGCGGGCCGCGAACTTCGCGTCCAGTTCGTCGCCGTCGGGCACGTCGACGGCGAACACGTCGTCCCCGATCGCGTCGCCGTCGACGAGCACCGCCTTCCCGGCGTCCATGTCTTCGTCGAAGCCGTCGCCCCATTCCGCGACACACTGGAACATCCCGATGCAGGTGTCCCGGTCGAATTCGACTCGCATACCCGGACGTGGACGCGGCGGGTGTATATTCCTGCCGGGGCCGGCCCGACAGTTTAAACCACGGGACGAGCCTACTGCGGGCCAATGAGAGTTGCGGACGTGCCCGGGCTGCCCGGCGGTGTCGCCGACCACTTCGAGGGCGAGGGCGTCGAAGAGCTGTACCCGCCACAGGCCGAGGCCGTCGAGAGAGGCGTCACCGAGGGCGCGAACCTGGTGGCCAGCGTGCCGACGGCGAGCGGGAAGACGCTGATCGCGCAGTTGGCGATGCTGTCGGCGATCGCCGAGGGCGGTGACAGCCCCACGTTCTCGGGGGACGGCACCGCGCTCTACATCGTGCCGCTGCGGGCGTTGGCGGGGGAGAAAGCCCAGGAGTTCGAGGCCTTCGAGCGGTTCGGGCTCTCGGTGGGCGTGTCGACGGGGAACTACGAGCGCGACGGCGCGCGGCTGGCCGACAACGACATCGTGGTGGCGACCTCCGAGAAGGTGGATTCGCTGGTGCGGAACGGGGCCGGGTGGATCGACGATCTGTCCTGCGTGGTCGCCGACGAGGTCCATCTCGTGGACGACGACCACCGCGGGCCGACGTTGGAGGTGACGCTGGCGAAGCTCCGCCAGCAGGTGGCCGATCTGCAGGTGGTTGCGCTGTCGGCGACGGTCGGGAACGCCGGCGAGCTTGCGGCGTGGCTGGACGCCGAGCTGGTGGATTCGGACTGGCGGCCCATCGAGTTGCGGACGGGCGTGCATTACGGGCAGTCGCTGCATTACGACGACGGCACCCAGGCCGAACTCTCCGTGGGGTCGGGCAGCCAGACGGCGGCCGTGGTGGCGGACACGCTGGCCGACGACGGGTCGACGCTGGTGTTCGTGAACTCGCGGCGGAACGCCGAGGCGTCGGCGCGCCGGCTGGCCGATGTCACCGGGAACGCGCTGTCGTCGGCCGAGCGCGAGCGGCTGGCGGACATCGCCGCGGAGATCCGCGGGGTCAGCGACACCGAAACCAGCGACGAGCTGGCCGACGCCGTCGCGTCGGGAGCGGCGTTCCATCACGCCGGCCTCGCGCGCGAGCACCGCGAACTCGTTGAGGAGGCGTTCCGGGATCGGCTGGTGAAAGCCGTGTCGGCGACGCCGACGCTGGCGGCGGGCGTGAACACGCCCGCCCGGCGGGTCGTGGTGCGGGACTGGCAGCGCTACGACGGCACGGCCGGTGGGATGCAGCCCCTGGACGTGCTTGAGGTCCACCAGATGTTCGGGCGTGCCGGCCGGCCGGGGTTGGACCCGTACGGGGAGGCCGTGCTGTTGGCGAACAGCCACGACGAGTTGGAGGAGCTGTTCGACCGGTACGTGTACGCCGACCCGGAGCCGGTGCGGTCGAAGCTGGCGGCCGAGCCGGCGCTCCGGACGCACGTGCTGGCCGCCATCGCGACCGGGTTCACGACGACCGAGGACGGCCTCCACGAGTTCCTCGGAGGGACGCTGTACGCCACGCAGACCGACGACACGGGGCGGTTGCGGTCGGTCACGGGGGACGTGTTGCGCTACCTCGACCGGAACGGGTTCGTGGAGCGCGACGGCGCGGCGTTGCGTGCGACCGCCACCGGGCAGTTGGTGAGTCGGTTGTACGTCGATCCGATGAGCGCGGCGACGATCATCGACGGGCTGCGCGATGCGGCGCGGGACGCCACCGAGACCGACGATAAGGGGGCGTTTCGGCCGGCCAGCGAGCTGGGCGACGACGCGGCGCTGCCGGCGGACGCGAGCGTGGAGCCGACGCCGCTGGGGCTGTACCACCTCGTGAGTCGGACGCCGGACATGTACGAGCTGTATCTCCGGTCGGGGGACCGCGAGCAGTACACGGAGGTCGCCTACGAGCACGAGGACGAGCTGCTGGGGGCGACGCCCCGCGAGGAGCAGGCGGAGTTCGAGGACTGGCTGTCGGCGTTGAAGACGGCGCGGCTCATGGCGGATTGGGCGTCGGAGCTCGACGAGGAGCGCATCGCCGAGCGCTACGACGTGGGACCGGGGGATATTCGGGGGAAGGTGGAGACCGCGGAGTGGCTGTTGAACGCCGCCGAGCGGTTGGCGGGGGAGTTGGACGTGGAGTGTGGGCCGGCGGTCCGTGAGGCCCGCAAGCGCGTCCAGTACGGGGTCCGCGAGGAGTTGTTGGGGCTCGCGGGGGTGCGGGACGTCGGGCGGAAGCGCGCGCGGCGGCTGTACAACGCGGGCGTGGAGTCGCGGGCGGACCTCCGGAACGCCGACAAAGCCGTGGTCCTGGGGGCGGTGCGTGGGCGGGCGGCCACCGCCGAGCGGATCCTGGAGACCGTCGGCCATCCCGACCCCGGGATGGATGGCGTGGCCGCCGATACGGATGCGGCCCCGGAGTCCGGCGGTGAGGCGGGCGGCGACGAGGGGCAGGCGAGCCTGGGTGATTTCTCGTGAGGATCGTCGAGGGCGTCGCGGTGGTCGAGGACGTGGACGCGTTCGTGGCGTCGCTGGGGGCGGTGGGCGACGAGCACGGGGTGGCGGTGCAGGCGTTCGACGCGGCGTACGTCGCCGGCCGGGAGCACGTGGAGAGCGCGGTAACACACGCTGCGCGGGCGTTCGATCGCGGGGCGAACGTCGCCGACGAGCGCGCCGTGGAGATCCTGTTGTACGCGGCCGGCCGCCGGCAGATCCGGCGCGCACTCGACATGGGTGTGGACGAGGGGCGACAGCCGGTGTGTGTGGTGGTGGCTGGTGGGGGCGACGAGGCGGCGGCGGCTGACGCGGTGGCGGCGATGTTGGCGTCCGTGGAGCCGGTGGTTGGGGCGGCGAGTGAGCCGGCGGTGTTGCGGGCGTTTTTCGACGTGAGTGAGGCGGAGATGGCGGCGGTCGACGGATCACTGGCCGGCGTGGTGCGTGAGCGGGTGGCGTTGCTGGACGTGGAAAAGTAAGCAGGTTCCAGTTGAAACAAAGGGGTTGTGACTGGCCGCCGTCCGGCGGTTTTCGCGTTCGGAATGTGGAGCGGTAGCGTGGGCGACCCCGGGGTAGGGGTGTCGTGTACGCCAGAAGTAGTCCCGGGAAGATTCGAACTTCCGTCGAAGCCCCCAGAAGGCTTCAGGATTGGCCACTACCCTACGGGACTGCGTGGCTGCACCAGACAAAACGGGTGTGGTGGTTATTAGTGTTGCGAAGCAGCGCCGACAGCCGCGGGCGAGCCACCCACAGCGTATACGTGGGTATATCGACGCCTATTTGCGGCCCGAGAATGCACGGACGCGTATGTACATCGGACGGTTCGTCGTCGTGGGGCCGTCGGTTGCGGCGTACCGCGTGTCCTCGCGGTCGTTCCCGAACCGCAAGCTCATCGAGCGCCCGGCGGGGCTGACGGTGGTGCCGACGGCCGACGCCGAGGAGACGACCAACCCCTACGTGTCGTACAACTGCGTGCGGACGGCCGGCGGACACGCCGTCGTGGGCAACGGCAGCCACGTCGACCCGATCACGGAGAAAGTCGAGCGCGGATACCCGCCCCGGGACGCGCTCACGGAGGCGTTGCTGGCCATGGACTACGAGAAAGACGACTACGACACACCCCGGATCGCGGGCGTGCTGGCGTCCGACGGCACCGCGTACGTCGGGATCGTGCGCGCGGACGCAGTGCTCGTGCGGGCGGTCGAGGAGCCGACGCTGGTCGCGACCTACGAGAAAGACGCGCCCGAGGCGATCGGCTTCGACGCCGCGACGGCTGCGGACGCGGCGCGTGAGGCGTACAGCGCGGCGTTCGAACACGCGGTGTGTGCGGCCGGCGTCAGCCGGCGGGGCGTGGGCGACGGCTACGACACCGCCGTGGTGAACGATCCCTAGCGGGGCGACCGGAGAACTAAGACCGGGGACGACCGAGACGTACGTATGCGAATCGGCGTTGTCTCGGACATCCACTCGAACCTGGTTGCATTGGAGGCCGTGCTCGCGGACATGCCGGCGGTCGATCAACTCGTGTGCGCGGGCGACGTGGTGGGCTACAATCCGTGGCCGGCCGCGTGTGTCGACACGCTGCGGGAGCGCGGCGTGCCGACGGTGATGGGCAACCACGACCGGATGGTGGCGACCGGGCAGAACTTCCAGGGGAACGGCATGGCGCAGGCCGGCATCGAACACGCCGTCGAGGAGCTACACGACGTCCAGCGGACGTGGATCGAGAACCGGCCCGCGGAGCAGCGGCTCGCAGACGGGCGCGTGCGCGTGATCCACGACCACCCCGAGTTCCGGGACAAGTACACCTACCCCGACGAGTTCGAGCCGTCGCTGCTGGGGCGTGGCACCGACGACGACACCCCGATCGAGGACGTGTTGATCCTGGGACACACGCACGTCCAGCACCACGAGACGTACGCGGCAGGCATCGTGATGAACCCGGGCAGCGTCGGACAACCGCGCGACGAGGACCCGCGGGCGGCGTACGCGGTCGTGGACGTCGACGACCTGTCGGTGACCGAGCACCGCGTCGAGTACGACATCGACGCTGTGCAGGCGGCGGTCTCGGATGCGGGGCTGCCGGCCCGGACTGCCGACCGGCTGGCGAGCGGCCGGTAGGCGGGTTACGCGACCGGCTGGAGGGCCGCGGAGAAATGCCGGAGTTCGGTCAGTTCGGGTTCGGAGACGATCTCCAGGCCGGTGACGTCGGTGCCACGCTCGCAGACCGCGGCGGCGGTGTCGGCGACGTGGTCGAGGTGGTCGGGACCGTACGTGCGGCGGGGGAGCGCGAGCCGAACGAGGTCGCGGCGGTCGGTGTCGGGGAACGCGAACCGGCCGAGTTCCACGGCGCGAACGCCGCCCTCGCGGTAGAGCTCACAGACGAACGCCTGCCCGGGGAACTGCTCGCGTGGGAGATGGGGGAGCGCGGCGTTGGCGTCGATGTAGACGGCGTGGCCGCCGGCCGGCTGGTAGATGGGGACATCGCGGTCGGTGAGGGCGTCCGCGAGCCGCTGGACCTGGGCGACGCGTTCGGCGACGTACGGCGGTTCGACGGCCTCCCGGAGGCCGACGGCGAACGCCGCCATGTCGCGGCCGGACATCCCGCCGTACGTCGAGAAGCCCTCGTAGAGGATGCCGCGCTGGCGGCACTGCTCGTGGAGGCGGCCGTCGTCGTGGAGGCCGACGAACCCGCCGACGTTGACCAGGCCGTCTTTCTTCCCGCTCATGACGCAGGCGTCGGCGTACGAGAGCTGCTCGCGGGCGATGGCGGCGACGGAGTCGTGCTCGTAGCCGGGTTCGCGCTGCTGGACGAAGTGGGCGTTCTCGGCGAACCGGCAGGCGTCGATGACGAACGTGGCGTCGATGTCGTCGGCGAACGCGGCGACCTCGCGGGTGTTCTCGATGCTGACCGGCTGGCCGGCCATGGAGTTGTTGGTGATGGTGAGCACGACGACGGGGACGGCGTCCGCGCCGACGTCGTCGACGACGCGGCGGGCGCGTTCGACCGAGAAATTGCCCTTGAACGGGGCGTCGGTGTCGGGGTCGCGCGCGCCGTCGACGGGGCAGTCGACGGGCGTGGCGTCGTTGGCGGCGACGTGCGCCCGCGTGGTGTCGAAGTGGGCGTTGTTCAGAACGGTGTCGCCAGCCGAGAGCACCGCCCCGTAGAGGACGTTTTCAGCGCCCCGGCCCTGGTGGGCGGGGATGATGTGCTGGAACCCCATCACGTCCTCGGCGGCGGCCGCGAGGTCGTCGAAGCTGGCGCTGCCGGCGTAGGCTTCGTCGCCCTGCAGCATGGCCGCCCACTGGTCGTTGCTCATGGTTCCGGTTCCCGAATCGGTCAGCAGGTCGACGGCCACGTCGTCGCTTGCGAGTTCGAAGACGTTGTGGCCGGCGTCGGCGAGCGCTGCCTCGCGGTCCGCCCGGCTGGTGTCCTCGATGCGGTCGACCATCGTGGCTGTGTGAGAACGCATACGAAACCGGGAGAACGGCGACCGCCATAGGTCCGGCGTGAGAACTCCGTACGGCGGTGTACAACTGCGTGCGGTGGTGTGGGGTTGGCTACGAGCCGAAGCCGTTCTGGACGACATCGAGGGCCGGCTCGCGGTCCGCCCAGGAGACGAAAACCGCGACGGAGGTGGCCGAGGAGATGATGTCGATGACGTTGATGTTGCGGTCGGCAAGCGGGTCGATGATGCGACAGAGGACGCCCGGGCGGTTGGGGAGTTCGCCGCCGAGCACGCGGATCGCCGCGATGTCGTCGGTGACGGTGACCGAGGACAGCTCGGAGACGGCGATGACCTCCTGGTGGAGGATGTTCTCGGCGCGCTCGGCCACCGACTCGTCGACGTAGAACGTCATCGAGTCCATGCCGGAGGCCACGGCGTCGACGTTGATGTCGCTGTCAGAGAGCGCCGTCGAGAGCGCGGACGTGATGCCGGGGCGGTTGCGGATGGCACGCCCGGCGACGGTCAGACAGGCCAGCGGCGAGTCCCGCATGTCGATCATGCTCTCGAAGGTGCCCTCGATGCGCGTGCCCCCGGACAGCAGGTCGCCGTGCTGGTAGTGGATCACGCGGACGTCGAGGGCGTCGTCTTTGAACGAGAGCGCGGACGGCGCGATGACTTCCGCGCCGCGAAACGAGAGGTTGCGGAGTTCGTCGACGGTGATGCGGCCGACGTTGCGTGCGCCCTCGACGACCTGGGGGTCGCCGGTCATGATGCCCTCCACGTCGGTGACGATGACGACCTCGTCGGCGTCGAGGTACCGCCCGAGCATCACCGCGGTCGTGTCCGAGCCGCCGCGCCCGAGCGTGGTGACGTTGCCCTGTGGGTCCTCGGCGAGGAACCCCGTGATCACGGGGACGGTGTCCCCGAGCCGGCCCGCGAGGCGGTCAACGCCGGCGGCCGTCGCGTCGGCGTCGACTTCACCGCGCTCGTTGGTGACGATCGGCCAGTCGGTGGTCCCGGGTTCGAGGAACGTCGCGTCGACGCCGCGAGCGGCCAGCGCGGCCTTCAGCATGCGCACGGACGTGCGTTCGCCCATCGAGACGATCTCCGCGCGGTCGGGTTCGTCGGCGTCGAACGTGATGTCGTCGAGCAGTTCGTCGGTGGTGTTGCCCATCGCCGACGCCACCACCGCGATCTCGTGGCCGGCCGCAACGGCGTCCGCGATGGAGTCCGCAGCGCGCTCCACGCGGTCGCCGCTCCCGAGGCTGGTGCCGCCGAACTTCGTGACTACGCGCACCGGCGGTCACCCGTACAGCGTCCCGTACTCATTGCCGCCGGCTATGGGAGCCACCGTAGATAACTGCTTGCATGGGTGAGAAGGTTGCCGGCCGGCCCGCACACGAGTTTCAAGAGGGCGGGCGGTGTAGGCGTGTGTATGCACGTTCGGGACGCGACAGCCGGCGACACGGCTGCGGTGGCGGGGCTCGCGGCGGCCGACATCGACGCCGCCCGGCTCATCCGTGACCGGACCGTTCAGGTCGCGGTGGCCGACGACGGCGACGACGAGGACGTGATCGGGTTCCTGTCCTACGAGACAGGACGGGACGCAGTACACATCACGCGCATCGCGGGAGACGCCGAAGCGGTCGAGGCGTTGCTCGACCCGCCACAGACGTTTGCGACCCGGGAGACGTTGCCGGTGGAAGTCGTCCGGCCGGCCAACGGAACGGACGACATCACGGCAGCGCTGGTAGCTGCGTCCTTCGAGAGCGCCGGCCCGGGACCGGTGTTCGCCGGCGAACCGACGACCCGGTACCGGTGGGAGCCGTAGTCTAGAGGTCGCGGGTGTTGAACCGCCAGTAGCCGATCGCGGGCACACCGAGGAGCCACGCGATGGCGATCACGAGGAGGACCCACTTGCTGGTGGCCAATGCGGCAGGGGTGTTCATTACACTCGTGAACCCCGCACGGGCAGTGGTAATCGCGTCCGTCGGCGGGATCTGGTTGAGGAATTGACGCCGTCCAGGGGTGAGATTAAGAATGGAGTCCTCGGACGTGGTGTACGCGACGACGGACAGGATCAGCGGCCAGACGAAACTGAGCAGCGTGTAGAACCCGGCGGCGATGATGGTTGACCGTGATGTGGAGCGAGCGAGCGCCGATAGCCCGACGCCGATCGAGGTGTAGACCAGCGCAAGCAGGAGCGCGAACACGGCGAATCCCAGGTAGTTGATGGCGTCTACGGTGGTGTACACGGCGAACACGTATGCGCCGGCGGACATCACACCGATGAAGACGGCGATGAGCATGACTGCGCTGCGGCCGACGATCTTCCCGATGACGACGTCGCGGCGGGTGTGCGGCAGCGACAGCAGTAACTTCGACGTGCCGGATTCGAGTTCGCCGCTGATCGAGTGGATCGTGGCGAGGAGGGCGGTGATCGGGATGAGGAAGTTGACCGGACCCGAGAGAACGGTTAACAGCCCGAGGGTGCTGGTGTCGAAGTAGTATCCGTACCCGGCCGCAGCACCCAGCATGAACACCACGAACAACGCCGTGAGCGCCCAGAGGGCTTTCGATCGGACGGCGTCGCTGAAGTCCTTGCGTGCGATCGCGGCCCAGCTCATGCGGGCATCTCCTCCGTCGTGTAGGCGGAGAACACGTCGTCCAGGGACGCGTCTTCGGTGGCGAAGTCCTGGACGGTCGCGCCGGTGGATTCGATGGCGTCGAGGACGTCCGTTTTCGACGCGTCGCCGGTCCGAACGACCAGATCGGAGGCATCGACGGACACCTCCGAGACGCCGGGGATGGCGTTGGCGGCGGCGACGGCGTCGTCAGTGACCGCGTCCAGGGTGACCGTCAGCGTGGTGGTGGCGTCGGTGGCCTCCCGGAGCGCGTCGATGGAGTCCTCGGCGACGAGCGTGCCGTTCTGCAGGATGCCGGCGTGGTCACAGATGGCCTCAACCTGGCCGAGAATGTGACTGGAGAAGAACACGGTCGTGCCGCGGTTGGCTTCCTCGGTGAGGATCGACCGCATCTCCCGCGCGCCGTTGGGGTCCAGCCCGGAGGAGGGTTCGTCGAGCAGCAGCATCTCGGGGTCGCCGACGAGCGCGATGGCGAGCCCGAGGCGTTGTCGCATTCCCGTCGAGAACCCGCCGGCTTTGCGGTCGGCGGCCTCCGGGATGCCGACGCGGTCGAGCAGCGCATCGGGGTCGTTGGTGGCGTTCTTGGAGTCGATGGCGAACTCCACGTGTTTGCGTGCGGTGAGGCGGTCGTAGACCGAGAACCCCTCGGGCAGCACGCCGATGCGCTGGCGGATCGCCTGGGAGTTGGCCTGCGCGTCGTACCCCATAATCGTTGCGCTTCCGGTGGTCGGCCGCACGAAGTCCAGAAGGATGTTGATCGCCGTCGATTTCCCCGCCCCGTTGGGGCCGAGGAAGCCGTATATCTCGCCCTCGTCGACCGTTATGTTGAGGTCTGTGAGGGCGGTAACGTCCCCATAGCGCTTGGAGACGCCGCTGAGTTCGATCGCTGGCATACGTTTGCTCCGATTACACGTGTTGGTAAATCGGTTGGGGTGGTTCTCAGCGCCAGCGAGCGCGGCGTTACACCGTGTCGTCGGGGTCGTGCTCGTCGCGCATGCGGGACGCCTCCGTGCCGTAGCGGTCGACATCGGCGGGGTCCTCGACGGGGTCGAGGTCGTCGGCGGCGACATCCACGGCGGCGGTGGGGTCGCCGGCGTTCAGCGAGCGCTGTTTGCGGTGGACGTGTTCGCCGTCGGGCGTGGCGTACGTCAGGCTCAACAGGCCCTTGTCGGTGTATTCGCGGAAGACCAGCCATGCGCGCTCGGTGTCGCTCATGCGTGAGGGTTCGGTGAGCGACTCCTTGAAGCGTTCGTCGTGGCGCGGAGCGCGACGGCGCTACGAGAGCAGTCGGGCGGCGAACCCACCGACGGCCGACAACACGACGTTGATTGCGACGGTCAGGAGGAGGGAGATCAGGACAACGATGATGAGGAAGGGGGTGCCGGCGGCGAACGTGCCGGCGGCGATGGCTGCCCAGATGACGTAGCTGGGCGCGCCGAACACGGCCCCAGCGAGTGCGCCGTCGAGGGTGGGGCTGCGTGTCGAGGCAGTGCCGGCGACGGCACCGCCGACGAGTTGCGAGAACGGGATGAAGGAGATGGCGGTGGCCACCAGCCCACCGAGCAGCGGGGCGTGCCAGCGCGGCGGGCTGTCACCGACGGCGATCAGGTCGCGGACGCGGCCCCGGTACCGGAAGAACGAGGCGGCGATGAGGACGGTGCCGACGCCGGCGACGAGGAACCCGATGGCAGTCCACGTGAGGAGGGTCTCAATGGCGGCGGCAAGCGCCGGTTGGGAGATGGAGAACGTGAACTCCGGGTCCGCGGTGAGTTCGGCGGCGAGATCGGTGGCGAAAGCACTGCGGTCGAGGTTGACGAGCAACAGCCCGATGAGGGCGATGATGAGCCCCTGAACGACGAGCAAGGCGGCGATGACGTAGTCGAGTTTGGTGTCGTACAACAGCGACGACTCGCGTGGGGTGTTCGGCGTGGCCATTGTCAGTGGCGTCCACTGGGTGGCCCGTAAGTCCACCGGTGGATGGGGTGGGAGACCCGGTGGTTGAAAGCCGTCGCGGGCGTACGTGGGTGTGATGAACGGCGACGAGGTGCGGGCGCGCGCGAGCGAGCTGCCGGCGGAGCCGGGCGTCTACCAGTTCGTCGCGCGCGACCCAGATGGGACGGCCGACGGGGAGCGAGTGCTGTACGTGGGGAAGGCCGTGGACATCCGCGACCGGGTGCGGTCGTACGGCGACCCGCGCAGCGAGCGCATCGCCGGAATGGTGGCGCGCGCCGACGACGTGACCGTGGCCGTGACGGACACCGAAACGCAGGCGCTGTTGCTCGAAGCGAACCTGGTGAAACGCCACCAGCCGCGGTACAACGTCCGCCTGAAAGACGACAAGTCCTATCCGCTGGTGCAGGTGACCAGCCACCGGGAAGCGCCACGGATCGAGGTGACGCGGGACCCGGACCCGGGGGCGGCGGCGTTCGGCCCCTACACCGACAAGGGGGACGTGGAGACAGTCGTGAAAGCGGTGCGGTCGGTGTACGGGCTGCGTGGGTGTTCGGAGCACAAGTACCGGGACCGCGAGCGGCCGTGTCTGGACTACGAGATGGGGTTGTGTGCCGCACCGTGCACGGGCGCGATCGGCGAGCGCGAGTACCGCGAAGCCGTCGAGAGCGCGACGCGGTTCTTCGAGGGGGAGACGGGCGCGCTCGCGGATCCACTCCGGCGGGAGATGGAGGCGGCGGCGCAGGCCGAGGCGTTCGAGCGCGCGGCGAACCTCCGGGATCGGCTGGCGGTCGTCGAGGGGTTCCACGTGGGCGGCGGCGCGGCGGTCGCCGCCGGCGACGCGGACGCCGGGGCGTCGACTGACGTGCTGGGCGTCGCCGTGGAGGGCGACGCCGCGACGGTGGCGCGGCTGCACGCCGAGGGCGGGCAGCTGGTCGAGCGCGACCAGCATCGACTGGACGCCCCGCAGGGCGAGGATCGGGTGGCGGCGGTGCTGGCGGCGTTCCTCGTGCAGTACTACGCCGAGCGCGACCTGCCCGAGCGCATCCTGTTGCCCGAACCCCATGGCGACGACGAGGTGGCGGCGTGGCTGGACGCCGCGGACGTGGCCGTTGGCGTTCCGGGTGCTGGCCGGGAGGCGAGGCTCGTGGAGTTGGCACTGAAGAACGCGCACCGCCGGGCCGGGGGCGGCGACGAACTCGGGGCGCTGGCTGACGCGCTGGGCGTCCGGCGGCCCGAGCGCATCGAGGGGGTTGACGTGAGCCACGCCCAGGGCCGGGAGGTCGTCGGCAGCAACGTCTGCTTCGTGGACGGCAGCGCGGAGACGGCGGACTACCGCCGCAAGAAACTCGACGAGGAGAACGACGACTACGCGAACATGCGCCGGCTGGTGGGGTGGCGGGCAGAGCGCGCCGTCGACGGCCGCGACGACCGGCCGGACCCGGACGTGTTGCTGGTGGACGGCGGCCGGGGGCAACTGGACGCCGCGCTTGACGCCGTTGAGGCCGCCGGCTGGGACGGCCCCGACGCCGTGATCGCGCTGGCGAAAGACGAGGAGGTCGTGGTGACGCCCGACCGCACGTACGACTGGGGGAGCGACGCCCCCCAGTTGCACGTCCTGCAACGCGTCCGCGACGAAGCCCACCGGTTCGCGGTGGCGTACCACCGGACGCTGCGCGACGACGTGACGACGGCGCTGGACGGCATCACGGGCGTCGGGCCGGAGCTGCGGGCGCGGCTGCTGGGGCGGTTCGGGAGCGTTGCGGGCGTGCGACAGGCGTCGGTGGAGGACCTCCGGGATGTCGCGGGTGTCGGCGAGGCGACCGCCGAAACCATCGCCAAGCGGCTGTGAGCGTGGCGGTCAGTCCCAGTCGAGGGAGCCGCCCTGCTGGTACTCCGAGACGTTGCGCTCGACGAAGTTCGTCTCAGTGTTCAACTCGGCCTGCTCGGTCATCCACGGGAAGGGGTTGTCGGTGCCGTAGACGGGGTCCATGCGGAGCTGCTGGACGCGTCGGTCGGCGAGGAGGTCGTTTTCCCGGCTGTCTCACCAGTCCTCGGTTTCGGGTGCGACGCCGCCGGGGTCCTCGGGGGCGTCGCCGCCGTCGAGGTCGAACGCCTCGCGGAGCTCCCGCATGCGGTCGCGGATGTCGGCGGCGAGTTCGAACTCGAGGTTGCTCGCGGCGTCTTCCATGCGTGCTTCGAGGTCCTCGACGAGCAGGGCGGCCTCCTGCTCGTCGCTGGGGGCGTCCCCGGCGACGTCGGCGGTGTCGGTCTCAGCACCGGGGAGGTTCATGTCGCCGACGGCTTTCTCGATGGTGGTCGGTGTGGTGCCGTGGTCCTCGTTGAACGCCCGCTGGATGCGGCGGCGGCGCTGGGTTTCGTCGATGGCGGCCTGCATCGCGTCCGTGGTCTCGTCGGCGTACAGGACGACCTCGCCGTTGACGTTCCGGGCGGCGCGCCCCATCGTCTGCACGAGGCTGGTCTCCGAGCGCAGGAACCCCTGCTGGTCGGCGTCGAGGATCGCCACCAGGCTGACCTCCGGGATGTCCAACCCCTCCCGCAGGAGGTTGATGCCCACGAGCACGTCGTACTCGCCCAGTCTGAGCCCGCGCACGAGTTCGTGGCGCTCCAGGGTGTCCGTCTCGTCGTGCATGTACTCGACGGCCACCCCGGCTTCTTCGAGGTATTCGGTGAGATCCTCGGCCATGCGTTTCGTGAGCGTCGTGACGAGCACGCGCTCGTCGCGGGCAACGCGCTCGTCGATGCGGTCCATGAGGTCCTCGACCTGCCCGGTGGCGTCGGCGATCGAGATGTCGGGGTCGACGAGGTGTGTGGGGCGCACGATCTGCTCGACGACGTTCGCGGACTGCGCGCGCTCGTGGTCGCCCGGCGTCGCGGAGACGTACAGCGTGCGGTCGGTTTTGTCCGCGAACTCCGCGAAGGTCAGCGGGCGGTTGTCGTAGGCCGTCGGCAGCCGGAAGCCGTTGTCCACGAGGCTGTCCTTGCGTGATTTGTCGCCCTCGTACTGGCCCTTGATCTGGGGGACGGTGCGGTGGGACTCGTCGATGACGGTGAGGAAGTCGTCGGGGAAGTAATCGAGCAGCGTGTAGGGGGCGTCCCCGACCTCGCGGTCCGAGAGGTACACCGAGTAGTTCTCGATGCCCAAACAGTAGCCGGCCTCCGCCATCATCTCCAGGTCGAAGGTGGTGCGCTCCTCGATGCGCTGGGCGGCCACCATGTCCCCGGTGCGCTCGAAATGCCGGACGCGCTCGTGCATGTCCGTTCGAATCCGCTCGATCGCCTGCTCCATCTCGGCGTCGGGCACCGAGTAGTGCTCGGCGGGGTGGAACAGGACCGCCGGCTCCTCGCTCTCGACGGTGCCCTCCAGGGGGTCGAGTTTCGCCATGCGGTCGATCTCGTCGCCCCAGAACTCCACCCGCACGGGGTAGCGGCCGTACATCGGGTACACTTCGACGGTGTCGCCCCGGACTCGGAAGGTGCCCTGCGTGAAGTCGACGTCGTTACGGTCGTAGTTCAGGTCCACGAGCTTCGCGAGCAGCTGGTCGCGGCCGATGGACTGCCCGCGCTCGACGCGCAGGCTCATCTCCTCGTAGTTGCGCGGGTCCCCGAGCCCGTAGATCGCGGACACCGACGCCACGACGATGACGTCGTCGCGGGTCAGCAGCGACCGCGTCGCGGAGTGGCGCAGCCGGTCGATCTCGTCGTTGATCGAGGCGTCTTTCTCGATGTACTTGTCGGTCTGCTCGACGTACGCCTCGGGCTGGTAGTAGTTGTAGTAGGAGACGAAATACTCCACGGCGTTGTCGGGGAACAGCGACCGGAACTCCTCGTAGAGCTGTGCGGCAAGCGTCTTGTTGTGCGCGATGACCAGCGTGGGCTGCTGGAGTTCCTCGACGACCCACGAGACGGTGTTGGTCTTCCCGGAGCCGGTCACGCCGAGCAGCGTCTGCTGCTGTGCGCCCTGCTCGTAGCCCGCGACCAGTTCCGCGATGGCGTCGGGCTGGTCGCCCGCCGGGTCGAAGGGCGCTTCGACGCGGAACGGCACGTCGGCCTCGGGTCGGTCCGGCTGGAGGGGGCCGCTGGCGTCACTCATTACACCGGGGTACGTGCGGGGCGCACTTCAGGAGCGCGCCCGGCGGGCTAGCAGACCGGCTTGGGGTTGACGCCCATCGACTCCAGCTGGGCGGTGTACTCGTCGTAGGCCGCCTGGATGGCGGCGTCGGCGGCGTCACTGGCGGTCTGCCAGTCGTCGTCCGCCGCACAGACGGCGTCGAGGAGGTCGAGCGTGCGTTCTAGCTGGTCGTCGAGGTCGCCCTTGAGGTCGCGGAACAGCTGTGCGGTCTGGGGGTCGGCCTGGCCGACGAAAAAGCCCGTGAACTGTTCTTTTGATTTCTCCGTGGCGAGGATGCGCCCCAGGAGGCCGCCGAGGCGAGCGGCAGTGGTGTCGAGGCCCCGGAGGTGGGTGTGCATCGCGTTCGCGTCGTCAGAGGCGGGCTCGTGGGCGTCGAGTTCCCCGCGGACGGCGTCGTAGTGGTCGCGTTCCTCGCTTGCGGTGGTGGCGAACGCCGCCTGGGCGTCGGCGTGGGGTTCGGTGTCCGCCCACGCGGCGAACGTTTCGGCGGCGGCGTATTCGGCGTCCGCGGCGGCCACCAACACCGGGTCAGGGTCCATCTCCCCGCCGGTGTCGGCGTACAGCGACTTCGAGGAGCCGAGCCGCGAGAGCGCGGTGTCGTTGGCCGTGCGGACTGCGTCGTGAAGTTCGCTGGCGTCCATGCTGAGGCGTTGGGGCGCTGGCGGCTTGTATGCTGGCGTCGGCGATCCGGGCGGCCGGCTGCGGGGCGGGTCGCGTCGGTCAGTCGGTGACGCTCACTCGCCGGTCTCGACGGGCGCGCCGACGAGGTTGCCCCACTCCGTCCAGGAGCCGTCGTAGTTGACGGTGTTGTCGTAGCCCAGCAGCTCGTGGAGCGCGAACCACGCGATCGAGGAGCGCTCGCCGATGCGGCAGTACGCGACGGTGGTTTCGTCGCCGTCGATGCCCTGGTCGGCGTACAGCGATCGGAGTTCGTCGGCGGACTTGAACGTGCCGTCGGCGTTGACCGTGGCGGCCCACGAGATGTTCTCCGCGCCGGGGATGTGGCCGCCCCGCTGGGCGGTCTCCTGGAGGCCTGGCGGCGCGAGGATCTCGCCGCTGAACTCCTCGGGCGAGCGCACGTCGACCAGCGGCAGGCCCTTGTCGATGGCGTTCTCGACGTCGTCGCGGTACGCCCGGATGCCCTCGAAGGGGCCACTGGCGTCGTAGTCGGTCGCGGAGAACGACGGCGGCTCCTCGCTGGTCGGGTAGTCGTTGTCCACCCAGTAGTCCCGGCCGCCGTCGAGGAGTTTCACGTCGTCGTGGCCGTAGTATTTGAACTGCCAGTAGGCGTAGGCGGCGAACCAGTTGGAGTTGTCGCCGTAGAGGACGACCGTGGAGTCCTCGGTGATGCCGTGGCTGCCCAGCAGCGATTCGAAGGCGTCCTTGTCGAGGATGTCCCGGGTGGTCTGGTCCTGCAGTTGGGTCTCCCAGTTGAACCCGATGGCACCGGGGGCGTGTGACTCCTCGTAGGCTTCGGTGTCGACGTCGACCTCCACGAGTCGGTGGTCGGGGTCGTCGCTCCGGAACTGGTCGAGGCGGTCGTCGACCCAGTCGGCGGTGACGAGTACGTCGGTGGCGTAATCTGCCATACGCAATGGGTGAACGCCCACGTACATAACTCTCGGTGCCGGCGGCGAAAACCCCCCATTCGTGTGGGGTCGTGGTGCCGGAGGCCGGAGTGCTATACGCCGGCGGCTCGAACGGGTGAGTGATGTCGGACAACTGGGTGGTGACACCGGACTGGCTCGACGAACAGGACGACGCGTCGGTGCGTGTGGTGGACGTGCGCGACGCCTGGGAGTACGACGGCATCGGACACGTGCCGGGCGCGGTGAACGTGCCCTTCGATGCGTTCCGGAGCGCGGACGGTCCACAGGGGATGCTGCCGCCGGCCGAGGAGTGGGCGGCGGTGCTGTCGGCGGCGGGCGTCGAGCGCGGGGACACGCTGGTGGCGTACGACGACACCCACGGCGTGTTCGCGGCGCGGTTCCTCGTGACGGCGCTGTACCACGGGCACGACGACGTGGCGGTGTTGGACGGGGATTACAGCGCGTGGGTGCGCGAGCACGAAACCACGACCGGGACGCCGGAAGTAGAAGAAACGACGTACGAGCCCGGTGAGCGGGGCGTTGACGTGTTCGTGGGGACCGAGGCGGTGGCTGACGCGGCCGCCAGCGATGCGGCCGTGGTCGTTGACACGCGGGACCCGGCGGAGTTCGCCGACGGCCACATTCCGGACGCGGTGAACGTCACGTGGACGGCGTTCGTCGACGACGACACGCGGGGGTTGAAATCCCGGGCGGCGATCGAGGACGTGCTGGCCGAGCACGGCATCACGCGCGAGGACCGGGTGGTGTTGTACTGCAACACGGCGCGCCGGATCAGCCACACGTTCGTGGTGTTGCGGTCGCTGGGGTTCACCGACGTGTCGTTCTACGAGGGGAGCGTGCGGGCGTGGACGGCGGCCGGCCGGTCGCTGGTGTAGCGCGGCCGACGGCCGGGTGTGGAGCGACGGGCTTAACCACAACCCTATTTAACAACCCGGTAATGAGACGCCGTGACTACCTGCGGGCGGTGGGTGGTGGGGCCACCGGAGTGGCTGCCGCGGGCTGCCTGCAGATGGGCGGCAACAGCGCGGAGACGCTGCGGGTCGGAACCTACGACTCGTTCGTCGGCGAGGGGGCGGCGGGCCGCTGGCTGAAAGCGCAGTGGGAGGCCGACCACGAGACGACCGTGGAGTTCACCACGCCGACCGCCGGCGTCAACGAGTTCGTGAACAAGAAGCGCAACGGCGTGGGGATCGACGCGGATCTGTTCGTCGGCCTGAACACGGGGGAGCTGGTGCGCATCGACAACGAGCTCGGGGACGACACGCGGTTGTTCGACGGGCTGGCGGCCGACGTGTCCCGCAGCAGCGAGATCAAAGAGGCGCTTCACATCGACCCGGCGGGCCGCGCGCTCACCTACGACACCGGCTACATTTCGTTGGTGTACGACGGCACGGTCGTGGACGCCCCCGAGACGTTCGAAGCGTTGACGACCGAGCCGTACGCGGGGACGCTGCTCACGCAGACCGCCCAGAACAGCGACCCAGGGCGGGCGTTCCTGCTGTGGACGATCCACGAGTTCGGCCCGGACGGCTACCTGGACTACTGGACGCGCCTGGTGGACAACGACGTGCGCGTGCTCAACGGCTGGTCGGAGTCGTACACCGCGTTCACGGAGGGTGAGCGCCCGATAGTGGTGTCGTACTCGACGGATCGAGTGATCTACAACGACCCCGACGACCTCCCACATCACCGGGTGGGCTTCCTGAACGATCAGGGGTATATCAATCCCGAGGCGGTCGCGCGGTTCGCTGACACCGACACCCCGGAGGTCGCGGCGGAGTTCGTGGAGTTCATGCTGTCGCCGGAGCGCCAGCAGGGGATCGCGGAGCGGAACGCCCAGTTCCCGGCGACCGAAACCGCCAGCCTGCCGGCGGACGTCGCGGAGTACGGCTACGAGCCGCCGGAGCCGGTGCGGTTGACGTACGACGAGCTGGCTGGGAGCGTCGCGGAGTGGACGGAGACGTGGGCCCAGCGGATCGCCACGAACGTCGAATGAGGCGGCAGTCCGGCGTGAGCGTCGTCGACCGGTACGCGGTGCCGGCTGCGGGTGTGGCGACGCTTGCCGTGCTCGCGGTGGTGTTTTACTATCCGGTCGGCACCGTGTTCGCGGCGGCGCTCGGCCCCGACAACCCCGTTTTGGCGGTGCTCACGTCGGAGTTCTACATGGGCGCTGCCCACGGCGTGTTCGCACACCCGCTGTCGGTGCCGGGGGACGTGGCTGCGTGGGCGCACGCGACGGACGTGCGCGTCGGGTGGAGTGGGTGGCTGCCCGCGATCACGGTCGTGCATCCCGGTGTCAGCCTCGGGCTGGTGGGGTTCACGGCGTACCAGGCGGTGCTGTCGACGGTGGCGAGCGTGGCACTGGGGCTGCCGGGTGCGTACGTGCTTGCGCGCTTCGAGTTCCCCGGGCGGCGGACGCTGCGGTCGCTGACGATCCTGCCGTTCGTGTTGCCGTCGATCATGGTGGTGGTCGGGTTCGTGGCGACGTTCGGACAGCACGGCACGGTCAACGACGCGCTGGCAGCGCTGGGTGTCGGACGCGTCCAGTTCCTGTACACGCTGCAGATCGTGGTGGTCGCACACGCGTTCTACAACGCGCCGCTGGTCACGCGCATGGTGGCCTCGGCGTGGGAGACCGTCGACGCCAGCGCCGTGGAGACCGCGCGGTCGCTGGGGGCCAGTCCGCTGCGGGCGTTCCGTGACGTGGTGGTCCCGCAGTTGGTGCCGGCGATCGCCGCCAGCGCGCTGTTGACGTTCGTGTTCACGTTCATGTCGTTCCCCATCGTGCTGGCGTTGGGCGGGCTGAAGCTGGCGACCGTGGAGGTGTGGCTGTACGCCCGCATCCAGCAGTTCGACTACGGCACGGCGGCGGCGCTCGCGACGCTCGAAACCGGGCTCTCGCTGGCGTTGATGTACGTGTATCTGCGGTACGAGGGCCGGCAGTCGGCCGCGAGTGCCGGCGGCAGGTCCCGCCCCCGCAAGCGCCTGTTGGGGGCGTCGGGGGGACGCGAGTGGGCGCTTCGGCTGGCGGGAGTGGGCTACGCGGTGGTGGTGGCGGTGGTGTTCGTCGCGCCCGTGGTGTCGATGGTGGCGGCGAGCGTGGGCGGGGTGACGGACCCGACGCTGCGGTGGTGGCGGTTCCTGGGCACGCGACAGGCCAGCGGCCGCACGCAGCCGGCGACCGCCGTCTGGTATTCGATCGTCTTCGGCGTGGGGGCGCTTGCGGTTGCGCTGCCGATGGGGGTGGTCGTGGGGGCGTTCTCGGCGCGGGGCGGCCGCGGGCGGCGGCTCGTGGACGCGGCGCTGATGGCGCCCGTCGCGGTGTCCGGGGTGGTCGTCGGCTTCGGACTGTTGCAGTCGCTCGCGTTCGGGGTCGACATCGCCGGCACGCGGGTGCAACTGGTTGGGCCGCTGGTGGTGGTGTGCGCGCACGCGATCGCGGGCTATCCGTTCGTGGTGCGGAACGTCGCGCCGATGCTGGCGGCGGTCGACAGCCGGGTGGTGGAGTCCGCGCGGGCGCTGGGTGCGAGCCGGGGGCGCGCGCTGTGGGACGTGGAGTTGCCGCTCGTGTGGCCGGGCGTGGTGGCGGGCGCGGCGTTCGCGTTCGCGATCAGCATCGGGGAGTTCGATTCGACGGTGATCCTGGCCAACGAGTCCGTGTACACGATGCCGGTGGCGCTCAAGCGGTTCCTGATCGATCGGACCGCGGGGCCAAGCACCGGCCCGGCGGCGGCGATGGGGACGGTGTTGTTGGTGGTGACGGCCGCCAGTTTCGTGGTGATCGACCGCGTCGGGGGTCGATATCAGCCATGACGAGCGTGGAGCTACAGGGGTTGGTGCGTGCGTTCGGGTCGACGACGACGGCGGTCGACGACGTCTCAGTCTCCATCGCCGACGGCGAGTTCTTCACGTTGGTGGGGCCGTCGGGCTGCGGGAAGACCACGACGCTGCGCCTGATCGCGGGGTTCGAGACGCCGGACCGCGGGGAGATCGTGTTCGGGGATCGGTCGGTGGGTGGGGTGCCGCCCGAGGACCGCGACGTGGGGATCGTGTTCCAGAGTTACGCGCTGTTCCCGCACATGACCGTGCGCGAGAACGTCGCCTACGGCCTGCGGTTCCGGGAGCCACCGGGCGGGGCGTCGACCGAGGAGCGCGTCAGCGAGTTGCTGTCGCTGGTCGATCTGGCGGGAACCGGCGACCGGGAGCCGGCGGCGCTGTCCGGCGGGCAACAGCAGCGCGTGGCGCTAGCGCGCGCGCTCGCGCCAGGGCCGAGCGTGTTGCTGTTGGACGAGCCGATGAGCGCGCTGGATGCGCGGCTGCGCGACCGGCTGCGTGGCACGATCAAGGAGATCCAGCGCGAACTCGATATCACGACCGTCTACGTCACGCACGATCAGGCCGAGGCGTTGTCGATCTCCGACCGCGTGGCGGTGATGCGTGACGGTGCGGTGGTCCAGGTCGGCACGCCGGAGGCGGTCTACCGAGAGCCGTCCTCGCGGTTCGTCGCGGAGTTCGTCGGCGAGAACAACGTCGTGTCGGGGACGGCGGTTCCACTCGAAACAGGGGGGTCGAGTGTGTCAGTCAATGGCGTGACGTTCGAGCTGTCGGAGTGCGTGACGGGGGACGTCGCCGTCGGTCTGCGGCCGGAGGCGTTGTCCTTCGGTTCGGGTGGAGTCGGGTTCGATGTCACCGTCGAGCGCACGGCGTTCCGGGGTGACACCTACACGGTGTACTGTGACTGGGCCGGCACTGAACTGCTCGTCACCACGCCCGACCCGCCGGACCGCGGCCCGGCGACCGTGAGCGTTGCGTCCGGGGGCATCGACGTGCTTCCGGAGTAGCTGTCAGGGAGCCACGCCAACCGTCAACAGCGTGCCGAACGTGCGGTAGCGCTCGACCATGTCCGCGCGGCTGTCGAAGCCCTCGTGGGGGAACTCGCTGGCGGCGGGGATGTCGATCTCCGTGTCCGCGATCAGGTCCTGCGCGGCGACGTGCAGGCCCGCCCCCCGGAACGCCTCGCGGTACGTGGCGCGATCCCAGCGGGTCATCTCGACGCTGATGGAGTCCTGCCAGTCGTGGCTGTGGACGTTCTCCTCGTAGTAGTTCACGCCGCAGTAGAACGTCCCGCCGGGGTTCAGGACGCGCCGGATCTCCGCGAGGGTTTCGCGGGGGTCGCTGGCGTAGTAGAACGCTTCGAAGCTGAACACGTGGTCGATGGCGTCGTCGGCGAACGGCAGGCTCCCGAAGTCACCGACGACGTACGCGAGGTCGTCGTCGTCGGTGTACGTGCGGGCGTTGGCCGCCATCTCGGGGGCACCGTCGAGGCCGTACCCACGGGCGACGCCGCGCTCGCGGAGCGCGCGCACCGCGTACCCGCTGCCGGTCCCGAGATCGAGGACGGTGTCGTCGTCCTCGACGGGCATCCGCGCGAGCACGTCTTTGGCGGTGTGCCAATGGCGGTCCTCCATGCCCTTGTCGCGGCCCGAGGCGGCCCACTCGTCGAACTCCTCGCGAACACTCATAGGAGTGGCATGCACGCCGACCGGCAAAACGCCACCGGACGGCATTTGGCCGGTGGCCGCGAACGCACCACGAGATGAGTGGAAACCGGTACGCGTACGCGGACACCGTCCAGCAGGTCGTCGGCGGGGTCCTGCTGGCGGGGCCGTTTGTCGTCACCGAGGAAGTGTGGCTGCTTGCCAGCCGGATGCAGTGGTATCACAGCACCATCGTCGTGGGGGTCGTGGCGGCCATCGGGTACAGCGCCCTGTACACCGCCGACGACGGCCGCGACCCCGACCGGGAGGTCGACGTGGTCGGCGTTCCCGTGCGGTTCGTCTCCCTGATGGTGGTGTCGTTCGGGTCCGTGCTCGCGCTGTCGGTGGTGCTCACCGCACCCACGACGTTCGCCGCGGAACTCGGCGTCGGGTCCAGCGTGGCCGTGGTCGGCGTGTTGGCTGCCAAGGCGGCGTCGGTCAGCGCGCTGTTCAGCGTCGTGGGCGCGGCCACCGCCGACAGCCTGCTGTGAGCCGCCAGCGGTGGGGCGGGTCGCCGGCCATGCGGTGTGCACCCGTATGATTAAGATGACGGGTGCGCTTCGCCACGGTATGGACTACGAGCTCGCCATCGAGGGCACCCCGGACGCAGTGCCGGGCGGCACGGTCGCATTGCTCATTCATCCGTCCACCGGTGCGACCGACCGCATGGACACCGACTTCCTGAAAGCCGACACCGATCACTTCCTCGTGGTGTCGACGCGCACCACTGCCCGCGAGGTCACACAGAAACTCGAATACTACGACGTCGACGAGGACCGCGCGGAGATCCTGGACACGCTGTCCGTCGAACACGGCTACTCGCGGCGAGCCGCCTCCCACATCCGGTACGTCTCCCGGCCCGGGGACGTCGACGGGATCCTGGCGTCCATCGACGAGTTCCTCACCGACACCGACGGCAAGCGTCGGGTGAGCTTCGACTCGCTGACCGAGCTCGCGTACTACGCCGACGAACACCAAGCTCTCGATGCGTTGCAGCGGCTGCGTGGGATCGTGGAGCGCCACGACGCCACCGCCCTGGTGCACGTGTCCGCGGAGGTCCACGACGAGGACGCGCTGAGCCGGTTCCGCGACGCCAGCGATCTCGTCGTCGAACTCGACGCCGACGGCACCGTGAGAACGGACCGCTGACGGCCGCCTACGCGTCGGTGTCGGCCGCGAACAGCTTTTCGGCCCACGTGACGGCGTACTCGCTGCCGTGGCGTCGGAACGCCGGCGAGTCGAGCGCCGCGAACGGGGTGGGCACGTCGACATCGTGTTTGACGGCGCTGCACGCCAGTTCGGCGGCGTCGGCGAACGACGTGGTGCCGTGGGCGAGCTCCCCGGACAGCCCGTCGAGCCGCGGCCGAATGCGCTCGCCGGCGTCCACCCAGGCGTCGTACAGGCGGGGGAAGTCGGCGTCCCAGGTCTCGAACTCGGGGCGCGTGTGCAGCCCGCGGAACGCGGTTGCGGCGGCGGCGGCGGTCTGGTAGACCGCCACCGGGTCGCCGTCGACGGCCGCGGCGAACGCCGGATACGCCGAGCCGAAAAGCCCGAGGAACCGCTCGGGCAGTCCGAGACCGGCCGCGACCAGCGCCTCCGCGACGAGGAAGTCGGCGAACTCGCTGGGGGTGCCTTCGATGCGGGCTTTCACGAACACCACCGGCGGCTCTGTCTGGGTCGTCCACGCGACGGCACCGTCGCCGGGCATTCCAACGACGAACTCCCGGGTGGCCAGCTGCGTCAGCAACGCCGGGCTGTCGGCGGGCAGCCAGTCGGTGTCGTACTCGTGTGGCGTGAGATCGTCGATCACCGGGAGCACGTCGTCGCGGTGCTCGGGGGACAGCGTCTCGAAGTCCGCGTCACAGTCGAGGACGACGGCGTCCGGGGCGTAGGCGTCCCGGACGGCCGCGAGCTCGCCGTCGAGGGCGCGCTCGGTGAACATTACGCCACGTTCACCAGCACGAGCAGGGAGAGAACGGCGGCGATAGCGACGGTCGACACGACGACTTTCGTTGGCGTGCTCATGGAGTGACGTTCGGCGTCCATTCCTTAAATCCGTGGCGTTCGTGGGTGTCAGTCGGCGGCCGCGGTGGGGGTGCCGTACGCCCGCCAGGCGCCCGACCGGAAGCGCACGAAGTTGACCGCGGCGCGCGTGTACATGTCGCCGACGATCGCGAGGAAGATCGCGGCGAACCCCCAGCCGAGCCCGGGGGCCACGGTGAAACCGGGGATGGTGAGCACGCCCAACGCGATCGTCGGCGTGGTGACGGGGCCGACGGAGAGCGAGTGCACGGTGGCGTCGATCACCCACGGGCCGGCGGAGACGACCTGGCCGGGGTCGAGCGCCAGGAACGCCAGCGGGAGGCGGACGATGTACGTCCCGATCAGTCCGCCGTACAGCGGCCAACGGGTGTCGCCGGCCCCGCGGAGCGCGCCGCGGAGCGTGCGCGCCACGGAGAACCCGGCGACGCTGAGCCCGAAGATGCGGATGAACGTCACGGTCAGGGAGAACCGATCGGGGGTGAACGCGGACGCGATGGGGCCCGCAGCCACGAACAGCAGCGCGCCGATGATGAGTTGGGTGGCCAGCGCGACGCGCAGCGTCTGCCAGCCGTAGGCGGCCGCCTCATCGGGGTCGCCGGCGCCGAGTTGCTGACCGACGAGCGTCGATGACGCCGTCGAATACCCCCACGCGGGCATCAACGCCAACAGCATCACGCGGCGGCCGATGGCGTAGGCGGCGACCACCTGGTGGCTGAACAGCCCGAGGACGAACAGGAACGGGAACCGGCCGAACGTCCGGGAGAGCCGGGTGCCCGCCAGCGGGAGGGAGACGCGAACGATCTCGCTGGCGACGCCCCAGTCCCACTGCTTGCCGCTGAACGAGAGGGTGACATCCCAGCGCCCGGAGAGCAGGACGGCGAAGAACACGATGCCGGCGACGGCGTTGGCGATCGCGGTCCCCCAGGCGGCGCCGACGACGCCCAGCTCGGGGAACACCCAGATCCCGAAGATGAGCACCGCGTTCAACGCGATGTTCGTGGGGAGGGTGATGAGCCGAACGTACATCGGCGTCCGGGTGTCGCCGGCACCGGCGAGCGCCCGCGACGCCGTCATCCCCCAGAACCGGAACACGACGGTCAGCATCACCACGCGGAGGTACGCCGCACCCAACTCGATGATCTCGGGGTTGCTGTTGAGCAACCCGATCATCGAGTCGGCGTACACCCAGGTGCCGGCGGTGATGGGCAACGACACCAGCAACGCCAGCCACAGCGACTGCTTGATCGCGAAGTTGGCGCCGGCGTGGTCGTCAGCACCTTTGAACCGGGAGACGACACTGATCGTGCCGGACGTGAGCGCGAGCGCGAGCCCGAACGGAATGAAGTAATACTGGAAGCCGATTTCGAGGGCGGCGACCGCGGTCGAGCCGGTGGCGATACTCACCATGAAGAAGTCGGCGGTCCGCAGCAGCGTCCGGAGGCCGCCGGTTACCATCGCGGGGACAGCCAGATCGAAGGCCTCCTCGCCCCTGCGACGGTCGACGAGACCGAGACGCGCCAGGAACGCTGGGAACAGCGCCAGCAGTGCCTGCGCGCGGTTGCGAAGAGACATGTGTGTAGGCTGGCGGGCTACAGGGCAAAACAACTTCTGCACTCGGCAGCACTGCGGCGTGAAAACTACGGCGTGCGACCGTGAAACAGTCGCATACTACCGTTTCACGGTGTGGTCTGTCGGGCAGGACGCGGGTGGGACTGCGGGCTATTCGACGTCGGTCGGATCGGCTGCCTCCCAGGCGTCCGGAACCTCGATGACGTACTGGCCGTCCTCCTGGAGCGCGATGATGTACTCCTGGCGGTCGTACAGCTCCATGAGGTTGAGCTCGTACTGGCCGGGGGCGACGATGCGGATGGACTCGAACTGGTCGTTGAGTTCCTCGCGGAGGTCTTCCAGGTCGGGCTCCGCCTCGTCGGTGTCGGGCTCCTCGACGACGCGGCCGTCCGTGGGTTGGTCGGGAAGCGTGGACACGTCGACGACCTCGCTGCGGGCGGTTGCTTGCGCGCCGTCCTCGTCGTCGGGTGTTGCGGCGCGAACACCGGGGTCGGCGTCGGGCGCGGTCGCGCCCGGACTGTCGGCTGCCGGGTCGGACTGCGTGTCGCCCTCGTCGTCGGGTGTCGGATCGTCGGCGGGTGTGTCTGCCTCGGCGACGGCGTCACGGACGCGGTCGGCGGCGCGGCCGACAGCGCCCGAGACCGTACTGGAGTCGGCGTCCGAGCCGTCGGATGGCGTGGGGTCACCGCTGGGACTGTCCGCAGGGATCTCGCTGGGATGGTACTGGAACTTGTTGCCGCCGCAGTCCGGACACCCCGACAGCATCTCCTTGGAGCCGTCCGCGAAGACGTGCCCGCAGTTCGTGCATTGGTGGGGCATTACTGGCGGGAGATGAGCGCGCTGATCAGCGTCTCATCCTTGTGGAGGGATTGGATCTGGTTCGCCGGCCCGATGACGGTCAGTTTCGACGTCTCCTGGGCACCCATGAGCCGCCCGAGGAGAGTGGTGTTCGAGGTTTCGGACTGGGGGAAGCTCTCGATCTCGATGCCGGAGAACCCGTCGGGGTTGATCTCGCTCATCGTGACTTCGATGAGCTTCGACTCCTCGTCGGGGGTCAGTCCGGACTCCAGGACGACGATGTCACCCTCCCGGACGCTGTCGAGGATGAGTCGGATCTTCTCCATGGAGGTCTTGCCGTTCATCCGCTCGGTGCTGATGAGGTCGACCTGAACGCCGTCCTGTGGTCCGTCGCCGCTGCTGCTGGTTGTTTCTGGCATGTGCGGTCACCCGAAGTACGCCGCGATCTTGTCGTAGACCTCGTCCATGTTCTCGCCCTCCAACGCCGACAGCGGGATCGTCTCGTGTTGGGGGAAGGCGTTGGACACGCGTTGGATGTTGGCGTCGTCCAGGTCGGTTTTGTTCGCGAGGATGAGCACGGGCAGATCTCGGCTCTCGATGATGCCGATGAGCATCGTGTTCACCTGCGTGAACGGGTCGTTGGTGGCGTCGAGCACGTAGATGACGCCGTCGACGTCCTCCCGCAGCCAGTGCATCGCCTCGGCGACGCCTTCGGTGGCCTCCCGAGAGCGCCGGACGGCCTCGTCTTTCTCCATGTCGTGGTCGAGGAACTGCGAGTAGTCGACTTTCGTCGTCACGCCGGGCGTGTCGACGATGTCGATGGTGACCGTCTTGCCGTTGCGCTCGATTTCGACGTTTTCCTTGCGGCGGGCGCGCCGCGTCTCGTGGGGAATGTGGCTCTCCGGACCGACGGCGTCACCCGTCCAGTCGCGGGCGATGCGGTTTGCAAGCGTTGTTTTCCCGGCGTTGGGCGGTCCATAAATCCCGATTCGTTTCGGCTCCGAGTCGTCGGCGAACAGACTCGCCGTGACCCGAGAGACGCTGTCGCGTAAGTCTGCGAACAGTCCCATCCTTGCTCTCCATTCGCACCCCATGCCTTGTATGTTTGACGCAGGACGTGTCTGGATGCGTATAAAACCCCAGTGAGAGGGCGTAAAATCCGTCAGACAGGGGTCTGACCGTGGTCAGATCGAACCCCGGCTCTGGGACTGACATCAAAACGAGAGTGCACCCCGTCAGCCACGATGTAGCCACACCCACGTCAGACGATATCAACACACACGAACATCCACAACCCCCCACCCCTTCGTTTCGGGTGGAACTCCAGAACAGGGACGGCCCCGACCCACCCGCCAGCCAAGATCAGCGCCCAAACGCAACTAGAACTAGACAACTACCGTATTCTGCTTCTAGTTTTTGCTAGTTTGCGGTTGTTGTTTTGATTGTAGGGACTTAGTAGTACCGCTACTCTAGAAGGGGGGGTGGGGACCCCCCACCCCACAGAAGACTCTCGTTCCACTCGAAACGAAGGGGTGGGGGGTTGGCCGCCACGTTTGACCTCAACCTCTGTTTCAGGTGGAACGGCGATTCATCGTCTTTCTCCGCGGGTCGCCCCGGCTGGTTCCGGACCGCATCCCTCCCCCCTCTAACCGGCGGGACATCGGATGGCGGGGGTCCTGGTATCGGGTTGCTGTGATCGTGCCTGCCCGGAAGCGTCCCCGCTATCGTAACTTATTAGTCCGACTCGGACCCACTGTTTCATCTGCATCAACTGGAACGCTGTCGGAGCGGGGACGCTATACCGCCCGCTGATGGCCTTGCTGGCCGTTCTCTCTCCCCGACTGCGTATTCCACCCGAAACAAGGGGGTGTGCGTGAATACATGAAAGACGATCGGTCGACGGACGAACGGCGAACCGCGGACCGCGACTTCGAAGTCGACCTCGACGACGTCCTCGACGACGAGGACGACGACGAGGGACTCTTCGATGACCTGCTCAGCGGCGAGCCCATCTTCGAGAACAAAGAGGTCCTGCGGCCGTCGTACACGCCCCACGAACTCCCACACCGAAACGACCAGATCAACAACATGGCGACCATCCTGGTCGCGGCGCTCCGCGGTGAGACGCCGTCGAACATCCTCATCTACGGGAAGACGGGCACCGGAAAGACGGCCAGCGCGAAGTTCGTGAGCCAGGAGTTGGAGAAGACCTCCAAGAAGTACGACGTTCCCTGTGAGGTCGAATACATCAACTGCGAAGTCACGGACACCCAGTACCGGGTGCTCGCACAGCTCGCCAACACGTTCATCGATCAAAACCGGGCGTTCGTCGACGCCCGCATCGCCGACCTCTCGGACCTCCGGGCACAGGCCGACGACGACCCCACCGCACTCGAAATAGGGGGGTCGCCGGGAGACGATCGTACAGGCGACGAATCGAGTGAGGGCTCCGACGTTTCGGACAGCTTTTCGGATCTTCGGGAGCGCTTCGACTCCGTCGCGGAGATCGACGACCGCATCGACTCCCTGGAAGCCGACAAGGCCGAGATGGAGCAAGTCCCCATGACAGGGTGGCCCACCGACCGCGTGTACGCGACGTTCTTCGACGCCGTCGACTACGTCGAGCGCGTCGCGGTCATCATGCTGGACGAGATCGACAAGCTCGTCGAGAAATCCGGCGACGATACGCTGTACAACCTCTCCCGCATGAACTCTGAGTTGGACAACTCCCGGGTGTCGATCATCGGCATCAGCAACGACCTGAAGTTCACCGACTTCCTCGACCCCCGTGTCAAGTCCAGCCTCGGCGAGGAGGAGATCGTGTTCCCGCCGTACGACGCCAACCAGCTGCGGGACATCCTCCAGCACCGATCGGACGTCGCGTTCAAAGCCGACGCGCTCTCGGACGACGTCCTCCCGTTGTGTGCGGCGTTCGCCGCCCAGGAGCACGGCGACGCCCGTCGCGCCCTTGACCTGCTGCGGACCGCCGGCGAGCTCGCGGAGCGCGACCAGGCCGAAAACGTCACCGAGGACCACGTGCGCCGCGCCCAAGACAAGATCGAGCTCGACCGCGTCGTGGAGGTCGTCCGAACGCTGCCGACACAGAGCAAGCTCGTGCTCTACGCCATTCTCCTGTTGGAGGACAACGGCGTGCACAACGTCAACACGGGTGAGGTGTACAACATCTACAAGACGCTGTGCGACGAGCTCGACGCCGACGTGCTCACGCAGCGCCGGGTCACCGACCTCATCAGCGAACTCGACATGCTCGGCATCGTCAACGCCGTCGTCGTCTCGAAGGGCCGGTACGGCCGCACCAAAGAGATCTCGCTGTCGGTTCCGGTCGAGGAGACGGAGGCGGTCCTCGAAGCGGATTCGCGGCTCAGCGACATCGAAGACATCACGCCGTTCGTGCAGGCGCGCTTCGAGAACAATTAGTGGATGCTAGTCGCCGGCGGTCGCCCGTTCGCTGTGCTGTGACTGCCCCCGCACCGGGGTTGCGAGTTTGTACACTGCGTACACGAACAACACGAGCAGCGCCGCCAACACCAGCGCTGCCCGTACGTTCGGGGCGACCGCGGCCGCCGTCAGCACCTCGCCACTTTCGGTCGTCGGTACGTACGGCGGGCCCGCCAGGAACTCCACGAGGCCGCCGCCCACGACGCCGAGCATCATCAGTCCGCCGCTGAGTCCCATCACCGCCTTGTCGAGTGTGTCAGTCATGTCGTGTCACCGTGTTATCCGAGGAGGTATTTGAGCCGCGGTGCCCCCTGAACGAGGCCCGTGCGCTCGACGATGCTGTCCAGGCCGTAGTAGCGGCCGGCGCCGAACACGATGATCGTGGTGAACAACAGCAAGCCCATGAAGTCACTGTTGACCACCCCGTGTGCGTATTCGGCGTTCCCGATCCAGAACATGGTCATGAACATCACACCGCCGAACGACGCGAACCGCGTCAGGAGCCCGACGATGAGCGCCAGCCCGATCAGCGTCTCGAAGATCACGACCATCGGGCCGATGATGCCGGGGTAGCCTGCCAGCGTCGTACCGACGGGTGCCAGCACCGTTCCCGCCATCCCCTGCAGGTAGCCCGACGGATCGAACGTCAAGCCGCCTTCGAGCAGCTTCGTGAAGCCCGCGTGGAAGAACCACCAGCCGGTCAGCACGCGCACGACCGCGATCCAGTACGCCGGCCAGGTGCCGGCGGCTCCGTAGCCAGCGCCGGACTCCGTCCCCGCTCGTGTGTTGTATTCCATCGCGTTCACCTCGTGTCATCATCCACAGTCACATTACTTAAATGACAGACGTGGTTCCTGGCTCCTGGCGTCGGTTCTCAGCGCATGGGAAGCACCGGCCGGTCACAGCGGAATATGAAACGAGTTATACGCCGGGGTTCCCGAATGCCAGCATATCCATGCGCGCTCCCTTCGATTCGGACGACGCTCCGGATCTCCAGGATGTCCTGGATGCGCTGGATGACGCGGGCTGTCGAGACATCATCGAAGCGCTCGACGAACCGCGCACCGCCAAGGAGATCTCCGACCGAAGCGGCGTCCCGATGTCCACGACCTACCGGAAGCTGGATCTGCTGACTGACGCGGCGCTGCTCGAGGAGCGCGCGGTCTTACAGGACGACGGCCACCACACCACCGAATACGTGGTCGCCTTCGAGGACGTCGTTATCACCCTCGACGACGACCGCACGCTCGGTGTCGGCATCCACCGCCCGCCGACGTCGACCGACGAACGGCTCGAAACGCTGTGGACAGAGGTGAGCAAAGAAACATGATACACTACGAAGTCGTGGTCGCGCTGAAGACACTCACGCTGGCGCTCGGCGGTGCCGTCACGTATTTCGCCGCGAAGGCGTGGCGGCGCACGAGCTCGCCGGCGCTCCGGTCGTTGACGATCGGGTTCGGGTTCGTGACGCTCGGCTCGCTGCTGGCGGGGGGGATCGACGTGCTGTTGAACCTGCAAAGCAATTTCGCCGTGTTGACCGAGAGCGCGCTCACCGCGATCGGGTTCGCGGTGATCGTCTACTCGCTGTACGCCGAGTAGCCGGCTACGCCTGGCCCAGCGCGCGCTCGCCGCCGAGCGCCGCGCCGCCGGGGCGCGCCACGGTGGCCTCCCCGGAGATCACCAGCCGCACCCAGCCCGCGAACGGCACCCGGTACTCCGCGGTTCCCCGCACCCAGCCGGGCTTGACCGGCTCCGACAGTCCGGCCGACTGGTCGTAGTAGCTGTTCGATCTGTTGTTGTCGCCTTTCGTGATGAAGCCGGCGTGGGGTGCCGGACAGTTCCGCAGCTCGCTGCAGCTGTCCGCGGCGACGATCGACTCGTCCGCGCGGTCGTACCAGTTCTCCTCGTTGTCGACCCAGAACCGTGCGCGGTGAATGATCGGGACTGCCCTGCTGTTGCCGTCCGGTTCGTAGACGATCACGTCGCCGGTCCCCCCGATCTTCTCGTAGCCGTGAGCGGTCGCAGTCCTGTGCGGGACAACGCCCGTCTCGCCGGACGCGTACTCCGGACTGAGGCGGTGTTCCTCCGTGACGAACACCAGATCTCCCTTCTGGAGGTTCGGCTGCATGCTGCCGGATTCGACCGCCACCAGTGGCGGCCACACACCGCTCACGGAGAACAACAACAGCCCGACCATCGACACCACGAGCAGACTCGAGAGGGCTTCCCGGACGAACAGCACGCCCGCCCGATCAGTCGACCAGAACCACCGGACTGCGGCCCGGGGGCCGTCGGTCGGATCGGGGACATCGTCGCCGGTCATTGCATACCGGTTCGGTCGTACCGCGTTTCAACGTTGCCCTCCCGTCGGTTCCGGTACCGGCCCGCGGTCATCTCGCCATGCTTATCTCCTCGTCGCGCCTTCGAGTCCGGTGTGCCATTGGAGCCATCGGTGCGCGTGGTCCGCGAGTTGACGAGCCGCGGATACAACGCCGACCGGGAGGCGGTGACGCTGCTCGCGGGCGCTGACGACCCGGGTGCAGCAGTCGAGCGCGCGGTCGCCGCCGCCGCAGCGGACGCGGCGACGCTCACCGTCAGCGACGTTCGAGCGGTGCTCGATGCCCACACCGCTTCGAGTGCCGCGCAGACGTCCGCGCCGGCATCGACGCCTCCCGACGAGCCGACGACACACACCGATCCGTCGGCCACGGACACACCACCCAACCACGACGGCGGGCGCGCGGCCACCGCGGACGCGCGCAGCGTCGAGATCGACGGCGACATGACGGGCGCGTCCACGGGAACCGGCGAGTACCAGGACTTCGTGTCGGTGTTCCGCGACCGGTACGACCGCCTCGCCGCACAGCTTCGGGGTCGCGTCAACCACCGGCCGACCAGCGCGCTCGCCTCGATGCCCGGGGGCAGTGACGCCGCCATCGTCGGCATGGTCAACGACATCCGGTCGACCACCAGCGGCCACTGGCGCGTCGAGTTGGAGGACACCAACGGCGTCTTCCCGGTGCTCGTGTTGAAAGACCGCGACGTCTCGGATCTCGTCGACGACCTCCTGTTGGACGAGGTGATCGCCGTGTCGGGCACGCTGGCCGACGACGGCACCATCCTCTTCGCCGACGACATCTACTTCCCGGAGGTTCCCCGCACGTACTCACCGAGCACCGCCGACCGCAGCGTGCAGGCCGCGCTCATCTCCGACGTGCACGTCGGCAGCCAGGAGTTCGCCGCCGACGCCTGGAGGTCGTTCGCCGACTGGCTGCACACGCCCGCCGCCGAGTCCGTGGAGTACCTGCTCATCGCCGGCGACATGGTTGAGGGCGTCGGCGTCTACCCGGGCCAAGACGAGGAACTCGACATCGTCGACATCTACGACCAGTACGAGACGTTCGCCGAACACCTCAAAGACGTGCCCGGGGACATGGAGATCGTGATGATTCCGGGCAACCACGACGCCGTCCGGCTCGCCGAACCGCAGCCGGCGTTCGACGAGGAGCTGCGGTCGATCATGCGCGCCCACGACGCCCGCATCACCAGCAACCCCTCGACGGTCACCATCGACGGCGTCTCGGTGCTGTTGTACCACGGGGTGTCCCTGGACGAGGTGATCGCCGAACACCCCAGCGACGACGTCACCTACGACGACCCCCAGAACGCGATGGAGCTCCTCCTGAAAAAGCGCCACGTCGCCCCGCCGTTCGGCGGCCGCACCCGGCTCGCGCCCGAGGCCGAGGATCACCTCGCCATCGACACCGTTCCGGACGTGTTCCACACCGGCCACGTCCACAAGCTCGGCGTCGGCATCCACCACAACGTCCGGCTTGTCAACTCCGGGTGCTGGCAACACCAGACGGCGTTCCAGGAGTCGGTGAACATCTCGCCGGACGTCGCCACCGCCCCCATCCTGGATCTGGACACCCTCGACATCACGGTGCACAAGTTCTCGTAGCCACGGCGGCGAGCCTTGCACCACCCGCCGTGTTTATGCCCGCGCGCGCCGACGCTCCCGTATGCGAGAGGACTTCCTGCTGTTGAATCCCGGCCCCGTTCCGGTCGCCCGCGAGGTACGCGAGGCGATGAGCGCGCCGATGGTGTCCCACCGATCGGCGGCCTTCGAGGCGGTCTACGAGCGCGCCCAGGAGCACGTCGAGTACGTCTTCGAGGAGTCGACGCCGTCCGGGGACACGACGTCTGCCGGCGGGACGGCGCTGTTGTTGAACGGCACCGCGACTATGGGCATGGAGGCCGCGGTCGGCAACCTCGTTGGGGACGGCGGCGAGGTGGTGGCCGTGGTGAACGGGAAGTTCGGGCGGCGGTTCGCGCGCGTCGCCGAGCGGTACGCCGATGTCACGCGGGTGACCGCCGACTGGGGCGCGCCCGTGGACCTCGACGCCGTCGCCGACGCGGTCACCACCGAGACGGACGTGGTGACGATGGTGCACAACGAGACCAGCACCGGGCTGTTGAACCCCGTCGACGCGGTCGGCGATATCGCCGCCGACGCGGACGCACGCTACGTCGTCGACGGCGTCACGAGCATCGGCGGCGACGAGTTCCGGATCGACGACTGGGGCGTGGACATCGCGGTGACCGACGCCCAGAAGGCGTTGGCCGCACCGCCCGGGTTGAGCGCGGTGTACGTCACCGACGACGTGGTGCCGGCGTTGGACGGCGAGGCCGCGCCGTTCTACGAGGACATCGAGTGGCATCTGCGGAAAGCGGAGTCGAACCAGACGCCGTTCACGAGCGCCGTCCCCCTGTTCCGTGGGCTCGCGGCGGCCGCCGCGCGCATCCGCGAGGAGGGAATGGCCGACCGCATCGCCCGCCACCGCCGGCAGGCGGCGGCGTTCCGGGACGGGTTCCACGAGATGGGGTTGGCGTCGTTCCCGGAGTTGAACGACGCCGCGGCGTACTCGAACACGCTCACCGCCATCCGGCTGCCGGCGGGCGCGCGTGGCGCGGACGCCGCCGCGTTCATGGACGCCGTGACGGCGCGTGGCGTCTCGATCAGCGGCGGGCAGGGCCATCTCGGCGGCGAAATCTTCCGCGTGTCGAACATGGGCCAACTCACGGCCCAACAGGTGGTTCGGGGCGTGCGCACTGTCGGTGACGCACTCGACGAGGTCGGGGTTGACGTGGCCGTTCACGACGGCGTGGCCGCCGCACAGGCAACGCTCGAACAGTAGGCGCGCTCGCTACTCGCTTCGGCGGTCCCGCAGCGCCAGCAGCGCGGGCAACGCGACGGCCGCAAGCACGAGTTCAGCGCCGCCCGCGATCGCGAACGCGTCCTGGAAGCCGCGGCGGTCGGCGATCCAGCCGCCACCCACGATGCCCGCCAAAAACCCCAGTGAGCCGGCGATGTTGAACCCCGCCATGTGGACGCCGCGCTCGGTGTCGGGCGCGATGTCGGTGACCAGCGCCATCGTGGCGGGTGCCATCAGCGCCCCTAGCACGCCGACCGTGACCATGCCGGCTTGTGCGACCCGCAGCCCGGGCGCGACCCCCACGCCGGCGACCGCGACGCCGTACAGCGCGGACCCGGCGGCGATGGGGATGGTGCGTCCGATGCGATCCGAGAGGCGGCCGAAGGGGTACTGCAGCAGGGCGAACGGCGCGAAAAACAGCGCGAGCGTGAGCCCGGTTGCGCCGGCGTCGAGGCCGAACCTGGACTGGAAGTACAGCGTCCCGACAAGCGCGAAGAACCCGGCGGTGAACCGGTCGATGAAGCCGAACGCGTACGGCACCAGGACCGCCGGCGTGTCACGCACCGCGAGCACGGCCGCGGACAGCCGCGACTGGGTGGTGGTGGGGGCGTTGTCCGGGAGCCGGACGGTGACGGCGGCGGCGACGGCGAGGGCGACGCTCCCGACGACCAGTGGGGCGCGCGGCGCGAGTTCGGTGAGCTGGCCGCCGATGGGCGCGCCCAGCGCGGTGCCCAGCCCGATGGCGATGCCGGCCGCCCCCATGTCCGCCCCGTGGTCGGCCGAGAGGTCCATGAGCATCGTCATCGCCAGCGAGAACGCGCCGATCGTGGCCGCGCCCTGTGCGACGCGCAACGCGAGCGCGCCGCCGAGCCCGAGGGGGGCCACAGCGAGCACGGCGTAGCCGAGGCTGCCGGCGGCGGCACCCGCGGCGATGAACGGGGTGCGGCGGCCGGCGCGGTCGCTTGCGGCCCCCCAGACGCCGGCGAACGCGACGAACGCGCCGAACTCGGCGGCGAGAAACCACCGGCTCGCGGTCTCCGGGGCGGCTGCGCCGTAGGCTTCGACGAGGTCGGTCGCGCCCGGATAGACGAGCACCTGTGCGAACAGCACTGCGAACACGACCGAGGCTAAGGCCGCGCGCTCCCGGGTGGCCATTCGGCGAGGGTTGGGATCGAAGCATCAAGAGCGCGGCGGCTGTGGCGGAACCCGCCCCGGCGGCCGCCTCTCGTGTGGCCCGCGGCGCGATGGCGGCGGCCCTTGCCGTGATTGCTGTGCATAATACGGTGGCGAAAAATTACTATCAAGTATGCACCGACGGGGGACCGATGCCGACCACTGAGCTCGACGGGTTCACCTTTGCCTGCGGTGACACCGTCGACAGCCTCACCGTCGCCTACCGCACGTACGGCGACTACACCGGCTCGAACGCGGTGCTGGTCTGTCACGCGCTCACCGGCAGCCAGCACGTCCGCGGGCGCGCCGACGGCGACGATCGAGGCTGGTGGCCGGACATCGTCGGCCCCGGACGCCCCATCGACACCACCGAGTACTTCGTCGTCTGCGCGAACGTGCCCGGCTCCTGCCACGGGACCGACGGTCCGCCGGCCGACGGCCCCGGCGGCGACCCCTGGGGCACCGCCTTCCCCCCCGTCACCGTCCCGGACTGGACACGCTGCCAGCGCCGCCTCCTCGACACCCTCGGCGTCGACCGCCTGCACGCCGTCGTCGGCGGGAGCGTCGGCGGCATGAACGCCCTCGACTGGGCGCGGCGCTACCCCGACGACGTACACCGGATCGCCGCCGTCGCCACCGCACCACGCCTCGACGCCCAATGCCTCGGCTTGAACGCCATCGCACGCCGCGCCATCCGCGGCGACCCGAACTGGAACGACGGCGACTACTACGGCGGCGCACACCCCGACCGGGGACTGGCGCTCGCCAGACAGCTCGGCCACGTGATGTACCTCTCGAAGGCGTCGATGGCCGACAAGTTCGGTCGCCGGACCGCCACCACCGACACCGCCCTCCCCGCCGACCCCGCGGCCGAGTTCTTCGCCACCCGGGACGTCGAATCCTACCTCGACTACCAGGCCGACACGTTCGTGGCCCGCTTCGACGCCAACAGCTACCTCTACCTGCTGCGCGCCATGGACGCCTACGACCTCGCGGCAGGGCTGCCCTCCGTCGCCGACGCGCTGGCGGCCTTCGACGGCGACGCGCTCGTGCTGTCGTTCACCGGGGACTGGCATTTCACCGCCGCACAGAGCGCGACCGTCGCCGACGCCTTCCGGGCGGGCGGTGCCGCCGGCGTCGCCCACCACGTCGTCGACTCCGACTACGGCCACGACGCGTTCCTCGTCGACTCCGCGGCCGTCGGCCCGCCGCTGGCGGACTTCCTCGCCGCCGGCACCGACGGGGCGGCGGTCACTGACGCCACCGGTGGTGTGTGACACTCCCGAAGCCCGGCAGCACCTGCAGGTGTCGGCGCGGTTTATACCACTGGTGCCGTACTCCCAGTCATGGGCCACGACCACGGACTCCACACCAACAGTGTACACGCCGGCCAGCGCGTCGACCCGGCCACGGGCGCTCGCGCGCCGCCGCTCTACCAGACCACGTCGTACGCCTTCGAGGACAGCGCCGACGCCGCCGGCCAGTTCGCCCTTGAGCGGGACGGCTACATCTACTCGCGGCTGATGAACCCCACCGTGGAGACCCTCCAGGACCGCCTCGCAGCCCTCGAAGGCGGCGTCGGCGCGGTCGCCACCGCGTCCGGAATGGCCGCCCTGGATCTCGCGACGTTCCTGCTGGCACGCGCCGGCGACTCCGTCGTCGCCGCCAGCGACCTCTACGGCGGCACCGTGACGTACCTCACGCACAGCGCCCAGCGCCGTGGCGTCGACACGACGTTCGTGGACGTCCTCGACTACGACGCCTACGCCGACGCCATCGACGCCGACACCGCCTACGTGCTCGTCGAAACCGTCGGCAACCCCAGCCTGATCACGCCCGACCTCGAACGCATCGCCGACATCGCCCACGAAAACGGCGTTCCCCTGCTGGTGGACAACACGTTCGCGACCCCCGCGCTGGCAACCCCGATCGACCACGGTGCCGACATCGTCTGGCACTCCACCACCAAATGGATCCACGGTGCCGGCACCACCGTCGGCGGCGCGCTCGTCGACGCCGGCAGCTTCGACTGGGACGCCCACGCCGCCGACTACCCCGAGATCGCCCAGGAAAACCCCGCCTACCACGGCGTGACCTTCACCGATCGCTTCGGGGACGCCGCGTTCACGTACGCCGCCATCGCCCGCGGGCTGCGCGATCTGGGCAACCAGCAGTCGCCGTTCGACGCCTGGCAAACCCTCCAGAAGCTCGAAACGCTCCCGCTGCGCATGCAACAACACTGCCGGAACGCCCAGCTCGTCGCCGAACACCTCCGGGACCACCCCAACGTGTCGTGGGTCAACTACCCCGGACTGGCCGACCACGACACCCACGACAACGCAACCACCTACCTCGATTCGGGCTACGGAGGCATGCTCACGTTCGGCGTCGAGGACGGCTACGACGCCGCCCAAGCGGTCACCGAGGAGACCACGCTTGCCAGCCTGCTGGCGAACGTCGGCGACGCCAAAACGCTCGTGATCCATCCCGCCTCCACCACCCACCAGCAGCTCACCCCCGAAGCCCAGCGCGCCGGCGGTGTGCGCCCCGAGATGGTGCGGGTGTCGGTCGGCATCGAGGACCCCGCCGACATCGTCGCGGACCTCGAAACCGCCATCGAGGCCGCGGTCGGGTCGGCGTAGCGCCGTCCCGCCACGCCGCCGTGGACTGACCACCACCGCATAACACGCCACACCCCCTACGGTCGACGATGGCAACGCGCGACCTCCGCTCCGATGACCCGTCAACCGACCCCGACGCCGATTACGACTACACCAGCGACAGCGTCGAGCGCCCCGGGCTCGTCGACGACCTCCGCGAGCGCGTCGACGGCGACGTGCGCTTCGACAGCTACACGCGCCAGCTGTACGCCACCGACGCCAGCATCTACGAGGCGCTCCCGGTCGGCGTCGTGTTCCCCACGTCCACCGACGACGTCGCCGCCGTGGTCTCGTACTGCGCCGACCGCGGGATCCCCGTGCTCCCCCGCGGCGGCGGCACCAGTCTCGCCGGCCAGGCGGTCAACGAGGCCGTCGTCCTGGATTTCAAACACGCGATGAACGGCTTCGTCGGGTTCGACCCCGAGGCCGAGACCGCGCGCGCCCAGCCCGGGATCACGCTCGCGGCCCTCAACGACGAACTCGCCACCCACGGTCTGAAGTACGCCCCCGATCCCGCGTGGGGGGACAAGAGCGTGCTCGGCGGGGCCATCGGCAACAACTCCACGGGCGCACACTCCCTGCAGTACGAGAAAGCCGACGGCTACCTCGAATCCGCCGAGGTCGTGCTCGCGGACGGCACGGTGACCACGCTGGGCTGGGTGGACACCGACGACCTCGACGCGCTCGCGGACCCCGACGGCGACCTCGAAGCCCGCATCTACGCCGACCTCCGGCGGCTCCTCGACGAGGAAGCCGACCGGATCCGCGAGCGCTTCCCGGACCTCAAGCGCAACGTCTCGGGGTACAACTACGACCGCCTGCTGGCGGACGCCGAGGCCCACGGCGCGGTGAACGCCGCCCGCCTGCTCGCCGGCAGCGAGGGCACCCTGGGCATCATCACCGAGGCGGAAGTCTCCCTGGAGCCGGTCCCCGCGGAGACCGCGGTGGCGATGCTCACGTACGACGACGTGCGCGACGCCATGCAGGACGTGGCCCCCGTTCTCGATCACGACCCGTCCGCCGTTGAGGTGATGGACGACGTGTTCCTCGATCTCGCGCGGGACACCGACGAGTTCGCCGACGTCGTCGGGCTGCTGCCCGACGGCACGGACTCGACGCTGCTGGTGGAGTTCTACGCCGACAGCCCGGCCGAAGCCCGCCGCCGCGTGGCCGACCTACTTGCCGACCGCCTGCCCACCGCCACGCCGGCCGCCGACCCACCCGGGGCCACCACCACCGACGCCCCCGTGCACGCGGTGGACGCGCTGGAGGCCTACGACGACGACCGCCAGGCCCACTTCTGGAAGATGCGCAAGGCCGGCCTCCCCATCCTGTTGTCCCGCACCAGCGACGAGAAACATTACCCCTACATCGAGGACACCGCCATCCCCGCCGACCACCTGCCGGCGTTCGTCGCGGACTTCCAGGCCATCCTGGACGACCTCGACACGGTCGCGTCCTACTACGCCCACGCCGGTCCCGGCGTCCTGCACGTCCGCCCGCTCGTGACCCTCGCCGACGAGGCGGGCGTCGCGAAGATGGCCGAAATCGCCGACCGCGTCACCGACCTCGTCGTGGAGTACGGCGGCGCAGTGTCCGGGGAGCACGGCGACGGACGCGCGCGCAGCCAGTGGAACCGCAAGTTCTACGGCGAGGACCTGTGGGCGTCGTTCCGCCGCACCAAGGCGGCCTTCGACCCCGACTGGATCCTCAACCCCGGGCCGGTCTGTGGGGACGCCGCCGGCGAGATCGACATGACCGACCACCTGCGTGTCGCCCCCGACGACGAGTTCGACGCCGGGTTCGATCCCGCACTGAACTGGGACACCGAGAACGGATTCCGGGGCATGACCGAGCTCTGTCACGGCTGTGCCGGGTGCACCGGCCACCAGGACACCACCGGCGGCGTGATGTGTCCGACCTACCGCGCCGCCAACGAGGAGACACTCAGCACGCGCGGGCGTGCGAACATGCTGCGCTCGGCGATGAACGGCCACCTCCCCGCCGACCCCCTCGACGACGAGTTCCTGACGGAGGTGCTGGATCTCTGTGTGGGCTGCAAGGGCTGCAAACTCGACTGCCCCAGCGGCGTGGACATGGCGAAACTCAAAACCGAGGTGAAACACGCCAGCCACCAGGCCGACGGCGTCGGCGTCCTCGACCGGCTGTTCGGCCACACTGAGGCGCTGTTCCACCTGGGGTCGGCGCTCGCGCCCGTCTCGAACTGGGCCACGGCGCTGCCGGGTGCCGGCGCGCTCGCCGAGAAAACCCTGGGCATCGCCGCCGAGCGCGACCTCCCGACGTTCCGGCGGGAGAGCCTCCGGGCGTGGTTCGACGCGCGCGGCGGCAGCCGGGTGCCCGAGGCAGCCGCCGAGCACACGGTCCTGCTCGCGCCCGACCCGTACACCAACTACAGCACGGTCGCCGTCGGGAAAGCCGCGGTGCGCGTGCTGGAGGCCGCGGGCGTCCACGTCGCGCTCCCCGACGGCGTCGGCACCAGCGGGCGGCCGGCGTACTCGCGGGGGTTGATCGACCGCACCCGCCGGATCGCGCGCGAGAACGTCGCGGCGCTCGCGCCGAAGGTCGCGGACGGCTGGGACGTGGTGTACGTCGAACCCTCCGACGCGGTGATGGTCCAAGACGACTACCACGACCTCCTGTCCAGCGCCCCCGCGGCGTCCGTCGCCGCCAACACGTACGGGGTCTGCGAGTACCTCGACCGTCACGGGCTCGACGCGGCCGCCGGCTTCGACGCCGACGGCGAATCGCTGGCCTACCACGGCCACTGCCACCAGAAAGCCCAGCAGCGCGACCACCACGCCGTCGGCGTCCTTCGGCGCGCGGGCTACGAGGTCGACCCGCTGGATTCGACGTGCTGTGGGATGGCCGGCAGCTTCGGCTACGAGGCCGAGCATTACTCGATGAGCCAGGCCATCGCCGACATCCTCGCCGATCAGGTCGCCGACAGCGACGCCGACACCGTGACTGCGCCGGGGTCGTCGTGTCGCAGCCAGCTCAGCGAGCGCGACGACGTCGACACCGACGGTGCCCCGCCACATCCCGTCCAGAAGCTCGCCGACGCGCTGTGAGCCCGGCGCTCACGCGATGCCGTGGTCGTCGAGCACGCGCCCGAGCGCGTCCATCGACGAGACGGTGTGATCGCAGTGGGCGTCGACCCCCGGCTTCGGGTCGACCCCGATCGCGGTGCCCGCGGCGTCCAGCATCGGCACGTCGTTTGCGCCGTCACCCACGGCCACCGCGGCCGCGGGCGTGGTCCCAGCCGCCTCGCAGGCGTCCCGGAGCGCGTCGTCTTTCGTGCCCTCGACCAGGGGGCCCTCGACCGCGCCGGTGAGCTCGCCGTCGGCGGCCACGAGGCGATTCCCGACTACGCTGTCGGCGGCCACGCCGGCGGCGTCGAACGCCGCGGCCACGCCCGGCTTGAAGCCGCCGGTCAACACCACGACCCGAACACCCCCATCGCGGAGCTTCGCCACCAGATCGCCCGCGCCGTCACGCAGGCGGACGCCGTCGTAGACAGCGGCGGCCGCCGATTCGGGCAGCCCCGCGACCAACTGGGCGCGCTCCCGGAGGCTGTCGGCGTACGACAGCTCCCCGCGCATCGCGCGCTCGGTGATGGCAGCCACCTCGTCGCCGACGCCCGCGCGCGCCGCGATCCGGTCGAGCATCTCCGACTCGGCCAGCGTGCCGTCGAAGTCGAACGCCACCAGTGTCATGCCCGGAGTTGCCCTGCGGCCAGCATAAACACCCCACATCCGGCAGTATTTCGGCGCCGACCAACACAGCATCGTGCATCACTTTCGGGTGCGGGCTCCGGTAGCTCCCCACACACATGCGGAAACGCTTATCGGCGCGCGCGCTGACCCACTCACATGCGAGTTCTCGTCACCGACCCCATCGCGGACGCCGGCCTCGACCGGCTCCGGGACGCCGGCCACGAGGTCACAACCGCCTACGACGCCACGGGCGACGCGCTCTTAGACGCCGTGGGCGACGCCCACGCGCTGATCGTGCGATCCGGCACCGCTGTCACCGACGCCGTCTTCGAGGCCGCCCCCGACCTCGTCATCGTCGCCCGTGCCGGCATCGGCGTCGACAACATCGACATCGACGCCGCCACCGACCACGGCGTCATGGTCGCCAACGCCCCCGCGGGGAACGTCCGCGCCGCCGCCGAGCACACCGTCGCGCTGGCGTTCGCGGCCGCGCGCTCGATCCCGCAGGCCCACGCCCGCCTCGACGCCGGGTCGTGGGCGAAAGACGACTACCTCGGCACCGAACTCTCCGGCAAGACGCTCGGCGTCGTCGGCCTCGGACGCGTCGGCCAGGAGGTCGCCACGCGCCTCGACAGCCTCGGCATGGACCTCGTCGCCTACGACCCCTACATCGGCGAGGACCGGGCGGCACAGCTCGGCGCGGAGCTGGTCGACATCGAGACCTGCGTCGCGCGCGCGGATTTCCTCACGATCCACGTCCCACTCACCGACGAGACCGACGGCCTCATCGGCGAGGCCGAACTCGCCCGGATGGACGGCGGCTACGTCATCAACGTCGCCCGCGGCGGCGTCGTCGACGAGGACGCGCTGGCCGACGCCGCCCAGGACGGCGTCATCGCGGGGGCCGCCCTCGACGTGTTCCGCACGGAGCCGCTCCCGGCGGCGTCCCCGCTCCACGACGCCGACAGCATCATCACCACGCCACACCTGGGCGCGTCCACGAAGGCCGCCCAGGAGAACGTCGCCACCGACACCGCCGACCAGGTCGTCGCCGCGCTCGCCGGCGATCCGGTGGTGAACGCGCTGAACGCGCCCAGCGCCGAGCGGTCGGCGTTCGACCGCATCCGCCCGTTCGTCGACCTCGCGGAGACCGCCGGCACCGTCGCCGCGGCGCTGTTCGACCCCCGCATCGAGCGCGTCGACGTCACGTATCAGGGCGAGGTCGCCGACGAGGACGTCGCACTCGTCACGGCGGCCGCCCAACAGGGCGCGTTCGCCGGCCTGGAGTGGCAGGTCAACGCGGTCAACGCCCCCCGGGTGGCCGAGGAGCGCGGCATCGCCGTGACGGAGACGAAAAACCACCGCAGCGAGGCCTACCAGAGCCTGGTCTCGGTCACGGTGGGCAACGACGACGCGGAGCTCACCGTCTCGGGCACGCTGTTCGCCGGCGACGACCCCCGGCTCGTGGAGATCGACGGGTTCCGCGTCGAGGCCGCCCCGAACGGCCACATGCTCGTCGCGCGCAACCACGACACGCCCGGCGTCATCGGGTTCATCGGCGGCGTCCTGGGCACCGCCGAGGTGAACATCGCGGGCATGTTCAACGCCCGCGAAGCCCGCGGCGGGGAGGCGCTCACCGTCTACAACCTCGACGCCGACGTGCCCGCGCGCGCCCTCGACGAACTCGCCGGCGACGACCGCATCGTCGACGTCACCAGCATCGAACTGAACGGCGAGTAGCCCACTCGGGCCGCCGACGGCCCACACCAGCCGTTTTCCGGCTGGCCGCCCTCCGTGTGGTATGGGTTCGATCAGCGACACGTTCATGGAGAACCGCGAGCGCGTCCAGCCCGACGACACCAACAACTACGCCTCCGCCCACGGGGGCAACGTCGTCAAGTGGATGGACGAGATCGGCGCGATGGCGGCGATGCGCCACGCCGGCAAGACGTGTGTCACCGCCCGCATCAACAGCCTCGACTTCGAGCGCCCCGTCCCACAGGGCGACATCTGCGTCATCCAGGCGTACGCCTACGACACCGGCCACACCAGCATCAAGGTGCGGCTGCGGGCGTTCCGCGAGGACCCGCGAAGCGGCGAGACCGAACCGACCACCGACTCCTACTTCGTGTTCGTGGCCGTCGACGACGACATGCAGCCGACCGCAGTCCCGGACCTCGACGTGGGCAGCGAGCGCTGCCGGGAACTCCGTGAGGCCGCCCTGGCGGGCGAACACGACGAGTAGCCGACTGCCGGGGGGTTGAATCCTGCCGATTTCAGCGCCCTCAAATGCCCGCCAGTCCTCCACGACAACAGTGACATCTCCCAGCGACGACGGCCTCGTTCGTGGATACGCCGGGCGGCTGCTGGTCGCCATCTCCACCGGCTGGTTCGCGATTCAGGCCGGCCGCCTCGTCCTGTCGCCGATGCTGTCGGCGCTCACCGCGGACATCCACATCACCAACACCAAGGCCGGGTTCGCGTTCACGACGCTGTGGGGGTTGTACGCGCTGTTGCAGTACCCGAGCGGCCGCCTCTCCGACGCCCTCTCGCGGAAGACGCTGCTGGTCACCGGGCTCGGGATGGCGTCGGGTGGGTTCGTCGTCCTCGCAACCGCGCGCTCGTACGCCGCGTTGCTCGTGGGGGCGGCCATCGTCGGCACCGGTGCAGGGCTCTACCCCACCGCCGCCCGCGCGCTCGTTGCGGACCTCTACTCGACCAAGCAGGGCCGGGCGTTCGGCCTGCACACAGCTTCCGGCGATCTCGGCGGGATGTCGGCCGCCGGCATCGCCGCGGTCGCGCTCGCGCTCCTCAGCTGGCGGTACGCGTTCGTCCCCATCGTCTGTCTCACCGCCGCCGTCGCCATCGCGTTGCACGTCTGGAGCCGCGAATCGTACGTCTTCGAGCGCCGGTCGCTTGCCGTCCGCGACACCGCCGCCCGCCTCCTCTCGGGGACCCAGTTCCGGTGGATCCTGGTGGCGTACACGCTGTACGCGTTCACCTGGCAGGCCATCGCCGCGTTCCTGCCGACGTTTTTCACCGACGGCAAGGAGTTCGCGCCGGTGGTCGGCACCGTCGCCTTCGGCGCGCTGTTCGCCGTCGGCGCCATCGCCAAACCCACTGCAGGCACGCTGTCGGACACGATCTCCCGGCGCGCGCTCGCCGTTGGCGCGCTCGTGTTGGGCGCGGCCGCGCTCTCCGCGGTCGTGGTGGTGCCGTCCCCCGTGGCCGCCGTCGGTGCGGTGGTGGTGTTTGCGGCGGGACTGCTGGCGTTCCCGCCGGTGATGCAGTCGTATCTGATGGACGCGTTCCCCCCGGAGTCCGCCGGCGGCGACCTCGGCGCGATGCGGACCGTCTACATCGGGCTGGGCGCGCTCGGCCCGACGTACGTCGGCGCCGTGTCGACCGCCGCCAACTACGAGATCGCGTTCTGGGGGCTGGTCGGCGCGCTGATCGTGGCCGCCGTGATCATCGCGCGCGTCACCTGACGCTCAGAGCGCGTCGAGGACGCCGTCGGCGTCCGCCGGCACCGGCGTGGTGTCGCCCCCGGCGGCGGCCGCGGCGGCCGGGTCTTTCAGCAGGTGGCCGGTGGTCAGACAGACCACGCGCTCGTCGGCGCTGATTTCGCCGCGCTCGCGGAGCGCCAGCAGGCCCGCGACGCTGGCCGCCGACGCCGGCTCCACCCCGATGCCGTCGCCGGCGAGCATGCGCTGGGCGTCCGTGATGCGGTCGTCGGAGACGGCGACGGCGGTGCCACCCGTCTCGTAGACGCCCGGCAGCGCTTTCGGCGCGTTCACGGGGTTTCCAATGCGGATGGCGGTCGCGCGCGTCTCGACGTCCGTCCAGCGCTCGGTGCGCCCGCGGCCCGCCTCGACGGCTTCGACCATCGGTGCCGCCCCCGCGGCCTGCACGCCGGTGAGCGCCGGCATCTCGTCGTCGGTCATCGCGCCCGCCGCGACGAGTTCGCGGAACGCCTTGTAGAGGGCCGCCGTGTTCCCGGCGTTCCCCACCGGGAGCACGATGCGGTCGGGCCACTCGCCGGTGGCCGTCCGGGACTGCTCAAGGATCTCGAACGCGATGGTCTTCTGGCCCTCCAGGCGGAACGGGTTCAGGCTGTTCAGGAGGTACGCCTCCCCGCGGGCGGCGAGTTCGGCGACCACGTCCAGGCAGTCGTCGAAGTTGCCGTCGACCTCGCAGATGCGTGCGCCGTGCAGCGCCGCCTGCGCGATCTTCCCCGCCGCCACCTTGCCCGCGGGGAGCAACACCAACACGGGGGTGTCGGCGCGCCCGCCGTACGCCGCCAGCGCCGCCGAGGTGTTCCCCGTCGACGCGCACGCCAGCCGGTCGACGCCGAGGCGCTCGGCGACCCGGACGCCCACGGTCATCCCGCGGTCCTTGAAGCTCCCCGTCGGGTTCATCCCCTCGTGTTTCACGCGGACGTCGGCCACGCCGGCCGCCGCCGCGACGTCGGGTGCCTCGTACAGCGGCGTGTCGCCCTCCTGGACGGAGACGCCCGCGTCGACCGGGAGCGCGTCGGCGTACCGCCAGACCCCGCGCCCACTGAACGCCTCGAATCCCGGGTAGTCGGCGTACCGCGCCTCCAGCAGGCCGCTGCACTCCGGGCACCGGTACACCACGTCCGCGAACGGTGCCAGCGTCCCACCACACTCCACGCACGCCAGCCAGACGTCGTCGGTCGCGCACGCCGGCGTCTCGCCCGCCAGCGAGAGGTCAGTCATGGCTCGGTTTCCGTGGGCGACCCACAAATACCAGGCGGGTGGTGTGAGTATTGCCACCGACCTCCGGGGGTCAGTCCGACACCACGTCGCTGCGCCAGCCGGGGTCGTGGCCGCCGGCCAGCAGGTCAGCCCGACACGCCGGACAGTAATGCGGGGGTTTCGTGGCGCTCTCGGGGACGTAGACCGCGCCGCCACACGTCACACACGCGTCGTCGACGACGGTCACGCAGTCCGCACAGAGGTTGAAATCGTCGACTGTCAGCTCGCGCAGCCCGTCGAGTTGTTTGTCGAGGGTGTACTCGTCGATGACCGACTGACAGTTGTGGCACGGTTGCATTGCGATACGTCTTGATGGTCGTTCTCATGGCACAAGAAGTTGTCCCCGACGGCGACACGGCACCCGCCCTCAGGCCAGCGTCACGGCGGTGCCGTACGCGATGACCTCCGAGCCGCCGTTCGCGATCTCCGAACTCTCCAAGCGCACGTTCACAACCGCGTCAGCGCCCATCGACCGCGCGTCCTCGGCCATCCGATCCAGCGCGTCGTCGCGGGCGTCGGTCAACAGCTCCGAGTACGCCTTCAACTCGCCGCCGGTGATGTTCCGGATGCTCTGCGTGATGTCCCGGCCGACGTTCCGGGCTTTCACCGTGTTCCCGCGCGCGACGCCCAGCGACTCCGTGATCTCGCGCCCGGGCACGGTCTCGGTCGTAACGAACTCCATACTCCGGGGTTTCGGCCGCTGGAACAAAAACCTCAGCCCCGCACGCAGCCACTGCGATCCGGCCCGGGCTCACCCGCCCACCGACGGCGTGACCCGGATGCCAGCCCGTCCGTTGAGCCCACGCACCACCGGATCACGCCGCCCCCCGTCGACCACCACCGCTTCCGCGACCCCGCCTGCGACCGCCGCCTCGGCCGCCACCACCGCCTCCGACACGCCGTCGGCGTCCGCCACCACCACCAGCGAGGCGTCCAACGCCCCGGCGATGGCGGCCGCCGCGCGGTCGACGTCTCCCGACACCACGGGCACGCACCCGGCGTCGCACTCCTCGGCCAGCACGGCCGCACTCACACACTCCCGGTCCCCCGCCAGGACGGCCGCCTCGTCGAGCGCCACGCCCGGTACGCCGACCGCCCGGAACGCCGCCAGCACGTCCTCCGCGGCCACTGCCCCGCCGCACACGACCACGACCGCCTCGCCGTTCGCCGCGAGATGCGCCACATCGGCCGCCGCCACTCCCGGATCGCCGGCCGCACTGAGCGCCACGACGACCGTCATCCGCCCCGCCCCCACTCACACATACCCCGACACCTCCGCGGCCAGCGCGTCCGCAGCGTCCGCCAGCGACGCCCGTTCGGCCGCCAGCGCCGCCTCGTCGGCGTCGATCCCGTCGCGCACGTCCGCCACGGCGGCCTCGACGGCCGCCGGTGCCGGGCCGCCCGCCGAATCCCTAGCGGCGACGCTCTCCACGGGATCCAGCGCGTCAGCCACCGCCGCCGGCTCCACGACCGCGGACAACGGCTCCCCGGTCACCGCCTCGGTCGCGGCCGCCACCGCGTCCAGGGTCGCCCCCTCGCCGCCGCGCTCGGCCGCCAGCGCCACGACCTCGTGGGCCGTCCGGAACGGCAGCCCCCCCGCCGCGAGCGCGTCCGCCACACCGGTCGCGGTCGAAAACCCCTCGCCCGCCGCGGCTTCGAGGTCGTCAGCGGGCCAGCCCGCGGTCGCCACCACGCCCGCCGCCACCTCGACCGCGCTGGTCACGCCATCCACGGCGGTCCACGCGTGCCCGGTCGCACGCTGCAGGTCGCGGTTGTACGCCCGCGGCAGCCCCTGCAGCGTCGTCGCGAGGGCCTGCTGCGCGCCCACCGCGTCGCCCGCGGTCGCGCGCACCAACTCCATGGTGTCCGGGTTCTTCTTCTGGGGCATGATCGACGACGTCGACGCGTAGTCGTCGCTCACCTCGACGAACCCGCGGTTCGCGAAGAACACCACGTCCGCGGCCAGCCCCGAACACGTCACCGCCACCGACGCCAGCGCGCTCACCGCCTCCAGCAGGAAATCACGGCTGGCGGCGGCGTCGGCCGCGTTCGCCACGACGCCGTCGAACCCCAGCAGGGCGGCCGTGCGCTCGCGGTCGACGCCGAAGGTGGTGCCGGCGAACGCCGCCGCGCCCAGCGGCGACTCGTTCGTGCGCCCGTAGGCGTCGCACAGCCGGCCGGTGTCACGGGCGAGCGTCCCCGCGTACGAGAGCGCCCAGTGCGCGACGGTCGTCGGCTGTGCGGGCTGCAGGTGCGTGAACCCCGGCATCACCGTCTCGGCCTCCGCCGCCGCGACGTCGGCCAGCGCACTCCGCAGCGCCACCACGGCCTCGACGGCGTCCAGCAGGTCCGCGCGCAGCCGGTACCGGATGCACGCCGCCACCTCGTCGTTGCGCGACCGCGCGGTGTGTAGCTTCCCGCCGTCACGCCCGACAGCCTCCACGACCGCCGTCTCGATGGCCTCGTGCACGTCCTCGCCCGGGGGAAGCGCGTCGAACCCCGCCGCCTCAACGTCGGCCAGCGCGCCCAGGATCGCCGCCGCCGCCTCGTCGCCGATAATATCCTGCTCGGCGAGCATCACGACGTGTGCGCGGTCCACCGCGAGGTCCGCCTCGAAGATGCGGCCGTCGCCGTCCATCGACGAGAGGAACGAGCGTGCGGGCCCGCCGCTGAACCGGTCGCGGCGCACCACCGGATCGCCGCCCCCGGTCATTTGTTGCCGTCGAACGCCGCGTTCGCCAACCGCGACTGGAAGCCGTGGTACTTCGCGACCCCCGTGGCGTCGGCCTGCTCGATCCCCGCCACGGTCTCGGTGTTGAACGACGCCGCGTCCGCGGAGTACACCGCGTGCTCGCTCTCGCGGGCGATCGGGCGCGCCCGCCCGCCCTCGAAGGCGATGGTCACCGTGCCACTGACCGCCGACTGGGTTTCGTCCAGATACCCGTTCAGCGCGTCCATCAGCGGATGCTCGACGACCCCCTCGTAGGCCTTTTGCGCCCACTGCTGGCTCACCGCCGCGGTGAAATCCCGCTCGGCCTTCGTCAACACGAGCCCCTCCAAGGCCTTGTGGGCCGCCAGCAGCGTGGTCGCGGCCGGATGCTCGTAGTTCTCGCGGACTTTCAACCCCAGCATGCGGTCTTCGAGCATGTCCGTGCGGCCGACGCCGTAGCTCCCCGCGCGGTCGTTCAGCGCCTCGATGAGCGCCACCGGCTCCATCGCCGTCCCGTCGACGGCCACCGGCACCCCGGCCTCGAAGGTGATGTCGACGGTGCCCGTCTCACCGCTCGGCGCGTCGGTCCACGCGTAGATGTCCGCGGGCGGCTGGTAGTCGGGCTCCTCCAGGTGGCCGCCCTCCACGCTGCGACTCCAGAGGTTCGTGTCGATGCTCCACTCGCCCTCGTTGCCCGCCTCCACCGGGAGGTCGCGCTCGGCGGCGTACTCGATCTCCCACTCGCGGGTCAACCCGAGCTCGCGGACGGGCGCACACACCTCGTGATCGCTGGCGCGCCACACCGCCTCGAAGCGCAACTGGTCGTTTCCCTTCCCCGTGCAGCCGTGGGCCAGCGCCGCACAGCCCTCGGCTTCGGCCACCGACAGGATGGCGTCGGCGATGATCGGGCGGGCAAGCGCGGTGCCGAGCGGATACCCCTGGTAGGTCGCGTTGGCACGCACGGCGTCGAAACACAGCGCGGCGAACTCGGCCGTGGCGTCGACGACGTGGTGCTCGACGCCCAGCGCGGCGGCGGTCTCCCGGGCCGCCGCGAACTCGGCGTCGGGCTGCCCGACGTCGACGGTGACGCCGATCACGTCGTCGTAGCCGTACTCCTCTTTCAACAGCGGGACACAGACTGTCGTGTCGAGCCCGCCCGAGAAGGCGAGCGCGACGGTTCCTGATGGCATTGTGTATGTAGCGTATCGCAGTGGTCGAACGGCGGTGCGGTCGACGACGAACGGTAGAACAGGGCTAGCTATAGGGGGTCACGGGGACCCCGTCGTCGTCGGCGCTGCGACACGCCAGCCGCGGCGCTCCCGGCGGACAGCGGCGACCGCACGCTGGTGGGAGCCGGCGGCGTCATCTACCTCCGAGAAACGCAGCCACCGAGTTAAACGTTTCCTGGCAACTAGTCACATGGAAGTCGGTAGGCTCTTAGTCGTCGTCACGCAACCCCTCCCATGCCCCGCGCACGCGGCGCGCTCGACACGGACTCGCTGGTGAAAATCGCCCTCGCGCTGGTCGTCGTCTGGCTCGCGATCGAAGTCCTCGATGCACTCCTCGGCGCGCTCACCGCCGCTCTCCGGCTCGCACGCCCACTCATCGCGCTCGTGATCGTCATCGTCGTTGCCCTCTGGCTGCTCGACGAACTGTAGGAACAACGTCAGGGCTTTCACGATCCACGCCCGACGGACGGGCGTGTACAGCGTGAACGCGCCGGTTCCGCCCGCCGTCAACGAGATCGCGGCCGACCTCCGGCCCGCGCTCACCGAGTTCGATCGCGTCCGCCAGCGCCACGAACAGACGCTGCTGGTCAAGCGCGTGCCCGCCGACACCCGCAAGGAAGCGCTGGCGGCGTGGCAGACCGCCCAGGACGCCCTCCAAGGCGCGCCCGCCGCCCAAGCCCGCATCTCGGAGATCGACACCTTCCAGAACCCGCCCAACGGCTCCAGTCCGGTCGTCTACCTCGCCGTCGAGAGCCCCGGCATCCACCACCTCCACGACCGCCTCTGTGACCCCTTCGACCCCGTTCCCGTGATGGAGGGCGGCGACGACTACGACCCCCACGTCACGCTGGCCCGCGACGCCGACGGGTTCCGCGGCCAGCGCGCCGTCGACGCCATCGACGGCCGCGCGGTCGGCCCCGTCACCTGGACCATCGACGAACTCTCCCTCTACGACGCCACCGTCGGCGAACCCGTCGACACCGTCTCGCTGCCGGCGTAACGCCGCCTACGGAGTCGGCGGATCGCCACCGTACGCCCCCAGATCGCCGTAGAAGTTCAACAACGAGAACCGCAGCTTCTCCGGATCGACGTCCACCATCTCCGCGCGCTCGCTCGGCGGGAACGTCGGGTTCACCGAATACTTCTGCATCCCGGTGCGGCTCGCGGCCGTGTACCGCCGATCGACCAACATCCGCACGCCGAAGTCCTCCGGCGACCGAATCACGCGCCCCATCGCCTGGCGGGTCTTCCGCACGGTCGGGATCTCCACCGCGTACCGCCAGCCGGCGTCCTGGCGGTCGCTGCGAAGTCCCTGGTCGGCATCGCGGTCCGCGAACGCCTGGGCGTACGCGTCCTGGACGGCCTCGGTCCGCGCGTCCAGATGCGGGTACGGGACGCCGACGACCGCGACCGTCCGCGCGTCGTCACCGTCGAAGCTCACGCCCTCGGCCAGGGTCCCCCACAGCGAGGTGAACAGCGCGCCGTCCCCGTCGGCGACGAACGCCTCCCGGAGGTCGTCAGCCGCCACCCCCGGTTCGTCCAGATACCGCGTGGCGTCGCAGTCCGCCAGCAGGTCGTGGTAGCGCTTCGCCTCGGCGTAACTCGGGAAGAAAAACAGACAGTTGCCCGGCGTGTACGCCGCGGCGTCCCGGAGCGCGCCCGCGACCGCCTGCTGGGTCGCGCGGTCCTCGCGGTTCGAGGAGAACAACGGCTCGGTGTCGACGGCGAACGTCCGGCGGCGATCCTCGGGGAACTGCAGCCCGAACGCCAACTCAACGGGGTCGTCCAACCCCAACACGTCGCCGATCACGTCGAAGGGCCGCAGCGTCGCACTCATCAGGACGCTTGCGTGCACGGCGTCGAACAGGTCGGTGGTCACCTCCCGCGGGATGCAGGTGTAGCGCTCGGCCCGCCCGTACACCGCCTCGGTGCGGTCGTCGCGGCGCACCGCCGCCGTCGGATACTGCCCGAACTCGCCGCCGCGCTCGACGTACGCCTCTACGAACTCGGCGGCGGCCAGCACGTGGCACTCCCGGCGGGTCGTCGCGTCGCCGTTCCGATACGCGTCCTCGTACTCCCCGTCCAGGTACTCCCCCAACCCCAGGGCGTCGGTGACGTCCTCGGTGATCCCCGGGCCGGTGTACGACTGGAGGAACGCCAGCGTCAGGTCGTCCCGGCGGTCGTCGTTGGCGACCGGCACGTCCACCCAGTTCGACTCCACCGCCGACTTCGTGTCCGCCGGTCCATCACCGCCCGGACGCAGCGCGTCCTCGTAGGTCTCGACGAGCGCATCCCGGAACGCCCCGAGCACGCGCTCGGCGGCCGCTGCCCGCTGATCGCTCGTGTCCTGGAGCTCGTCCAGGGCGCTGTCGAGGGTCTGTTCGGTGAGCGTCTCGGCGGCGTGGTCGCGGGCGGCGTCCTCGATGTTGTGCGCCTCGTCGAACACCACCACCACGTCCTCGGGGTCCCGGCCCAACCAGCGGAAGAACTGCGCCCGAATCCCCGGGTCCAACAGGTGGTGGTAGTTGCAGACCGCCAGATCCACGCCCTCGATGCCGTCCTTGAGGAGCTCGTACCCGCAGAACCCCGCCTCCTCGGCGTAGCCGTAGATGTCCTCCGGGGTGCGGACGTCGTCGTACAGCCACTGGTAGAACTCGTCGGTGTTCCCCACGAGGTTCTGGCGGTAGCGCTCGCAGACGTTGCCGTCCTGGAGGGCCGCCAACTCCGACTCGACGGCTTCCAGCTCGTCCATGACGGCCTGCCGGGCGTCGGCGGCCTCGGTGTCGCCGTCCTGTGCCTCGTCGAGCAGAGCGCGCTGGCGTTCTTCGAGCTGGCGTTTGTCCCGGGTGGCGTCCACGAGCTCGTGGGTGTTGTCCCGCAGCACCTGGCACTCCTCGTAGTCCACGTCGATGTGACACATCGACCCCTTGCCCTTGAACACGACCGCGCGGATGGGTTCGGTGGCGTGTATCTCGCGGGCCTCGCGCACGAACTGGCGCATCTGCTGGTGGACGTTGGTCGTGATGACGACCGTTTTGTCCTCGGCCTGGGCGTGCGACAGCGCCGGCGCGAGCGCGGCAAGGGTTTTGCCCGTTCCGCACGCCCCCTCGAACAACACGTTGGTGCCGCCGTCGAGCGCGTCCCGGATCGCGTCCATCGCGGCCCGCTGGTTGTCGTACGGCGACGGCTTCGGGAAGAACTGCATGTAGTCGGGGGTGTCGTCTCTGCGTGCGGCCACGGTGTCCCGGAATACGAACGGCTTGCAGTATAAACCTCCGGCTCAGCGCGACGACCGCCACAAACGCCCTGTTTTAGGCCGACCAAAACACATATGATAGCACCGCTGCATAGGGCCTGATATGCCAGTTACGCGGGACGCTGACGACGACACCGAAGACCGCCTCACCGCCCTCCAATCTTCGCCGGAGCGAACCGTATTCACCGAGGATGGCAACGCCGACGGCTGGCTCTCGACGGACCTCACGGTAGACGTCGAACGCTAGTCGCGAAAGAACAGTGGTGGGTTCTCGCCGGCTTACTCCAGGGCGCCCTGCGTGACGAGCGTGTCGTCCTCCAGGTAGTGCTCGATGTGGTGGGCGTCGTCTTCGAGCTCGATGAGCCCCTCACGGAGCATGTGTGCCGTCGCGTGGTCGCCGAGGTTCTCCGCGAGTTCGGTGTGTTCGCGGGTGGCCTCGATGATGTCCCCGTAGATCGCCATGTCGTTCGCCAGCGACGTCCGGATGTCGTAGACGTCCTCGTCCTCGACGTCGACGGACGCCTCGGCCTGCAGTGTCTCGGGGCTGGCGTGGGGCACGCCACCAAGCGCTTGCACGCGCTCGGCGAGCTCGTCGGCGACCTCCTCGGCCGTCTCGGCGGCCTCACCGAGGAACAGGTGCAGGTCCCGGAACTCCGCCCCCTCCACGTTCCAGTGGTGCTTCTTGAGCTGGTGGTAGAGGACGTACACGTTCGCGAGATCGGCGTTCAGGGCGTCTACACACTGTTCGGCGCGGTCGGCGTCCATCCGCAGTGCGTCCGACCCTTCGACTTCACCGGCGGTCGCTCGCGCGTTCTTTTGCGTGCTCATAACGATTACACGTTGGACCGCCTGCCACTTAAAGCTTTCCGCTGCATCCAAATTTTGTTTGGCGTAGCAAAAACAAATTTCTTCGATAGCCGTTGTTATTCTCTGTGATTGCGTACTCGGGGCCACCCAAACACCACGCACAGCCGAGTGGGCCTCCCCACCGGCCGCAACGCTCACACGCCCCCACACACTACGCCACACCGATGATCGCCGTCCTCGCGGACACACACAGCGACACCGACCACGCGCTCACCGGCCACGCCCGTCAGGCAGTCGCCGACGCCGACACCGTCGTGCACGCCGGCGACTTCACCACCGAATCGTCCCTGGACGCCTTCCACGACGCCGCCACCCGCCTCCACGCCGTCCACGGCAACGCCGACTCCCCCGCCGTCCGCGACCGCCTCCCGCCGGCCCGCACGATCACCACCGCCGGCCTCCGCATCGCGCTCACCCACCGCGAACCCGGCGGCGACACGGCGCTGTCGCTGTTCGGCCGCGAACGAGGCGCCGACATCGTCGTCTCCGGGCACACCCACACCCCGACGCTCACCACCACGCCCACAGCCGTCCTCCTCAACCCCGGTAGCCACGCCGACCCACGCGGCTCCCCGGCTGCACACGCGACTCTCCACCCAACCGACCACGGCGTCCGCATTGCGATCTCCACCCGCGACGGCGACACCATCCGCTCGACCCACGTCTCACGCGACTAGCCTCGCACACTCGTCTACAGGCCCTTCAAGACGAGTGCCACGGGGTGGGTTCACCAGGCCGCCCTCGCCTTTGCGATCACGGCACCGACACCAAGCCCCACAACCAGCAGCCCACCACCGGCCACCACCGCCTCGCGAAGCCCATACCGCGCCACCTGCATCAGCGTCCACACGGCGTCCCAACTCGTGGCCGCCCCCGGAGCCGCCTGCGCCGCCGCACCGGTCCCGATCTGTACGCCGCTTGCACCGCCACCGCCGACGTGTTGCACCGCAACGGTCGCCAGACTCACCGCGCCGATCCCGCCGAACAACCCCGACAGCGCCGCCCGAACGCTCTCGCCGTCCTCTTCGCTGCCCGCGAACAACACCACCGGCGTGTCGCGCGCCCCGTACACGCTCATCTCCCGTCCCTTCGAGGAATACCGCGTGTCACACTCCTGGACCAACGCCGCGCCTTCGAGGCGATCGAGATGGTACTGGATGTTCTGCAGGGAGGTCTCCATGTCCGCGGCGAGTTCCGACGGCGTCGATGGCGTGTCGTGGACGGCCGCGTAGATGTCCCGCGCCGTCTCGGACCCCAGCGCCGACAGCAGCTGGTCCGCATCGTCGGAATCAACCCCGACAACCCGTGGGCCATCACTGGACGCCGACGGCTCCGACGCCGATGGGAGGAGCCCGGTCATTACGAAACAGTATCACCAATCTATGATTAATGTTTTGTTACCTTGCGTGTGTATTCTTCCCGACGACCCGAAACCACTATGCCACACGCCATGCATCACTCCCTCATGGCCTCGCTCGGACCCGTCTTCTACGTCTTCGCGGCTGCGCTCCTGCTGTTCGTGTTCTTCACCTTCCTGTTCATCCGGCGCACCGTCGCCAGTTTCCGCGACGGCGTCGAGAACAGCAACCGGGATTAGACGACCTCCCCCGCCGCCGACACCACCGCCGCGATGTCCGCGCCCCCGATGTCGCGGTGCGTGCAGAACCGGACCGTGTACTCGCCGTCCGCCGTCCCCAGCACGCCCTCTTTCTCACAGCCCGCCAGGAACGCCGTGGCGGTCACGTCCGCGTCCCGGGTGTCCACGAGCACGATGTTCGTGTCCGGTTCGGCCGCCGTCACCCCCGGGAGCGCGTCGAGGTCCTCGGCCAGCCGACGCGCGTTCTCGTGGTCCTCGTGGACTCGGTGGCGGTTCTCCAGGGCGCACACGCCCGCCGCCGCGACCATGCCTGCCTGCTGCATCCCACCCCCGTACATCTTCTGCACGCGTCGGGCCGACGCCACGAACGACTCGCTTCCCGCCAGCACTGCCCCCATGGGTGCGCCCAGCCCCGTCGACAGACACACCGCCACCGAATCCACCGGCGAAAGCAGCGTCGCCGCATCGACGCCCAGCGCGGTCGCAGCGCTGAACACCCGCGTCCCGTCGACGTGCACCGGCACGTCGTGCTCGTGGGCGGTCTCCACGGCAGCCGCGAACGCGTCGACGGGCGCCACGACCCCGCCGTTCGCCCCGTGTGCGATCTCCACGCACGCCAGCCCGACCTCCGGCCGGTGCCCACCCCCCGCCGTGATCTCGGCGGCCACCTGCTCCGCGGTCGGACAGCCGGTTTCGCCGCCGTCGAACGCGCGCGCCTGCAGCCCAGCGTGTTGTGCCAGCCCGCCACTCCCCCGCCTGTAGCTGTGGCTGGCCCGCTCGACGAGCACGCTCTGCCCGCGGGCGGTGTGTACTTGCGCCCCGATCTGGTTGGCCATCGTCCGGCTCGGCACGAACACGGCCGCCGCCATGCCCACGGCGTCCGCCGCCGTCGCCTCCACCGCTGCCACAGCCGGGTCGTCGCCGTGCTCGCCGTGCTCGACCGGCGCCTGGGCCGCCGCCTCCCGCATCGCCTCGGTCGGCGTGGCGACCGTGTCGCTGCGAAGATCGATCATATCGGGACATCCACCCCCAGGGGGAAAAGTCATCCTGCCAGTTACGTTCCGAAACATCCAACAGGCAGTTCCGACCACGTGACAGCATGGATTCACGCATCCGCCAGCACGCAGCGGTCATCGTCGACCGATGCATCGACCTGCAGCCCGACGAGAACGTCGTGGTGAGCCTGCCGCCGGTCGCCGAGGACCTCCGCGTCGCCCTCTACGAGAAGATCGGTGAAGTCGGCGCGAACCCCGTGATGCTCGCCCGTGGTGACCGCGGCATCGGCACGGACCGCGCGGCGCGCGCGTACCTCCAGGCGATCGACGCCGAGGACCTCTCCACGCCCGAACACCTCCTGCAGCTCTACGAGCACGCCGACGCCGCCGTCGTGGGCCGACCACACCGCAACGTCACCGAACAGAGCGACGTGTCCACGGAGCTGGGGGCGGCGTTCGCGGAAGCCCACCGCGACGTGCTCAACGCCCGGCTGTCGACGAAGTGGTGTCTCACCCAGTACCCCGCCCCGGCCGACGCCCAACTCGCGGGCATGTCGACGGCCGCCTACGAGGACTTCGTCTACGACGCCGTGAACAAAGACTGGGACGCCGTCGAGGACCACCAACAGCAGATGGTGGACATCCTGAACCCCGCCGAGGAAGTCCGCATCGTCTCCGGGGACACCACCGACGTCACGATGAGCGTCGCGGACATGACGACGCTGAACGACTGCGGGTCGAACAACCTGCCCGCCGGCGAGGTGTTCACCGCACCCGTTCCGGACTCCGTGGAGGGGGAGGTCGTCTTCGACAAGCCGGTGTACCATCAGGCCCGCGAGATCCAGGGCGCAGCGCTGACCTTCGAGGACGGCGAAGTCGTGTCGTTCAGCGCCGAGCAAAACGAGGACGTGCTCGCGGCCATCCTGGACACCGACGACGGCGCACGGCGGCTGGGCGAGCTGGGGATCGGGATGAACCGGGACATCGACCGGTTCACGTACAACATGCTGTTCGACGAGAAGATGGGCGACACCGTCCACATGGCCCTCGGGCGCGCGTACCCCGAGACGGTCGGCGAGGGCGTCGAGCAAAACGACTCCGCGAAGCACGTCGACATGATCGTGGACATGAGCGAGGACTCGTTCATCGAGGTCGACGGCGAGATCGTCCAGCGCAACGGGACGTTCGTCTTCGAGGACGGCTTCGACGCGTAAGCGGGCGGTCCCCCGAGGCCGGTTCCGATGTCGTCCGGCTCGCACGGTGGCCGACTGCCATAGCCGTGTTCTATGGTATCATTTGACATCATTGATTTTAATATGTTTGGGAATATATCAATTATCCGTGCCTAAGCTCGATTGTCCGGACTGCGGTCGCTCCATCGCGATGCACGAACTCGAAACCCGGACGGTCGCACAGACCGCCGGCTTTGAAACGAGCTATCGCTGCCCGTTCTGTCGCACCGACTTCCAGGAAGTCACGCAGCTCATGTAACCGCCGCTGGCGGTGCTCGTTCTCAGTGCCACGCCCCGCCGCCAGCCGACGCCACGGGCACGAGGGGATTCGAACCCCCGACATTTCGGTTAGAAGCCGAACGCTCTGTCCGGACTGAGCTACGCGCCCGCATCCGGCAGTACCACCGGGTGGCGTAAAAATCGACTGGATGACAGCCACGGCTCACACGCCCGGCAGCCACACCGAAGCACACACGTGGCGGGGTCGCTTGCAGTCTACCAATGAGAGTCATCGGGACCGTGGGCATGCCGGGCTCCGGGAAAAGCGAGGCCGCGACGGTGGCCGCCAACGCCGGCATCCCCGTGCTCGTCATGGGTGACGTGATCCGGCAGGAGTGTCGCGACCGGGGCCTGGATCCCGCCCAACACCACGGCCGCATCGCGCAAGCGCTCCGCGACGAACACGGCCCGGGCGCGATCGCCCACCAGTCACTCCCCATCATCGAGGACCACCTCACCGACGCCACGACGGTCCTCGTCGACGGGATCCGCTCGGACGTGGAAGTGACCACGTTCCGCGACGCGTTCGGCGACGACTTCACGCTCGTGCACGTCTCCGCCCCCCGAGAGTTACGCAAAGCCCGTATCGAGGACCGCGACCGACCCGGCGATACCGACGGCGAACCCCTCGACGCCCGCGAGGACCGCGAACGCGGCTTCGGAATGGACGACGCCATCGACCTGGCCGACGTCCGCATCGAGAACACCGACAGCCTCGACGCGTTCCACGACGCGGTCCGAGACCTGCTCGCCGCCGACACACCCCACACTGAGGTGCCCGACAACCATGACTGACACCACCGACGTGACCGTCCGCGTGACCGCGCCCGTCTACCCCACCGAACCCGACGACCGTGTGGCCGACGCCATCCTCCGGCTGTTCCCCGACGCCACGGTCACCGTCGAGGACGACCGTGCGGTCGCCGAGACCGACACGACGGCGTCGTTCCGCGAGCAGCTGTTCGACCAGCGCATCCTCGACACGGCGCGCGAACAGTTCCAGGCCTCCCAGACGGACGCCGGGTTCAGCTTCGACCTCAAAAAGCAGGCGGCGTTCAACGGCACGGTCAACTTCGCCGTCGGGAACCCCGACGAGCTCGGCGACCTCCACGTCGAGGTCACGGTCGCCGAGCCGGCCGTCCAACAGTTCATCGACCACCTCGCACCCCCCACCGACGGCGGCGAGCCCCTCGAAGACCCCTGACCGCGGTCACACGAGCAACACGGCGATCGCGGCCGAGATGAACACCACTTTTGCGGCGATGTTGACGGCGATGACCTTCGACCCGAAGCGCGCCCCCCAGATGCCGTACTGGAACGGGATCGAGCGCTTGAACGTCGACACCGCGAACGACACGATCCCCCCGACGAGCATCGTGGCGACCGCCTCGCCCGCGGTGAACTCCCCGGGGACGTGTGGCGCGATGAAGATCGCGCCGGTCGTGGTGTCGACGGCGAACGTCGCGACCGCCGGCACCGCGACCCCGGGCAGCCCGAGCACCGACGTGAGCGGCTCCGCGGCGGCCGTGAACGCGGTCACGTCGTAGGTCTCGGTGAGGAAGACGACCGCCGCGTACACCACCGCCAACCGGGGCACGAGGGTTTTCAGCTTCCCACCGGTCTTCGTGAGCGCGCCGGCGACGGTCTCCCGCGTCGACTCGTCGGCGGCGTCCTCACCCGGCATCGTCACCCCGGCGTCCGACGCCGACGCGACGTCGTCCTCGGACAACACCACCGCACCCGCGAGCACGCCCGCGGCCGTGATCCCGAGGCTCACGGCGGCGCGCGCGCCGACGTACATCAGCCCCAGGCGGAGCCCCAGAATCGGGAGCAACACCGGCGCGTAGAACGTGAAGATGTGTTGCACGAAGCCGAAGAACGTGTTGATGGTGATGGCGACGAGCGTCGCCCGATCGCTGAGCACGCCGGCGTCCCGGTACTCCTTGAGCATGCCGTAGCCCGCCGTCGGGGACGCGGTCGTGGCCAGGATCGCGGTGCCGACCTCGTCGGGCAGGTTCGCGGGACCGGTCAGCGGCGTGGCGAACCGCGCAACGTAATCAACCGCGCCGAACGCCACGGCGAGGTTCGCCAGTGTCAGTCCCACCGCGATCGCGGCAGCCACGCCCACCACTCGGGGTGCGACCGCCCACAGCAGCGCCACCAGTTGCACGCCGCCCGCTTCGTGACTCGTGGAGTTACTGGTGTCGGTTTCGGCGACGCACGCCACCTGCTGACGGCGCTCACACGAGCACCTCGACCGCGCCGAACAACACGACCACACCCAGCACGTCACAGGTGTTCGTGACCACTGGAATCACCACGTCGTCGGGGTCCAGTTCGAACCGGTAGGCGGCGTACGTCGCCAGCAGCGTGACCGCGACCGCAAGCACCGCAAGCGACGCGCCCGCCACCGCCGCCACGGCGATGACAACGTCCACCGGGAGGCGAACGCTGCCGGTGGCCGCTGCCACCCCCCACGCGCCAGCGCCCACCACGGGGAACACCGTGATCGCCAGCATCACGGTCGCAACGACGTTCCCCGCCAGGTCGTCGTCGCCGGGATCGAACGACAGCGTCCCCAAGTGGAACGCCGTCGACAGCCGGGACGCCAGAATGCTCCCGAGGTTCCCCGCCGTTCCGATCGTCACCGGCACCAACACCAGCAGCGACGGATACTGCAGCAGCGTCGCCTCAAACGTTCCGAGCACGAGCCCGCTGCCGACCTCCACGACCGTCAGCGCGAGCAGGATCGGGAGGCTGGCACGCGTGATCGCCCGCACCGACCACGTCCGGGGCACTCACACACCCCCCACGATCAGCCGCACCGCAAGCACTAGGAACGCCAACCCGAACAGGTCCCCGGTGGTCGTCACCAGCGGCCCGACCAGCGTGTCCGGGTTGTAGCCGCGCCGATACCCCGCGAACACGACCGCTACCACCGCGCCCGTGAGCGCCACGCCGGACAACAACCCCGCGACGAGCGCGACCCCGACCAGCGTCGCCAGCCCAGCCACCGGCCGCCCAAGCGCCGTCAGCACGCCGAACGCGACGGCGGCCGCGAACCCGCTCGCAAGCAGGCCGTTCCCCATCGCTGCCCCGACGGCCGCCCGCAGTCGCCGGTCCCCGGCGGCGACGTGTGGCTCGATTATGCCCTGGTGGAGGCCGGTGGCCAGGCGCGCGCCGAACGACGCGTACACGTTCCCCCGTGTCGCCAGCAACGCCGGCACCACCACAAGCAGCCCGTCGACGGCCTCCAGTTGCGCACGCATCCCGCCCAGGACCGCGCCCGCAAACAGCCCGCCCAGGACGCTTGCCGCCAGCGCTGGCGCGGCCTCACGGTAGGCGGTGGCAGCCACGCGCCGAACGCTCATACTCCCCGAATCGAGGCCCGCGCGTATAAAAACCCGGACGCACGCCGCCTCAGAACATGCCGCCGAACCCGCCACCGCCGCCACCGCCCTGCTGTTGCATCTTCGACATCATGCGCTGCATGTCCCCGTCACCCATGCCCTGGAACTGCTGCATCGTCTGCGCCATCATCTTATGCTGGTCGAGCAGCTCCCGAACGCGGTCCTCGGGCTGCCCGGACCCGCGCGCGATGCGGCGGATCTGTGACGCCCCCACCGAGCGCGGGTCGGCCATCTCCGCCTCGGTCATCGAATCCATGATGACCTCGAAGCCCCGCATGCGCTCCTGGGTGACGTCCATCGCGTCGTCGGGGAGCTCGTCCATCAACCCACCCCCCATGCCGGGGATCATGTCCATCACCTGATCCAGTGGCCCCATGTTGTCCATCGCCTGCATCTGCTTTTGCATGTCGTGGAGGGTGAACTCCCCCTTCATGAGGTCCTCGGGGTCCCAGTCCTCGTCGTCGTCCTGGGTTTCCTCCATCGCGCGCTCCACGCGCTCGGTGAGCTGCTTGAGATCCCCCATCCCCAGCAACCGCGAGATGAACGAATCCGGCTCGAAGCGCTCGATGTCCTGGACGGTCTCCCCGGAGCCCAGGAACGCGATGGTGGAGTCGGTCTCGTTCACGGCCGTCAGCGACCCGCCGCCCTTCGCGGTTCCGTCGAGCTTCGTGATCGCAACCCCGTCGATGCCGACCGACGCGTCGAACTGCCGGGCCTGCTGTTTGGCGCCCTGCCCGATCGCGGCGTCCAACACCAGCAGGCTCCGGTCCGGCTCGACGACGCCCTCGATCTCCTCGATCTCCGCGATGAGGTCGTCCTCCAGCGCGTGGCGGCCCGCCGTGTCCACGATATGCACGTCGGCGTCCGCCGTCGCTGCAAGCCCGTCGCGGGCGATCTGCACGGGATCGTCGCTGTCCGGCTCCCCGTAGAAATCGACCTCCGCGCGGTCGGCCATCTCCGCGGCCTGCTCGTAGGCCCCCGGCCGGAACGTGTCCGTCTGCACGATCGCCGGCCGCAGCCCCTTCTTCGAGAACCACCACGCCATCTTCGCGGCCGTGGTCGTCTTCCCCGACCCCTGCAGGCCCGCCAGCATGATCGTCTGCTCCTCCAGGGGGATCGGCGTCGAATCACCCACGAGCCCGACGAGTTCCTCGTAGACGATGCGCAACACGTGATCGCGGGCGCTCGTTCCGCCCGGCGGCTCCTCCTCAAGCGACCGCTCCGTGATCGACTCGGAGAGATCCATCACGAGGTCCACGTCGACGTCGGCCTGCAGCAAGGAGCGCTGAATCTCCTTGACGACCTTGTCGACGTCCTCCTCGGAGATGCGGGACTTCCCGCGGAGCGTGTCCAGGGTGCCCCGCAGCGAGCTCCCAAGGTCGTCGAGTACCATGATTGGTCGCGACTACGCGACCGCCCCCTAAGAGCCTTGTTCCACGCAGCGCCACCGCGTATGGCAGCTGGCACCCTCGACTAGGGGAACGCTCAACCCGCCGGCGGGCGTATGGGCGTGCATGCCACCCGTCTACGCCACCCGCGCGCTCGTTGCCGTGCTCTGTGAGCTCGCGGCCGACGCCGACCCCGACTCGGTGTCCGTCCGCCTCGCAGCGACGCCCGCCCGGGATCTCGACGCCGGCGACGAGACACACACCCTCGACCCCGACACACCAGTGCTGTCGGACTTCTATTTCCCCAGCGCCGGCGACGCGCTCACCAGCGTGTTCGGCGTCGACCTCGCCGCCCCCGCCGGCCAGACCGCCGGCCGGTTCGTCTCACACCCCAAGGGCGACCACACTGTCACCCTCGCCGACGACCTCCACGCGCAGCTCCTCGTTGGGGTTCCACCATGGGAGCCCGGCGAAGTCCGCGCCCACAACCGCCACGGCACGCGCCGGGAGTTCGTCGTCGTGGACGCCGACCCGCCGGCCGCCGACGCGCCCTAATCGTCGGACGCAGCCAGCAGGTCGTCGACGAGCGCGTCCGGATCGAACGGCTCCAAGTCCTCGTACGCCTGTCCAGTTCCCAAAAAGAGGATCGGCTTCCCGGTGACGTGGGACACGGAGATCGCGGCCCCGCCCTGGCTGTCCGCGTCCGCCATCGTCAGGATCGTGCCGTCGACCGCCGACGCCTCGTCGAACTCGCGGGCGCGATTCACGGCGTCCTGGCCCGCGACCGCCTCGTCGACGAACACCGTGACGTCCGGATCGACGACCCGGTCGAGCTTCTCCAGTTGACTCATCAAGTCGTCGGAGGTGTGCAGCCGGCCCGCGGTGTCACCCAACACGACGTCCACGTCGTTGGCGTCCGCGTACTCCACGGCGTCGTAGACGACCGCCGTCGGATCGCCGCCCTGCTCGTGGGTGATGCATTTCACGCCGAGCGCCTCGGCGTGTTCCTCGATCTGCTGGTTCGCCCCCGCACGGTAGGTGTCGCCGTTCGCCAGCACCGACGAGAACCCCTCCGATTCGAGGTACCGCGCCAGCTTCGCGATCGTCGTGGTCTTGCCCACGCCGTTGACGCCCGTGAACACGATCGTCACCGGCTTCGATGCGGACTCGATTTCGTCCACGAGATCGAACTGCCCCACGTCGATCACCGACAACAGCGCCTCACGCAGCGCGTCCTCGATGAGCGTGTCCGTCGACTCGGTGAACTTCCGCTCCTCGCCGACGAGATCCCCCCGGATCTGATCCAGGATCTCCTCCACGACGCTCATCTCCACGTCGCTCTCCAGGAGCGCGAACTCCAGTTCGCGAAGCGGCGCCTCCAGATCCGCCTCGTCGATGACGACGCGGCCGCGAGCCATCGACGCCGCCCGGCTCACGAACCCGGCCGACGACTCCTCGTCGTCGGCGTCGGGCTGCTCGCCCGCCGGCTCAGTCGCCGGTGCCGCGGCATCCGCGGTCGCCGGCGCGTCTTCGGGAGCGCTGTCCGCGGCGGCTGCCTCCGTGTCCGCCGCCTCGTCGTCCGGCTGGTCGGCAAGCTCTTCGGCGTTCTCCTCGGCGACCTCCTCGGCGTCCTCCCGAAAATTCGAGAGTTTGTCCTTCAACCCGTCGAACATGCTGACCTTACTGCTCGCCGTCCTGGGGCTGCTGTTGGGCCTGCATCTGCTGTTGCATCATCTGCTGTTGGGCTTGCTGGGCCTGCTGTTCGAGCTGCTCGGCCTCCTCGCTGAGGTCAGCGATCTCGGCCTGCACGTCGTCGATGCGGCCGTCGATGGTGGCCTTCTTCTCGTCGAGCACGCTCGCCGCGGCGTCGCTGTCCTGCTCCGCGGCGTACCCGCCGCCGAGGCTCACAACGACCTCGTCCATGTCCTTGACCTCGGCACGAACGTACGCGTCGCCGCCCAGCGGCACCTGCACGGTCGCGCCCGTCTCCAGCACGTCGAGGGCCTCTTTGGCCTCCTCGATCTCCGTTTGCTCCTGGCGCAGCGACGCCACGTCGGCTTCGAGCTCCTCGACCTCCTCCTCGATTGCTTGAATCTCCTGGGACAACTGCTGTAGCTGCTGTTGACCGCCGCCTCCAAGACTCATGTCACTCACTGCGGCAGCAAGGGGGAAGTATCTTCCCTTCCCAGCCACGCCGCTGAGCGAGCACCGCAGCCACGAAAAAGCCGTCAATCGGGCGTCTGGCCTCCCGCGTGGAGGACCGCACAGGTGGGCAACGAAGGCGTTCTTACTCGATGTAGCCGAGCGTGTCCTCGATCCGGCCGATCTCCGGCCCCGTCGTGTCGTCACCGACGAGGTAGCCGTCGTCGGCCGCCACGAGCCCGGAGCCGACCAGCGGCGCCCCGTAGTTCACGGTGCCGACGTCGGCGTACACGCCCAGCGTCTCCTCGATGCGCTCCAGCTCCGCGTCCGTCGCCTTCGGATGACAGAGCACGCCGTCAGTGGTCGCGACGGCGGCCGTGCCCACGGTGTCGACGCCCGCGAGCTGGCCCCGCGTCGCCGACACGTCGAGGGTCTCCTCGACGGCCGCGACGGCGTCGTCCGAGAGCCCGCTGTGGACGTACGCGCCGTCGTCGTTGGCGACAACGACGTTCCCGGCGGCGTTGACCGCGCCGGGAAGCTCGCCGACGGTGACGCCGGCGGCCTCGATGCGGTCGCGCTCCCGCTCCCGGATCCGGTTGCTCACAAGCAGCCCGCTGCTGTTCCCCGCTGCCAGCGACCCGACAGTCGAGGACCCGCCGACGGTGGTCTGTACGGCGGGCACACCCAGCTCGTCGGCGATCGAGTCGACGAAGTCGTCGTCGAGGTCCGGGCGAACGAGCACACAGCTCTCGGTGGCGCGAGCGAATACGCCGATGTACGCGGACCCACGGAACGCAGCGCGTAGCAAGCTTGTCAGCCTTCGTAGTCGGCTTCCACGACTGTCTCGCCGTCCTCGGCGAAGCTCCCAGCGTGCACACGGAGCTTCCGGGGCGGGTTGTTGTTGCCCTCGCTCCAGACGGCGTCGTTGATCGAGGGGTCCAGGCGGACCGCGTCCTCGTCGACGGCGAACTGCTTTGCGAGGTGCTGGCGGATGATGTTCATCGCTTCGCCGGCGCGCTCGTGACTCGGCACCTTCGTCACGTCACGCAGCGGCACCGTTACGAAGCGGTCATCGAATTCGCTGGCGCTCATTATTCGTCGGTGTCGTTACGCCGCCAGTTGCGGCGCTTCGGGTTGCGCTGGACGTCTCGGTTCGTCTTCATCATGACCCACGCGGGGACGCGGCTGTTCTGGCGCTCCAGTTTGGCCAGCCGCTTTTTCGAGGCCTTCGACTTCTTACCCATAGTGGACGCGAGTACCACCGCCGTCGTTAAAACGTTGTTCTTCTGTCGGTGCGCTCGGCCGGCGTCGCGCAGGCGGCTCACACGCACGCGGCCGGGTGCGGAGGCCTTAACCCCGCGGCTCGCCAACCACGCCGTATGACAGACCGCAGCGAGGACGCCGACGGCGAGCCCGCGCCCGAAGACGCCGCCGGGCTCGACGACGACGCCCTCGATCACGAGTTCTCCGAGGGCGCGGGCTTCGACGACCCCTACGCGGGCTTCGACCTCGACCCGCCGGAACTGGACGTCGACCCCGACACGGTCGACCCCGTGGACAGCCGCGTGGTCGCGGACACCCTCGACGAGCGCACCCTCGACAACGACGCCGTCGACGCCGACGAACTCATCGACGTCGGGTTGAGCTACATGGGCATCAACCGCAACGAGCAGGCCGTCGACACCTTCGAGCGCGCCGCCCAGTACACCGACGACGACAACCGCGAACAGGAGGCCTGGGTGAACAAGGGTATTGCGCACGGCGAACTCGAGGAGTGGGACGCCGCCGTCGGCGCACACCGGGAGGCGCTGTTCGTCGCCGACGACGGGGACTTCGAGGCGGCCGCCCACACCAACCTGGCGTACGCGCTCTGGGAGTTCGGCGAGGACGAACAGGCCTACGAGCACGCCGAGGAGGCGGTCCGCGTGGACAAGCGCCTGCCACAGGCGTGGTACAACCTGGGGTTCATCGAGAACGAGCGCGACCGCCCCGAGCAGGCGCTCGACGCCCTGGACAACGCGATCCGCCTGGGCTTCCAGCAGGCCGACGTCTACGAGGAGAAAACCCGCGCGCTCGAGGCACTCGGCCGCGACGAGGAGGCCGCGAAGGTCGCCGAGCAGGCCGACGAGATCCGCAGCCAGCAGGAACGCGAACTCGTCGACGAGCGATGACCACTCCGTCGCCGTTGGTGATGCGGGAGCGACACACCGACCGGGGGCTGCTGGTTGCGGCCTGCGACCGTGACGTGCTCGGGGAGACCTACGACAACGGCGGCACCGAGTTCACCGTCACCGAGTCCTTCTACGACGGCGAGGCCGCCGACGCAGACGCCGTCCGGGCGGCGCTGGCTCGCGCCACCATCGGGAACGTGGTCGGTGACACCGCCGTCGGCATCGCCATCGACGCGGGACACGTCGAGGCTGCCAACGTGCTCGAACTGGAGGGCACGGTCCACGCCCAGTTCATGCAGTTCTGAGCACCCCAGTCGCGGCCGGATTTCGGCCCACCGAAGAACAGTAGTGGCCCGGCTCCCTACACCGTTTCAATGGAAGCCACCGAACAGGGCCCGATAGACGTCGAGGCCGTGCGCGCCGACTTCCCGATCCTCGAACGGGAGGTCGCGGGCGGCGAGGATCTCGTCTACCTCGACAACGCCGCCACCTCACACACCCCTGAGCCAGTCGTCGACGCCATCGCGGACTACTACCGCCGGTACAACTCGAACGTCCACCGCGGCCTCCACGAACTCAGTCAGGAGGCGTCCGTCGCCTACGAGGACGCCCACGACAAACTCGCCGCGTTCGTCGGCGGCGAGGACCGCGAGGAGATGGTGTTCACCAAAAACACCACCGAAGCCGAGAACCTCGTGGCGTTCGCGTGGGGACTGAACGAGCTCGGCCCCGGCGACGAGGTCGTGCTCACGCAGATGGAGCACCACGCCAGCCTCGTGACCTGGCAGCAGGTCGCCGATGAAACCGGCGCCGAGGTGAAATACATCCCCATCACCGACGACGGCTACCTCGACATGGACGCCGCCGCGGACATGATCACCGACGACACCGCCCTCGTGAACGCCGTCCACATCTCGAACACTCTGGGCACGGTCAATCCCGTGGGCGAGCTCGCGGACATCGCCCACGACCACGGCGCCTACATCTTCGTCGACGGCGCGCAGGCCGCGCCGACCCGCGCTGTCGACGTCCAGGAGATCGACGCCGACTTCTACGCGTTCTCCGGACACAAGATGCTCGGCCCGACGGGCATCGGCTGCCTCTACGGCAAGCGCCACCTGCTCGCGGAGATGGAGCCGTTCCTCTACGGCGGCGACATGATCGAGCGCGTCTCCTACGAGGACGCCACGTGGAACGACCCGCCCTGGAAGTTCGAAGCCGGGACCCCGGTCATCGCCCAGGGCATCGCGCTCGCCGAAGCCGTCGACTACCTCCAGGACATCGGCATGGACGCCATCCGAGCCCACGAGGAGGCGCTCACCGAGTACGCCTACGACCAACTCACGATGACCGACGACGTCGACGTGTACGGCCCGCCGGGCGACGACCGCGGCGCGGTCGTGTCGTTCAACGTCGACGGCATCCACGCCCACGATCTGTCCTCGATCCTGAACGACTACGGCGTGGCGATCCGTGCCGGCGACCACTGCACGCAGCCGCTGCACGACACCCTCGGCGTCCCAGCGTCGGCCCGCGCGTCGTTCTACCTCTACAACACCCGCGACGAGGTCGACGCCCTGGTTGCGGCGGTCGACGAAGCCCGCCAGATCTTCGCGCCCTGATCGGTCAGCGCCACGGAACGTTTTTACGCCGTTCTGCCCTACCAGCAAGCAATATGAGCATGGGTTCGGACATGTACCGACAGCAGATCCTGGATCACTACCGCAACCCCCGCAACCAGGGCGAGCTCCCCGAGCCGTCGTTCACCCACGAAGGATACAACCCCTCGTGTGGGGACGAACTCGAATTCGACGTTGCCCTCGACGACGACGGCGAAACGATCGCTCACGTGGCGTTCCGCGGCGACGGCTGCGCGATCAGTCAGGCCTCCGCCAGCATGCTCTCGGAGGAACTCCCGGGCATGACGCTCGCGGAGGTCGACGCCCTCGACCGGGATGACATCCTGGACATGCTCGGCGTCGAGGTGACGCCGATGCGCATCAAGTGTGCGGTGCTCTCGGAGAAGGTCGTCCAGGACGGCGCGGAGATCTACACGGGCGACGGCGACGAGGCCGACCGGACGACCACCGAAGACGACGCCTGAGACCGCGGGCCGCTTATTCGGGCTTCAGGCCCTCGTCCTGTACCCGCATCACGGCTTCGCCGTCCGCGAGGTTCGGCGCGTCGACGAGCTTCACGATGCGCTTGTCGTTTTTCGACTTCCGGAGATACATCCGGAACGTCGACTTGTGCCCGAGGATGTTGCCCCCGATGGGTTTCGTGGGGTCGCCGAAGAACGCGTCCGGGTTCGACTGCACCTGGTTGGTGACCAGCACCGCGGCGTTGTAGAGGTTCCCGACTTTTTCGAGGTCGTGGAGGTGTTTGTTGAGCTTCTGCTGTCGGTCCGCGAGCTCGCCGCGGCCGACGTACTCGGCGCGGAAATGCGCGGTCAGCGAGTCGACGGTGAGCATCCGCACCGGCCAGTCGCCGTCCTCGTGTTCGCTGGCGATCTCCTTGGCCTTCTCCGCCAGCAGCATCTGGTGGTTGGAGTTGAAGCCTTTCGCGACGTGGATCTTGTCCAGGAACGCGTCCACGAGCTCCGTGAGGGTGTCCTCGTCGTCGGTGCTGCCCTCGATCTCGTGGGCCTCCATCGCCGCTTGGAGTGTTTCGTCGGAGAGGCCACGCACCATGTCGTCGATGCGCTCGGGGCGGAAGGTGTCCTCGGAGTCGATGAACACCGCGCGGCCGTGGAGGCCGCCGTATTCGGTCGGGAGCTGGACGTTCACCGCGAGCTGGTGGGTGACCTGGGATTTCCCCGCGCCGAACTCGCCGTACACTTCGGTGATCGACTGGGTTTCGACGCCGCCCCCCAGGAGGTCGTCGACTTCGGGGATGTTCCAGGTGAGCTTCCCGATCTGCTCTCGGCGCTCCAAGACGGTCGCGCCGGTCTCGAAGCCGCCCACGTCGGCGGCCTCGCGTGCGGCCTGGATGACGTCCGCAGCGGTGCTTTCGCCGATGTCGGCGGTGTTCGAGAGTTCGGCGCTGTTCGCGACTGCGAGGCTCTGGAACGCGTCAAAGCCGTTGTCGCGGAGCTTCTCTGCGGTTGCCGGGCCGACGCCGGGCAGCTCTTCGAGATCGGATTCAGGCATGTATCTCCTGGTTGTGCCGCCCCACGCATAAAGTCTCGTATACAGCACACTGAAAGTGAAACTGGTCGCCGCACTCGGCCGCCGCCGTGACGGGGTACTTAACAGCCTGCGAGCGCTATCCCGGCCCATGACCGACGCAGGCAGCAGTTTCTGCCCCGAGTGCGGCGACCCCGTTGACTCGGCCGGCGGTGACGGGGCGACGCGCCGCGAGCAGTCGCTGTGCGACTCCTGCTACTTCGCGGCGTTCGATCTCGTGGACGCCCCCGACACCATCGAGGTGATGGTGTGTGCCCGCTGTGGGGCCGTCCACCGCGGGAACCGCTGGGTGGACATCGGCGCCGACGACTACGTCGACGTCGCCGTCGCGGAGACGACCGAGGCGCTCGGCGTCCACCTTGAGGCCGAGGACGTCGACTGGGAGGTCCGCCCGGAGAAACTCGACGACAACACCGTCCGGATGCACGCGACGTTCACCGGCGTCGTGCGGGACACCCACCGCACCGAGCAGGTCGCCGTCACGGTGAAAGTGAGCCGCCAGACCTGCCAGCGCTGCGGCCGCATCGCCGGGGAGTCCTATGCCTCGACGGTGCAGGTGCGGGCGGTCGGCCGGGACCCCACAAGCGAGGAGACCGACCGCGCCGCCGAGCTCGCCCACCGCATCGTCGCCGACATGGAGGCCACCGGCGACCGGGAGGCGTTCGTCACCGAGATCGGCGACGCCGAATCCGGCACCGACATCAAACTCTCCACGACCAAGATCGGGCTGAAACTCGCCCGCAAGCTCGTCGAGGAGTTCGGCGGCGACTTCGAGGACCACGAGACGCTCATCACCGAGGACGACGACGGCAACGAGGTCTACCGCGTCACCTACGCCGTCCGGCTGCCCGAGTTCGTTCCCGGGGATGTCGTGGACATCGCCGCCGACGACGGCGGCCCGGTGCTCGTGCAGTCCAACCACGGCAACCTCAAGGGCGTTCGCGTGACCACGGGCGAACCCTACGAGGCGAGCTTCGAGGACGGCGACAGCCCGGACGCCCGCAAACTGGGCGCCGTCGCGGACGCCACCGAGGCGACGGTCGTCACCGTCGAAGACGACGCGGCCATCCAGATCCTCGACCCCGACACCTACGAGGCCCAGACCGTGGCCCGCCCCGACTACGTCGACCCCGACGCGTCGACGGTCCCGGCGCTCAAATCCCGCGCGGGCCTCCACGTCCTCCCCGATGCGTAGCCTCGCCGTCGTCGTCCCGAAACCCGACAGCCAGACCGCCATCGACGGGCTGGAGGACGAAGGCGTCTACGACGACCGCCGGAAAGTCCGAGAACACGACGCCGACCACGTCGAACTCCCGGTCACCGCGGAGCCCGACGCGGTTCCGTTTGAGCGCGCCATCGCCCAAGCAGACCCCGATCCTCGCGCCCCCGACCTCGGCGACCGCCTGCGCGAGCGCGGCTGGTCGGCCGCCGAGCGCGAGCGCGCCCCCTCGTCGTGGGCGGTCCTCGGCAGCGTGATCCTGGCGGACTTCACCGACTGCCCCCGGCCCGGTGAGGTCGGGGCCGCGCTGCTGGAGCTCCACCGCGAAGCCGACACCGTCCTCGACCGCGGCGACGGCGTCGCCGGCGAACACCGGACCCCGGACGTCTCGGTCGTCGCCGGGGACGGCGACACCGAAACCGTCCACGTCGAGCACGGCACTCGGTACGCGCTGGATCTCGCTGCTGTCATGTTCTCGCCGGGGAACAAGGCCGAACGCGCACGCATGGGCGACGCCACCGGCCCCGGCGAGCGCGTGCTGGACATGTTCGCGGGCGTCGGCTACTTCGCGCTCCCGATGGCCCGCGCCGGCGCGACCGTCACCGCCGTCGAGAAAAACCCCACCGCGTTCCGCTTCCTGGCGGAGAACGCCCAACTCAACGACGTCGCCGAGACGCTCGACACCATTCTCGGGGACTGCCGCGAGGTCGACGCGCCCGCCGACCGGATCGTCATGGGGTATTACGACGCGCTCGGCGGCGGTCCCGTCGGCGACGCCGCGTCCACCCCCGGCTATCTGGACGCGGCCCTCGACAACCTCGTTTCCGGCGGCGTCCTCCACGCCCACAGCGCGGTTCCGGAGGCGGAACTCTGGGAGCGCCCGCTCTCGCGGCTCCGCGCCGGCTGCCAGCGCGCCGGCCGCCCCGCCCCCACGGTGTTGGACACGCGGCGCGTCAAATCACACAGCGAAGGCGTCTTCCACGTCGCCATCGACGCCCGCGTTCCCTAGTCGCCGTCGTTTCTCGGAACCACACGCCCGTGGTACGCGAGGTGTGCGCCCGCCAGCAGCGACGCCACCCCGAGCCCCCGCACCCGCCACGCCGTCGTCGGCCCGGGCGTGAACTCCGCGTCCAGGCCGACGTCGTAGGCTGTCGCCGCCCAGTCGAGCAGCCGGTTCGCGCCGAACAGGTGCAGCAACCCGGACGCGAGCAGTCCAACACCGAGCAGTCGTGTTCGGAGCACACCGCCGCGTTCACGTGGCTCCGACGAAAGCCCACCGGTACGCCTACCCGTCGCCGGCAACAGGTGTGTGCATGGACCGCAACCAGTACCGCGCGATCGTCCTCACGATCCTGCTGCTCGGGTCGTCGGTCGCGTACGCCGTCTCGCTGCTCTGATCACTCGGTGTTCCAGACGTCCGCGACCGGCGATCCCTCGCTGTCCCGGTCGTCGCGGCTCGCCGCCCGATCGGGCTGTGTCTCGCCGGTCGACCCGCGGCCACCGGTGTCCGTTGAACGGGTGGCGGCCTCGACCTGCTCGACGCCGGCAGTCGTCTCCCCCAGCGCGGCCGCCGGGTCCGGCTCGGCGAGGTCGGGCGTCGTCATCGCGTCCACCTGCGCCGCGAACCACGGCGGCATGTCCCCACGGGCGCGCTCGAAGACGTCCAGAACGCTCGAATCCGCGATGTAGGTCGCGCCGTAGTCGTCGGGCGCACGCACCACCCGGCCGCAGGCCTGAATGATCGTCTGCAGCGCCGTCCGGTAGTACCACGCCCACTGGCCGTCCGCGAGACGGGCGGCCACCCGGGAGTCGTTCGTGTTCAGAAACGGCGCCTTGCACAGCACCTGCCAGCGCCCCAGGTCGTGGGCCAGATCCAGGGCTTCCTCCATTTTCACGGCGACGAACACCTCGGGGTCGTCGCTTGCCTTCCAGCGCTCCAGTTCGGCATCCCGGGTGTCGGCGTCGTGGGTGCGCACACGGTCGCCGACACCGGCGTCCGCGAGACGCGCCGCCAGGTTCTCCGCGATGTCGTAGCTGTGGGCGTGAACGATGCCCTTCTCGTCGGGATGGGTCGCCATCACGCGGACGACGGTGTCCGCCAGCTTCGGCAGCGTCTGCGCGCGGTTCTCGTAGGTCATCTTCCCCTGGGTCACGTCGTACAGCGGCCGGTTCGCCACGGGGAACGTGTGCTCGACGTCGACCAGCGCGACGGTCGACGGATCGAGACCGACGCTCCGACAGAACGCCGCCTTGTTCAGGATCGTCGCCGACAGCAACGCGTGCTTGTTCGCGCGGTCCCAGACCGTGTGCGACAGATACCGCTCGGGGTCCATGGGTTTGATCGTGACCCCCTCCTCGTCGGCGTCGACCACCCACGTCGTCGCCGATTCGGGGTCCCGGTAGTCCTCGATGAACCAGTCCAACTCGGCGATGAGCTCCTGCAAGCGGTCCCGGCGCGCCACCGCCTCCGTGGTGAGCTCGTCCTGCCCGAGCAGCTCGTCTTTCACGCCCTCACAGACCCCCTGGAGGTGGTCGGCGAAATCAGCCGTCCGCTCGGGGTCGCCGTCGAGGCCGCTCGGAACCCGGACGTCCTGCCAGACGGGCACCCGCTGCTCGTCGAGGTCGATAGTCGCGTACATCTCCGCCCACTCGGCGAGCCCATGGGCTTCGTCGATGACACACACGTCGCGCTTCCGGAACACCTCCGACCCGGCGGTGCGCATGAAGTACGCCAGCGTCATCGCGGCGAACGCCCGCGAGGACGCGATGGCGCGGTCCGCGAAGTACGGACACCGGTGTTTCACCGCGCAGTCGTAGCCGCGCTCGCGGGCGCACGGCGCGCGGTCCACGGGCGTCGCCTCCTCGCCGGGGAGGATGCACGTGTAGTTCGACTTCCCCCGGATGAGCTTGAACTCCTCCAGCAGGTCGTCGGCGGCCACGTCGTCGAGCTGGCTCACCTGCGGCGTGGTGTAGTAGGCCCCCACGGCGTCGCTGGGGTCGGCGTCGGCGGCCCGCCGCGCACACCCCATGATGGCCCGCGCGAGCAGGCTCTTGCCGCTGCCAGTGGGTGCCCGCACCAACACCACGTCGTTGCCGGCGTCGAACGCCGCCTGGATGTCCGCCAGCGCCTGCCGCTGGGCGCCCCGGAACTCCGGCGCGGGGAACTCCTCGACGACGCGACCCGGTTGCACGCACGACGCGAGGGCTGCCGCGCGGAAAACCTCATCCCTTCAGCGCCTCCACGTCGGCGGCCGTCGGCGCGTCGGGCAGCGCCTCGATACAGTCGAAACACAGGAAGTGCTCCGTGCCGTCGTCGAACTCCAGCGTCATCCCGCCCGTGCGGACCGGCTCGCTCGCCCAGATGTTCGCGATGCCGCCGGCCAGCCGCACGTCGTCGCCGCAGGCGTCACAGGCCTCGCTCATACGCTGCCTTCGCGTGCCGGAGGGATACCAGGTTCGCCGCCGCTACCGCTGTGCGCCCACCGCCATCCGGAGCGCGACCGCAGCGATGGCGGCACCGCAGTCCGCGGTCCCCACCAGCCCGTCAAGCGCCCGAACTGCCACAGCCGCCGTGCTCGGCGTTCGCATCGCGGCCGCGTCGTCGTCGAGCGCCGCGCGCTCCACGCAGTCGGCGACCCGGCGGACGCGCGCACACTGCCGGCGCGCGTCGTGCGCGCTCGGCACCCGGCTCGACCCGCCGACCGCCTCCACGAGCGCGTCCGTCGCGGCGTCCACGCTCGCACACGCGTCCTCGCTCACCCCACGAAGCACCCGCGCAACGTCGTCGTCCAGGCTCCCGGCGGCGCGCTCCCCGACCGCCGCAACGTCGCCCGCACGAGCAGTGGCGCGCTCCAGCGCCCGCGCCGCCGCAACGCAGCCGGCCACCTGGGGCCGTGACACCGCAAGCGCGTCCAGCGTCGACCGCTGTGCCAGCCCGCGGTTCCCGTACCGCTCGATCAGCCGCACGGTGCGATCGGCCGTATGGCACCGGTCTTCCACGCGCTCGATCACGCCGCCGCCGGACTCGGTGACGGCGTCGATCGCGGCCTCGTGGGCCGCCAACGCGTTGAACCGCAGCCGCATGAGCGACCGCCGGATGGAGACGTCAGCCGCGTCAAACAGCCCCCGGACAGCCACGTGGTCGGCCGACGACGCAGCCACGTCAACCCCGGGGAGGGTGCGCGCCCGGTCGATCACTGCGTCCCGCTGGGCGGCTGTCGGGCCAGCAGTGCCACTCCCGTCGCCGTCACCACGGGCCGACTGCGGTGCCGACACCGCCACCTCCGCCGCCGGCGGCGGCGACGCCGCCACCCCACTCACGTCGATCTCCTCGAACCCGGCGACGTACGCGGCGTCCAACGCGTCCGCCGCCGCCCGTGGCGGAGCGTCCGACGGCACCGGCACACGGGTCGACGCCAGCGGGCTGTCGGCCGCCTCACCCCACCGCACGACGAGCGACCCGTCGCTGTGTGGGTAGAGATACGCCGTGTCGCCCGCGCTCACGCCGTGCTCGGTGGCCCACCACCCCGGCAGCGACACCGTGTACGTGCCGCCGCCGACCTGCTGGATCTTGCGCGTTTCCACGCGCTACACCCCCGACCGGACGCCGCGAGCGGTCGCCCTGTGGCCGCCCGGCTGCGGCCGCCAACTGAACCGATCCATCCGTCGGCTACCCGAACTTCCCGGCGACGTAATCCTCGACGCGCTGGCTCTGGGGGTTCTGGAAGATCGCGTCGGTTGCGTCGTACTCCGCGAGCCGCCCGCCGGTGAGAAACACCGCCGTCTGGTCGCTGATGCGGGCGGCCTGCTGCATGTTGTGCGTGACCACCACGACGGTGTACTCCTCGGCGAGCTCCTCGATGAGGTCCTCGATCTTCGCCGTCGCCACCGGATCCAGGGCCGACGCCGGCTCGTCCATCAGGATCACGTCCGGATCGACGGCCAGACACCGCGCGATACAGAGGCGCTGCTGTTGGCCCCCGGACAGCCCCAACGCGTTGTCGCCCAGGCGGTCGCTGACCTCGTCCCACAGCGCCGCGCGCCGCAGCGCCCGCTCGACGAGGTCGCGCTCCGCGTCCCGGTCGTCGCGCCCGAGCAGCCGCGCAAGCAGCCCCGTTTCGAGGTCACCATGCTTCCGGGGCCCGTAGGAGATGTTGTCCCTGATCGACTTCGGGAACGGGTTGGGCTCCTGGAACACCATCCCCACCTGCCGGCGCAGCTCCACGAGGTTCACGCCGTCACCGTAGACGTCCCTGTCGTCGAGAGCCACCCTCCCTTCGACGCGCGCCCCCCTGATCCGGTCGTTCATGCGGTTCAAACACCGCAGGAACGTCGACTTCCCGCAGCCCGACGGCCCGATGAGCGCGGTCACGCTCTCGGCGGGGATGTCCAGGGAGACCGACTCCAACGCCCGCTCCTCGCCGTAGTACGTATCCAGGTCGGACACGCTGACCTTCGCGTCCCCGTCGAACTCGTAGTCGGTCCACGCGTCCTGCAACTGTTCGTCGCTCTCGCCGACCGTTCTGGCGACCGCCGGTTCGTCGCCGTCGACCCCACCGGGCCCGCCAGGCGGGCCCGCGATACCGCCCGTCTTCGACGAGACGGCGGCCGCGGCTGCGTCTGTGCTGCCCGCCGCCGCCGCCGCGGTGGCGTCGTCGGCTCCCGAACGGTCGTCGCTGCGTCGTGGCTCCGATTGTGGTGTGTCACTCATGATGTAGCTTCCTCCTGAAGTACCGACGGCTGGCGATGCCGACCGCGTACAACCCGATCACTACCGCCAGCAAGACCAGTGCAGTCCCCCAGCCGAACGCCGCCGTGGTGAACTCGTCTTTGGGGAACACGCCCGCGGTGATCGTCGTGTACAGCTGGTAGGGGAGCGCGCTGGCGGGCGCCAACAGCGCGTCGTTGGTCACGAACGGCGGCTGGGCCATCAGCGAGAAGCTGCCCAGCACGTCCGGCGTGTTCGACGGGTACGGTGCCCCACCGAACACCAACAACAGCGGCGCGGTCTCGCCCGCGATGCGCCCCACCCCGAGGATCACGCCCGTGATCGTGCCCGGCATCGCAGCCGGCACGACGACGCTCCGGATCGTCTGCCATTTCGTCACGCCCAGCGCGGCGCTGGCGTCGCGGTGCGCGTCGGGCACCGCCAGCAACGCCTCCCGACAGGTCAGCAACACCAGCGGCAACAGCATACACCCCAACACCAACTGGCCGACCAGGATCGAGTTCCCGCCGCTGAGCCGCGGCACCAGGAACGCCAACCCGAACAGGCCGAACACGATGCTGGGCGTGCTCCACAACCCGTTCGTGGCGACCTCGACGAGTTGCGTGAACCGACCGCGCTCGGCGTACTCGGTGAGGAACACCGCCGCCCCGATGCCCAACGGCACCGCGGCCACGACCGCACCGAACACCAGCCAGAGGGTGCCCACGAGCGCCGGGAACACCCCCGGAATGGTGACGTAGAGGCCGCCGGTCTGGTTGGTCACGAACGGCAGCGTCGGCCACGGCACGGCGGCGTCGACGAACGGCAGCCCGAGCGTGCCACCGGTCAGGCTCGCGCCCGTCAGCACGGGCGTTATCCCCTTCAACACGACGAACCCGACGAGCAACACCAACACGGAAAGCGTCCCGACGACCACCGCACCGACCAGCGCGTACGCCCCCGCTTGCCGCCCCTCAGCGCCGAAGCCAGCGTGTGCGCTCGCGCCGCTCCACGCCGCCAGCAACGCACCGCCGACAGCCACCACCGGCACGATCTCCGTGCCCGGGAACACCGCCGACGACCACGCCGGTGCCCACGTCCAGCCACCACCGCCGCCGCTGGCCGCGATCGCACCGCCCCACCCCACGATCACGGCCGCGGCCGGCAGCGTCGCACCGGCGTCCTCGCGGGGCAACACGGTCGCCAGCGCCCCCGCCACGCCACCCACCACGGCGACGGGCAGCCACGCGTCCCCACCGCCGACGGCGACCGTCGTGGCGACCCCACCGCTGACCGCCCACAGCATGCCGACGACACAGCCGGCGGCCAGACTGGTCGCACGGGAGGGCGTGGTTTCGATGTATCCGAGCCGCGACCCGGCGCCCAACACCGCGATCCCGCAGCCAGCGACGGCCAGCCCGCCGCCCAACAGCGTGGCGACCGGGATCCCGACCACAGCCCCGCCGGGCGCAACCCACTGCATGAGACACGCCACGGCCAGGACGACGGTCGCAGCCGTCACCCCGAGCACGGTGCGCGAGGTGACCGCACCCACCACCGACTCCCCGGTGGCCAGTGTGGTCTTCGTCGCGGTCCCCATCAGGTCTCACCCCCGAGCTTGCGGTGCATCCGCCACTCGACGTACTGTGACCCGACGCTCAACGCCATCACGGTCACGAACAACACGACGCCACCGGCGAACAGCGCACTCATGTGGACGCCGCTGGCGTTCCCGCCCTCGAAGGCGATGACCGTCGTCAGCGTCTCCCCGTACTGTGAGAACACGTCGAACACCGGCGACGGGAACCCCTTCGTGTGCGTGAGCATCACCGTCGCCGCCATCGTCTCCCCCATGGCACGTCCGACACCCAACAGCACGCCCGCGGACACCCCCGACAACCCCGCCGGCAGTGTCACGCTCTTGGTCGTCTGCCACGGCGTCGACCCCATCGCCAGCGCCCCGCTTTTGACCGACTCCGGGACCGCAGCCAGCGCGTCCTCGGAGATGGTGACGACCGTCGGCAACGCCATCACGCCGATCATCGCGCCCGCGGCGAGATACGACCCGATCGTCGGCGTGCGGAACTCCGCGTAGAAATACTGGTTCAACACCGTCAACCCGATGAACCCGTACGTGATCGACGGGATCCCCGCCATCAACTCGATCCCGGGCTTCACCACGTCACGCACCCGCGGGGGCGCGATCTCGCTGATGAACACTGCGCCCGCGATCCCGACGGGCGTCGCGATCACCGTCGCGATGCACGTCGTGATCGCGGTCCCGACGAGCATCGGCGCAAGCGAGTACACGCCGCCGTCGCGGGCCGCCCACAGCGGGTCCGCGGTGCGCCCCAGCAACCCAACGCCCATGTGCTCGACGGCCGGCACCGACCGCACGAGCAAGAACGCAACGATCAACGCCAACACGCCGACGGTTCCGACCGTCATCAGAAACGTCACCGCCTTGCCGGTGGCGGCCTGCTCGCGTCGCCACCCCACGACTGTCGTCGCCAGGAACACGCCCGCCGGGAAGACGGTCCACTGCGATCCCACCAGGAACGCCACGAACGCCGCCCCTAGCGACCCGCAGATCACGGCCTGCACGGCAACGGCCGTGTCACCGGTCCGGGAGCGGTACTCGCGCGCCGACCGCGCCACACCCACAACCGGATCCGTGACGCGGGCCGCCACGGTCCGCTTGACGCGCCGCATCATGGCTGGCGCCTCCGAGCCGCCGTGCCGTGCCGGCCGCTCCGGTTCACGTCTGGTAGTTCGACGCCGCGACCTTCTCGCGCTCCGTCGACAGCCGGGACTCGGGCAACGCGAAGTAGTCGTTGCTCGTCACGAACTTCTCCTGGCCGAACTCGCTCAACAGGAAGTTGATGAACGCGGCCTCCTTCCGCGAGGTGTCCTGCCACGTGTACGCGTGGAGGTCACGCGACAACGGGTACTCCTCGGCGCCCAGGTTCTCCCCGTAGGCGTACGTCGTCCCGTCGATCTCCAGGTCAAGCGGCGGGGTGTCGCCGTCCGGCTGCACGAACGCCAACGCGATGTACGCGATGGCGTTGTCCGCCTGCCCGATGGCCTGCTGGAGTTGCTGGTTCTGGCCGTAGCGCTGGTCGGGACTGATCGCCGCCTCGGGATCGCCGAACACGTTCGCCCGGAACGACGTGTCCGTGCCCGACCCCTCTGCGCGCCCCAGCGCCAGGATGTCGCGGTCCGGGCCGCCCAGCTCCGACCAGTTCGTGATCTCCTGGCGGTAGATCCCGCGCAACTCCTCGATGGTGATGGTTTCGACGCCGCCGTCAACGACCTCACGGCTGGCAACGATCGGCTGCCCGTCGACGCCCACGACGTGGTCGACGAACCCATCCAGGGTGTCGCTGTCCGCGTCCGGCAGCTCGTCGGCGGCGGACGCCGACGCGTCACCGATATCGACGCGGTCCTCCATGACGCCCTCGATGCCGGTGCCGGAGTGGCTCAACGCGATGCTCACCCGGAACGGCGGGCTCGACCGTTCCCCACCGGCCTCGTAGCCGTACTCCGACGCGAAATAATCAGCGAGCCGCATCTCCGTGTCGTACTCGCTGGCCCACTCCTCGGGCCAGTAATCCTCGTCGCCGGCCTCGGGGTTCGAGTTCCAGTAGCTCGATCCCTCGTTGGTGATCGGGAACACCGTCGAGGAGCCGTCACCGGTCAACACGCTGGTGTCGAGCTGGCTGGACTGGCTTGCCGTCTCGTCGCCGTCCTGGCTGGCCGCCTCCGTGCCGTCGCCCCCGCTGCCGTCGGTGCTGTTGGCGCAGCCGGCAAGCGCCGCGACACCCGCAGTACCGGTTGCGGCCACGAACGCTCGCCGAGACACTGGTCCGCTGGCCCCGTCGTCTGGGTCTGAGTGCATCGCTTGGAATGCCACCCGGAACCAGTAAACCCGTTTATAATATGGCTACGTGGTGGCTGCCATCCCTCCATAGGACTGTGTGTGCTATATATCACTGGTGAGACCACCAGTCAGCCGGCTGAACACTTAACCAGGTGACGCCCCAATCGAACCTATGGGAGTTCTTGTCACGGGAGCGACCGGGTTCATCGGCGGCCGCCTCACCCCGGCGCTGGCCGGTGCCGGCTACGACATCCGGGCGCTCGTCCGCGACGCCGACGGCTACGACCCCGACACCAGCGTCGACGTGGCCGAGGGCGACCTGCTCGACCCCGCGTCGCTGGCGGGCGTCTTCGACGGCATCGACACCGCCTACTATCTCGTGCATTCGATGCGCGCCGGCGACGACTTCGCGGAGCGCGACCGCCGCGCCGCCCGCAACTTCGCCGCCGCCGCCGACGCCGCGGGGGTCGACCGCGTGATCTACCTCGGCGGCCTCGGCGAGGAGGGCACCGACCTCTCGGATCACCTCGAATCACGCCGCGAAGTCGAAGCCGTGCTCGCCGGTGCGGCCTTCGACCTCACGACGCTTCGCGCAGCCGTCGTCGTGGGCGCGGGCAGCGCCAGCTTCGAGTTGGTGTTCCAGCTCGTCGACCGCCTCCCCGTGATGATCACGCCCAAGTGGGTGCAGACGCCCTGCCAGCCCATCGCCGTCGCGGACGTGATCGCGTACCTGCGTGGCGTGCTCGAAACGCCGGCGACCGCCGGCAACACGTACGAGATCGGCGGCCCCGACGTGCTCTCGTACAAGTCGATGCTCGAACGAACCGCCACACTTGCGGGGCAGCGCCTCTTGCTCGTTCCCGTGCCAGTGTTGACGCCGACGCTCTCGACGTACTGGGTTGACCTCGTGACCGACGTGCCCCGGAGCGTCGCCCATCCCCTGATCCACGGCCTCAAACATCCGGTCGTGGTCACCGACGACCGCATCCAGGACCTCGTCGACGTGTCGCTGACGCCGTTCGACGACGCCGCCGCGAACGCGCTGCGCGAGCGCGGGGTGGCCGCCGATGAGTGACTCCCGCGACCCCCCGCCCAGCGACTACCAGGAACCCACATCCACCGCCCACGCCGCCGGCGGCGTCTACGGCGAAACCTGGGTGTACGAGAGCATCGTCGGTGCCATCCCCGGGATCGACATCTCAGACCGGCTGGCGGTCCTCATCCAGTTCGTGCTGTTCGAAGTCGGCGTCCTCGTGACCGCCGCCGTCTACGACCTCCCCGGCGCGATCCTCCCCGGCACGGCCGCCGTGCTGGTGGCGGCCGCCGGCAGCGCGTTCATGCTCGACATCGGTGCCCGCGCCCGCGGCCCGGGTGTCCCCGCCAGATACCGCCAACTGCTGTTCGCGTCCAGCATCGAAGTCGTCCTCGGCGTGGTGTCGTACGTGCTCCTCATGACGTACCTGTTCGTCTGGGACCCCCGCGACGGCGCGACGCTGGTCGCCGGCCTGCTCGGCGAGCAACCCCCAGTGATCCCGTCGGCACTCGCGTTGCTCGTGCTTTGGGACGTGTGTTACCGCATCGGGACCGGCTGGTGGGCGGCCGTCGTCGCGCTGTGGCGGTCGCTCACCCAATCCCTCCAGCCCGCCACCGCCTCCCGCATGGCCGGTGTGGACAAACGCACGCTCGGGTTCGGAACCGCCCAAGCGGTCCTGCTCCCGTTCGTCTGGGGGCATCCGCTGCTGGTCTTCGCCGTCGCCGGTCACGTCGTTGCGGTCATCGTCGTGACCACCGTCTCGCTGTCCGTCCTCAGGAACTAGTCGCTCATCGCTTTGAACTGCGCGAGCAACTCCTCGGTCGACTCGTCGGTGGTGAACTCCACGTCGCCGTCGTACGCCGCCCGCTCGTCGTCGTCCGCGGAGACGTCGACGCTATGTTTCGCCTCCCTGCGCTCGTGTTCCGCCTCGTCGTAGGCACCCATTGACATGGTAGATGTGTACACGGTAGTTCTTCGCTCTCACATTTCAAACTATCGGTCATTGCGGTGTGTTGTCACACACTGCTCAAAACGAGACCGGATCGCTGCCCTCAACGCCCATCGGATCCGGGTCACGGTCGGTGTACCCGATCCTGCCGACCGCCGCCGCCGGCAGCGCCCCATACACCGCAAACGTCGCCTCGGTGGCGGACGCGAACTCGTCCACGCCGGTGCGCGCGATCACCGTTCTGAGATCCTCCCCGCCGGCGGACTCCAGTTCCACGTCCCCACACGCGGCCGCGATCGCCGACGCGCTGGCCGGATACTCCTGTGCGTGCAATACGTCCGCGGCCTGTTTGAACGTCATGATTGTACACATCGGGCTCGCTCCACAAGAGTATTCTGGGTGGTCGATCATGAACGTTCGTCCGCTGCACCGACCACGACGTTTAGGTGCCGCGCCCACCGCCTATCCGTATGGTTCACGCGGATCTCCACGTCCACACCACCAACTCCGATGGCACACTCACCATCGACGCCGTCCCCGACGCCGCCCACGACGCGGGCGTCACCGCCGTCGCGATCACCGACCACGACCGCCTCCACCCCGCCCTCGACGCCCCGGTCACCGTCCGCGACGACATCACTGTCATCCACGGGATCGAACTCCGCGTCGACACCGGCCCCCAACGCGTCGACCTCCTCGGCTACGGCGTCCACGGCACCGACGCCCTCACCGCCGAATGCGACCGCATCCAGCGCGACCGCCGCGACCGCGGCCGCCGCATCATCGACCGCGTCGAAGCCAGACTCGGCGTCTCACTCCCGCTGGAACCGCGGCCCGGCCTCGGCCGCCCCCACATCGCGCGCGCCATCACCGCCCACCCCGACACCGACTACGACACCATGGACGCCGTCTTCGACAGCCTCATCGGCAACGACGGCCCCTGCTTTGTCGCCCGCGACGTCCCCGACTTCGAAACCGGCGTCGACCTCCTCACCGACGCCTGCGGCCTCGTCGGCCTCGCGCACCCGCTTCGATACGACGACCCACAGCACGCGCTTGCGCTCTGTGCGGCCCTCGACGCCGTCGAAGCCCACTACCCCTACGACCGCCCCGTCGGCACCGCCCCCGACGACGGCGCTGCACTCGTCGCCGACGCCATCGACACCCACGACCTCATCCCCACCGGCGGCACCGACGCCCACGACCACACGCTCGGCACCGCCGGCCTCGACCGCGACGCCTACGCCGCCGTCCGCACACGCCTCGCCGACTAACACCCGCCAGTCGTGTCACTGTCGTGGGGTTCAGGTGGCTCCAGCCCCAACGATCCTTCATGCAGTGTCACTACTGCGACCGGGACGCCGACCTCACCGTCGAGAAAAGCGGCCTCAAAGTCGGCGTCTGCGAGCAGCACTTCCAACAGCGCCTGGAAGACATCTCCGACAGCGACGCGCTCCAGCAGCTCCGCGACCAACTCGAGATCGAGCGGTCGTAACCCCGCCCTAGGCGCGCCCGGCATCGACGTCGATCGCGTCCACCGGACACACGTCCACGCAAAGCATACAATCGATGCACTGCGTCTCGTTCGCCGGGTCGGCTTTCCGCTCGCTTTCGGGGTGGTCGGGCGTCTCCACCCACTCGAAGACGTCCACGGGGCAGTCCTCCAAGCACGCCCCGTCCGCCAGGCAGATGTCGAAGTCAACCGCCACGTGGGTGCCGTGCACCCCGAGCTTCTCGGGTTCCTCGACCGGCCCCCAGACGTCGTGTCCCTTGTGGGTGTCTACTTGCGCTCGGTTCTCCGTGAACTGCGGGTCGATTGCCATACCCACGCTGGGGCCGCAGCCGGTATGAATCCCTCGGGCGACACGCCACCGACCCCGCAGGCTTATGCGCGTGACACCCCCACTCCCGCGTATGCGGACAGTGCGCCTCGACGACCTCGACTCCCGGATGGGCCCGGCCGCCCGCAGCCTCCCGCTGACGGACGCGCTCGGCCTCTCGGACGCCGCGATGAACGTCTACGAGCTCGCGCCCGGCGACAGCTTCTCGTACGGCTTCCACGCCCACGCCGCCCAGGAAGAAGTGTTCTACGTGCTCACCGGCACGGTCACGTTCCGCACGCTCGACGGCGACGTCGCCGTCTCCGCGGGCGAACTCGCGCGCTTCGGGCCCGGCGAATTCCAGCGCGGCGTCAACGAGGGCGACGAACGGGTGCGGGCGCTCGCCGTCGGCGCTCCACAGGACGCCGGCGACACGGAAACGCTCCGCGAGTGCCCCGACTGCGGGGGCGAAACCACCCAGGAAATCACGCTCGCGGACGCCCGCGACGAGATCCACACGGTCTGTGAATCATGTGGCACGATCACGGGGCGGTTCGACTAACCACCCATGGCACCAACACACGACCACCCACCGCGGCTGGTGTTCGACGACGACTGCGGGTTCTGCACGTGGTGCGCGAACGTCGCCGCCCGCCACGGCGACGTGGCCCTCGTCGGATTCACCGAGCTGTCCCCCGATCAGCGCGCGCGGCTGCCCGAGGACTACGAGAACTGCGCGCACCTGCTCACCGACGACGCCGTCTACTCCTGTGGGGAAGCCATCGAGCGCACGCTCGCCCACGACGTCCCGGCGCTCCAGCCGGTGTTCGGCGCGCTCGGCTCGGTGCCCGGGTATGCATCGCTTCGCGAACGCCTCTACCGAGCGGGCGCTGACCGCCGGGCGCTGCTCGGCAACATCGTGCGCGACGACCCGCCGGCGCGGGACTGATCGCGCCTACTGGTAGGCCTGCATGCCCGTGAGGTCCTCGCCGAGAATCAGCGTGTGGATGTCGTGGGTGCCCTCGTACGTGTAGACGGTCTCCATGTTCGCCATGTGGCGCATCGGCGGGTAATCCGTCGTGATGCCGTTCCCGCCCAGCATCTCGCGGGCGACACGCGCCTGATCGCGGGCCATCCGGACGTTGTTGCGCTTGGCCATCGAAACGTGCTGTGGCCGGAGGTCACCGCGCTCCTTGAGCCCGGCCAGCCGGTGGGCGAGCAACTGACTCGTGGTGATCTGTGTCGCCATCTCCGCGAGCTTGTCCTGTTGCATCTGGAACCCCCCGATCGGCTGGTCGAACTGCTCGCGGTCGGTGGCGTACTCCCGTGCGGTCTCGAAGCAGTTGCGGGCCGCACCCACTGCCCCCCACGCGATGCCGTAGCGGGCCTGCGTCAGACAGGACAACGGCCCCTTCATCCCCTCGACGCCGGGCAGCCGGCTCTCCGCCGGCACGCGGACGTTCCGGAGGCTGATCTCGCCGGTGATCGACGCGCGCAGCGAGAGCTTCTCGTCGATCTCGTTGGTGGTGACGCCGTCGCGGTCCGTCTCCACGAGGAACCCCCGGACCGGCGTGCCGTCCTCGCCGTGGTCCCTGGCCCACACGACCGCCACGTCCGCGATCGGCGAGTTCGTGATCCACGTCTTCGACCCGTTCAGGACGTACTCGTCGCCGTCCGGCTCCGCCGTTGTCTCCATCGCCGACGGGTTCGAGCCGTGTTCGGGCTCGGTCAACCCGAAACACCCCACCGCCTCCCCCGCACCCAGGGCCGGCAGCCATCGCTCCTTTTGCGCCTCGCTGCCGAACGCGTGAATCGGATACATCACGAGCGCCCCCTGGACGCTCGCCATCGACCGCAGCCCCGAATCACACGCCTCCAACTCCTGCATCAGGAGGCCGTAGGCCGTCTCCGACACGTTCGGCAGCCCGTAGCCGTCGAGGTTCGGCGCGTAAAACCCCATCTCGCCCATCTCCGGGATGAGCTCCGTCGGGAACGTCCCGTCCAAGTAGTGCTCGCCGATGTCGTCCTGCACGTGCTCGTCGACGAACTCCCGCGCCGTGTCCCGGATCAAGCGCTCCTCGCTGTCGAGGTCCGCCTCCAACCCCACGTAGTCGAGCATACGTGGTACTCAGACCCAATGCGTAAAAAAACCCTGCTAGTTTTTGGCTCCGCCGTCTGCGCCCCGCCCGAGCCGCCGTGTGAAGTTCTCGAACAGCCGCTTGGTCTCGCACGCCGCCGCGTACGCCCCCGGCGTGATCCCCGCCAGCACTGCGTCCCGGCGCGCCTCCGAGACGTCCTTCTCGGTGGCGATGCGCTCGGCGGTCTCCGTGTCGTACTCCGGATGGAACTGCACGCCGACCGACTGCCCCACGCGAAACGCGTGGATGCCGTAGTCGTTCTCCGCCAGCAGCGTCGCCGCCGCCGGCAACTCCGTGACCACGTCGCCGTGGGTGGTGAACGCGGTCATCGACTCCGGCAGCCCCTCGAAGAGCGGGTCGTCGGCGACGCGCTCGACGGTTCGGTATCCCAACTCGAACCCCGACATGTCCTCGACGGTCCCCCCAAGCGCCTCGGCGAGCACCTGATGCCCGAAACACACGCCCAACACCGGCACCCCCGCAGCGTGCACGTCCTCGACGTAGTCACACAGCGCCTCGATCCACGGCTCGTCCCAGTAGACCGACGACTTCGACCCGGTGACCACCACCCCATCGAACTCCGTGTGCCCCGGCACCCGCCCGCCCTTCGCGTGGAACTCCACCAGCTCAGCGTCCAACTCCCGGCGGAAGTTCCGCGCCGTCTCACCCGGCTCGTGTGCGGCGTTCACCAACGCAATGCGCGGCCGATCCATGCCCACAGCTATGCGGCGTCCACGCAAGCCCGTTTCGACACCGTGTCGAACCATCTTTGACGCCGCCCCACCACGCCCCGGACGAATGCGCGCCATCAAGGACAGCGTCCACGACTACATCGAAGCCGACGGCGTCGCGGCGGCGCTGCTCGACACCGAACCCGTCCAGCGGCTCCGCCACATCAAGCAACTCTCCACCATCCGCCTCGTCTACCCGTCGGCCAACCACACCCGCTTCGAGCACTCCCTGGGCGTCTACCACCTCGCCGACCGCGCGCTCGCCCACCTCGACATCTCCGGCACGCGCGCGGACACCGTCCGTGCCGCCGCCCTCCTCCACGACATCGGCCACGGCCCCTACGGCCACCAGACCGAGGGCATCATCCAGCGCCGCCTCGACCGCCACCACGACGACGTCGCCCACCTCGTCTCCAACGGCGAGCCCGGTGCCGTGCTCGCGGCCCACGGTCTCGACCCCGACCGAGTCGCCGCCCTCGTCGCCGGACACGGCAAACTCGGCCAACTCGTCGCCGGGGAACTCGACGTCGATCGCATGGACTACCTGGTGCGGGACGCCCACCACACCGGCGTCCCCTACGGCACCATCGACCACGGTCGGCTGCTGCGCGCGCTCACGTTCCGGGACGGCGACCTCGTGCTCGCCGAGGGCAACGTCGCCACCGCCGAGAGCGTGCTCGTCGGGCGCGCGCTCATGAACGCCACCGTCTACCGCCACCACGTCTCCCGCATCGCGGGCGCGATGCTCGACCGCGCGAGCGCCCGCCTGCTCGACACCACTGACCTCGACGCCGAGACGTTCGCGCGGTTCACCGACGCCGACCTCCTCGCCGTGCTCCGGGACTGCCCCGCGACCCAGGACGCCGCCCGCCGCATCCGCAACCGCGACCTCTACAAGCGCGCCGTCTGGACCGAACGCGACGCCGTCCCCGACGACGTTGCCACCGCCGACTACCGGACCGTCCGCGACCTCGAATCCCAGGTCGCCGACGCTGCCGGCGTCCCCGCCACCGCCGTCGTCATCGACACGCCCGGCGCGCCCTCGATGCCGGAGTCCTCGGTCCGGGTCACCGTCAACGGCGACACCCGCCGGCTCGACGAACAGAGCCCGCTCGTCGACGGCATGCTCGCCTCCCAGCGCGCCCAGTGGCGCTTCGGCGTCTACACCCCGGACGACCACGTCCCCGCGGTTGCGGCGGCCGCCGAACGCACGCTCGGGCTCGGCCCCATCGACGATCCGCCAGCGTAACCCACCCCCGACGGAACGCTTTTCCCCACCGCCCCCGTCGCCCCGAACATGGTGCCCGAACCCCAGATCCGATGCATGAGGCCCGAAACAGCGCCGCATCCCGGGTTCGGATTCTTCTTCGACGCCTAACGCGTCGTTGCCCCACCGACAGGGGACCGCTGTCGTTCGGAACCGATAACTGACTGCCACGCACGCCTACACGACATGCAACTCCCAACACAACAGGTCGCGGTGCTCGACGCAGCGAGCACCGACGACCCCCAACGCATCGAGGCCCTCGCGGCGGACACCGACTACCCGCCGGAGACGATCGCCGGCGCGGCCCTCGCCCTCGAAGCCGAGGGCTTGGTCGCCGTCACCGAGACCACCACGACGACGGTCTCGCTCACCGACGAAGGCCACGCCTACGCCACGGACGGACTCCCGGAGGTCCGCCTCTACCGGGCCGCCCTCGACGCGGGTGCCGACGACACTCCCGTCGAGATGGGCCACGTCATCGGCGCTGCCGGACTCGACGGCGCTCAAGTCGACATCGCGTTGTCGAACTACGCCCGGAAGGGATACGGCACCATCGATTCGGGCGCACTCGCCGCTGACCCCGACGCAAACCCCGACGACGATCCCGAAGCGAACGCCCTCGCCACGCTCGCCGCCGGCGACACCCTCGCCGACGACGCCGTCCTCGATCAGCTCGCCAGCCGTGATCTCGTGACCGTCAGCGAGCGCACGGTGCGCTCAGTGACGCTCACCGAGGCCGGCGTCACGGAACTGATGGCCGGCGTCGAAGCCACCGACGAGGTCGGCGCACTCACCCCCGAGTTGCTCGCGTCCGGCGAGTGGGCGGACGTCGAGTTCGCGGACTACAACGTCGCCGCCGACGCCGCCGCCCACACACCCGGGAAGCCCCACGTCCTCCGGCAGGCCGCCGAACGCGTCACTGACGTCCTCGTCGGGATGGGGTTCCAGGAGATGGACGGCCCCCACGTCGACGCCGACTTCTACATCAACGACTGCCTGTTCATGCCACAGGACCACCCCGCCCGGAACCACTGGGACCGGTTCGCGCTCTCGAACCCCGCGCGGATCGACGAACTGCCCGACGCCCTCGTCGAGCGCGTCGAACGCGCGCACCGCGAGGGAGCCGGTGACGACGGCGACGGCTACCACTCGCCGTGGGACGAGGACTTCGCGCGTGCGCTCGCGCTCCGCGGACACACGACGAGTCTCACCGCCCGCCACCTCGCCGGCCTCGCGGACGCGGACGTCGAGGCCCCCGCCCGCTACTTCAGCGTCGAAAAGGCCTACCGCAACGACACTCTCGACGCCACCCACCTCCTGGAGTTCTTCCAGATCGAAGGCTGGGTGCTGGCCGACGACCTCTCGGTGCGGGACCTCATGGGGACGTTCCGGGAGTTCTACAGCCAGTTCGGCATCCACGACCTCCAGTTCAAGCCCACGTACAACCCCTACACGGAGCCCAGCTTCGAACTGTTCGGCCGCCACCCCGAGACCGGGGAGCTCATCGAGATCGGGAACTCCGGCATCTTCCGCCCGGAGATGCTCGACCCGCTGGACGTCGACGGCGACGTGATGGCGTGGGGGTTGGCCCTCGAACGCCTGCTCATGCTGATGACCGGCTTCGAGGACATCCGGGACGTCCACGGGACGCTGTGTGACGTTGGGTTCCTGCGGAACGCGGAGGTGGTGTACTGATGCCCGTCGTCGACATCGACCCCGACGAACTCCGCCGGCTCACCGGCCACCGCAGCAAGGACGACGACGAGCTCCGCCAGGACCTCTTCGGGCTCGGCATCGAATACGAGGGCGAAACCGAGGACGGCGAGTTCAAACTCGAGTTCGAAGCCGACCGCCTCGACCGCCTCTCCGTCGAGGGCATCGCGCGCAGTCTGCGCTACCACGCCGGCGACGACCGCGGGGTCGACATCCCGGACACCAACGCCCCGGAGTGGGCGATCGACGTCACCGACGTCCCCGCGGATCGCCCGTACGTCACCGGCGCCGTGATCCGGGGCGTCGACCTCGACGCGGACGCCCTGGACTCGCTCATCCAGCTCCAGGAGAAACTGCACGCCACGATGGGCCGCAAGCGAGCGAAGGGCGCCATCGGCATCCACGACCTCGCGATGCTCAAAGGCGACACCGTCGACGGCGACGGCACCGCCGCACGCTCGCTCACGTACACGGGCATCGACCCCGACGGCGACACGTTCGTCCCGCTCGACGACGACGCCGAACGCACGCCCGCCGACGTGCTCACCGAACACCCCACCGGCGAGACGTACGCCGACCTCCTGGCCGACCACGACACCTACCCAGCGATCTACGACGACATCGGGCTGTTCAGCTTCCCGCCGGTCATCAACGGCCGCCGCACCGAGGTCACCACCGACTCCCGGGAGCTGTTCGTCGAACTCACCGGCACCGACCAGTGGACCATCGACCGGATGTGCGCCATCATCTGTTACGCGCTGGACGCCCGTGGGGCGACCATCGAGGACGTCACCGTCGACTACCCCGACCGCGAGCTCCACCGCCCCGACTTCGCGGTCCGCACCAAACACGTCAGCCACGACCGGATCGAGACGCTGCTCGGCGTCGAGTTCACCACCGAGGCGGTCGTCGATCTCGCCGAACGCGCCGGCCTCGACGCCACCCCGACCGACGACGGCTACGACGTCGAAATCCCGCCCTACCGCGTCGACGTCCGCCACCCCGTCGACGTCGTCGACGACCTCGGGCGCGCGTACGACTTCAACGACCTCACGCCCCGCTATCCCGACGTCAACACCATCGGCGGCCGCACCGAATCCTCGCGCCTCGAACGCTCGGTGCGACAGGCGCTCGTCGGGCTCGGGTTCGAGGACCTCCTGAACTTCAACATGACCAGCGAGGCCGAGAACTTCGACCGCATGCGGCTGACCCCCGACCACGACGCGGTCGGCGCGGCCCAGCCGGCCACCATCGCCGAACCCTACAGCCAGGACTTCACGATCCTTCGCACGTGGGCGCTGCCCTCGCTGGCGATGGTTCTGGAGACGAACACCCACCACGCGTATCCGCAGGACCTCGCCGAAGTCGGGTTCGCCGCCCACGCCGACGGCGACACCCAGACCGGGGTCGCCGAACGCCGCACCGTCGCCGCCGTGCTGGCCCGCAACGACGCCTCCTACGAGGACGCCAAGGCCCGCCTCCAGGCGCTTTGCGACGAGTTCGCGGTCGCCCTCGAAACGCCGCCCACCACCCATCCGTCGTTCATCGACGGGCGCGCCGCCACCATCGAGATCGACGGCCAGCCGGCCGGCGTCATCGGTGAACTCCACCCCGGCGTCATCGTCGAACACGACGTCGAAGTGCCGGTCGCCGGCTTCGAGTTCGAACTCGACGCGCTCCGTTAGCTACAGGTCCGCACCGACGGCGTCCTCGACGCTGTCGAACCCGTCGCGTTCGAGCAACGACACCAACCCCTCGTTGATCCGTTTTGCAACCCACGGCCCCTCGTACACCAACGCCGTGTACAACTGCACCACGCTTGCGCCCGCGCGGATCTTCTCGTAGGCGTCCTCGGCCGTCGCGACGCCCCCAACGCCCACGACCGGCTGGTCGGTGCGCTCCGCGACGAACCGCACCTGCTCGGTCGCGCGCTCACGGATCGGCGCTCCGGACAGCCCGCCCTGCTCGCCGGCGTGTGGGTGGCTCAACGATTCCGGGCGCTCGGTCGTCGTGTTCGTCGCAACGATCCCGTCGAGATCGAGGTCGTTGGCCAACTCGACGGCGTCAGCCACCGCGTCCTGGTGGAGGTCCGGGGACAGCTTCACCAACAACGGGCTGGCACCAGCGTCCTGCAAGGCCTCCAAGATCGCCGCCAGCTGGTCGCGGCCCTGCAACTCCCGGAGACCGGGGGTGTTCGGGCTGGAGACGTTCACGACGACGTAGTCGACGGCGTCGCCGACACGGCTGAACGTGTACGTGTAGTCGTCGGGGGCGTCCGCCAGCGGCGTGGTCTTGGATTTCCCGATGTTCACGCCCACCGGAACGTCGGGCAGTGGCTCGGCGTCCAACCGCGCCCCTACGGTGTCCGCGCCCTCGTTGTTGAACCCCATTCGGTTCACCAGCGCGTTGTCATCCGGCAGGCGAAACAGCCGTGGCCGGTCGTTCCCCGGCTGTCGCTCGGCGGTCACCGCGCCCACCTCGATATGCCCGAACCCCAGCCCGGCAAGCGCGCGCGGTATCTCGGCGTTCTTATCGAAGCCGGCGGCCATGCCCACGGGGTTCGGGAACGTCTGCCCGAAGGCATCGACCGACAGTCGCGGATCGGTGACGGTGAACTGTTTCGCGTACGCACGGTGTGCGCCCACGCGTTGTGCAACCCGGAGGGCACTCGTGGTTATCTCGTGTGTGGTCTCCGGTGGGAGTCCGAACAGTGCGGATTTTAGCAGTCCATACATTGGGGGCGTTCTCACCGTCGTCTGCGTCGGCGACTTGGTTGAATGCTTCGCCTCCCGTGTCTCCGGGTGGGGCTGGCCGACGCCCGTCGATCCTGTTGCGTTGTGGCCACGCATCCCCCCGCCGCGTGCCGATCATTCCGGCCTGCTTATAAGCGAACGCCAAGAATCGCCGACATATTTATCCTCCGGCCTTGTGTTTGCATCCCACGAAGAAACCATGGTACGTGAGGACGGCAAGCGGAACTTCGCACTCCGCACCGACGACGGGACCGAGCCCAGTGTCTTCAGTGGAAACACGCCGCGACAGGCAGCACTCAAAGCGGCGCGTCGCCTCGACGATGTCGGTGAGTCGGAGTCCGAGGCCGACCGCAACCGAATCGAACTCCGGGAGAAGGGGACCGACAAGATCCACATCTACGAAGCGTGGGCGTGGGAGGAAACCGCTCCCGACGACAAACCCGACTGGATGCCGGGCGACATCACCAAGGCAAACGTCTCCAAGCAGGGCATCGACCACCGCGAGACGTAGCTCCGGCGAAACTGCTTACAACGCCCCAACCCAACACGCACCCGCGTGGGTACCACTCGGCCCGACCGAACGCACTCGCGCGGGATGACCGGCCGACCTCCGCCTACGCAATACGCTGTGGCGTGTGTCCCTGGTGTGGGCCGCCATCACGAAGCGCTGCTGGTTCGACGGTGTTTTATGTACCCCACCACTCGGATGAGATGCGAACGACGTGAGGTGGCTCGGTGCACCCGACGCCACTGATTGACGCCCCCTCGTCCCGTTCGGACGGAACCCGACTGGGTTCAGTCCGATGCCCTTAAGTACAACAGGGTACTTCGGTGGAATGCGAACGACAATGGGGCCGCCCGGTTACACGGGTGGCCGACGCATGACTCCGCCGATCGGTTCGGCGTTCGGCCGAACTCGATTCGATGCCCTTAAGTAATAACGGGTGTTCTGATGAGATGCGAACGACAATGAGGCTATCCGGTTCGTCCGGGTGGCTGATGCATCTCTTCGACGCTCTCCATGGTGTCGGTCTCACTCTCAGTGAGTGTGATCCGATGCCCTTAAGTAATAACGGGCGTTACGAGGAATTGCGAACGACAATGTGGCTGCCTGGTTCTCCCAGGTGGTTAACGCGTGTTCCTCGCCGCCCTGGTGGGCAAACGTCACGCTCGATTCGAGCGTGATTCGATGCCCTTAAGTAATAACGGGGCGTTCGGGGAAATGCGAACGTCGTCTTGGACTGATCGGAGTCCGATGGGTTTATGACCCGTCGAACTCTACGATCTGGTCCGAAGGAATGAGGATTCCACACCTGCGGTCCGCCGTAAAGATGGAATCTGATGTTAGCCTTGATGGTTTGGTGACATCCAACTGGCCACGACGATACGTCGTGTGCTAAGGGACACATTACGTGTCCCCGCCAAACCAAGACTTGATAGTCTTGGTCGCTGGGAACCATCCCAGCAAATTCCGGTTGATCCTGCCGGAGGCCATTGCTATCGGAGTCCGATTTAGCCATGCTAGTTGTGCGGGTTTAGACCCGCAGCGGAAAGCTCAGTAACACGTGGCCAAGCTACCCTGTGGACGGGAATACTCTCGGGAAACTGAGGCTAATCCCCGATAACGCTTTGCTCCTGGAAGGGGCAAAGCCGGAAACGCTCCGGCGCCACAGGATGCGGCTGCGGTCGATTAGGTAGACGGTGGGGTAACGGCCCACCGTGCCCATAATCGGTACGGGTTGTGAGAGCAAGAGCCCGGAGACGGAATCTGAGACAAGATTCCGGGCCCTACGGGGCGCAGCAGGCGCGAAACCTTTACACTGTACGAAAGTGCGATAAGGGGACTCCGAGTGTGAAGGCATAGAGCCTTCACTTTTGTACACCGTAAGGTGGTGCACGAATAAGGACTGGGCAAGACCGGTGCCAGCCGCCGCGGTAATACCGGCAGTCCGAGTGATGGCCGATCTTATTGGGCCTAAAGCGTCCGTAGCTGGCTGAACAAGTCCGTTGGGAAATCTGTCCGCTTAACGGGCAGGCGTCCAGCGGAAACTGTTCAGCTTGGGACCGGAAGACCTGAGGGGTACGTCTGGGGTAGGAGTGAAATCCTGTAATCCTGGACGGACCGCCGGTGGCGAAAGCGCCTCAGGAGAACGGATCCGACAGTGAGGGACGAAAGCTAGGGTCTCGAACCGGATTAGATACCCGGGTAGTCCTAGCTGTAAACGATGTCCGCTAGGTGTGGCGCAGGCTACGAGCCTGCGCTGTGCCGTAGGGAAGCCGAGAAGCGGACCGCCTGGGAAGTACGTCTGCAAGGATGAAACTTAAAGGAATTGGCGGGGGAGCACTACAACCGGAGGAGCCTGCGGTTTAATTGGACTCAACGCCGGACATCTCACCAGCCCCGACAGTAGTAATGACGGTCAGGTTGATGACCTTACCCGAGGCTACTGAGAGGAGGTGCATGGCCGCCGTCAGCTCGTACCGTGAGGCGTCCTGTTAAGTCAGGCAACGAGCGAGACCCGCACTCCTAATTGCCAGCAGTACCCTTTGGGTAGCTGGGTACATTAGGTGGACTGCCGCTGCCAAAGCGGAGGAAGGAACGGGCAACGGTAGGTCAGTATGCCCCGAATGGGCTGGGCAACACGCGGGCTACAATGGTCGAGACAATGGGAAGCCACTCCGAGAGGAGGCGCTAATCTCCTAAACTCGATCGTAGTTCGGATTGAGGGCTGAAACTCGCCCTCATGAAGCTGGATTCGGTAGTAATCGCGTGTCAGCAGCGCGCGGTGAATACGTCCCTGCTCCTTGCACACACCGCCCGTCAAATCACCCGAGTGGGGTTCGGATGAGGCCGGCATGCGCTGGTCAAATCTGGGCTCCGCAAGGGGGATTAAGTCGTAACAAGGTAGCCGTAGGGGAATCTGCGGCTGGATCACCTCCTAACGTCCGAGACTGGAGCGACGCTCCAGCTCACCGAACGACGCCGTCGTGCCCAGTTGGGCACTTACAAACCATCAAGGCTAACATACCCTCCCAATCGGGAGGTGGGCCCATAGCTCAGTGGTAGAGTGCCTCCTTTGCAAGGAGGATGCCCTGGGTTCGAATCCCAGTGGGTCCATCCCGTTCGGGGTTCATCTTGGATCGTGTCCCTTAAGTGGGAGACGGGGCAACGATGAATCGCGACGAAGACTGATGCACCACTCCGCGAAAGTGCGAGTGGGAAGGGTCGATGCACGCTCCCTGTTCACCTAGGGACGTGCGATGACGGCCGTGTGTAAGTGCAATCCAGGCGCTCACTGGACTCGACCACCGTGGTCGAGTACCGACTGTTAGTCACATCCGTGACTTAACAGCGCTCACCCATTGTGTGGTGAGCATTCATCGTCGTTGGCTGTTTACAGCCAACATCTCGACCACTTCGTGTGGTTGAGTACCATATTCGTCGACTGCTTTGCAGTCGACAACCAACGTGGCTACTGTGCCACCTGGTGGATAGCTCGGCTCGGATGCCGACGAAGGACGTGCCAAGCTGCGATAAGCCTGAGGGAGCCGCACGGAGGCTAAGAACTCAGGATCTCCTAATGGGAATCCCTATAACAATTGCCTTGCGCAATGGGGAACGGCCGGAATTGAAGCATCTCAGTACGGCCAGGAAGAGAAATCGAATGAGACGCCGTTAGTAATGGCGAATGAACGCGGCACAGTCCAAACCGAAGCCTTCGGGCAATGTGGTGTTCGGACTGACTTTCATCGTTTGACCGTTCGTGTGAAGTCTCCTGAAACGGAGCGCGATACAGGGTGACAGCCCCGTATCACGGACCAGTACGACGTGCGTCAGCTCCAGAGTAGCGGGGGTTGGAAATCCCTCGTGAATGTGGCAGGCATCGACTGCCAAGACTAAGTACTCTCCGAGACCGATAGTGAACAAGTAGTGTGAACGAACGCTGAAAAGCACCCCACAAAGGGGGGTGAAATAGGGCTTGAAATCAGGTGGCGATGGAGCGACGGGGCATAAAAGGCCTCTCTGGGAACGACTTGAGTGCAAACTCATGGTAGGACCTGAGAGGAGCCGATGTTCCGTCGTACGTTTTGAAAAACGAGCCAGGGAGTGTGCCTGTTTGACGAGTCTAACCGGAGTATCCGGGAAGGCGTAGGGAAACCAATATGGCCGCAGCATTGCGAGGGCCACCGTGTTCAAGCGCGGGGAGTCAAACGGGCACGACCCGAAACCCGGTGATCTACGCGTGGGCAAGGTGAAGCATGGCGAAAGCCATGTGGAGGCCTGTTAGGGTTGGTGTCTTTCAACACCCTCCCGTGACCTACGTGTAGGGGTGAAAGGCCCATCGAACCGGGCAACAGCTGGTTCCAACCGAAACATGTCGAAGCATGACCTCTGCCGAGGTAGTTCGTGGGGTAGAGCGACCGATTGGGGAGTTCAACTCCGAGAGGAGTTGTCTCCCCTGTCAAACTCCAAACCTACGGACGCCGTCGACGCAGGGAATCCGGTGTGCGGGGTAAGCCTGTGCACCGTGAGGGAGACAACCCAGAGTTAGGTTAAGGTCCCAAAGTGCGAGCTAAGTGCGATTGAAGGTGGTCTCGAGCCCTAGACAGCCGGGAGGTGAGCTTAGAAGCAGCTACCCTCTAAGAAAAGCGTAACAGCTTACCGGCCGAGGTTCGAGGCGCCCAAAATGATCGGGGCTCAAGTTCGCCACCGAGACCTAACGGCACGGGTAACACCGTGATCCAGTAGGTTGGCATTCTGTTCGGGTGGAAGCTCGGGTGAGAACTCGAGTGGACCGAGTGGAAAAGAAAATCCTGGCCATAGTAGCAGCGTTAGTCGGGTAAGAATCCCGATGGCCGAAAGAGCAAGGGTTCCTCGGCAATGCTTATCAGCCGAGGGTTAGCCGATCCTAAGGCCCGTCGTAATTCGAGCGGGTCAAAAGGGAAACTGGTTAATATTCCAGTGCCACCGTACATTGAAAGTCGACGCCTCGGAGCAGCTTGAGCCGGGCATTCGCCCGGTCGAACCGTCGAAGTTCGTGGAAGCCGTAATGGCAGGAAGCGAACGAACGTCGGAACAGGGAAACTCAAGTCAATCTGGGGCCCGTGAAAAGGCGAGTACGGTGTTCGTACCGAGATCCGACACAGGTGCTCTGGCAGAGGAAGCCAAGGCCTGTCGGGAATAACCGACGTTAGGGAATTCGGCAAGTTAGTCCCGTAAGTTCGCGATAAGGGATGCCTGCCTCGCAATGAGGCAGGTCGCAGTGACTCGGAGGCTCCGACTGTCTAATAACAACATAGGTGACCGCAAATCCGCAAGGACGCGTACGGTCACTGAATCCTGCCCAGTGCGGGTATCTGAACACCCAGTACAATGGGGCGAAGGACCCGTTAACGGCGGGGGTAACTATGACCCTCTTAAGGTAGCGTAGTACCTTGCCGCTTCAGTAGCGGCTTGCATGAATGGATCAACGAGAGCCTCACTGTCCCAACGTTGGGCCCGGTGAACTGTACGTTCCAGTGCGGAGTCTGGAGACCCCCAAGGGGAAGCGAAGACCCTATAGAGCTTTACTGCAGGCTGTCGCTGGGACACGGTCGCTGATGTGCAGAGTAGGTAGGAGACGTTACACAGGTACGTGCGCTAGCACGCCACCGAGTCACACATGAAACACTACCCGTCAGTGACTGTGACCCTCACTCCGGGAGGAGGACACCGGTAGCCGGGCAGTTTGACTGGGGCGGTACGCGCTTGAAAAGATATCGAGCGCGCCCTAAGCCTATCTCAGCCGAGTCAGAGACTCGGCGAAGAGTGCAAGAGCATAAGATAGGCTGACAGTGTCCTACACAACGAGGGACGCTGACGCGAAAGCGTGGTCTAGCGAACCAATTAGGCTGCTTGATGCGGCCAATTGCTGACAGAAAAGCTACCTTAGGGATAACAGAGTCGTCACTCGCAAGAGCACATATCGACCGAGTGGCTTGCTACCTCGATGTCGGTTCCCTCCATCCTGCCCGTGCAGAAGCGGGCAAGGGTGAGGTTGTTCGCCTATTAAAGGAGGTCGTGAGCTGGGTTTAGACCGTCGTGAGACAGGTCGGCTGCTATCTATTGGGGGTGTTTTGGTGCTTGACAGGAACGTTCGTATAGTACGAGAGGAACTACGAACGGGTGCCACTGGTGTATCGGTTGTCCGAGAGGGCATGTGCCGAGCAGCTACGCACCACGGGGTAAGAGCTGAATGCATCTAAGCTCGAAACCCACCTGGAAAAGAAGCACCACTGAGACCGCTCGTAGAAGACGAGTTCGATAGACTTGGGGTGTACGCGTCGAGGCAACGAGACGTTTAGCCCGCGAGCACTAACAGGTCAATGCCACACACTCATGCACTCACCACATACGTGGTCGAGTCCAGGCGTTTACTGGATTGCACTTACATACGGACGTCCGCCGACGTCGGCGTACAACGGTTCGATTCCGTTGGTCGGTATTAAGGCGGCCATAGCGGTGGGGTTACTCCCGTACCCATCCCGAACACGGAAGATAAGCCCGCCTGCGTTCCGGTCAGTACTGGAGTGCGCGAGCCTCTGGGAAATCCGGTTCGCCGCCTACTATTCATACTCTCGTTCATGCTTCGAACAGCAGCGGTGCTGTTCGGGGCTTTTTGCAGTTTTGACTGGAGACCGCTACGTTTATTGGCGGGACACCGGTACGTAGTCGTGTGCCAAGGTGGCAGAGTTCGGCCTAACGCGGCGGCCTGCAGAGCCGCTCATCGCCGGTTCAAATCCGGCCCTTGGCTTTTCAGCAGCGAGCGACGGTTCGAGTGGCAACACAGTCGGCAGTGGTCGTGGCGCGGTGAATCGGGTGGCTATACCCGGGGTGTTCGGCCCGCGCGTGGGGTGGCTCGTTGTGGCCGCGGAAAGTAACGATTATACGCACCCCTCCCAAGGGTTCGAGTATGCAACGACGTGCTGCGGTGGTATCCGTCGCGATTTTCCTTGTGTTTGCGGTGGGGTCGTACACGTTACTTGGGGCGGCAGAGCAGCCGTCCGTGTCGCTGGATGATCCGGAGTACAGCATCACGCAGGGCGAGCAGCGCGTGATGTCGGGGACCGAGTATACGTTCTCGGAGGTGTCCGCGCAGTCCGCGACAGCGACGTGGGAGAACGAATCGGCGCGATACACGGCGACGTGGAGTGCAAACGATTCGGTGGCGGTGTCCGGGCAGAACTATACGGTGCGTGTGACGAACGCGTCCGTGGGGGCGTTCGAGCTGCGGGAGGTGCAGTCGGTCGATCGGCCGACCGTCGAGCGCAACGGGACCACGTACGTGATCGTGCCCGAGGGGGAGACGCAGACGCTCGTGCCCCGCGAGGAGTATCTCCCCGAGCAGGACGTCTTGGCGTTCAGCGTCGGTGACGCGGTCACCTACGATGGCAACGACAACGAGACCGCGGTGGCGTCGGTGTCGGAGTCAGCGGTGACCGTCGAGTGGTTCGCGCCGCGGACGAACGAGCTGGAGTTCGGCAGTGGCGAGACCACTGACGTGCAGGACACCGAGTATACGGCGTACATCGAGTCGGGGTCCAGCGGCGAGCCTGTGCTTGAGTTGACGACCGATCACGAGGATTACGCGAGCGATGTGGAGGCACAGGAGTATTTCGCCGAGCGCATGGACGGACTGCGTGGGGTTACGATCTTCTCCGGCGCGGCCGCGGTGTTGCTGGTCATGTTCTCGTTCCTCCCGTCGCGGTACTGAGGGCGGCGATCCGTCAGGGTTAACCTAATCGGTGGTGACTGGGTCGGTATGAACGGCGCTGCAGACACGCTAGATGTTCTGGGAGTTAGTGTCGGGGCGTTCGTTGCGCTGGTCGGCGCAGCGACGCTTGTCGGGATGCCGTGGCAGTACGGTCCCGGTGGTGCGGTGACAGCGTTCCAGATCAGTGGGGCCGTCGCCGCGATCGCAGTTGGTGTGGGTGTGGCGTGGCTGACGCGCGCGAACTGAGTCGGTCACGGAGAACAGCGGTCGAACGGGCCGAGAGGGATTTGAACCCTCGACCGTCTGGTTAAAAGCCAGACGCTCTGCCGGGCTGAGCTATCGGCCCACGAGTACACGTGAGGGCGTGGTGCGGTTAAACGTTTACCATCTGTGGCGGATCAGCGGTCGGGGTCGGCGGCGTCCGCCCGGTGACCGGAGAGCCGTTCCCAGATCTCCGTGCAGCCAGCGCCGTCCTCGACGTCGTCGAGGTGCGCGCGTTCTTCGCTGGCGTCGTGTTGACCGTCGGTCATGTCTGCGGGGTATGCGTGGCCGCAAGTTAAGGCTATGCTCGGCGTTCTTAGTGGTTGTCAGACCGGACAGGTGTTGTCCCGTTCGGGGGCACGTGCGGTGAACCCTGCGTCACGAAGGGCGTCCGCGAACGCCGCACAGTCGTCGCCGTGGTTCACGAGCACGGTGGCGTCCCGGTAGTCGTCGAGGAAGGCGCGCAGGCCGGCGTGGTCGGCGTGCGCGGAGAAGTCGTACTGTTCGACCTGTGCGCTCACGGGCAGCACTCGGCCGTCGATCTCCGCGCGCCCCGAGTCGATGAGCGACCGCCCCGGGGTGCCGGCGACCTGATAGCCGGTCATCGCGATCTTGTTGACGGGGTTCGATCGGATCTCGGGGATGTACGTCATCGCGGGACCGCCAGAGAGCATGCCGCTGGTCGTGACGATCGCAGCTTGCTGGTCGGCGATGCGTTTGCGTTGTCCGTCCCGGCCCGTCACGAACCTGGCGTGGGACTTCGCGCGCCGGAGCGCATCGCCGTCACGGACGAACCCGGGGTATTGGAGGAGCATCTCGGTGACTCGTTTCCCCATCCCGTCGACGTAACAGGGGATGTCGTGGGCGTCACAGACGAGCAGCAGCTCCTGGGTGCGTCCGATGGCGAACGCCGGGACGACGACCGTGCCCCCCTCCCACAGCGTCGTCTTGACGCTCTCCGCGAACCGCGCCTCGACGCTGTCCCGGTCGTCGTGGGTCACGTCGCTGTACGTGCTTTCACAGACGACCACGTCGGCCTCGGGGCGTGCGGTCGTCCCCGAGACGAGGCGTTGATCGGTCGTGTGGAAATCCCCCGTGTAGAGCAGCCGGGTGTCGCCGTCGTCAACGAGGACGTGCGCGCTGCCCGGAACGTGGCCCGCGTTGTAGAACGTGACTTCGTAGCCTGCGGCGTCGAAGGGGACGCCGTACCCGTGGGTGCGGGAGACCTCCGTGACGCGCTTGATGTCGTTCTCGATGAACGGACAGTGGTACGTTCCGCCGTGGAGCTTCAGGGTGTCGCGCGCGAGTGTGAGCGCGAGCTCGTACGTCGGTGGCGTCCAATGGATCGGGGGCCTGTGCGTGCCGGAGAGCAGTGCGGGGATCGTGCCGACGTGGTCGAGGTGGCCGTGGCTCGCCACGACGGCGTCCGGCGTGGGCGTCGACACCGGGAACTGGGGTGGCGTGTCGGCCTTCGTCCCGAAGTCAAGCAGGAGGGACTCGTCGACGAGCAGGGCACTCCGGCCGACTTCGCGTGCGCCGCCGAGGAACCGAAGGTCCATCGTGGGAGTGTACTGCCGGGCGCTGCTTGGGTGCGTCGGTGGGTCGAAGTGTGGTTCGCGCTTCAACACTCGGTATCCGCCGCGGGGCCAAGGGTTAGGGTGGCTCGTCCCCAATTACACGTTGATGTCCGACCTTGACTTCGGTGACGTCGACTGGAACGTACAGTACATCGACGGTGAGTACGTCCCGCCGGGAGATCGGGGGACGCTCGAAGTCGATGACCCATCGACACGCGAGCTGTTCACTGAGATCCCAGCCGGGACGACTGACGACGTCGACGCCGCCTACGAGGCCGCCGCGGACGCACAGACGGAGTGGGCTGACACGCCGCCCCAGGAGCGTGCGCGCATCGTTGCGGCGGCGAGCGAGATCCTCGCATCCCATCGCGACGAGGTCGTCGACCTGCTGGCGACGGAGTCCGGAACCACGTACACGAAGGGCGCGGCCGAATTCGAGGCGTCGGTCGGGATCACCGACGAGGCGGCGTCGTTCCCGACGCGGATGAACGGCGACCACAAGCAGTCCGTGGTTGAGGGCAAGGAGAACATCGTGGTGCGTGAGCCCCAGGGCGTTGTGGGGATCATCTCGCCGTGGAACTTCCCGCTGAACCTCTCGATCCGCGCGGTCGCGCCGGCGGTTGCGGCCGGCAACAGCGTCGTGCTCAAGCCGGCGTCGAACACGCCGGTGACCGGCGGCCTGCTCATCGCGAAGGTGTTCGAGGCTGCGGGGCTGCCCGAGGGCGTGTTCAACGTCGTCACGGGGAAGGGCAGCGAGATCGGTGACCGGATCGCCGGTCACCCCCACGCCGACGTGATCTCGTTCACTGGGTCGACCGCGATCGGCCGCCAGGTCGCTGCGACAGCCGGCGAGAACCTCGCGCTACCGGCGATGGAGCTCGGTGGGAACAACGTCCACATCGTCACGGAGGACGCGGACCTCGACGACGCCGTGGACAGCGGGGTTTTCGGATCGTTCCTGCACTCCGGGCAGATCTGCATCTCGATCAACCGCCACGTCGTCCACGAGGACGTCTACGACGAGTACGTCGAGCGCCTCACGGAGCGTGCGGCCGCGTTGCCGACCGGGACGGCCCACGACGCCGACACGGTCGTTGGCCCGATCATCGACGAGAGCCAGCGCGATCAGATCCTGGACTACATCGAGCGGACCGTCGACGCGGGCGCGACGCTCGAGACCGGCGGGGACCACGACGGTCTCGTCGTCGAGCCGACCGTGCTCTCGGACGCCACCAACGACATGGCGGCGGCGTGCAACGAGCACTTCGGGCCGGTCGCGCCGGTGATCCCGTTCTCCGATGACGACGAAGCCGTGGAGATCGCAAACAGCACCGAGTACGGGCTTTCGGGCAGCGTGCACGCGGGCGACACCGGTCGGGCGCGTGACATCGCCGACCGCATCGACACCGGCATGATCCACATCAACGATCAGCCCGTCAACCAGGAGCCCCACCTTCCCTTCGGCGGGTACAAGAACTCCGGGCTCGGCCGGTACAACGGCGAGTACGTCCTCAACGAGTTCACCCAGGAGAAGTGGGTGAGCATTCAGCGCGAGACCCGCGACTACCCGTTCTAAGCTGATCCGACGGGTGTCGTGGTGTCGTTTGCGCCGCCGCGGCGCGACACGACCGGTGCGTTTCACCGGCCGCTTCTCGGGGTGATCCCCCGGCAGTGTGTCTGAACCCCGTTAGCGTCGCTCCTGGGCGGCTTCGACGGGTTTTTGAATCACGCCGGACTGGTTGCACGCATGGCTACGTTCCAGGTCGCCGTCGCCGACCCCGAGTCGGGACGCACCTACCAATTCGAGGTTGACGGACAGGACGCGAACCGATTCATCGGTCGCGAGATCGGCGCTGCGGTTGATGGCGGTGCCGTCGGCCTCGACGGGTACACCGTCGAAATCACGGGCGGCAGCGACGACGCCGGCCGGCCGATGCGGGAGGACGTCGACGGCAGCGACCTCATGGAAGTCCTGCTGGAGGGGGGCGCTGGATTCAACCCCGACGAGGACGGCGAGCGCAAGCGCGTCACCGTCCGCGGGAAGGAGGTCTCGGAGGCTGTCGCGCAGCTCAACGTCGCGATCGACGAACACGGCGAGGAGCCTGTCGCGGAGCTGCTGGGCGCTGACGGCGACGACGAGTAACAACGCCACGCTTTTTCGCGGTCATCGTGTATCCTGGCGCGTGAGCGACTACGACGCCTATCTTGCGGGCGACCGCACCGACCACGTCGCGCTGTATCTCGCGGAGTCGTACGTGTCCGACGCTGAGACGCTGGCCGACCGCGCCGACGCCGAGCGCGTCGCCGACATCCGGGGCGCCCAGTCGGACACGCCGGGCGTCGTGCTCGTCGTCGACGGGGAGTCCGGCCGCAGCGTCTTCGAGACGCTGACCGGCATGCAGGCCATGGAGTTCGGATCGACAGCGATGCAGACGCCCGGTGACGTCGACGCCGCGCTCGTCGACGGGCGCTGTCCGAACGCCGTCGACGGGCCGGGTGAGGACCACACCGTTCAGTTCGTGTTCTCGTTCGTGGAGGCCCAGAACGAGGAGGTGGGTGGGCTCTACGCCGACGGCGACGTGATCCACGCGTACGCCTACTGTTCGTGTGGGACGGCGTACTCGGACAAGTGGCTCGCGGGAGCCCACGACCAGTAGGTCCGCATGGCCGCTGTTGTCGCCGTTGGAAGCGCGGTGCTCGATCGCGTGTACGGGCTGTCGAACCTCCCGGCTCCCGACGGCGGCGCGTTCGTCCGTGACTACACCGAGCGCGCGGGCGGTGTCGCTGCCAACGTCGCGTGCGCGCTTGCCGCCCTCGATCACGACGCCGCGGTGGTGTCCCGGGTCGGCCGCGACGACGCCGGGGATCGGGTGCGCGCGTCGCTGGCCGAGTGGGGCGTCGACGCCACCCGGGTTCGGCGCGGCGACGACGCCACGTCGTACGCGCTCGTGCTTCGTGGCCCGGAGGGCAATCGCATGATCGTCGCCGGTGGGGGCGCTGTCCCGGGGGTGGCGCTCACGAGCAGCGATCGGGACGCGCTCCGGGCGGCCGACTGCGTGTTCACGAGCGCGTACGCGCCCGACAGCGTGGTCCGCGACCTCGTGGCGCTGCGCCGCAGTGGGGCGGTGTCGGCGCTGGCGTTCGACCTCGCGGGGCCACGCGCCGAGCTCGACGGCCGCGGGGCGGCAGCCGACACCGTTGCCGCCGCTGCGGCGACGGCTGATCTGTTCGTTGCGAACGCGGGCGCCGCCGACTCCCATGTGGGCGTTGGCCCGGAGCGCGCGGCCAGTGAGTTCGCCGCCATGGGGGCGTCCCGGGTCGCTGTCACCGACGGGAGCGACGGGGCGTTTCTCGCGACGCCCGCGACCACCGTTCACGCGCCGGCCCGTGCCGTCGACGTGACCGACACGACCGGCGCCGGGGACGCGTTCACCGCGGCGCTGGTTCACGCGTGGGTCCTCGGCGACGCCGGCGTTCGTGACGCGGGCCGGATCGCCGCGGCAGCCGCCGCGCAGAACTGCACCCGCGAGGGTGCGCGCGGTGGGCTGGCGTGCCCCAGCGACCTCCCGGATTAGCGGGCTGCGTCCACGAGCGCCCGGACGCGGTCGCCGTCGACGGGCGCGGTCGTCTCGCCGTTCTCCTTGAGCGCGGTGCCGACGATCGCGCCGTCCGCGAGGTCCAGCGTGGCGCCAACCGTCTCCTTGGTGACGCCGCTGCCGACGAAGACGGGGGCGTCGGCGTCCAGGCGGTCCCGCGCGTCGACGACCGCTTGGAGGTGGTCGTGGTCGGTGGCGTGGCCGGTGCCCGCGCCGCTGGCGATCACGCCGTCGGCGTGGCCGCGCTCCAGCAGCTCGGCGACACCCTCGCTCAGCGGGCGCTCGGCCAGCGCCGCGGAGTGTTTCACGTCGATGTCGGCGAGCATCGAGACCTCGGCGGCGTCCAGGCGGTCCCGGAGACGGACTGTTTCGGCGGCCTGGCCGTCCACGACGCCTTGATCGGTGAGTCGCGCGCCGGTGTGGACGTTCACGCGCACGAAGTCGGCGTCCGCGGCGGCAGCGATCGAAACCGCCGCTTCGGCGTCGTTGCGCAGCACGTTCACGCCGACCGGAATCTCGGCCTCTCGGGTGATGTCACGGACGAGCGCCGCCATCGACGCCACGACGTGCTTCGGCACGTCGTCGGCGTAAAAGGGTGCGTCCCCGAAGTTCTCCACGAGGAGGGCGTCGACACCACCCGCTTCGAGGCGGCTGGCGTCCCGGAGCGCGGCGTCACGGATGGCTGGGCGGTTGCCGTCGTCGTACCCGGGCGCGCCCGGCAGGGGGGAGAGGTGTACCATCCCCACGACGGGGGTGTCGGCGTCGAAGTCCAGACTCATGTCTGAGCGGACGGCGGCGGCGCCGAAAAACGCCCCGACAGCTACTCGGCGTCGGCCGGCTCGTCGGGGAGCGCGCGGAACGCGTCGAGGATGACCTGCTTTGCGGTCGTGCCCTGGCTCGTCCAGTGGGCCGCGTAGTCAAGCATGTCGTCGTAGATGTCGGGCTTGCAGCCCGCGGCCTTCGGGTGGCCGCCGCCGTTCACCTGCCCGGCGACCTCGTGGGCGCGCTCGAACGTCTCCGTGCCGCGGATGCTCGCGCTCCCGGAGGGTTTGACGACGACGGCGGCGTCAGCGCCCTGCTCGCGGAGCGCCTCGGCGACCTCGTTCTGCGAACACCGGCCGTACGTGACGCCGACGGTCCACTCGTCGATCTGCTTCATCGACGCGCGGTCGACCGCGCGCTCGATGAGTTCGTGTTTCTCCACGCGGCGCTGCTCGATGTACGCCAGCACGTCGTCGGGGAAGTCCGCGCCGTACTCCTGGATGGTGTCCATGTACTCGTCGGTGTCCGCCCAGTAGGAGTAGTCAGCGAGGTCGTCGCTGCGGTCGTCGTCTTTCAGCCAGAGGTCGTGATCGCGGGTGACTTCGGCGAGCTCGCGGAAGCGCTCGGGGATGTCGGCGTCGAGGCTGCGAACCGTGACGTCGGCGGTGCATTCCTCCTCGGAGTCGCCGACCACGAGGTCGACGCCCGCGTCCCGGACGGCGGCCGCCGTCTCAGCGGTCCACTGGTGGTGGTCGAACCACCGCAGCTCGCTTGCGTGCTCGGTGGCGTCCGCGAGCTCGGTTTCGACGTACTCGAAGCGGTCGGGGCAGACGTCGCAGACGAACAGCCGGCAGTCCTCGTTGCCGTACTCGACGGCACGCCGCAGTCCGTCCTCGATCTCGTGGGGGCCGGCGGGGATGAGCGCGGCGTCGCCGTAGACCTCCCGCAGGATGGCGGCGCACGCCAGGCCGTCGGCGTCGGGGTCCGCGACCACGATCACGTCGGCGCCCTCGACGCGCTCGCGGACCGCGTCGTCTTTCCGTGCCTCGTGGATGTCGTCGGGCACGAAAAACCCGCGTCCGGGGAGCAGGCTCTTGCGTTCCAGGGACAGGTCCTCGTCGTCGATGACCCAGTCTTCCATACACCAGCCTGGGGTGCGCTGGTGAAGAACCCCGCGGTTAGGGCGCGCTGTGGCGGCGATTACGCGGTCGTCTGCTCGGCGTCGGTGTCCGCCAGCTGCCGAACGGTCAACACCGGGACCGGGCAGGTGCGAACGACGCGCTCGGCCACGCTCCCGATGAGAAACCGGTTCTCGCCGTGCCGGCCCCGGGTGCCGGTTGCGACCGCGTCGGCGTCCACATCGCGGGCGTACTGGCTGATCTCCGCGGGCGGCCGCCCCGCGCGGACGGCGGTCGTCACGGACACGTCGGCGCGGTCGGCAACCGCGCTGACGGCGTCCTTGCCGCGCTCTTCGAGGGCGTCCCGCATGTCCGTTCTGACCTCGTCGGGGGCCGACTCCACGTCGCTCGCCTCCAGCACGTAGAGCGCGTGGACGGCGGCGTCGAACCGCGCCGCCACGTCCAGGGCCACGTCGACAGCGCGCCCGACGCTCTCCGAGCCGTCGGTCGCGATGACAACCGTGTCTATCATGGCCGTGTGTTTCCCGCGGGGCATCTTAAACCCTCACGCGGAGCGCTTTAGTACCCCGACGGCGCACGCTCACGTATGCCCCTCACCGTCGACACCGTGCTCGCCCCCGTTGATGGCACGGACGCCTCGGTTACAGCCGCCGAGTACGCTGTTACGGTCGCCGACCGGTACGACGCCGACGCTCACGCGTTGTACGTGCTCGGGGAGACGGTGACCCGCGCCATCGGAACCGGTGACGTCGCCGAAGACGACGTGGCTGCGGGCACGAACACGTTCCTCAACGAGATCGCAGCCCTCGCCCCGGACGGCGTCGCCGTCGACTCCTCGATCGCGTACGGCTTTTCGACCTCGCGCAAGCGCCAACACCCCGGCAGCGTGATCCTCGACGCGGCCGCAGACATCGACGCCGACTTCGTCGTGATCCCCCGCGAGGGGATGCGCGAGGAGACCGGGGACGTCCTAGAGCGGGCCGCCGAGTACGTCCTGTTGTACGCCAGCCAACCCGTGTTGTCCGTCTGAGCCGCCCCGACCGGCTACCCGGTGTCGTCGTTCAGCCGGATCGCCATCTCCATCTCGAAGCTCTCGGCGGACGCCGTCTCGAAGCCGACTTTCTCGTAGAGCGCGACCGCCGGCCGGTTCCAGCGCTCCACGCTCAGCCACACGAGCGCCGCGCCGCTCGCTTGCGCGTGCCCCAGCAGGGCGTTGATGAGCTCGGTTCCGATGCCGGCGCCCTGGTAGGTCTGGTGGACGAAGATCGCCAGCTCGTAGGTCGCGTCGTCGTCCGGGACGAGCGTGGCGTGACCCGCGATCTCCTCGCCGTGCCACGCCACCACGTCGAACCCGTCCTGCTCGAGGAGGCTGGCAACCCACTCCCGGATGCGCGACTCACCGACCGGCGGCACGCCCTGTGCGCGATCCTCCGGGTCGAAGTCGTCGTACATCGCGACGAGCGCGTCGATCTCCGCGTCGGCGTCGCCCGTGAACGCGTCCACGGTGATCTCGCGGCCGTCGCTGTCGGTGATCCGGAGCGGTGGTGTCGGGAACGAGCCGGCGGCGTCCTCCGGGTAGACGCGCTCACCCGGCATCGTCACGCACCAGCTTCACCGAGGTTCGGGAGTTCAACAACACGAACTCGGCGATGTGTCCGAGCTTGATCTTCCCCATCGGGCTCCGCTTCCCGCCGCCCAGCACGATCTGGTCGAAATCCTCCGATTCGGCCACCTCGACCAACGCACTCCCCGGATCGCCGGACAGCTCCCGCACGTCCGTCGGGAGCCCGGCGTCGGCCAGCGCCGCGGTCGCGGCGTCGACGAGCGCGCTTGGATCCCGGTTGCTCTCCGGGTTCGCGACCACACCGACGGTCAGCGAGTCCCCGGTGTCGACGGCCCGGCGCACGCTCTCTTCGAGCGCAACCAGCGAGTCGTCTGCACCCCCAATCCCGACCAGCACTTTCATATCGTGAGTGTCACCATCCCTCATCAAAAACGTTCGGCACTCCGACCGGTCGGTGACGGCGACACGTTTTTGCGCGAACCACAGCAAACCCGGACCAGTATGCCAGATCAGCGGCCGTCACCAGACGAGTGGGACGCCGAACCGGTGGCCGTGCCCGTCGACCACGGCGACGGCGAGTCCGACACCACGGAGCCGCCCGCCGACGTGCGGACCTACGACCGCTTCTCGAAGATGGACGGCGCGCAGTACGACCGCGTCAACGACTTCCTCCGGGAGCGCACGTACATCACCGCCCGCGAGTGGGCGATCGCGCGGCTGTGCGCGGACTTCCGCACGGAGACCGGCGTCGAGATGACGAAGATCGGACGCAACCTCCCGGACCTCGTGTCGTTCATGACCGACACGTACAGCCCGCAGGCGGTCAACCAGGCGCGCGCGTCCTTCGAGGAGAAAGTCGAGCTAGCGGGTGCGACGTTCCTCTACGGGGCGATGTGTGATTTCTTCACCGCGGACGAACTCGACGACCTGATGTACGAGGTGACGGAGGTCGCGAAATTCCTCCTGGAGGTCGAAGGCGTCGACCTCGCGGTCGACGACGAGCTCGCGGCCGAGGAGCGGATCTCGTCGGTGATGCGCGACGTGCGCGCGGCAAGCGATGCGCTCCGCCACGACGGCGTCGAGTGCCCGAACTGCGGGCACACGATCGAGCACGGTGGTTAGTCCCCGTCGGGGAGCAACAGCTCGGGGGCGTCGTGTGCGAACGTGAGGACGCGGCGCTCGTCGAGCGGGCGGACGTGGAGGCGCACGCTGCCCGCCGCCGAGCGCAGGTGTGTCGTGAACGACTCGTGTTCGGGTGGACTGTAGTAGGCGGGCACCAGGACGGCGGTCTCCGTGGCCGCCGCCTCCACGGCGGCGACGAAGAACACCGTGCCGCTGGTGTCCGCGCGGAACACGCGCGTGGTGTCGAAGCCGTCGGCGGCGTCGAATGCGGCCGCCACGGGCTCGAACTCGTTGTCCGGCACCAGCAACTCGATGCCGCCGCGCCCGGCGGCGTCGTCCGTGGGCGCGGAGACGTTGACATCGCCCGGGTGGAGTTCGTGGGCGCTCCAGCCACGATCGCGGTAGTCGTCGGCGATCGCGGCCATGTCGTCCATGAGCGCGTCCCAGCTTGATGGGGGGTCGGCTGCGGCCGACGGGGACGCGCCGGCGTCGCTGGTGTCGTGTGGTGGCATTGGCGGTGGGTCTGCGTGTGAGACGAAACCCCACACGCAAAACGCTTCCGTCTCGGTGTCTGGCGGAAGCTATATGCCTCCGCTTCACACAGTTGGCGGCCAATGAGTGACATCCTCTCTCTCTCGAATCTCCGCACCCAGTTCGACACCGACCGGGGCGCGGTGAAGGCCGTCGACGGGGTCGATCTGGACATCAGTGACGGGGAAACGGTCGGACTGGTCGGGGAGAGCGGCTCCGGGAAGAGCGTCACCGCGCTGTCCGCGATGCAACTCGTCGACGACCCGGGGGACGTTGTCGGCGGCGGGGTCACGATCACCGACCCCGACATCGCCGCCAGGGTGCTCGCGGCCCACGCGGACGCGGCCGCCACCTATCCGTTCGCCGTCGTGTCCGCGTGCCGCGAGCTCGCGGCCGATCTCTGTGGCGACGACGCCGTCGACGCGGCCCCACGCGAGCTCCGCGGGATCGCCGCCGACCTCGAAGCCGACCCCGGCGGCCTCGGTCCACGACTCCACGAGTTCGCCGACCGAATCGACGCCTCCGGCCCCGACGACGACACCAGGGCCATCGGCGACGAGTTGGACGCGGCCGTCCTGGACGCCCTCGATGGCTTCGTGTTTTTCACCGCCGCCACCGTGGACACCGACGATCCCGCCGTCGACGCCTCCGCCGACCCCCTGGACGTGCTCCGCGACCGGCCGGACGGCGCTGCGCACGTCCGACTCACGGATGCGCGCGTCGACCTCACTGCCGCCCCCGAGCGCGCCATGCGGGATCTCCGCGGCGGCGAGATGGGCATGATCTTCCAGGACCCGATGACGTCGCTGAACCCGTCGCTCACCGTCGGCGAACAGGTCGCCGAGAGCCTCCGCCTCCATCGCTACGGCGAACAGCCCACTGACTCGTGGCTGAACGGCCTCCGGGCGGCGATCTCGCGGGGCGACACCGACGAGCAAGTGGTCGCCGACGTCGTCGACGTGCTGGACGCGGTGGGCATCCCGGAGCCGGAGACGCGCCTCGACGAGTACCCCCACGAGTTCTCCGGCGGGATGCGCCAGCGCGTGCTCATCGCCATCGCGCTGGCGTGTCGCCCCCGGCTGCTCATCGCCGACGAACCCACGACCGCCCTCGACGTCACGATTCAGGCCCAGATCCTGGACCGCATCAGCGACCTCCAGGACGAGTTCGGGATGTCCGTGCTGTTCATCACCCACGACCTCGGCGTCGTCGCCGAGACGTGTGATCGCGTGGCCGTGATGTACGCCGGCGAGATCGTCGAAGAGGGGCCCGTCGAGGAGATCTTCCACAACCCAAGCCACCCCTACACGTACGCGCTCTTGGAGTCGATTCCCCGCGACGACGCCGACCGCCTCCACCCCATCGAGGGGAACGTCCCGGACCTCATCGACCTGCCCTCGGGGTGTCACTTCGAGGCGCGGTGTCCGTGGGCCAGCGACGCCTGCGTCGGCGACGACATCCCGTACATGGAACACGGGCCCGACGACGTATCCCACCGGTCGAAATGCGTCGAGGAGTCGTTCGACACCGACGCCTACGGCGTGGACGACGGCGCCGTCACCGCGGCGTCGGCGTCGTTCGACGGGGAGCCGTTGCTGTCCTCGCGGGGGCTCGAAAAACATTTCTCGCGGGCGGACGGCTGGCTGGACTCGGTGCTGGGCGGCGACCAGGAGCCGGTGAAGGCCGTCGACGGGGTCGACCTCGACGTCTACGAGGGCGAAACGCTCGGGCTCGTCGGGGAGTCCGGCTGCGGGAAATCAACCACCGGGCGGTCGATCCTCCGGTTGGTGGAGCCCACCGACGGCAGGGTGGTGTTCGCCGGCGACGACGTCACCGACCTCGGCGACGACGAGCTGCGCGCGACGCGCACGGACATGCAGATGATCTTTCAGGATCCGCTGTCATCGCTTGACCCACGCCAGTCGATCGGGGACACCATTCTCGAACCCCTCCAGATCCATGACCTCCCCGCGAACCCCGGCGCGCAGTCCACCCGGCAGGCGCGCCGCGACCGCGTGATCGATCTCATGGACGCCGTCGGTCTCGACCCGTCACAGTACGACCGGTATCCCCACGAACTCTCCGGGGGGCAGCGCCAGCGCGTCGGGATCGCTCGGGCACTGGCCGTCGACCCGGATTTCATCGTCGCCGACGAACCGGTGTCCGCGCTGGACGTCTCGGTGCAAGCACAGATCCTCAACCTCCTGGAGGACCTCCAAGACGAGTTCGATCTCACGTACCTGTTCATCGCCCACGACCTCTCGGTCGTGCGCCACATCTGCGACCGGATCGCCGTGATGTACCTGGGCAAGATCGTCGAAACGGCGCAGACGGCACAGCTGTTCTCGACCCCGAAACACCCGTACACGAAGTCGCTGCTCTCCTCGATTCCGGACCCGGACCCGCTGGCGACCACCGACGACCGCATCATCCTGGAGGGCGACGTGCCCAGTCCGATCGACCCGCCCTCGGGGTGCCGGTTCCGGACGCGGTGTCCGTCGGTGATCCCGCCCGCGGATCTCGACATCGAGCAGGACGCGTTCCGCGCGGTGATGGACTTCCGGGAGTCCGTCGCCGACCGCGACATCCCACTGGACGCGGTCTGGGCCGACGCCGCGGCGGCCTCGTCGCCCGACGGCGCGGCCGCCGGCGTGCCGTCCGATGGTGGGCGGGCGGCCGACCGCGCGGCGTTCGTGGACGCGCTCTGGGACCGCGAGTTCGATACGGAGCCCAGTGGCGACGCCCGCGAGGTCGTCGCGACCGCGTTCGACGCGCTCGCCAGGGCCGACTGGGACGCCGCCGAGGACGCGCTCGCGGCCACCTTCGAGAGCCCCTGTGAACGCACTGAGCCGGGGCTCTCGGGCGACCAGCAGCCGGTCGCCTGCCATCTCTACGACGACGCGGGCTCGGCGTAACTCGCGGTCCGCTGTCGTCGGGTGATTCGCCGAGCGGCGCGCTCCGATATGTTTAAGTACGCCATCGTGCCATACAGTCGTATGTCAGACGATACCGTGAGCCGCCGTGGCTTCCTGAAAGCCGCCGGTGCGGCGACTGTTGTGGCGACTTCGACGGCCGGCTGCACCGACTCAGGGGGAGGCGGCGACGGTGGTGGCGACGAGCTCGTGTACTCACGGGGTGACCACCCACAGAACTACGACCCCCAGCAGACAACCAGCGGGGAAGTGTCGAAAGTCACCAACCAGATCTTCGACACCCTGATCCAGTTCAAACCGGGCACCAGCGGCGAGCTTACGAGCGGCCTCGCCGACGACTGGACGCTCGATGGAACAACCGCCACCCTCACCCTCCGTGAGGACGCCACCTTCCACTCCGGCGCTGACCTCACGGCGACCGACGTGAAGGCGACGATCCGCCGGTTCATCGACGACGAGTACGACTACTACCTGGGGTCGGACCGCTCCGGGTACGCCTCGATCACGTTCGGCGACTGGGTCGACAGCGTCGAGGCAACCGGCGACTACGAGGTCACGATCGACCTCACCCAGCAGTACGCGCCGTTCCTCCGGAACCTCGCGATCTTCGCGGCCGCGATCCTCTCCCGCGACCAGATCGAGAGCCTGGGTGCCGACGCCCAGCCGGAGCTGGGCACCGACCCCGTGGGCACCGGCCCCTTCGAGTTCGACCAACTCGACAACGAAACCCAGCGCGTCCGGCTCACTGCCTTCGACGACTACTGGGGTGGGGCCCCGAGCGTCAGCGCGGTCATCTTCAAAACCACCGGCTCCAACCAGACCCGCGCCCAGGGGCTGATCAACGGTGACGCCCACATCACCGACAACCTCGACGCCCAGTCCATCCAGAAGGTCTCGTCCGCGGACTCGGCGAGCGTCCGGCAGAAAAACGGCATCAACGTCGGCTACATGGCGTTCAACCACGACCGCAAACCGGCGTTCCGCGACCCACTGGTCAAGCGCGCCATCTCCATGGCGATCAACCGCGACGAGATCGTCGATTCGATCTACCAGGGGTTCGCCGCGTCCGCCAACCAGCCCCTTCCGCCGGACGTGTTGGGGCACAACGACGACATCGACTCGTACCCCTACGACCCCCAGCAGGCCGAGTCGATGCTCGCGGACGCCGGCGTCACCGACCTGTCCTTCGAGCTTGCGACGTTCTCGAACCCGCGGGGCTACAACCCCAACCCGATCCAGACCGCGACCCAGGTGAAATCCGACCTCGCCGAGATCGGCGTGGACGTCGAGATCAATCGGTTCTCGCAGTTCAGCGCGTACCTGGAGTACACGTACGACGGCCGCCACGACGCCTGCCTGAGCGGCTGGTACACCGACAACGCCGACCCGGACAACTTCATGTACGTGCTGTTGCATCCCGGCACGGACATCGACGACGTCCCGGCCGACCAGAACTACATCGCCTGGGAGGACAAGAACAACGTCTCGAACGTCTCCGCGTGGGTCGACACCGACTACATGGAGTTCGTCGACAAGGGCCAACGGACCTACGACGACGCCGCCCGCCAGCAGTATTACCATCAGGCCTCACAGATCGCCCACGATCAGGCGCCCTGGGTGTATCTCGACTACGCCGACCTCATTCGCGGCGTCAACGAGGCGGTCGTCGCGGAGTCGTACACGCCGACGTCGGTCGGCGGGCCGTTCCTCGACCGCGTCGAGCTGGCGTGACCGCGCCCCGGGCGGCCGACTGACACACTGACGCCACTCATCTGACACGCTTCATCCATGGCTTCCAAGCGCTTCATCTTGAAACGGCTGCTGTTGCTCGTGCCGGTGTTGTTCGGCGTGGCGACGTTCGTCTTCGTGATCCTGCATTTGGCGTCCGGCGACCCCGCGCGGGTCATCCTGGGGCAGCGCGCCCCCCAACAGCAGGTCATCCAACTCCGCCAGGAGCTCGGGCTGAACGACCCCGTCTACGTCCAGTACGCTCGGTTCCTCGTCGACGCCGCCCAGTTCGACTTCGGACAGTCGTACTCGGTCGCACAGGGCACCGCCGTCCGCAGCGTGCTCGCGGACAAGATCCCGGTCACCCTCGAGCTCGCGCTCTACGGGCAGGCCATCGGCATCCTGCTGGGCATCCCGCTGGGCGTGATCTCGGCGGTCGAACAGGACACGCTCACCGACCATTTCGGTCGCATCGGCGCGCTCTCAGGGATCTCGGTGCCGATCTACTGGTCGGGCCCGCTGTTGATCCTGGCGTTCTCGACGTTCCTGGGAGTGTTCCCGGCGTCCGGACGCATCGAGTCCACGATCTTCCTGGCGGACTCCTGGTCGCTGTTCGGTGTCACGCTCCCGCTGACCGGCATGCTCACCGTTGACACGCTCCTGTTGGGGAACGTCTCGGCGTGGGTGTCGGCGGTCATGCATCTGATCCTGCCGGCGGCGACCATCGGCATCTACTCGATGGCGCTCATCTCCCGGATGATGCGGTCGTCGATGCTGGAAGTCGTGCGCCAGGACTACATGCGGACGGCGCGCGCGAAAGGCCAAGGCTCGAAGATCACGATCATGAAACACGGCTTCCGGAACGCCCTGGTGCCGGTGATCACGGTCATCGGCATCCAATTCGGCAGCCTCCTCGGCGGGGCCGTCCTCACGGAAACCGTCTTCGGGATCGAGGGCATCGGCACGATCCTCGTCAGCGCGATCAACGCCAACGACTACCCGCTCGTCCAGGGCACAGTGTTGACGTTCGCGTTGCTGTTCACGCTCGTGAACCTGCTCGTCGACGTCACGTACAGCTACCTCGACCCCCGCATCCAGCAATAACGACACATGAGCACGAACACCGACCAATCCACGGACGACGGCGCGCTCGCCGACCGGTCGCTGCTCGACCGGCTGCGGTCGTCGCAGTTCCTCTCGAACCTGCTGTCGAATCGGCTCGCAATCATCGGGCTGACGATCATTCTGGGGATGCTCGCCGTCGCGATCATCGCGCGGGTTTCCTACGACCTGAGCGCGCTGCGCGCGTCCAACCTCGGCACCGTCGGGGACCGGTTGGCCCCCGGTTGGGCCGGCTCCGGCGGTGCCACCCAACACCTCTTCGGCACGGACGCCGCCGGCCGCGACATCTTCAAGCGCACGCTCTACGGGGCCTGGATCGCGATCAAGTACGGCACCGTCACGGTCGCGGCGTCGACGTTCTTGGGCGTGGCGCTCGGCATCATCGCGGCGTACTACAGCGACCTCACGGACAACGTCATCATGCGCACGATGGACGTGCTGTTGGCGTTCCCGTCGTTGCTGTTGGCGCTGGCGCTGGTCGCCATCTTCGGTGCCGGCCTCTGGAAGGTCGTCATCGCGTTGACGCTCGTGTACACGCCGCGGTTCGCGCGCGTCGTCAGGGGGGCGGCGCTGAAAGTGCTCGAAGACGAGTACATCGAAGCCACCGAAGCCCTCGGCGCGACCGACGCCCGAGTGCTCGCCAGGCACGTGTTCCCGAACACGCTGGCGCCCGTGACCGTGCAGTCGACGCTGAACTACGGGCTGGCCATCATCGACTTCGCGGCGCTGTCGTTTCTCGGGTTCGGCGCGGCCCCCGGGGTGCCGTCGTGGGGGCTGATGCTCTCGAACGGCGTGACAAACGGCCTCCTGACCGGGAAGTGGTGGATGTCGTTGTTCCCGGGGTTGTTCCTCGCGATCCTCGTGCTCGGATTCAACCTCCTCGGGGACGGCATGCGTGACGCCTTGGACCCCCGGATGCGGGAGGCGGTCGACTGAGATGTCACAAGCGGGCGTCGAGGCGGCGGGCCGCGACTGGGGGCTGTTCGCGCGGGCCGCCGGCTACGGCGCTGTCACGGCGTTCGCGCTGTTCTACGCGCTCCACTTCGGCGTCGGCGTGAGCCCCCGGCAGGCGAGCGGCGTCGCGTTCCCGCTTGCCGCCCTCCCGTTCGCCGTCGGTCTCATGGGGTGGTCGGGCGTGCTGCTGTCCGGGGACGCCGTCGAGGGGTTCTCGCGCGAACTCGGCGTCTCCGACACCTGGACCGCCGAGAGCGGGCGGCAGGCGATGGCGCTGGTGATCGCGTTCGGCGCTGGCGGGATGGTCGGGGCAGCGATCGCGGGCGCGCCCTACGGCGTCTGAGCGGCTACTGACGGACGTTCCGACCGTCGAACGCCGACACCGTGTCGCCGTCCCAGACGGTCGTCCCACGGACCAGCGTCATCGCGGGGAACACGCCGACGTGTCCCTCGAAGGGCGTCCACTCGCAGTTCGAGTGCAGGTCGTCGCCGTGAATCTCCCGTGCATTGTCGGGATCGACAAGCACGAGGTCGGCGTCACGGCCGGCCGCGATGTGGCCCTTCCGCTCCAGGCCGAAGACGTCCGCGGGGTTCGCGGCCGTCACGTCGCGCACACGTTCGTAGCTCAGCTCACCGCGGTGGGCAGCCCCCAACAACAGCGGGAGCGCCGTTTCGACGCCCGGCACACCCGAGGGGGCGTCCCAGATGTCGGCGGCTTTCTCCGCGCGGGTGTGGGGGGCGTGGTCGGTCGCCACCACGTCGATGCGGCCGTCGGCGAGCCGCTCGAACAGCGCCTCGCGGCGGGGGTCGCTTCGCAGCGGCGGGTTCATGCGGCCGAACGTCCCGAGGTCGTCGAGGTCGTCACGGGAGAGGAAGAGGTGGTGGGGGGTCGCCTCGCAGGTCGCGCCGCCGGCCGCCGCGGCGTCCACGCCTTCGGGTGTCGACGTGTGCGCGATGTGGATCGTCGCGCCCGCTTCGGTCCCGACTTCGACCGCGCGCTCGACGGCGGCGGCCTCTGCTTCGGGCGTCCGGTACGCACTCCACGCGTCGGCGTCACTCCGCGACTTCGCCGCGGTGTCGAACCGGTCAGCGTCCTCCGCGTGGACGGTGACGACGACGTCCTCGCTGGCCGCCCGCTGGCAGGCGTCCCGGAACAACGCGGCGTCGATCCCCATGTCGCCCGTGGAGTCCGCGAGGAACACCTCCCCGAGCGCGAACAGCGACCGGTCGAACAGCGACGCCGGATCCCACTCTCCGGTGACCCCGCCGTTGACGCCCCAGTCCACGACGCTGTCGGCGGCGGCGTGGGCCGCCTTCTCGTCGACGGCGTCGCCGGTCACCGTCGGCGGGGCGGTGTTCGGTTGGTCGACGACGGTCGTCACGCCGCCAGCGGCCGCACTCCGCGACCCACTGGCCCACGTCTCCTTGTGCTCGAAGCCCGGCTGCCGGAAGTGCACGTGCGCGTCGATCATCCCCGGCAGCACCCGATAGTCCGCGTTCGCGTCCACGAACAGTTCGCCGTCGAGGGCGGTCCCGACGGCGTCGATGCGCTCGCCGTCCAGTCGGATGTCCCTGACGCGCCCGTCAGCCAGCACTGCGTCCCGGATGACTCGCATACTGTGGACTCGCCGCCGCCCAGCCTAAGTGCTGTGGACTGCGTCGACCGTGGGATCGTGGTCGCCGACGAGCGCGCGCTCGACGGCGTCCCGAGCGTCCGCGGGGTCGCCGCCGGCGGCCCGCACGCTGCCCACCGACTCAGGATCGAACGGCGCGCCGAGCGCGCCGTACACCGCGTCGAGCACGTCCGCGATCACCCGTCGGTCGTCGACCACGAGCACGCCCGACGTGAGCGCCGCGCCCCGGGTGACGCGCTGGGCGACCCCCGCGAGCTTCCCGCAGTCCGCCTGCACGGAGTGATCGCCCGGGCAGAACGACGCCGCCGGCTCGCCCGGCCTGGCTCCCGTCGCCCCGACGGCGTGCAGCGCGTCGATGACATCCCCCACCATCGCGTCGTATCGCGCGTCCAGCCCGGTGCGCATGTCCTCGGCCGGCGTGATGCGCGCGAACGCCAGCGTGGACTCCGTGTACGCCACCGCGCGCCCGCCGACGCTGCGCTCCACGGTGGGGAACTCGCGGTCGCGGGCAGCCGCGACGGCGTCCGCGTAGCCGGCCTCGTTTGCGTCCCGGCGACCGAACGCGACGACGCGGCCGGGCGGCCACACGCGCACCGCCGGCTCGCTGTTGGCCCGCACCCACTCCAGGAGGTCGCGGGTGACGGCGGTGTCGGCGTCTCGTCCGGGTGCGCGCCCTCGAACCACTCGCATGGGGTCGGGTTGGAACCGAACCGAGTAATCCCTCTCGGTTCCAACCACACCCGCATGGTTGTCCTCGACGGCAGCGTGCTCTCGCGGCTGTACCCGCGCGTGTCGCGGTATAACTCCCCGTACCCCGCCCACGACGCCGGCTGCGCCGTGGACCTCTATCCGGACGGCAGCGACGGCCCCGACGGGCGCGCGCTGGCCGCGCCCAGCCCCGTCGCCGGCGCGGTCGTCGACACCCGCACCGTGGCGTGCCCCCAGCGCCCGTACGCCACCGACACCGACCACCTCATCGTCGTCGACACCGGCGCGCATCTCGCGCGCATCCTCCACGTCGAGCCCGCGGTCAGCCCGGGGGACACGATCGCCGTCGGGGAGTCGCTCGGCAGCCTGGTTCGGTCGGGGTTTTTCGCGCCCTGGGTCACCAACCACATCCACCTGGGGTTCCGGGAGCACGGCCAGAACGCCGTTCGCGCCTCGGGGTCGCTGCCGGTCACGCTCGACGTTGCAGTGCGGCCGGCACCCTGGGACGGCACGGCCACGGTTACGGCCGTCGGCGACACGTGGGCGCGCCTCGACGCGCCATCCCATCCGGCACCTGGCGACGGGTACGCCGGCCTGGCAACCGACGGCGGCGGTGTCGTCGACGGCGGCCTCCCCCACTACGAGACCGGCTACGCCACCACCGACGCCGACCCCGTCGCCGTCCTGGGGCGTGCGGTCGGTGACCGGGTCAGCGAGCGCACGGTCGCGTGGCGGGACACCGTCGGTGTGACCGTCGACGACACGGCCGTCCAGGGGCTGTCGCTGTGGCTCGGGCGCGACGAACTCGGGTGTACGGTCGTTGCACCCGGCCACGACCACGCCGTCGGTGACCGCGTCGCCGTCGCCGTGGACACGCACGCAGCCGATACCGAATGAGTTTGGGTGGCAATTCGTGCGGGTGGCCCGCGGGCGTTGTGTATGGACGTCGAAGCCCACGTCGAACTCACCGAGCGCCTCATCGGCGGCGTCGAGATCGTCGCCGCCTACGTGCTCGTGTTCCTGTTCGCCGTCGGCGTCTTCGACCTCGGACTCACCATCGGCGGGCTCATCCTCTCGGGGGCGATCACCAACGCCGGGGAGGTCGTCGCGCTCGTCGACACGGTCCTGTTGCTGTTCATCATCGTGGAAGTGTACCGAACCGTCGTGGCGTACACCCGCGAGCAAAGCGTTCTGCGGATCGTCGTCGCCACCGCCGTGATCGCCGTCACCCGCCGTGTCATCGTGTTCAAACCGGGGGACTTCTCGTCCTCGCGGGCGGCGCTGTCGGTCGCCGTCGGACTCGCGGTGTTGATCGTCGCGTTGGTCGGCGCGCTCTACCTGCTCTCCCCCGAGGAGGGCACCGACGCCGGCGTGCTCTGACGGATTACGCGAACGCGATCGCCGCCCGGTCGGCGACCTCGCCGAACAGCCACTCGGCGTGATCGAGGGTGTACTCCTTGTGTGACGCCTCGATGTAGCCGACGGCGTCGGCCGCCAGGATCGGGCGGTAGTCCCGGACGCCCGCCGAGCCCGCCGTGTGAAGCACGCAGACGTTCGCGAGCGTCCCACAGAACACCAGCTCCGTGATGCCGTGGGCGGTCAGGTAGCCGTCGAGTTCGGTCTCGTAGAACGCGTCGTAGGTGTGTTTCTCGACCACGTGGTCGTCGGCCGCGACCGTGAGCCCGTCGTGTAACTGTGCGTCCCAGGACCCCGCAGTCACGTGTTCGCCCCACCGCTCGAACTCGTCGTAGTGGGTGGTGCGCTCGAACTGTCCCGGCGGATGCACGTCTCTGGTGTATACGATCCGCGCGCCGGCGTCCCGGGCCCGCGACACCAGCGCCGTCACGGCCGCGAGTGCGTCCTCGCTCGCGGGCGCGTGGAGGCTGCCGTCCGGGTGGCAGAACCCGTTTTGCATGTCCACGACGACGACCGCGGTGTGTGCTGGATCGACATCCATGGTCGCGTGTTCGCCGCCCCCGGCCAAGTACCTACACGTCGCGGCGATCCTGTCGACACGCCGCCGGGCCGGGTTTCCTGTTCACCTGAATTTATAGTGATCGACACCGAGGATTAGCCGATGGCACGGCGACTACTCGCTGTCGCAGTGGTGTGCCTCGTGGTGCTGGCCGGCTGCCAGGGTGGCATGTCCGGCGACGCCACGACGGACCCAACAACGACAGCGCCGACTACCGAACAGATGACCGACGCGGCCGGGACCACGACACAACCCGGCGCGAACGCATCGTTTAGCTACGACGACCCCGACGCCGACACGCTCGGCTGGGAGGGCGGCTACTGGTACAACGAATCGATCAGCGTCGACAGATCCGACGGCCTCAACGACTCCGAGCTGCACACCGTCGTGAACCGGTCGATGGCTCGCGTCGAGGTGGTTCGTGGCCTCGAATTCAACCAATCAGTGCCCGTCGACGTGATCTCCCGCGAGGAGTTCGCCAACGACACGGCGGCCTCCTACGAGAACGTCACGCGCAACGGCACCCTCCACCAGAACGTGAAATGGGAGGCGATGTTCATGGTGGGCGAAGACGAGAACGCCATCGACGTGCTCGCGTCGAACCGCGCGGGCTCCGTGCTGGGCTACTACTCCCCCAGCGAGGACCGCATCGCGATCGTCTCCGAGGACACCGAGTCCCCGCAGATGGACGAGATCACGCTCTCACAGGAGCTGTTCCACGGCCTGCAAACCCACCGGTTCAACACCTCCGAGTTGAACCAGTCCACGCAGGAACTGCACAACGCCAAAGACGGCATCATCGAGGGCGACGGCAACTACGTCGACCACCGCTACCAGCAGCGCTGTGAGCGCGACTGGGACTGCCTGCGGCCGACCGACTCCGAGTCGCCGTCCGGCAGCGACCGCCACACCGGCATCGCGCTGACGCGGCTCCAGCCGTACAGCGACGGCCCCGTGTTCGTCGAGCAACTCTACGAGTCCGGCGGCTGGGACGCGGTCAACGACGTCTACGAGAACCCGCCGGCGAGCACCGAGCAGACCATCCACCCCGACCGCTACGGCGTCGACGAGCCGACGCCGGTGTCGGTTGCCGACACGTCCACTGACGCGTGGACGGTGCCCGAGATGGGCAACGACAGCGTCGACTTCGCGTCGTTCGGCGAGGCCGGCCTGTTCACGATGCTGTGGTATCCGAGCTACGTCGAAACGCAGGCCACCGGTCAGCCGGCAGACGTGGTCATCCCGACGGCCCACCTGCTGGCGCCCGCACGGAACAACGACACACTCGACCTCTACAACTACAGCCACCCGTACACCGACGGCTGGGACGGCGACAAACTCGTCCCGTACGCGGCCAGTGACTCGCTGAACACCAGCGAGACCGCGTACGTGTGGGCGTCCACGTGGGATTCGGCCAGTGACGCCACGGAGTTCGCCGACGCCTACCGGGAGCTCCTCCAGTACCACGGTGCCGAACGGGTCTCCGACGCCGGCCCGAACGTCTGGCGCATCCCCGACGACAGTGACAGCGGCTACGCCGACGCGTTCCGCGTCACTACCACCGAGGGTCGCGTCACCATCGTCAACGCCCCGACCGTCGACCAACTGGACGCCGTTCACGATTCGTCGTAGTCGGACGGCTCCGGATTGCGGACTGCTTTTTCGCCGTTGTGGGAGTGCCAGCGCAACTGGCTTCGAGGGGAGGGTTTTTCGCCCGGGCGGTTGAACGCGAGTGTATGCTGCACTCGTGGAGGGTTGCGCCGTGACCTTCGACATCGTGGGCGCTGACGCCATCAAGCGCGGCCGGGCGACCGACGCGTACTTCGACCGCACGCTTGAGGCATTGGAGCACGCCGACCGCAACCCCCAGGTGGTCGCAGAGGTCACCGCGGACCAGTTCCCCACCGGGGAGTTCGAAGTACTGGCCGGCCTGCAGGACGCCGCCGAGCTGCTCGCAGACGTCCCCGTCGACGTGCACGCGCTGCCGGAGGGCACCCTCTTCGATGGCGGGCCGGTGATGCGCATCACCGGCCCCTATCAGTCGTTCGCGCGCTACGAAACGGCGCTTTTGGGGTTCCTGTCCCACGCCTCCGGGATGGCGACCGCGGCGCTTGCGGCGCGCCGAGCCGCGCCCGACAGCCACCTGTTGAGCTTCGGCGCGCGCCACGTCCACCCGTCGATCGCCGCGGTCGTCGAGCGCGCCGCCCTCATCGGCGGGTTCGACGGCTTTTCACACGTCGCCGCCGGTGACGTCCTCGACCGGGAGCCCGGCGGCACCATGCCACACGCGCTGGTGATCTGTTTCGGTCGCGGCAACCAGGAGGCCGCGTGGCGGGCGTTCACCGACGGCGTCGGGGACGACGTCCCGCGGATCGCGCTGTGTGACACGTACAGCGACGAGAAAGACGAGGTGTTGCGTGCGGTCGACGAACTCGGCGACGACCTCGATGCGGTTCGCCTCGACACCACGTCCTCGCGGCGCGGGGATTTCCGCCACATCGCGCGGGAGGTCCAGTGGGCGCTCGACGCCGGCGGGAACAGCGACGTGTCGGTGTTCGTCTCCGGCGGCTTGACACCCACTGACCTCCGCGGCCTCCGGGATGTCGTCGACGGGTTCGGCGTCGGCGGGTTCGTCTCGAACGCCACGCCCGTGGACTTCGGGTTGGATATCGTCGAGGTCGCGGGCGAACCCGCCGCCAAGCGCGGGAAGCTCTCGGGCACGAAGGCAGTGTACCGAACCCCCGACGGCGGCCACCACGTCGCGCTGGCGAGCCAGCCGGCCCCCGCGGACGCAACCGCGTTGCTGGAGCCGCTGCTGGTGGACGGAACGGTCAGCATGGCGTTCGACATCGATGACGCCGCGGCGCGCGCGCGTCAGGACGCCCGTGCCGTCTCGTTCAGGCAGTAAGTTCTTCGACGGGGTCGTCCTCGTCGCCGGTCTCTCGGAACACCTGGCCTTCGAAGAGTGTCACCATCACGTCCTCGTCCTGCCACGCGCCGTCCGGGAGGTTCGCCTTCCGGCACGTGCGGTCGAGGTATTCGAACACGCTCCAGTCGTTCTCGACGGGGAGCGTGGGGTACATCCAGCCGTGTTGGCCGTCGCCGTCGATGGCGACGCCGTGGACGCCGAGCTCGATGTCCTCGATCGGGTCGTCAGTCAGTACGAGATTCGAAACCGTGCAGACGGAGACACGGATGTTCGGCAGTTCGGCGTCTTCGACCTCGGAGCCACAGGACGCCTCCGACGCCGCCTCGATGGCGGCCTCGACGATCGCGTGCCCGAGTTGCTGGTCGTGGTTGCCGAGTTCATGGATGGAGCCGTGAGCGCCCGCACAGCCGCGCAGTCGACCCCGGCCCCTGGTGGATTCGAGGCGCACGAACGCGCTGGTGCGGTTGTAGAATGCGTCTCGCATGCTCCCTGGCTGTTCCCGTTGGCCGTTCTGGACGAACGCTTCCACGGACTCCCGCGCGAGCTCGACCGTTCGAGCGCCGTCTTCGAAGGAAAGGATTACTGACTGGCCTTGGCCCATACGAAGCCTATTACGCCAACCACGGACTTCAAGCCTTCCCTTGGTACTCAAAACCGTGAACAATTCCTATCTGGTATCTGTTACTTCTTGACGGAGTAAATATCCGACGACTGGAGAAGGGTGGTCGACGTTTGATCCCGATACTGTTTTCTTCCAGTTCATTCTTCCTTCATATTTTTTGACGTGGTTGCGCCAGCCGTCCGGCTCACGGAACCGAACTGCTTAACGACACACCGCTCATACACTGACTGGGCAGAGGGAGCCCGGCTCCCGTGCCGTGAGGCATGAGGAAAGTCCCCCCACCCGTTCGGGCACGCGGCCGGACACACGTCCGGGGCGGGAGACCGCCGGCACTGGAACAGACACGACACGTCCCTCCCACACCGATGAGGCGCGCGACCCACCCCGAAAGGGACGGCAGTTAACCCGCCGAGGGCGTGGCCGCCACACCGGCGGCCACGGACCGGTGATCGACACCCCAATGGGAGGGGAGCGATGGAACGGCCAACCCCCGCCGGTGCAAGTCCACGCGCGCATGGTAGCCCGAACCACCCGAAAGGGGCCGCGTGGACGCTCAGCCGAATGCCGGGCCGAACAGAAGGGGGCTTACTCCCCTCAGCTCGTATCTCTTACAGTGGCGAGCCACCGGCTCGCCGTCGTAAAACCTACGCCAAAAACCGCGACGGCGACCGGCCACGCACGCTCGCGGTACTGCGGACAGGCCGGCTCCCCGCTGTGGTCCGGTAAGCCTGCCTCACTCGCTGAATCCGTCCTCCCAGCGGAAGGTCCCGTTTCGCTGGACGATCTCGCCGTCGACTTCCATGTACGAGTCTTCGCTCACGTCGGTAATCATGTCCACGTGGACCGCGGACTCGTTGGCCTCGTCCTCGCTGCCAGCAGGGAAATTCGACTCGTAGGCGCGACCCAGCGCCAGGTGAATGGTGTCCCCCATCTTCTCGTCGAAGAGGATGGAGTCGGTGAACTGATCGATGCCGCGGTTCATGCCGATGCCGAGTTCGCCCAGGCGCTTCGCGCCCGCGTCGGTCTCCAGGATCTCGCCGACGACGCCCTCGTTTTGGGCGGCCGCGTAGTCGACGACCTCGCCGTCCTCGAACGTGAGGTGGACGCCCTGCACGCGCTCACCGCGGAGCGTCATCGGCACGTCGAAGTGCACCTCCCCCTCGGTCGCCGTCGGCGCGGTGAACACCTCTCCGGACGGCAGGTTGTGCGAATCGTAGGCGACCGACGCCGCGGAGTTCACGGCCTGCCGCCCCGCGATGCGCATGGTGAGGTCGGTGTCCTCGGTCACGAGCCGGACCTCACTGCCCTCGTCGAGGATCGTCTTCATGTTCGCCATCCGGTCGGCGAGCGCCTCCCAATCGCGCAACACGGCGTCGTACACGAACTCCTGGTACGCCGCAAACGACATGTTCGCCTGCTGGGCCAGCGACCGCGTCGGGTGGACGGTCTTCACCCAGTCGGTGTCCATCCGGGCCTCGCGGATCTCACCGTGGGCCGTGTTGTAGGCCTCCCGGGTCGTGGCGGGCACGTCGGCCGCTGCGCTGGTGTTGCGCCCGCCGCCGATGAACAGACAGACGTCGGCGTGCTCCACGAGCGCGCGCTCGTGAGCGGGGTCCGCGTCGAAGTCCCCCTCGTGGCCCAACTGGTAGGCGCGATCGATCTCGCCGGAGGCGTACGTCGTGACGAGGTTCGCGCCGCGCTCGCCGACCCGCTCGGCGACCGCAACGGCGAGCTCGTGGGCGTCCGGACCGACGCTCAACACGACGTTGTCGCCGGCCTCGATGCGCGCGCTCCAGTCGACCAGTACCTCGGCGTGTTCCTCGACGCGGGGGTCCATACTCGCAGTCCGTCGGCCACCAGAAAAAGCGGTCGGGTTCCGGGCGATGGCGGTGGTTACTCGTAGATAATGACGGTGCCGAACGACGCCTCGATGACGGTCACTTCCTCGCCCGAGGACGCTCGATACTCCTCGGTGACGGTCAGCCAGTCGGCGTCCAGGTCGAAGGACTCGCCGTCGGCCTCGACGGTGACGGTGTCACCGGAATGGATCTGCGCCTGGATCGCCGCCGGGTCGGCCGCCGCGATGGCTTCCATGACGGTGCCGGCGTCGCTGCGGAACTCCGGGCCGATCTCCGAGTCGTCGCCGTCGACGTCGACGGGCACGAGTTCGACGCCCGGCCGCCCATCGATCAGTCGGATCGGGGCGTTGACCGTCTCGCTGAGGTCGTAGGTGTCCAGCCTGGCGGCGTCGTCGTCGCTGTCGTCGAAGTACAGCTCCACGCGGTCGAGGTCCGCGTTCAACGGCATCCCCTGGTCGGATTTCCAGGCGCGGATCTCGCGGGCGACCTCCGCGATGCGTTTGCCCGCCAGCTCGGCGTCGGCGTCGCGGTACTCGACGCTCGGGAACGTCGCGGCGTGCACGCTGCCCTCGGTGCCCGGCAGCGACTGCCAGATCTCCTCGGTGGCGTGCGGGCTGAACGGCGCGAGCAGTCGCGTGACCGCCGTCACCGCCGTGTACAGCGTGTGCTCGGCGGCGGCGCGCTCACCCGGGCGGCCGTTGTACAGCCGCCCCTTCACGAGCTCGACGTAGTCGTCGGCGAGGTCCTCCCAAGCGAACTCCCGGAGGCTGCGCAGCGCCCGGTCGAAGCGGTACTCGCTCATGGCTTCGTCGACGTCCTCGCAGACCGTCGACAGCTCCGAGAGCAGCCAGCGGTCGGCGTCCCGGTAGGCCGGGTCCTGGATGGCGGGCGTGTCCTCGTCGAAATGCCCCGTCGAGAACTTCGTGATGTTCCAGAGCTTCGTCAGGAACCGGGAGGCGGATTTGACCTCCTTCCACTGGAACTGCACGTCGCTTCCCGGGCGGCCCCCGAGCGCCAGCGCCTGTCGCACGGCGTCCGCGGAGTACTCCGCGATCGCCTCGTCGGGCTGCACGAAGTTCCCCCGTGACTTCGACATCTTGTTGCCGTCCTCGCCGAACACCATGCCGTTGACGAGCACGTCGTCCCAGGGCTGTTCGTCGGTGAGCGCGCCCGTCCGCAGCAGCGTGTAGAACGCCCACGTGCGAATGATGTCGTGGCCCTGTGGTCGGAGATCAACCGATTCGAACTCGTCGAGGGTGGTCCCCTCGGGCCACCCCGACAGGTGTAGGGGCGTGATCGAGGAGTCCATCCACGTGTCCATCACGTCCGTCTCACCGGCCCAGTCGTCACCGCCACACTCCGGGCAGGCCTCGACAGCCGGATCGTCCTCGGTGGGGTCGACGGGTGCCTGTTCGCGGCCGGCGATCTCCCAGTGGCCACACTCGTTGCACTCCCACGCCGGGATCGGGGTGGCGAAGACCCGCTGCCGGGAGATCACCCAGTCCCAGTCCATGCCCTCGGTCCACTCCACGAGCCGCTCGTGCATGTGCTCGGGCACCCACTCCGCGTCCGCCGCGGCGTCCAGGATGCGGTCCTGGTCGACCTCCACGAACCACTGTTCTTTCGAGAGGATCTCGATGGCGGTGTCACAGCGCCAGCAGGACCCGACGCTCTGCTCGGTGGGTTCCGTGTCGTTGAGATACCCCTGGTCGTCGAGTTCCTCGGCGACCTGGGTTTTCGCGTCGTCGATGGCGAGCCCGGCGAACTCCCCGGCGGCCTCGTTCAGGTGTCCGTCCTCGGTGAACACCGTGCGGAGGTCGAGGTCGTGGTCCATCCACCACTCGACGTCCTGTTTGTCCCCGAACGTACAGACCATGACCGCGCCCGATCCGAAGTCAGCATCGACGTCGTCGTCGGCGAGCAGTTCGACGTCCTGGCCGAACAGCGGCACCTCGAAGGTGTCCCCGATGCGGTCGGCGTAGCGGTCGTCGTCGGGGCTGACGACGATCCCGACGCAGGCCGCCAGCAGCTCGGGGCGGGTCGTCGCGATCTCGATGTCGCCGTTGTCCACGCCGTCGAACGTGACGTAATGCAGCGTTCCCTCGCGGTCGATGTTCTCGACTTCCGCGTCGGCGATGGCGGTCTCACAGCGCGGACACCAGTTCACCGGATGTTCGTCGCGGTAGACCATGCCGGCGTCGGCCATCTCCGAGAACGACTCCTGGGTTTTCCCCCAGTACTCGGGGTCCATCGTCCGGTACTCGGAGTCCCAGTCCTGGGAGAACCCGAGTTCCTGCATCGTCGCTTTCATCTCGTCGATGCGGTCCTCGGTCCAGTCGATACACATCTCCCGGAACTCGTCGCTGGGGACGTCCGTGCGGTGGATGTCGTTGACTTCCTCGACTTTCACCTCCGTGGGGAGGCCGTGGCAGTCCCATCCCTGCGGGAACAGCACGGCGTCGCCTTTCAGGCGGCGGTATCGGGCGACGAAGTCGATGTACGACCACCCGAGCGCGTGCCCGAGGTGGAGGTTCCCCGAGGGGTACGGCGGCGGCGTGTCGATGACGTATTGGGTGTCCGACTTGCTGGGGTCGAACCGATACACGTCGCGTTCCTGCCACTCGTCTTGCCACTTCGGTTCGATGCTGTTGGGGTCGTAGCTGTCCGGAAGCTCTGTCATGGGTACCTAGCGGGGCGTCGGTCGCGCTGCTGGCCGGTGTGTCGGGTTCGCGGCCCGAGAAATCGATTTACACACGTACTACGGTGGAACCGACGCGCATACCTCCGAAGTGCGGTGGCGCGGTGATAAACCTTCCCGTCCGTGTGCGGTTCGCCGACGGATTCGGGCGGTTGGGCTGTTGGCAGCGGTGTCTGCCGACGCTGCGCGCAGCGTTTGTGTGCGCGCTCGTGTCCCCGTTCGAAAAATCGACGCGCTTTTGTATTTTAGGTGGGCCAAAACCAATATGCAACGACGAGCGTTCCTCAAAGCGGGCAGTGCCGCAACGCTTGCGGGTCTCCTCGCGGGCTGTTCGAGCCCGGATTCCGACGCCGAATCCACGTCCACGGCAGCCGACTCCGCCACGGCCACCGCCGACGAAACGACCGCCGGCTCCGGGTCGTACTCCGTCTCGATGGAGCCGGTCGGCGACGTCGAGTTCGACGCCGTCCCCGACACGGTCGCCGTCTACGAGTCCGGCTACGCCGACATGGTGGTCGCGCTCGGACACGGGGACGCCCTCACAGCCGTCGGCAACAGCGACCGCTTCCACACCGACGCCTACGACGCCCTCGACGGCGTCAGCGTCGACACGTCCGCGCTCGTCGATCTCGTCGACGCCGGCGTCACCCGTGAGACGCTGCTCGACCTCGATCCGGACGTCTACCTCATGGATCCGAACTGGCTCACGAGCACCTTCGAGTTGGACCGCGGGGACATCGACTTCCTCACCCAACGGTCCGCACCGTTCCTCGGAAACACCATCTTCCGGCGCACCGACGCCTGGCACGACTACGACTACTACTCGCTGTACGAGGCCTTCGAGACGGTTGCGGAACTCTTCGACGAAACCGACCGGTTCGACGCCTTCCAGTCGTTCCACGACAGCGCGCTTGACCGCCTCGAAACCGCCCTCCCGAGCGAGGGGCCACGCGGCGCGCTCGTCTGGGGCGGCTCCAACGAACCGACCTCGTTCTCGCCGTACCTCCTCAGCGGCGCTGGTACCAACAAAAAGCCGTTTCACGACCTCAACGTCCGTGACGCCATCGCCGACTCCGGCATCGACGCGCTCTCGCAGAGCCAGCGCTCGGAGATCGACGCCGAAACGCTGCTCAACGTCGACCCTGACGTGTTGTTCGTGCGCGGCCACGAGGACAAGACCGCAGCCGAGTTCCAGGACACCGTCGTCTCGTTCCTGCAGAACCACGACACCGCGGGCCGCATCACCGCCGTCGAGAACGGCGACGTCTACCGCGGCGGCCCCATCTACCTCGGCCCCATCCAGCACCTGTTCCTCACGGAACGCCTCGCGACCGCCCTCTACGACCAGGTCACCACCACACTGTTCGACCGCACCGAACTCGCGTCGATAATCACCGACTAGCACCACGATGTCACGCCAGTCCCGCACGCGAACCGGCCTCCGTCCCAGCTTCGACGGGGCCCTCGCCGGCATCGCCGTCGCCAGCACGGCCGCCGTCGTGCTGGGCGCGCTCGTGCAAGTCCGCTACGGCGGCTACCAGATGCCGCTGGAAACGGTGTGGCGGGCGCTGTTCGACCGCGCCGTCTGGACGAACCCCGACGTGCTCGCAACCATCCTGCTCGGCGACGGCCACGCGGAACTCCTCGGCGTCTACCACGACACCGCAGTGCTCTCGGACGCGACCGCCGTCGTCTGGACCCAGCGCCTCCCGCGAGTCGTCGTCGCCGTCTTCGTCGGCGCGAACCTCGCCGTCGCCGGCGCGATCTTCCAGGCCATCACCCGCAACGAGCTCGCCAGCCCCTACATCCTCGGCGTCTCGTCGGGTGCCGGGTTCGCCGTCGTCATCACGATCGTGTTCTCGCTTGGCACCTCCCTCCTGCCGGTCGCGGCAGCCCTCGGCGGCACGGGCGCGTTCCTCCTCGTATACGCCGTCGCCTGGCGCGGTGGCACCACGCCCGTCCGGCTGGTGCTTGCCGGCGTCGTCGTCGGCACCGTCTTCAACAGCCTCCAGACCGGCGTCTTCTACTTCATCGACTCCAACGGCGCGATGCGCACCGCCGTCTCCTGGCTGGCCGGCACCCTCACGGGCGTCGGCTGGACGGACGTCGAATTGATCGTCGTTCCCACGCTGCTCGTGGTGCCGGTCGCGCTCACCGCGGCCCGCCATCTCGACGTGCTGTTGCTCGGGGAGCGCCGCGCCCGCGCGCTCGGCATGCGTGTCGAAACCATCCGGTTCGGGCTGTCGGTACTCGCCATCCTCGCGACAGCCGCCGCCGTCTCCGTCGCCGGGCTCGTCGGGTTCGTCGGGCTCGTGGTGCCACACGCCGTCAGGACCGTCGTCGGCAGCGACTACCGCCGGCTGCTGGTGGGCTGTCTGTTCGCCGGCCCCGCGCTCGTCGTCGTCGCGGACGTGATCGCGCGCCTGGGCCTCGGCGGCGTCCAGGTCCCCGTCGGCGTCGTCACCGGGCTCGTCGGCGGCCCGTACTTCCTGCTTTTGCTCCGCCGCACCGAATCATTCAACGAGTTCTAACCATGCCACAGCGACCACACACCGACACCGACGAAGACCCCGTGGAGTCGGCCGCAGTGCTCGGCACCGACCTCGAACTCGGGTACGGCGACACCACCGTCGTCGACTGCGCGGACATCGTCGTGCCCGCCGGCGAAGTCACGGCGCTCGTGGGCCCCAACGGCTCCGGCAAATCCACGCTGCTGAAGGGGTTCTCCGCGGAGCTGGCCCCGGACGCCGGCACCGTTCTGCTCGACGGGACCGCAGTCCACGACCGCTCGCCGAAACAACTCGCCAGCGAACTCGGCCTGCTCGCACAGGAGAACGACGCGCCCGGCGGGCTCACCGTCGGCGACCTCGTCACCCACGGCCGCTACCCCCATCGGGGGTTCCTCGACGCCCTCAACGACGCCGACCACGCGGCCATCGACCGCGCCATCGACCTCGCCGGCGTCGAGCACCTCCGGGACACCGCGCTCTCGGAGCTCTCCGGCGGCCAGAAACAGCTCGCGTTCGTCGCCATGGCGCTGGCACAAGACACCGACGTACTGTTGTTAGACGAACCGACGACGTATCTGGACCTGCACCACCAACTCCGCGTGATGGAGGTCGTCCGCACCCTCAACGAGGACCGCGATGTGACCGTCTGTGTGGTGCTCCACGACCTCCAGCAGGCCGCGCGGTTCGCGGACTACCTCGTCGCCCTCGATGACGGCACCGTCTACGACTGGGGGCCGCCCGAGGACGTGGTCACGGAGGACCTGCTCGCGGACGTGTTCGGCGTCGACGCCGCCGTCAGCTACGACGACGAACCCCGCATCGTGCCGCGCCGGGCGCTCGACTGACACTCCAGTTCGTCGACGCGGCCCCGGCGTTCTCGGAGTCCGTCGTGCAAGTCAGCCGGAGACGGCGGGCTGGTGTCTGCGGCTGTCACGCCGGCGAGCGCGGTGAGGGGCGCGGTCAGCGCGGTGGCGGCGCCGAGCACCAGCCCCCACATCGGAACGTTCGCATCCCCGAGGGCTAACGCGTCCCGGCCGTAGTTTCGCTGTGTGTCGCGACCAACCGCAACCCCTACTTACCGCGCCCGGAACTGCTACCCATGGAACTCGGAGTCGTCGGCCTCGGCCGCATGGGGCGCATCGTCGTCGACCGCTGTCTCGACGCCGGCCACGACGTGGTCGCGTTCGACATCGACGCGGCTGCGCGCGAGGACGCGGCTGACGCGGGCGCGACGCCCGCCGACACGCTGGACGCACTCGCCGCGGAGCTCGGTGCCGAAAAGCGCATCTGGCTGATGGTGCCGGCGGGCGACCCCGTTGACGCCGCCCTCGATGAACTCGCGCCACGCCTCGATTCCGACGACGTCGTCGTGGACGGCGGGAACAGCCACTTCGAGGACTCGACGCGCCGCGCCGAGGAACACGACTTCGCGTACCTCGACTGTGGCACCTCGGGCGGCCCCGCCGGCGCGGAACTCGGGTTCTCCCTGATGGTCGGCGGCCCCGAGTGGGCGTACGACGACCTCGTGCCCGTCTTCGACGCCGTCGCCACCGGCCCGGACGGCCACGACCGCATGGGGCCGGCAGGCGCCGGCCACTACGTCAAAATGGTGCACAACGGCGTCGAGTACGCGCTCATGCAGACCTACGGCGAGGGGTTCGAGTTGCTCCACGAGGGGCGCTACGATCTCGACCTGGAGGCCGTCGCGCGAACCTGGAACAACGGCGCCGTGATTCGGTCGTGGCTGCTGGAGCTCTGCGAGGAAGCGTTCCGCGAGGAAGGCAGCGATCTCGGCACCGTCGCCGACCACGTGGCCGGCGGCTCCACGGGCACCTGGACCGTCCAGGAAGCCCTCGAACAGGAGGTCCCGGTGCCCCTCGTCTCCCAGGCGCTCTCCGAGCGGTTCGGCTCCCGCAGTACCGGCGGCGACACCGGCCGGTTCGCGCGCCGCCTGGCCAACCGGCTGCGCTACGGGTTCGGCCGCCACGAGGTCGCCCGCACCGGCGACGACGCCTAGTACGTCGACGCGTACTCGATCTCCGTGGCGACCTGTTCCGCCAGCCCCGCCGAGCACTCGCGCTCGACGACGTGCAACGCGAGGTCGATGCCCGCAGTCACGCCCGCCGCCGTGAGCACCGTGCCGTCGTCGACGTACCGCTCATCGCGCACGTCCACGTCGTACTCCGCGAGGTCATCGGCCGCGCTGGCGTGCGTGGCCGCTGGCCGCCCGTCGAGCAACCCCGCGTCCGCCAGCAGCATCGCGCCCGTGCAGACCGAGGCGATGGTCGCGCCGCCGCCGTGAAGGGTGTCGAGTCGCTCGGGCAGGGTTTCGTTTTCGACCTCCGACCACACGCCCGGCCGATCACGGTCGGTCCACCCGCCACCCGGCACCACGACGAGATCCGGCACCCCGAACAACACGTCGTCGGGCGCCACCGTGAGGCCGTGGCGCGCGGTCACGCCTTCGTCGGGCACGAGCGTGCGCATCGACACGTCGAGGTCGCCGCCCAGTTCCGCGGCCGTGCGGAACACCTCGTACGGGCCGATGGCGTCCAGTTCGTCGAACCCCTCGAACAGCAGGACTGCAACGTCCATACCCGCCTGTCGACCCACACCCTCAAAATTCGCCCGGAGAACCGTGGTCGCGCAATCACAATACTGTTAAACTGCGCTTCCATACCGCTACGCATGGTTACCACACTGGGTGTCACGCTCGGCCTGGGGGTGACACTGTTGTTCGTCGTCCTGCATCTCGCGAAGGGCTCATCCAAGCCGCCCGCGGAGGACATCGCACAGGACGTCCTCGAGCACCGTGCGTCCACAGTGCCGGAGACGGACTTCCCTGAGCCGTACAACCGCTCCATCGGGGGTGGCGGGGGCGCGGGCGCTGTCGCTGGCGGTGCCGAGTCGGAACTCGAAGACGGCGAGGAGGAGGACGACGGCTTCGATCCGGACGCGATCGCCGACGACGACGTCGAGTACTACGAGATCGAGTACGTCAAGGAAGGCGAGACCATCGAGGTCGCGAACAACGAGAGCATCCTCGATGCCGGCGTCGACGAGGGCTGGGACCTCCCGTACGCCTGCCAGCAGGGCCAGTGTGTCTCCTGCAGTGGCCGCGTCGCTGACGGCGAGGACGCCGCCGAGTATATCCGCCACTCGAACAACGAGTCGCTGGGTGACGCCGAGATCGAAGAGGGATACATGTTGACCTGTACCGCGCACCCGACGGCGTCGTTCTCCATCGAAACCGACGAGACGCCCTGACGCACGCGGCACCCGTTTTTCCCCCGCCGCGTCGCGCCCGGGTCGACTCACAACGGTTATACCGACCACCCTGCTATGTGCACGTGTGGGCGCGTAGCTCAGCGGACAGAGCACTTGGTTCCGGACCAAGATGTCAGGGGTTCAAATCCCTTCGCGCCCGTGTTCTGCGTTCCATCGCGGCTCCTCCACCAGCTTCGGTGGTCCGCGCCCGGTGGTGTGTCACTCCCTGCTGGAGCGGTTGCTGTCCACCGCGTGCCCCGTCCGGAGACACCGCTCGGCGATGCCCACAACCACGAGCACCACGAGGAAAAACGGCCACGCCTCGTAGTACAGGCTGGTGAGCGATTCGGATGGGGGTGCTGTGATGCCGTTCCAGAGACACGCCCCGGTCAACACGCCCGTTGCAAGCAGCGGACAGACCGCGCCGTGGTCGGCGTACATGTGCGTGGGGATAGCGCCCAGCAGCCACGGCCCGACCAACACCAGCGCCCAGATCCCCAACACACCGAGACCACCGGACTGGTCCGCAGCGGCGGTGGCGATGATCGGCTGGCTGTGCAGGGTCATGACAGCGAGGTTCAGCACTCCGCCCGCGACCGCGATCAGTAACAGTCATAATCTATCACGTGGTTCACCATTTTCCACCCATAGGTGTTTCTGTTTACCACGGCTGGGACACTCACACCAGCCGGTGTGCACGCCCCGGCCCCGGATCACGCGCCTGCACCGCGCCCACAGTGGGGTCCGCATCCGCCGCCCTCACTCCGCGGGCGGTGTCCCGCCGTCCGCAGCGGTCTCCCGGGTGGGCGTCCGGCTCCCGGGCGCGTGCTCGTGGTCGGTGCCGTCCTCGTCGTGCAACGCCTCAATGGGCACCACTTGCATGCCGTGGCTGGTGGTCGACACCGTGGCTTCGATGTCGAACACCGTTCGCAGCGTCTCTTTCGTGACGACGTCGGCCGGCTGCCCACGGGCGTGGATCGTGCCGTCCTTGAGCGCGATCACGTGGTCGGCGTAGCGCGCGGCCTGATTGATGTCGTGTAGGACGACCACGACCGTCGTGTCGTGGTCGTCGCGTAGCGCCTGGATGATGTCCATCACTTCGAGTTGGTGGTGTGGGTCCAGGAACGTCGTCGGCTCGTCCAGCAACAACACGTCGGTGTCCTGGGCGAGCGCCATCGCGATCCAGACGAGTTGCTTCTGGCCGCCGCTCAGGCTCCCCACGTCGCGCCCGCTGAGGTGGTCGACGCCGGCCACGCGGAGCGCGTCCGTGACGGCGGCGCGGTCCGCGTCGGTCAGCGAGTCGAAAAACCCCTGGTGGGGGTAGCGGCCGCGCTCGACGAGTTCGCGCACCGAGATCCCGCCCGGCGTGACGTTCTCCTGGGAGAGCAAGCCGAGTCGCCGCGCGAGCTCCTTGGAGCCCAGTTCGTCGATGGTGTGGCCGTCCAACAGCACTGTGCCGTCGGCCGGGCTGTGTTTGTTCGCCAGCGCGTTCAACAGCGTGCTTTTGCCGCTGCCGTTCGGCCCGATGAGCGCGGTCACGTCGCCGACCGGCACGGTCACGGACTCGCCGTCGATGACGGGGTCGTCACCGCCCGGATATCGCACCACGAGGTCCGTGCCGCTGAGTCCGCGATCGGGCGTGTCGGTTCCAGTCGCGTCGTTCGCGGGTTGTCGTGTCATGAGTCAGATGTCACCGAGGTTCTCCGTTCGCCGCATCAGGTACAGGAAGTACGGGCCGCCGACCAGGCCCGTGATGATGCCGACGGGCAACTGCACCGGGTCCAACGCGAGGCGCGCGCCGACGTCCGCGCCAACCAGCAGCGCCGGGCCAAGCACCACGCAGCCGGCAAGCAGGTCGCGGGTGTCGTTCCCGACGATGTTGCGCACCATGTGGGGGACGATCAGGCCGACGAAGCCGATGAGGCCCGCGACGGCGATCGCGGCCGCCGTCGAGAGGATGGCGATCCCGGCGACGCCGAACCGCACTTTCTCAACGGGCATGCCCAGCGACTCCGCGGTCTCCTCGCCGAGCAACAGCACGTCGAGTTCGTTGGTCACGAGGAACGCAAGCGCCAGCGAAAGCACCGTGAACGGCAACGCGATGCGGACCTGCGCCCAGTCGGTCCCCAGCAGTGATCCCGACAGCCACGTTTGGGCGGACATCACGACCCCGAGGTTGTCGATGAAGAAGAACAGCGCGCGCTGCACGGAGCCGAAGACGGTGCTGACGACGACGCCGGCGAGCACCAGCCGGACGGGGTTGGTGCCGTTCTTCCACGCGATCGCGTACACGATCAGGAACGCCACTGCGCCGCCCAGCGCCGCCAGCAGCGGCATCACCGGGAGCAGCCCCGAGAACAGCGTGAGCGTGAGCAACACGACCATGCCCGCGCCGTTGCTGACGCCGAGGATGTAGGGGCTGGCGAGCTCGTTGCGGGTGACGATCTGGAAGATCGCGCCGGACACCGCGAGGTTCGCGCCCACCAGCGTGCCGACGAGAATGCGGGGGAGTCGGATGTTCCACACGACGACCTGCCGGCGGGACAGCCACTCGGGGAGCTGGCCGCCCAGCAGGAACGTCCGCCAGACGCCCGCGCTGGACCAGATTTCGGGGTCGAAGACAGTGTGCCACGCGTCCGCGATCGGGATCGGGTACGCGCCGAAGCTCACCTGCAGCAGCGTCGCGGCAAGCACCACGAGGAGGCTGCCAGCGGCGAGCGTGGCGAGCCGCCGCGTGGCCGACGCGTCCGTGTTGGCTGTCATCGCTGCCTACAGCCCGACGCCGTTGATGGCGTCCGCGACGCGCTGTCTGTCGAAGAGGCGCTCGGACGCGGGGATCTCCGTCGGTGAGCCCGGCCACGAGCCGAAGGCGTCGGGGTAGACCATCTTCGCGAGGGCCTCCGTGGAGAACAGGTCGACGATCGGTCCCATGAACTGGCCGCCGGTGCGCACGAGGTTCCCGTTCTCGACGGCGGTGAGCTGCTGCCCGTTGGGGTTGGCTTCGAAGGGCTCGACGACGGTGTCGACGAACTCCGCGTGGGTCTGGGAGGTGAGCCCGCCGACCGCGCCGATGTAATCCGGGTCGACGTCCAGCAGCTCCTCGTAGCCGATGGGGCCATCGGGGACGGCGCCGGCGAACGCGTCCTGCATCCCGAGGCGGCGGTAGGTGAGCGTGTTGTTCTGGTCGGGATCGAGGGGCGCGATCCGGAACTGCCCGGCGTCGGGACGGACGCCGCGCCAGATGGCCGCCACCGTGGGGCGGTCCGACTCCGGGGGGAGGCCGTCGCTGATGGTGTCCATGAGGTCGGCTTTGATGGACTGCCAGGCCTCGAAGCGGGCCCGGCGTTGGAAGATCTCGGCGGCCTTCTCGAAGGCCTCGTAGAGGTCATAGAAGGGGCCGTCACCGACGGCCGAGGAGGACGCAAACCGGATGCTGGAGCCCATGAACGGACCCGCACTGGACTCGATCGCTGCGATGTCGTCGTCGGTCCAGTTCGCGTAGAACTTCAGCATCCGCGGGTCGATGAGGTGGACGTCACAGTCCGCGGCGTAGAAGTTCTCCTTGTCGTAGCCGGATTCGGAGTCGCTCGCGAGCTGTTCGATCTCGGCTTTGTGGAACGCGACGTCCGGCAGCGCGTCGTAGAACTTCAGCGGGGCGCGGCCGAGGCTGGCGGTGGCCGACGGCTGGATGCCCAGCGCCATCCCGATGTCCATCCAGACGCTGGGGATCGCGGCGTAGGTTTCGGGCACCGACTCGAAGGTGTGTGGGGGGTTCGGTTCGACTGTCACCGTGTACGAATCGGACCCCGCGTCCGTCTGGGTGGTCGAACCGTCGTCGGTCGGCGATTGGCTGGACGTACAGCCGGCGAGACTAGCTGCAATGAGGCTCGCGCCCCCGGCGAGGATCTGCCGTCTTCGCGCCATATGTTTAGGCCAACCTAAACAGCCTTAGTGATTCCTCCTGCACAGTCCATCACGCCGCGAACACTGTTCACACCGTGTTGCGGCCACGGTCAGTCATCGGCACGCGCGGCCTGCGACAGCGGGACCGCTCCCGCCTGCATGGACTCGATCGTGGCGTGGGCCCACGCAACCACGTCCGGGTGTGTCGACCGCAGAACGTCGAACCCAGCGTCCTGGTGGCGGTTCACAGTCAGAAACACCGTCTCCCCGTCGATGAGATCAACACTGCACGGGACACGCTCCCCGATCCGGTAGTACGTGGTTCGGTCGGTGCCCGCCTCGATGGCCTCCCAGCGCTCGCGCAGTGCCGCGTCCTCGGTCATGGTGGCCGCCACCTCGGCATCCGCGATCACCGTCACCGACGGCGCTGTGCCCTTCCGGACGGCCTCCCCGAAGGTGTACATCGGCAGCGAAATGAACGTCCCGAGCAGCGACCGACACGAGTCCGCCGCCCCCACCGCCCCCGCAACGACGCGCGCGGCGGCCAGCGGGTCGGCCTGCTCGGTGCCCACGTGCTCGCTGCCGGCGAGACACTGCAGGTCGAAGCCGAACCAGTCGACGGGCAGCCTGTTGATCACCGACGGCAGCGCTTGCCCGACCGCAACGGTCCCCAGCAGCCGGTCGAAGTCCCGGTACACCAGCGCGCCGAACTGCGTCAGTGTGTACGCGTTCGACGACGGGTCGTGTTCGATCAGGCTGCGCTCGGTGAGATCGTTGAGCACCCGACTCAGCGTCACCCGTGTCGCGTCGGTGTGGGCTTCGAGGTCACTCCGCGTCTGCGCGGTGCCGTCCAGCAACGCGAGGACGCCGAGTCGGTGCTCGGAGCGTGCCAGAAACGCCACCGTCTCCAGCGTTTCACCGGCTATCCCGCAGTCGTCGTGTGGTGCTGTGCACGCGTCCGTGGTGTCGTTCATAGGTCACGGCCCGCCCTAGTTTAGGGCCGCCTAAACACCTTTGTACTTCCCACACGGCGGTGTCAGCGGCGCGTGGCACTGTCCGACTTCCCACTCGGGCCCCCGCGTGGCCGACTGTCCGACGCAGTCCGGCCGGAACGCCAACCCTTATCGTGTGCCGGTCCGCTACCTCCCAGGTGACACATCCGTCCGTCTCCCGCGCCGCGCACACTCGGGGTGACCGCAACGCACAGCATGCCCAGCCAGACCCATCGTGACACCGGATGCACGTCGCCGTAGACACAGTCGGCCGCGACGTCGGCCGCATCCTCCAGGCCGTGTCGCTGCTGTCGGCCGCCTCGGTCGCCGTTGTCGCGGTCAACGGCGAGTTCTTCGCGATCCCGGCGTTCGTCGTCTCCGCAGCCGTCATGGGCGGCATCGGGACCGGGCTGGCGCGGCTCTGTCGGGGCGCCCGACCGCCGAAAAAACCCGACGCCATGGTGACCGCGGCCACCGCGTGGGCCGTCGTCGGGGTCCTGGGCGCGCTACCGTTCGTCCTGGTGGCGTGGACGATGCGCCTCCAACTGCTGCCCGGGCTGACACCGCCCCTGAACGCGACAACGCGGGTGTTCTTGCACCCGCTGAACGCCGTCTTCGAGACGATCAGCGGGTTCACTGGAACCGGCCTGACCATGGCCACCACCGAGGGCGACCTCCCGCGGGCACTCCACTGGTGGCGGTCGCTCACCGAGTGGGTTGGCGGCGTCGGCGTCATCGTGCTCACCGTCGCCATCCTGCGCCGGGGCGACGGAAGCAGCGGCTCGTACACGCTCTACGAGAGCGAGGCGCGCTCGGAGAAGATCCACCCCAGCATCATCACCACGGTCCAGGAGATCTGGCGGCTCTTCGTCGGCCTCACGCTGGGCGCGATCGCGCTGCTGCTCCTGGCCGGCATGCCACCCTGGGACGCCATCAACCACGGCATGACCGGGATCGCAACCGGCGGCTTCGCGGTGCGCGCCGGCTCCATCGGCGCGTACAACTCCCCCGCAATCGAGTACGCCACCGTCCCCATCATGATCGCGGGCAGCATCGCGTTCCCCGTCCACTACCTGCTGTTCACGGGCGACCTCAGAAACGTGTACGCGGACCTCCAGACGCGGTGGGTCGTGGCCTGGTTCGCCGTGGGGGCGGCCGTGCTGTCGGCGCTCCTGTTCTACACCGGCCAGTACGACTCGCTTGCGGCGTCGTTCCGTATCGGCCTCTTCCAGTTCGTGTCCGCCACCTCGAACACCGGGTTCGGAACCACGACGATCGGCCACGGCACCGAACGCGTCTGGCAGACCGGCCCCACGCTGTTCGCGTGCCTCGGGATGCTCACCGGCGCTGCCGCCGGCTCGACCGTCAGCGGCATCAAGCTCATCCGCGTGATCACCCTCATCAAGGGGACGGCCTGGCAGATCCGGGACGTGTTCCGCCCGGCGTCCGCGATCCGGTCACTCCGAATCGGCGACCGGAAGCTCAGCGAGCACCAAGCCCAACGCGAGTACGCCGAGGCAACGCTCGTGTTCGTGCTGTGGCTGGCGTTCCTCGCCATCGGGGTTGCCGTGTTACTGGCCGCGCTCTCACCACAGCACCCGCTTGAATACGTACTCTTCGACGTGATGAGCGCGCAGAGCAACGTCGGACTCGATGCCGGCATCACCAGCCCGGGCATGCCCGCCCTCGCGAAGGGCATGCTCATCATCAACATGTGGGTCGGCCGCCTGGAGATCATCCCCATCGCGGTGCTCATCAGTGCCGTGCTCCGACACGGCGACTTCTACCGGTGAGGCGTTCGCACACGCACTCCGCCGGCCCCGGGTGTGCGGTTGGCGGCCGCTCCGAGCGCGCTCTGGCGTTCTTTCATCGTGTTGCTAAGCTTTATGAACGAACCGTGCACACACAATTCATGAGAATGGTCGGGGGTTTGTTATACACGCGCCGCCAGCCCGCCGGCTTCGGCTCCGGGATGCTTGCGGCCGCCGGTGCCTTGGATCGGTGTGGACTGCACGCACTCCCCCTGCGTCACCGCGTCGCCGAGTCGCTGCGACCGCCCCACAGGTGTGCCGCCACACCCAACTGGGGGTGGACGGTGTAACCGTGCCAGCGGCCAGTTGCCTCGAGATGATCGTTCCGCTGTCCGACGGCCACACCGGCCTGGCGCTGAACGACAACATCTACAACCGACGCGTCGTCATGCGCACGCCGACCCGGGTCGCGCCGACGCCGACGGATCCGTCCACGTTCCTCTTTCCCGTCGAGGAAGCCGCGCGCGTCCACACCGACCGGCTCACTACCGCCAAGCCGAGCATGGTGTTCATCCGCGATGACGCCACGGGCGACCCCCTCGACGCCCTCACTGAACCCCAGTCGGTCACCGTCTCACACGACGACCCACGCCTCCTGGAGTTCCAAACGCCGGTCCGGACGTACGTCCGAGTGCCCGGCGGGACGACTACCACGGTGACGATGACACTCGACGACGTCACGGTCAGCTTCCCGGACGCACACGACCTCCAGATCGGCGTCCGGAGCCAGCACTCCCACCCGATCGGCGAGATCACAACCACCACCGACCCGGTGGACGTGATGGCGGCAGTCGAACAGTTCGGCGCGGCCCTCCAGACGCCGTCGCCAGAGCGGTCGTGGCCGACGCTTCGGGGCCACCCGCCCCGACTGACCGTCGGCCAGCCCGACTCGACCGCCCACAGCCTGTCCCGCCCGGACGTGGACGTGACTGTCGGCGTGCCGCCGGAGATCGGTGCCGTGTACGCGGTCACGCCGCTCGCGTTCTATCTGGGGGCCCGCGTCGAACCGTCGTCGACGCCGTCCGTGACCGCCGGCGGGCACCAGATCGCGACGTTCCCGCGGGACACGCTCGGCCGGGCCGCCGGGGCCCTCCTCAAGCACGTGTTCACGCTGGACTGCGTGGTTCGGTCCGTCGGGCTCTACGACCTGGACACGCCCGCCCGAGACACGCTCACGGCCGCCTTCGACTGGACGCGGGACGACCTGCAGCGGCTCTATGACATGCCCCTGGCCGCTCGCCTGCAAGCGTACACCGAGTACCCCCAGGAGACGGTGCTCGCGGCGGCACCCCGGTGGCGCCATACGGTCATGGTCGCTGACGACCCTCGCCCCATCGAGCATCTGTCCTTCCTCGCGAACGACCTGGCGGTCGTCCGCACGCTTCCCGACGCCACGCCGGACTCAGCGCCCGCGCTCTCGGCGGCCGTCGACGAGTTCATGCGCTCCACGACCGACACCGCATCGGACACCCGCGGCCACGGTGTGGTCCCCGACGAGTTCGTCGCGGTGCCCGAGACGGACACCATGGAGACGTCGTACATCGGCCCGGGGGTTCCAGTCGGCGACACGAAGCTGATCGCCGACGCCTACGACGCCCGGTTCAGCCACTCTTCGACCGACTCCGTCTCGGTCAACGTGGTGTGCAACGAGGACGACATGTGGGACGAATACAGCGAGTTCTCGCTGTACGGGAACCGCGACGGCCTCGAATTCGACGTTTCGGTTACGCGCAACGCTACCCGGGCGGAGCTCGCCGACGTGCTCACGTCAATGGGTGACACCGATTTCTTTCACTACATCGGTCACGTCCGGGACGGCACCCAGTTCGTGTGCACGGACGGCGCGCTCTCGTTCGATCAGATCGCCGCCACGACGACGCCGCCACGCGTGTTCCTGTTGAACGGGTGTTCGTCGTACGAACTCGGCCGTGCGTTCATCGACGCGGGGTCCCAGGCGGGGATCATCACAGTGCGCCCGATCGGCAACGACGCGGCGATGCTCATCGGCCAGAACATCGCCCGGTTCGTCAACCAGGGGTTTTCGCCCCGGTCCGCGCTCGCGATCGTCCAGCGGTACGGGCGTGCCGACGATAAGTACATGGTTCTCGGTGATGGGGGCTATCAGGTTGCACAGAGCAAGAGCGGCATCCCAGTGGTTGCTCACTTGACTACGGCCTCCTCAGACAGCTCTCAGCGGTATCGGTTCTCCGTTGAAATGTTCCCCTCAGAGCACGACAGCCTTGGGGGTATCTACAGCCCGAACTTCGATGCACTCTCTCAACAGCTCTACGCCGGCTGTACTCCTACCGTTACAGCGGCTGCACAGGAAGTGCAGTCGTTTCTCGATCTAGATAGTCAGATGCCGGTTGTACTGGATGGGTCCCTCCATTGGGCCCCTCCACTCGAGGTCTCTCCGTGCTCTACGGACCCTTAACCACAACTCCGTTCGCGGTGTGCTCGGGCGTGTTCGCTCGCTTCTTTCGTGCCGTGCGGGGGGTGTCTCGTGGCATTGCAATCGTTAGTATCCGGTCCACGTAGTTGAAATTTTCTATATTAGACTACTCAAAACTTACTTTCATTTTGCGTGCAATTATACCTGGCCAACTGATCCACTACAGCCACAGCCCCCAGTCGCGTTTCGACAAACGGGTCTCCGCCGCTTGTGCTGTGACTCACCATCGAACACGCACGCTGAAGCAGAAGTCTGAAGTACAGCCACCGGCTCAACCAGTATGCGGGCTCGTAGATCAGCGGTAGATCGCTTCCTTCGCAAGGAAGAGGCCCTGGGTTCAAATCCCAGCGAGTCCATCCTTCTCCCATCCCATCGCCCACCAGCGCCGCCATTGTTCGGCACTGGGTCGCACACGCCGCCCGCAGTCCACAGCCGAGTGGCCCAGGGGCTACGACGTGGTGAACGTGAAGTGATCGCGGTGGCCGTTGGTGTCGACGACGATCCGGGTCTCCGTGTTCGGTGCCAGATCAACAGTCACCTCCACGCGCAGCAGCGTGCCCGGCCGCCAGGTGTCAGCGTTCGCGCTCACGACCGTCGTACTCGCGGGTGTTTGATACTCCCCATCGACGAGCACAGTGATGTCTCTGGGGTCGCTCAGGGGCGTGCTGTCCCCCGTGTTCTTCACGAGGATCGTGAGCGTATCCGTGGTGTCGTTGTAGACGCTGTTCGGCGCACCCGGATCGCTGACGACGCTGAACGCGGTGTTGGCGTGTGCGGCGTCGGTGTCGGCGGCGTCGTTGACGCTGTCGCCGATGATGGTGGCACTGTCCGTGAGCGCACCGGCGAGCGCGGCCGAGAACAGGATCGCGGCGATAAACAACACGAGGTGGGCCGAGGAGACGGAGGCCATCAGTCGCTCACCCCTGTTGCCGCGGGTCGTGCCATCGTTGTTGTTCTGCAACCCGATCGGCTTGAATGTTCGTTCGCGCGCGACATCGCACGCCCAGCGTCACGCTAATGCATACTGTTTGACAAGCTTTACATTCCACCGTTGACACGCTTGCGGTAATGACTGGCATGGGAGGGGAATGCAGACCACGGGAGGCAGACGCTGTGATCGTGACCGAACCGGATGTCACTGCAGTCGACGCGGACCCACGCACGGCTTCGACGGCCGTCGGTGTGACCTACGCCTTCGACGCCGAGACCTGGATTCGCCGGTGGGGCGCGAACAAGGACCGCGTCGCCGCAGTGACCGCCGGCAGTGGGGACGTGCGCACCGCGACCGCGCGCTCCTCGCCCGCAGCGCACACGGACGCCGCCCCGATTCAGCTTCCGGCCACGCCGCCGAACGGCTGCGACATGGCCACGGTTGGCGTCATCGTCCACGCGTATCTGGGTGCGTGGGAAACACACGACCCCACGGTGTATCTCGACGGACTCGAACGCAGCGTGGCTGTGACCGACCCTGAAGCGGTGTTCCGATTCCTCCACGCGCTCGTGGCCCGGGCGCGAGCCGTCGACGGCCGGCTCGTCGCCTCCATCGCGGCGCACGATCTGCCCGCGGACACGGTCAAGACGCTCCTCCCACTGTTCGACGAACGCGTGTGACTACTCGCCAGGACGGGTGTCCGTGCGCTCGTGCTGGTAGCTCCCGTCGTAGGTGTTTTCGTGGTCTCCGGTCGCCAACACGAGCTGGGCGACGCGTGCGCCACGCGCGATCGTGATCTCGTGGTGCACCTCGAACAGGCCTTCGCCGCGGCCGGTGTACCCGGCGTCCCACACGGCCGAATGCAGCATACAGGAGTTCCGCATCAGCGACGACCGTGGATAGACGAACCCAACGTGGTTCTCGGGGATGGTGATGGTCTCCGCGTACTGGAGGATGTACGTCCCGGGTTGGATCGTGACCGTGGTGTCGGTGCTGTCCTCGTCGGCGGTCGGCGTGACCGGGCTGCGGTCGCCGATGGTTTTGCCGTCGGTGTCGATGCGCCCGGGCTCGGTCTGTTCGAGGACGGCATCGACTGTGAGGTCGACCCCGTTCGGCTGGATCTGATCGTCGGCAACCGGCTCGACGTGGTCGGCGACGAACGCCCCCCGTTCGTACATGCCTGCCGTTCGGTGGGGCCGCCTGGAATCGGTTTCGATTCCACTCTTCGCCTGTTCATTTCAATTTATAACTATATAAATCACAGTTTCTAGCGAAAAATATTAAGTAAGTGTACACTGTTCTGGCGAGTGGGATGGCAGACAATACCAACGTCACGAGGCGTAGTTTCCTGACCGCGACCGGTGCGGCCGCCGGGTCAGTCGCACTGGTCGGCGTCAGCGCCGGGGAGTCCGACGACCCCTGGAACTCCGACCGCAGCGAGTACATCGTCGGCGTGTCCAACGTCGAAGACGACCCACAGCAGCACGTCGAGCAGTATCTGCAGGGCCAAGAGCAAGTCGGCAGCGTGCAGGAACGGCTCAACACCGCCGTTGTGGGCCTGCCAGCCGACGCCCCCGAGTCAGTGCGCAAGCAGTTCGTCGACCGACTCGAATCGCGTGACACAATCAAGTACGTCGAGCAGAACGTCGAACTGCAGGCACAACTCGTGCCCAACGACCCACGCTTCGGCGATCAGTACGCCGACCAGCAGGTCAATGCCCCCGAGGCGTGGGACACCACGACCGGCGATGCAGGCGTCACGATCGGCGTCGTCGACCAGGGTGTAAAATACGACCATCCGGACCTCGACGGCAACATCGACCGCTCGGTGTCCAACGGTGGCCGTGACTTCGTCGACGACGACGGCGACCCGTATCCGGACTCGCTGAACGAGGAGATCCACGGCACGCACGTCGCCGGCATCGCCGCTGCCGAAGTCAACAACGGCAACGGCGTCACCGGGATCGGGAATTCGAGCGTGATCGCCGGCCGTGCTCTCTCCGAGCGTGGCTCCGGATCCACGGCGGACATCGCCGACGCAATCACGTGGGCGGCCAACGAGGGCGCTGACGTCATCAACCTCTCGCTCGGTGGCGGCGGATACACGAACACGATGCAAAACGCCGTCACGTACGCGGCCAACCAGGGCGCACTCGTCGTCGCCGCGGCCGGCAACGACGGGAGCGGCTCGGTCTCGTACCCCGCCGCGTACGGCGGTGTGCTCGCCGTGAGCGCGCTCGACCCCGACGAGTCGCTGGCGTCGTACTCCAACTACGGGCCGAAGATCGACCTGGCCGCCCCCGGGACGAACGTGTTGTCCACGTGGACGGCAGACGACTACGAATCGATCTCCGGCACGTCGATGGCCACACCCGTTGTCGCCGGTGTTGCGGGGCTCACGCTCGCACAGTGGGAGCTTTCGAACGCCGAACTCCGCAATCACCTGAAGGCAACCGCCGTCGACATCGGGCTGTCCGACCGCCAGCAGGGCGCTGGTCGCGTCGACGCCGCCAACGCCGTCAACACCGATCCCGGCTCCGGTGGTGGCGGCGGTGGCGACTCGACGTCGTCGAGCGTCTCCGGCTCGCTGCGCGGCCGTGGGGACAGCAACTGCTGGTCGTTCTCCTACGAGTACAGCAACCCGAGCCAGGTCGTCATCGAACTCGATGGCCCGGGGGACGCGGACTTCGACCTGTACGCGAACACGAGCACCAACGCCTGTCCGACCACGTCGAGCTACGAGTTCCGGTCGTGGACGACCGGCTCCCAGGAGTCGATCACCATCGACAACCCGGACACGTCCGTGGATCTGAACGTGCTCGCGTACGCTTACAGCGGCCGCGGTGACCTCACCGTGACCGTCACCGAGTACAAGTAATCGACCGGACGCGATTCTGACTGTCCTCGGCGGGGGGCGTTCCCCCGGTGCTGCGTTCTTTTGTGGGTTGTGCACATGATCCAATTAAGGACGCTCCGTGTGTATTAGGACGGACGCTAACGCCTGAAACACACGGGATTTATAATCGTAGACGGACCATTTTAGGTCGCTATGGGACAGACGCTTACCGAAAAAATTCTCGATGACCACCTCGTCGAGGGCGACCTCCAGCCCGGCGAGGAGATCGGCATCGAGATCGATCAGACGCTCTCCCAAGACACCACTGGGACGATGGTCTGGCTGCAGTTCGAGGCACTCGAAATGGACGAAGTCCAGACCGAGCTCGCCGCGCAGTACTGCGACCATCAGACCTACCAGTTCGACTTCAAGAACACCGACGACCACCGCTTCCTGCGGTCGGCCGCCGGCACCTACGGCGCGTATTTCTCCCGGCCCGGCAACGGCATCTGCCACAACGTTCACAAGGAGAACTTCGCCGCGCCCGGCAAGACCCTGCTCGGGTCCGACAGCCACACGCCGACCCCCGGCGGTCTCGGCCAGCTCGCCATCGGCGCGGGCGGCATCGACATCGCCGTCGCGATGGGCGGCGGCGCGTACTACGTCGAGATGCCCGAGGTCGTCAACGTTCGGCTCGAAGGCGAGCTCCCCGAGTGGGCCACCGCCAAAGACGTCATCCTCGAGCTCCTGCGCCGCCTCTCCGTGAAGGGTGGCGTCGGCAAGGTGCTCGAGTACACCGGGCCTGGCGTGGAGTCGCTGTCCGTCCCGGAGCGAACCACCATCACGAACATGGGCACCGAGCTCGGTGCGACGTCCTCGATCTTCCCGACGGACGACCGCACCGAAGACTGGCTCGCCCGGTTCGACCGCGAAGACGAGTTCGTCGACCTCCAGGCCGACGCCGACGCCGAGTACGCCGACGAGATCGTCGTCGACCTCTCGGATCTCGAACCGCTCATCGCAGAGCCGTCGATGCCCGACAACGTCGTCCCGGTCCGCGAGGTCGCGGGCCAGGAGGTCGAACAGGTCATGGTCGGCTCCTGCACGAACGGCGCCTACGAGGACGTCCTGCCGGCCGCCAAGATGCTGGAGGGCCGCGAGGTCTCCAAGCACACCGAGATGATCGTCGCGCCGGGCTCCAAGCAGGCCTCCGAGATGCTCGCCCGCGAGGGCTGGACGGCCGAGATGATGGCCGCCGGCGTGAACTTCAGCGAGGCGACGTGCGGTGCCTGTATCGGCATCGGTCACGTGCCGGCCTCCGATTCGGTGAGCCTCCGGACGTTCAACCGCAACTTCGAGGGCCGGTCGGGCATCGAGGACGACTCCGTGTACCTCTGCTCGCCGGAGGTCGCGACCGCGTCGGCGATCGCCGGCGAGATCGTCGATCCGCGCGACCTCTCCGATGACCTCGGTGACCTCGAGGCCCCCGGCTTCGAGATGGGGACCTCGTACTCCGGCGGCTACGGGGCGGGCGACACCGACATCATCACGCCCGAGGAGTCCATCGACGACGACCTCATCAAGGGCCCGAACATCTCCAGTGTACCGGTCAAAGACCCGCTGGGTGCGGACGTACGTGGTGAGACCCTGCTGAAGATGCAGGACAACATCACGACCGACCACATCATTCCGGCGACCTCCGACATCCTGAAGTTCCGCTCGAACATCGAGCGGCTCTCGGAGTTCACCCTCTCGCGCATCGACGACACGTTCGCCGAGCGCGCGAAGGCAGCCGACAGCGGCGTGCTCGTTGCCGGGGAGAACTACGGGCAGGGGTCCTCCCGCGAGCACGCGGCGATGTGCCCGATGTTCCTCGGCGTGGAGTCCGTCCTCGCCCAGAGCTTCGCCCGCATCCACAAGGCGAACCTCTTCAACTTCGGGATCCTGCCGCTGAACATCGACGAGGAGACGTACGCCCGCATCGAGCAGGGCGACGACGTCGAGGTCGTCGACGACGTTGCGGCCGCCGTCGCGGACGGCCAGGAGGAGTTCACGGTCCGCGTGAACGACGACTGGGAGGCGACCGCGACCCTCGACGCCTCGGAGCGCGAGCGCCGCACGCTCGCCGCCGGTGGCAAGCTGTCGCTGACGAAGCAGCGCCACAGCGAGGGCTCGGGCGCCGCGCCCGCCGACGACTGACTGCCGGTAGTCGGTCCACAACGCGTTTTTCGACCACGTGTGTCGGCCGTAGGTGATAAGCCCAACCGTGACGTATGCCGCGGTGTGACGGCGGTTCAACGCGGTGATCCGGACGTGTGGGTTCGGCAGGCGACGCGCGCGGACCTGCTCGCCATCGTTCGTATCGAGCAGTCCGTGTTCTCGCATCCGTGGCCGTACGCGGCCTTCGAGCGGCAGCTGGACACGGCCGGGTTCCTGGTGGCGGCCGAGCAGTCCGGGCTGGACAGCGTCGCGGGCTACGTCGTCGGGGACACCATTCCGGGCCACGGGCGGCCGCTCGGCCACATCAAGGACATCGCCGTGCGCTCCACGCGCCAGGGCGACGGCATCGGGCGGCTGTTGTTGTCGCGGGGGGTGGCGGCGCTGGCGGGGCAGGGCGCACACACCGTCAAACTCGAAGTGCGGGAGAGCAACGAGGTGGCTCGACACCTCTACGAGGAGTTCGGCTTCGAGTACATCCGGCGGCTTCCGGAGTATTACGCCGACGGGGAGGACGCCGGGGTCATGGCCGTGCGCCTGGCGGACCGTGACGGGTTTTAGCGGTGAGCCCGACGGGTGTGGTATGGGATACCTGTGTCCGGTCTGCGGCGTCGAGACGGCCGACGGCGAGCACCTCGCGAACCACCTGGCGTTCACCGCCCTGACGCGGGGCGGCGACCACGAGGCGTGGCTCGACGAGCACGCCCCCGAGTGGGCGGACAGCGGCCCCGCGGAGCTGGCCGACACTGTGGTCGGCCACGCCACCGAAACCGACGCCGAGCCGGTGTCCGAGGCGCACACGCACGACACGCCCGCCGGAGCGCGCGCTTCGGTCGACGCCAGCGCTGCCGACAGCGATGACGTGCTGGCGGAGGCGCGCGAACTCACGGCCGCGATGTACGCGTCGTCAGCCGACGACAACGGCGACTCCGAAAACGAATAAGTGCCGGCCGCCGGGAACGTAGGTATGACCGAGACGCGCGGCGTGTTCGCACCGGAGACAGTTGCCGACGCGAAAGCACGGTTCGAGGCGGTCGGACCCGCCGCCCAGGCAGTCACGAAAGCGACGGCCCGCGAGATGGAGTTCTCGAAAGCCGAGTACGACGACCGCGTCACCAGCAGCGTCGTCGAAACCGCTCGGGAGGCGGTGTTCGCGTCGCTGCTCGTGGTCGCGGTCGGCTCCTACGAGGAGTTCGCGGCGGCCCGCACCGAGCATCCCGACGCCGAGGTCGTCCAGCACGGCAGCCAGGACGTGGCCAACGCGGTCTGGCATTACGTGCCGTTCGCGGACGCGATCGTCGCGGCGACCTTCGAGGCGGAGGCGGACGCGGCGGTGGCGACGCTGCGGCGGATCGCGTTCGGCGAGTACTACCGGGAGGCCGTGGAGTAAACCGTACACTCGGGCAGCCGAACCGCCGGCGCCCGGCAGCCCCCCTCACACGGGTGGTCGATGTGTTCGCGGAGCGCGGCCGCGGCGTCCGCCGACAGCGCGCCGCCCAGCTCATCGGCGGTGTCGGCGGGGAGGTCCAACTCGTCGGCGCTGAAGTGGTGTGCGAGACACCGCTTCCAGGCGAGCGTTCGGGCGATCCGCTCGCCGCGGTCTGTCAGTGTCGCGCCCTGGTAGCGCTCGTAGTCGACGAGGTCGCGCGCCGCGAGGTCACGGAACCGCTCGGTGACCGTGCTGGGAGAGACGTCGAGTTCGGCCGCGACGGCCCCGGTCTCCGCGCGGCAGTCCTCGACCGTCCCGACGACGAAGATGGCTGTGAGATAGCGATTGTCGGCCCGCGACACTGTCGCTGCTGGCATATATTCGTCTTCTCAGACTGACGTAAAAATCTGTGCCTGACGTGCGTGGGGCTTAGTAACTGGGTCGTGATGGTCGCCGTATGAGCCACGACTGGCCACTCGTCGAATCCCGCACCGAGTACGAGACGACCTGGTACGACGGCGGGTACGACCGCGTCGAACAGCCCGACGGCACCGAGAAACAGTATTACTGGGCTGACCTGCCCCCGGCAGTTGTCGTCGTCGCCGTCGACGACAACGACGTGCTCTTCGTCGACCAGTACCGTCCCACCATCCGCAAGCAGTGCATGGAGCTGGTCGCGGGCATCGTCGAGGAGGACACCGCCGACGCCACGCCGACCGACGCCGTTGCACCGCACCCAACCCGCGAGTCCTACGTTGCGGCGGGCCGCCGGGAACTCCGCGAGGAAACCGGCTTCGAGGCGGACACCGTCACGCTCCTGGAGGAGTTCTGGACGGCCACCGGCGTGCTCCGTCACAAGCGCGGCATCGTCTTCGCCGAGGACCTGACGGCGACCGACCGCGACCTCGACGACAACGAGTTCCTCTCCGTCGAGCGCGTCCCGGTCGCGGAGGCCCTGACGGTCGCGCGCACGCCACCCGCCAACGACGCCACCATCGAGGGGCTGTTGCTGGCCGACGCCGACGGCCACCTGTAACCGCTCTCCTCGCCGACCGATTCACACTCCAAAGCGCGGCCCGGGGCGTGGCTGTGGATTCTGAAGGGAAACCGCGAAAAACACGCCGGGCCTACACCACACTGTATGACAGAGCTGACCGTCACCGACATGTCCTGTGCGCACTGCGAGCAAACCGTCACGGACGCGCTCACCGACCTGGACGGCGTCACGGACGCGACAGCCGACGCCGACGCCGACACCGTCAGCTACGAGGGGACCGCCGACACCGACGCCGTCGTCGCGGCCATCGACGACGCGGGGTACACAGTAGCGCCGTAACCCGGTCGCCACGACCGGAAGCCATACGTCCGCGGACCGCCGATCCCGAGGGGATGGACGGTGAACTCTCCGCGGACGACCTCGCGGCAGTGCTGGACGACGACGCGCTCCGGATCGTCGACATCCGGACCCCGCCGGCGTTCGCCCGCGGGCACATCCCGGGCAGCGAGAACATCCCCTTCCAAGAACTCCCCCAACGGGTCGACCAGCTGGCGGGCGCCGACCGCGTCGTGACAGTCTGCCCGCACGGCAAATCCAGCAAGCAGGCCGCCCGCTTGATCGCCTCCTACGAGGGCGTCAGCGCGGACACCCAGGTCGAGAGCCTGGCGTGTGGGATCGACGGCTGGCCGGGCGACCTCGAACAGTCCTCCGACACCGCCGCCGACGAAGGCCCCGAGACGGACGCCCCGTTCTGACGGCGGCCCGGTCCAGCCGCTGTGGCGTCGGTAACTGAACGAAGAAGCGAGCGTCGACGTGGGGTTAGGCGACGTTAAAGCCCTTGTTTCGGAGGAAATCCTCCACGCGACCCGAGTGGTTGCCCTGCAACTCGATTTCGCCGTCCTCGACGGTCCCCCCGCACGCGAACTTCGATTTGAGGTCCGAGGACAGGCTGTCGAGGTCGACATCCTTCGGGTCGAATCCTTCGATAACGGTAACTTCTTTCCCGTAGCGGCGCTCGTCGATGCGGATTTCGATTTGCTGGGACTCTTTGGCGACGTCTTCACAGACGCAGAGTTCCTCGGGCAACCCGCACGTCGAGCAGACTTCCGACATTACACGAACGGGTACGAAATCCGTATATTAAACACTATCGGCGACGAGACGGCACGCGGCTGTATTCGCCGCCGTCGACCGCCCACGGTGATCGGTGGGCGGGGGCCACGCGGTCCCGGAGGACTCAAGACGCCAGCCACCCCAGTCGACGTATGGTCTGGATCATCGACAACCTCGTCACGATGGTCGAACATTTCACGACGGCTGCCACCACCGACCCCCTCTCGGCGATCGGCATCCTCTTCGGCGCGCTGTTCGTGACCGCCGCCGCGGGCGCGTTCGGCGCGCTCGCCGTCGGGGGGCTGATTTCGCCGCTCGTTCCCGACTCCGCGACCACCCAGCAGCGCCGCTAACGTCGCCGCTCACGCGCCGTCGAACGTCCAGTCGCGGAGCGCCTGCCGCACGAAATCACCGTCGACCGCCCGGAACAGCTGCTCGCTGCCGTCGTGGTCGCCGAACTCGAACTCCCGCACGACGACCACCGGCGTTCCGTCGTCGCCCTCGCCGGACACGAGGTTCGCGGTCGCCGCCAGCTCGTCCACGACTGCTTCCACCGTCACCGCCAGCTCGTGGCCGTCGCGGTCGGTTTCTCCGCGCCAATCCCGGGCCGCAGGCAGCCCCGCCCAGCCCAGCGCCACGCCGCGCTGTCCGTGCCTGAACGGCCGCCCCGACGTATCAGTCACCACCACACCCACGTCGGCCGCGAGCCCCGCCTGAATCCGCGCGGCGCTCTCCGCCGGCCGTTTGGGCAACAACAGCAACTCCGCACCCCCGGTGTTCGAGCGGTCGATGCCGGCGTTCACGCCGACGTGTCCACACGTCGTTTCCGTGAGCAGGAACGGCGCGTCCATGATGACCTCGGTCGCCTCCTCGATGACGGCCTGCGCGAACCGCGGGTCCTTCTGCTCGCCGGTCACGTCGGCCAGCCGCGCGGCGATCTCCTCGGCCCGCGGTCCCGGCGTGAACTCCGCGAGCGCGGCCGTGCGGCCTTCGGCTTTCGACACGACCGTGCTCGCCACGCACACCACGTCCCCGTCGGTCAGGTCGGCGCGCTCGGCCACCAACGCCGCGAGATCGTCGCCGGCGTCGATCTCCGGCAGTCCATCCACCGCGAACGCATGCATGGCTTGGCGTTGCACACACCGCCCAAAAGCCCCAGCGATACACTCGCCACCCCGGCCAGGAGTGAAAGGGTCTTGTCCACGGCCCCCCAAACCGGCGAGCGTGGGCGACGGTGACGAGGAGTTACCCCCTCCGAGCCCCTTGTGACGAGGCCGTTCTCCCGAGTCGCCCACTGTACGACTCGGCAGCGCCGGCTAACTGAAGAACTGCTTGAGGTCGTCGCGCTTCGCGGCGTCGAAGTGGCTGTTCACGGCGTCCTCCAGCGCGGCGATGCGGTCTTTCTTGGCCGTGATCGGCGCGATCACGTCCTGCCACTGCTCCCAGGGCGGGTACAACCCCAGGCGGTCGGCGATGTCGTTGAGCCGCTCGTCGCGGTCGTTGACCTTATCCATCTTGTTCACCGCGACCACCGGCTGGACGCCCAACTCCTCGAGCAGGTAGTACAGCTCGACCACGTGGGGGATCTCGTCCCCGCCGCTGTGCCGGTCGATGATGTCGACGGCGGCCTTCCCATCCAGCACGAGCACGCCCACCATGATGTTGTCGGCGTGCGACTCGACGTACCGGACGACCTCGGTTTTGATCGCTTCCTCGTGGCCGTCCTCGACGCCCTGCATGTACCCGAACCCGGGCAGGTCGGTGAGCATGAAGTCCTCGCTTGCCCAGTCGAAATGGTTCGGCTGGCGGGTGACGCCGGGCTTCTGGCCGGTCGGCACCTGGTGGCCGGTGACCGCCCGCATCAGTGTCGACTTCCCGACGTTCGACCGTCCGACGAGCACGACTTCGTCGCTGCGGTCGGGCCGATCCTTGAACATACCGTTGGTAGCCCGCCAGCCCGGTTAAGTAATGCGTCCCACGCCAACAGTCAAAGCGGTGTTTGAGTCTCGGGAGAACTCAAGCCCCAGCCCCGCCAAGCCGGATCCGCAATGAACGCTCGATCCACGCTCAGTGTGTGTGCCGTCGCCGCCGTCCTCGTTGTCGCCGGGATCGCGGGCGCGACCGCCCTCGGCATGGGGCCGGCGTCGGCCGACACCCACACCACCGACTCGAAAGCGATCACGGTGTCGGCCGCCGGCACCGTCGACGCAACCGCCAACCAGGCGGTCATCGATGTCGCCGTGACCGCCAGCGGGAACGACTCCACCGCCGTCCGGGAGTCGTTGGCGGCCGACGTGCAGTCCGTCCGCGACGCCCTCGCCGCCGACGGCGTCCCCGCCAACACCGTCCGCACCACGAACTTCGACATCCGACAGCAACGCGACCGCACCCCGAACGGCGTCGAATACAGCGGCTACCGCGGCGTCCACGACCTCGAAATCACGACCAACGACACGTCCGCGGCGGGCGAACTCATCGACGTCGCCGTCACCAACGGCGCGGACACCATCGACGGCACGTCGTTCACGCTCTCCGACGCCAAACGGGACCGCCTCCACAACGACGCCCTGAACACCGCGATGGCCAACGCCAGACAGCGCGCCGACACCCTCGCGTCCGCCGGCGGGCTCGGCGTTGCCGGCGTCCACGCCATCGACTCCGCGGACACGACCGCCCATCCTCGCGCCGAGGCCGGCGGGATGGTTCCCCAGAGCACCACCGCCACCACCATCGACTCCGGCCCGGTCACCGTCACGGCCTCCGTCCAGGTGACGTACAACGCGACGGCGTAACGCCATCAGCGAAGGCTTTTCTCCGCCGGCTGGCAACTCGATGGCGTGCGACTCGTCCAAGTCACGGTGCCAACCGGAAAACGCGACGCGGTGCTGGCCGCCCTCGACGACGAGGGCGTCGACTACGTCGTCACCCCCGAAACGGCAAGCACCGAATACACCGCCGTCGTGCATTTCCCGCTGCCCACCGCCGCGGTCAGCGACGTCCTCGACGCCCTCCAGGACGTGGGGCTGTCACAGGACGCCTACACCGTCGTCGTGGACGCCGAAACGGTCGTCTCCCGGCGCTTCGACGAACTGGACGCGCGCTACAGCGCCGACTCCGACGCCGCCGACGACCACATCGCCCGCGAGGAGCTGGTCGCGCGCGCCGCTGACCTCGCGCCCAACCGCGTGACGTACGCCGTGCTCACGCTCGTCAGCACCATCATCGCGACCGCGGGACTGCTGTTGGACTCGCCGGCCACCGTGGTTGGGTCGATGGTGATCGCGCCGCTGCTCGGCCCGGCGATGTCCGCCAGCGTCGGCACCGTCGTCGACGACGACGACCTGTTCGCGCGCGGCATCCGACTGCAGGTGGTCGGCGTCGCGCTCGCGGTCGTGGGCGCGGCCGCGTTCGCGTTCCTCGTGAAAACCACACACCTCGTGCCCCCCGGCCTCGACGTGTTGTCGCTGTCCGAGGTCCGGGAGCGACTCCGCCCCGACTTCCTGTCGCTCGTGGTCGCGCTCGGTTCCGGGGTTGCCGGCGTCTACAGTCTCATGTCCGGCGTCTCCTCGGCGCTGGTCGGGGTCGCCATCGCGGTGGCGCTCATCCCGCCGGCGGCCACCGTCGGCATCGGGATCGCGTGGGGGGTCCCCACACTCGCGGTCGGGTCCGCCGTGCTGGTCGCCGTGAACGTCCTCTCGATCAACCTCGCCGCGCTCGTCGGGCTCTGGTACTCCGGGTACCGCCCCCAGCGGTTCTTCGCGGTCGGCGACGCCCACGCCGCGCTCGTCAAGCGCGGCGTCACACTCGCCGTCGCCATCGCCGTTCTCTCGGCGTTCCTCGGCGGCGTTACGCTCGCCTCCGTCGAGGCAGCCGACACCGAACAGGCCGTCGACCGCGCCATCGACGACGTGACCGCGCAGGCCGCTCACACCTCGGTCGTCGACGTCCAGTTCCAGTACGACCGCGGCCTCGTTTCGCGCCAGCCACACACAGTCATCGTCACGCTCGGCATCCCACCTGGCCAGCAGTATCCCGCGCTCGCGCAGTCGCTGGCCAAGCGCATCGAGACCGACACCGGACGGGAGCTCGCCGTCGAAGTCCGGTACGTCGAAACCCAGCGGGTCGCGCCGTCCCGCCCCAACGAGTAAATACCGGCACCGAGTACCGCGGCGCATGCGCACGGAAACAGACGAGTCCCAGGACCCGACCGCCGCGACGCTCCGGCGCCGAGTCGCGGCCACACTCGACCGCGAGTTCCCCGACCTCAGCCGCGGGACGCGAGTGGTCCAGCGGGTGAACGCGGAGACCGGCCTCGTCACGCTGTCGTTCGGCTGTGGGTGTTCCGACGGCGTCTCGCCGGACACCGAGCGCGCGATCGAGGCCACGCTCGTCGCGGACCTCGACGCCGTCACCGGCATCACAACGGACTCGGGCTGTGGCTGTGGGTCCACGGACACCAGCACGGACGACGCTGGCCCCACGGCACCGTTCTAGCGCGCGCAGTCCGCGGTTCGCGCTCGCTTCGCTCGGTCCGTCCCCGCTACTCCTCGAACGGCAGTTCTGGCTCGTGGCCGACCGCGTCGACGGCCGCGGTCAGCGTCTCCGTGACGCCCTCGCCGCCCTCGACGCTCATGTAGCAGTCCGCCTCGATCTCCGCCGAGAGGTCGGTCTTGCTGCAGACGGTGACCAGCGGGGCGTCGCCGAAGCGGTCGCCCACCTCCGCGCGCAGCGCCTGCTGGTCGGCGACCGGGTAGCCACACGCGGCGCTGGCGTCCACGAAGAACAGGATCACGTCCCCCACGTGCGTGAGCGCCGACACGGCCTGGTCTTCGATCTCGTTGCGCTCGTCGGCCGGCCGGTCGAGCAGCCCCGGGGTGTCGACGAGCTGCCACGTGACGTGGTCGCGCTCGAAATGCCCGATGTCCACGGACTTCGTCGTGAACGGGTACTCGGCGGTCTCGATGCTGGCGTTGGTCACGGCGTTCACGAACGAGGACTTCCCCACGTTCGGGTAGCCAGCGACCACCACGGTCGGCACGTCCGGCTGGATCTCCGGCAGGGTCTTGAGGGCGTCACGGGCCGCGCCGACGGCCTCCAGGTCGTCTTCGACCTGGTCCATCACCGACCCCATGCGGCCGAACCCCTGCTTGCGGAGGCTGCGGGCTTTCTCGGCGTCGTTGGGGAGCCGGCCGATGTACTCGCGGCCGAGGTCGTGGGTCTTCGAGGACGCCCACGACAGCTCCGAGAGGTGTTGGCGGAGCTCGTCGATGCCGTCCTCGCTGGCGAACTCCTCGCGCAGGATGGCGTCGGCCAGCTCGCCGTAGAACGGATCGACGTGGTCGAAGTCCGGCCACTCGGTGACGACGTTGTGGAGGTTGTCACCCAGGATGTTCGACGCCGTCTGGAGCATCGACTGCTGTGCTTCCACGCCCTGTTTCGCGCGCCCGGCCCGGGCCGCTCGCGAGAACGCCTGGTCGATGAGTTCCTCCGACGTGGGCGTCGTCGGCAGGCTCTCGAAAATCATGCAACTGGATTCGCGGGCGAGACGTAAAAGGCCACGTATCCCCACGCGAGGGTTTTTGCGCCGCCCCCGCGTGGCGGGCACATGGTCAACTGGCGTGCGGTCCTCACCGGGTTCGGCGTTTCGTTCGTGCTCGGCGTGTTCGCGTTCGCGCTGCCGGGCATCGGCCACGCCGCGGCGGGGCTGGTCGGCGGGTTCGTCGCCGGCTGGATGGCCGACGACGGGGCCTGGAGCGGCGCGGTGCATGGCCTCCTGGCGGGCGCGCTCGGCGGCCTGGTCGTCGTGTCGCTGATCCTCGCTGCCAGCCTCGCCGGCGGGCTGCTGTTCGTCCCCATCGGCGTGCTCGGCGTCGGGGCGGCGCTCGCCGCGCTCGCCGTCTTCCTGGCGCTCGCCGTCGACAGCGCCGTCGCCGGTGCCATCGGCGGGCTGCTCGCCTGACGGGGCTCTCGATGGCCGACGCCGCTGTGGACCTCCACCATCGGCGGCGCACGTCTCGCGACTACCGGCGGTCGTCGAGTTCGGCCAGCAGCGCCTCGACGTCCATGTCCTGTTGGGCGAGCACGACGAGCATGTGGTAGACGACGTCCGCGCCCTCGTGGGCGAGTTCGTCGGTGTCGCCGTCCTTGGCGGCGAGCAGGAACTCGGTGGCTTCCTCGCCGACTTTCTCCAGGGCGGCGTTCTCGCCTTTCTCGTCGTCGGCCAGCAGACTGGCCGTATACGAGTCCTCGGGCATTGTTTCCTTGCGATCCTCGATCACGTCGAACAGCTCGCGGAGCGGGTCACTCATCTCCCATCACCTCCCGGATGTCCCGCAGCTCATCAAACCCGTCGGGCGAGCGCGCACCCTGTGCGAACACGTCGTCGGCGACTGCGATCGGGGCGTTCGTGCGCGCCGCAAGCGCCAGCGAATCGCTGGGGCGCGCGTCGACCACCGTGCTCCCGCGGGGCGTCTCGACGTGCAGATCCGCGAAATACGTGCCCGCTTCGACGCTGGAAATCACGACCCGGTCGACGCGCCCGCCCAACTCCTCGACGAGGTCGAGGGTCACGTCGTGGGTGAGCGGGCGGCCGATGTCGACCGCGTCCAGGCCGCGCGCGATGCTCGCCGCCTCCTCGAAGCCCACGAAGATCGGGAGCACGTCGCCGCTGTCGTCGGCGTCGTCGCGTGCCAGGACGACCACCGCAATCGTGCCGTCGGGAGTGTCCGCCACTCGCACCGCGTCGATGTCGGCGTTCATGCGTCACCGGCCTGTGCGGACGGTGTTCGGTCGAAAAACGCGAGTTCGTGCAGCCGCACGTCGGCGGTCAGCTCCGGGTGGAACGACGTCGCAACCACGGGGCCGTCCCGGATCGCAACCGGACGCCCGTCCCAGGACGCAAGCACCGTCGCGTCCGCGCCGACCTCGTCGATGACCGGCGCGCGGATGAACACCGCGGGGAACGGGTCGGCGAGCCCGTCGACGTCCAGGGGGGCTTCGAAGGAGTCGACCTGGCGGCCGAACGCGTTCCGATCGACGGTCACGTCGAGCACGTCAAGCGTTTCGACGCGGTCGTCGTTGGCGTCCGTCGAGGACACGATGAGGCCCGCGCACGTCGCCAGCAGCGGCTTGCCGGCGGCGACGTGGCTGCGGATCTCGGCGTCGATGCCCTCGCGGTCCAGCAGCCGGGAGATGGCCGTCGACTCCCCACCGGGCAACAGCAACACGTCACACTCCGGGACGACCCCCGCGGTCCGGATCTCACGCACGTCGGCGGGCTGGCCGTGAGCGTCGGCAGCGCGGCGGATCGCGGCGGCGTGTTCGGAGACGTCGCCCTGCACGGCGACAACACCGGCAGTCAGTGTCATACGCTGCCATATGCGGCTGCCGTGAAAAAACGTCTCGCTACGCGAAGAACTGTGCCAGCAACACCACCAGCCCGAAGAACGCCCCGACCGCAACGACGGACCGCGGGTCGATTTGGAGTGCGTTGGAGTCCTCGGAGTCGAAGTAGCGGACGAGGCCCGCACTGGACATCAGGCCGCCCGAGTTTTGACCACTGCTCATGGGTCAGTACTGTCAGCGCGCCCGCCTAAACCTTTCGAGTTGTCGCACCTCCGGCAACAGACGTGCCGTGAGAAACCCTTAACCACGAAGCCCGCCAATTCGGAGTATATCGATGACTGTCACCCTGAAAGACTTCTACGCGGACTGGTGCGGGCCGTGCAAGACTCAGGATCCGATCCTCGAAGAGCTCGAGGCGGACTACGACGAGGACGTGTCCTTCGAGAAGATCGACGTCGACGAAGCCGAGGACGTCGCAAACGAGTACCAAGTGCGTTCGATCCCGACCATCGTCGTGGAGAACGACGACGGCGTCGTCGAGCGGTTCGTCGGCGTCACGCAGCGCGAACAGCTCGAGGACGCAATCGAGTCCGCGGGCGCCTGAGCGCGCACACGTCACGCCGCCTTTTCCGCCGGCTTCGGTCGCGCCCAGCGGCGCCGCTGCATCCGTTCCGGTAGCCTTTCAATCGTTCCGTCTGACCGTGGCACCATGTCAGCGGTGTCACCACCCGTCGCGCTCGCCGCCGGGGTCTCAACGGACGTGCTCGTCGTTTTCGGCGTGGTGGTGGGCGCGCTCGTGTTGTTCGTCACCGAGTGGCTGCCGATCGACGTCACCGCCATCCTCATCATGGTGGTGTTGGCCGTGCTGGAGCCGTGGACGCGGGTGTCGACGGCCGAGAGCCTCTCGGGGTTCTCGAACAAGGCGACCATCGCCGTGCTCGCAATGCTCATCCTGTCGACGGGCGTCAGCCGGACCGGGCTCGTCCAGCTCGTCGGCCGGAAGCTGTCGGCGTTCGCCGGCGAGAACAAGTCCCGACAGCTCGGCGCCACCATCGCCGCGGGCGGCCCGGTGTCCGGGTTCGTGAACAACACGCCCGTGGTTGCGATCCTCGTGCCCGTCATCTCGGACCTCGCGCACAAGGGCAAAACCAGTCCGTCGAAGCTGCTGATGCCGCTGTCGTTCGCGTCGATGCTGGGCGGAACGCTGACGCTCATCGGCACGTCGACGAACCTCCTGGCGAGCGAGACGACCGCCCGACTGGCCGACCAGCAGGGGATCGCGGGCCTGCACGCGTTCTCGATGTTCGAGTTCACACATCTCGGCGTCCTGGTGTTGGCGGTCGGGTCGCTGTACCTGTTCGTCGTCGCCCCCCGGCTGCTCTCCGATCGCGTCCCCGTCGAGGACGACTACCTCACGGAGTACGCGCTCGGCGACTACCTCTCGGAGGTCGTCGTCCGGGAGTCGTCGCCCATCGTCGGGCAGACGGTGCGGGCGGCCATCGACGCCGACCGGTTCGACGCCGACGTGTTGGGGCTGGTGCGCGACGGCGAGCGGTTCATCGAGCCACTCGGGCAGAAGGTCGTGCGTGCGGGGGATACGCTCACGATCCGCACCGGCCGTGAGACGCTGGCCGACATCGCGACCGTCGACGACCTCTCGCTGGCGGGCGCGCCCGACGACGAGCGCGACCTCGAACCCACCACGCAGGACGAGCAGGCGCTCGTGGAGGTCGTCATCCACTCGGGGTCGTCGCTCGCCGGGCAGACGCTGTCCTCGTCGTCGTTCCGCGACCGCTACGACGCCAACGTGCTGGCGTTCCGGTCACGGGGAGAGACGGTCCACGAACGTATGGACGACCGGCGGCTCCGCGTCGGCGACACGCTGCTCGTGCAGGCACCGCGCTCGGGGATCGACAGGCTGTCGGCGAACCCCGATTTCATCGTCGCCCACGAGCCCGACGAGCCGGACTACCGGACGGAGAAGATCCCCCACGCCATCGGCATCGTCCTCGGGGTCGTGCTCGCGGCGACGGTGACCCCGTTTCACATCGTCACGACCGCGCTGGGCGGCGTCGTGGCGATGGTGTCGACCGGCGTCCTCCACCCGTCGGAGGTGTACGACTCCGTCGACTGGGACGTCATCTTCCTGCTGGCGGGCGTCATCCCCCTGGGCATCGCGCTCGAACAGACCGGGGCCGCACAGCTGCTCGGGGAGGCGATGGCCGCCACGGCGACGGTGCTTCCGGCGCTGGGTGTGCTGTGGGTGTTCTACCTGTTCACGGGCGTCATCACGAGCGTCATCTCGAACAACGCCAGCGTCGTGTTGCTGATTCCGGTCGCCGTCGAAGCCGCCGTCGAACTCGGCGCGAACCCGTTCGCGTTCGTGCTTGCGGTGACGTTCGCGGCGTCAACGGCGTTCATGACGCCCGTGGGCTACCAGACGAACCTCTTCGTGTACGGGCCGGGCGGCTACACGTTCAGTGACTTCTTCCGCGTCGGGCTCCCGCTGCAGTTGCTGTTGTCGGTGGTCACGGTTGGTGGCATTGCGGCCTTCTGGGGCGTCTAAGGCGGATATTTCTCGACGCGCCACTTGCCGTCCTCGACGTTGAAGCTGAACGTCCGCGAGCCCTTATCCGACTGCACCATGAGCTTCCCCCCGGAGACGCTGTACCGCGTCAACATCTTCAGTTCGAGTTCCTCCCGTACCGTCTCGAAACACACCATGTGGCGGCCGTCGGCGACGTAGAACCCGATGTCCGTGAGCATCTGTTCGTCAGTCGACTGGAACTCCGCTCGCAGACGCGTGTCCGTCGCCTCGATCACTTCACCGCCGCCGCGATCGACCCACGCGGTGAACGCGTCGTTGAACGCGGCCGAAATGCTGTCGTCTGCCCACACTTGTTCCATGCGCGAAATCACGGCCGGGTGTGCTTAGCGTTTTGGGCTCTCACGGGAACCCAACGCTTAATTATCTAGTTGTACCATGTAGTGGTATGACGTTCGACTCATTCGCTGACGCAAACGAAGCCGAAGTCACACGCGCGATCACACGCCAGTGGACCGACGAGTTCCTCGACGACACGGAAACCGACGTGATCATCGTCGGCGGCGGTCCCTCCGGCCTGATGGCTGCCAAGGAGCTCGCCGACCGGGACGTAGACGTCACCATCATCGAGAAGAACAACTACCTCGGCGGCGGTTTCTGGCTCGGCGGGTTCCTGATGAACAAGCTCACCGTCCGGTCGCCCGCCGAAGCAGTCCTCGACGACCTCGGTGTGCCATACGAGTACGACGAAGAAAACGACGGGCTCGCGGTCGCTGACGCCCCACACGCCTGCTCGGCGATGATCACGGCCGCCTGCGATGCGGGCGCCCGCATCCAGAACATGACCGAGTTCACGGACATCGTCGTGCGCGACGACCACGCGGTCGCCGGTGCCGTCGTCAACTGGACGCCTGTGCACTCGCTGCCCCGTGAGCTCACCTGCGTCGACCCCATCGCGCTGGAAGCCGACGTGGTCGTCGACGCCACCGGCCACGACGCGGTCGTTGTCTCCAAGCTCCACGAACGCGGCGTCCTGGAGGCCGACGGCATCGAACACGTCGAGGAGCACGCCACTGGCATGGACCAGTCCGGTGACGGCGAATACGGCGCGCCCGGCCACGACTCCCCCGGCCACGACTCCATGTGGGTCGCCGACAGCGAGGACAAAGTCGTCGAACAGACCGGGAAAGTCCACGACGGTCTCGTGACCGCCGGACTCTCCACCGCGACCGTCCACGGCCTCACCCGCATGGGACCGACGTTCGGCGCGATGCTGCTCTCGGGGAAAGTCGCCGCCAACGCCGTCATGGACGAGCTCGCCGTCGACGAGCCGCGCGTTGACCTCCCCAGCACGGCCGCGCCCGCCGCAGACGACGACTAATGCACCCCGTTGCGCTCACGATCGCGGGCTCGGACAGCGGCGGCGGCGCCGGCATCCAGGCCGACCTCAAGACGTTCGAGGCCGGCGACGCCTTCGGCACCTCGGCGATCACCGCCGTCACGGCCCAGAACACGCACGGCGTCACCCACAGTGACATCCTTGCGCCCGAGACCGTGCGCGCGCAGATCGACGCCGTCACCACCGACTTCGACGTTTCCGCGGTCAAAACCGGGATGCTCGGCGACGCCGCCGTCGTCGACGCCGTCGCCACCGCGCTCGCGGAGACGCCGGCACCGGTGACCGTCGACCCCGTGGTCGTCTCCCAGTCCGGCGACCGGCTGCTCACCGAGTCGGGGATCGCCGCCGTCCGCGACGAGTTGCTCCCCCGCGCCACGCTCGCCACGCCCAACATCCCCGAAGCCGAGCTGCTTGCCGACACCGAGATCACCGACGAGACCGATCTCCGCGCGGCCGCCGAGGCGGTCTGCGAGCTCGGGCCGGACGCCACACTCCTCACCGGCGGCCACCTCGACGGCGACCCCGTCGACGTGTTCGCCGGCGACACCACCAGCGCGTTCACCCGCCCCCGCATCGAGACGCCCACCACGCATGGCTCCGGCTGCACGCTCTCGGCCGCGATCACTGCGCGCCTCGCCCACGGCGACGCCCTGCGGCCGGCGGTCGAGCGCGGTATCGACGCGGTCGCAGCCGCCATCGACGGCGACCTCTCCGTGGGCGGCGGCGACGGGCCCGTCGACCACCGCCGCGCCACCGCCACACCCACCACGGGAGTCGGCGCCGGGATCAGGGCTGTCCGGGACGTGGTTGCGATGCTCGAAGCCGAGTGGCCGCCCGCCCTGGTGCCGGAAGTCGGCATGAACGTCGCGGTTGCACCCCCGGCAGCCACCACGCCCGCCGACGTGGTCGCCGTTGATGGCCGCCTCCACGCCACCACGCGTGGCGTCCGCGCCGCCGGCGGCATCGAACCGGGGGCGTCGAGTCATATCGCCCGCTTCCTCCTGGGCGTGCGCGCCCACGACGCCGACGTGACCGCCGCCACCAACGTCCGGTGGAGCGCCGCCCGCGAGGACGCCCTGGGCGACCACTGGGACACCGTCAGCGTCGACCGCACCACCGAGCCCGCGGACGCCGACGGCACGATGGATTGGACCGCACAACGCGTCATGGCGGACCGCGACAGCGCGCCCGACGCCGTCGTCGACTCCGGCGCTGTCGGCAAGGAAGCGATGGTGCGCGTGCTCGCCGCCGACGCGGACGCGCTCACCGCGAAGCTCCGCACGGTGGCCTCACTCGAACGTGACGCCGACGTCGCGTAGGTCGTCGTTGTACCGCGCGAGGTTGATCAACAGCGGCGTCAGCGACTCGACCTCCGCGGCGTTCTCCGCCGGCCCGGCGTCCAGCGCGCGCAGCCCCGTGATGTCGTCTGCGAGCTCCGCCACGCGCGTTCGCGCGCCCTCGTCGTCACCCACAACGAGCGTGTCAGCGTCCAGTTCGGCGTCCAGGTCCGCGAGCCGGTCGGCCGCGAGGTTGTGGAACGCACCCACCACGTCGACACCGTCGGGTGCGGCGTCCGCCACCAACGCCGTGACGCTGCCCGCCGACGGCGGGTTGTAGTGGAGGCCGCGCTCGCCGCTGGCGATGCCGACCGCCGGCGAGATCACCAGCGTGTCCGCGTCGAGCCTGTCCGCGACAGCGCCCATGACATCGGTGACGTGGTAGGCGGGCACCGCCACCACTACGACGTCCGCGCGGTCGGCCGCCATCTCGTTGGCGAACCCCGTGAGCTTGCGGTCGACGCCTTGATCGGCCAACGTGTCCTCGTACGCTGCCGCCGTCTCCCGCGCCTTCTCGGGGTCCCGTGACCCGATCACGATGTCGTGGTCGCTGTCGGTGGCCCACCGCAGTGCTAGTCCCGCGCCGATGTCGCCGGTTCCGCCGAGCAACGCGATTCGCATACGCCGACGGTCGGCCGGCACCCGAATAAGGATTGCGTGGGCGTCTCACACCACGGCTTGACGGCTGGTCGCCAGCCGCCCGCCCGTGTCACTGCCCGAGAAGCGCCGGCAGATCGTTCACGGAGTCCAGAACGTGGTCGGCACCGGCGGTGTGGTATTTCTGGCGGCCGGCCTCGCCGGTCAGCCCGCCGGTCAGCACGCCCACCGCGTGGTACTCGCGGCCGGGGTCCGCCTCGCGGGCGTTCAGCGCCGTCGCCACGTCGTCGAGGGTGTCCCCCACGAACACCACCGAGTCCGCCCCGGTGCGCTCGGCGAGCGCGATCAGCGCCCGGGGGTTCGGTTTGCCAGCCGCCCAGTCGTCCATCGTGAAGCGGCGCTCTCCCGGGATGTCCAGGCCGACGCGGTCCAAGGCCACGTCGGCTTCGTCGCTGGGCCGCCCGGTCAGCACGCACACCGGCCAGTCGGCGGTCAGCGCGTCGCCCGTTTCGGGCGCGAGCAAGCGGTCCTCGTCGTGGATGAACCCCGGCGCGGCCAGGTCGGGGTCGCCGCCCTCGAAGCGGCGGTAGTACTCGGTGCCGAGATACAGCTGCTGGAAAACGTCCCGCAGCCGCTCGGGCTGCCAGGCGTCGCGTACGCGCTCGACGGCGGCCGGGCCGAGGCTGGCGTCCACGACCGCCTCTGCGCCCGCCAGCCCGCCGCCGTGCTCGGCGATCGCGTCGGTGAACGCGCCCACGCCCCCGATGGTGCCGTTCTCCCGGGACGCCAGCACCCACAACGCAGCCGCGTCCGTCACCGTCCAGTCGTTGTTGAACCCGCCAGCGTCCTTGAACTGCTGGATGTCAGCCCGCTCGATGGTGTCGCCGTACACGTGCTCGACGGCCTCCACGATGGCGCGCCGATACGACTCAGCCACGTCCACGAGCACCCCATCCACGTCCAGGACAACCGCGTCAACCTCCATACGCCGGCTGTCGGGCGCACCCGGCAAGTCAGTTACGCGTCCCGCGCCACGAACAGCGTCCCTGACGCCACCGTTCGTCGCTCGCTCACCGGGACAACGACCGGCTCACCACCCAGCGTCGTGAGATAACACGCCGCGCCGACCGCCCCGGCAACGTCCACGACCGCCCGCTGCAGCTCGGGCGGACACCGCAGGGCGTACACGGCGTCGGCAGCCTCGTATACGGCCCGCTCGGGGTCCGTGACGTCGTCACGCACGAACCGGACCGTCTCGGGCACTGTACACGCCTCGATGTCGGTTGCCGTCACCGCACACCCGCGCTCCGCCAACGCCGCCGCGACGTCCGGTCGCGCTCCGATCCCGACCTCCACAACGCGGCTGTGGGCCGCCAACACCGCGGCGACCGTCGGTGGCTGTGTCACGGCGGGATGTTTATGCCATCCCACGCTTAACGGTACCCCATGCGGGTAGACATCGTCCCCGTCGGCGACGTGCCCGCGCACGTCAAACGGCAGGCATCGTCCAGCCTCCGCTCGGTCTACGACTGCGAGGTCGTCGTTGCCTCCGAACAGGACGTGCCGACGGCGGCGTACGACGAGGCCCGGAGCCAGTACCGTGCTGCGGAGTTCATCGACACCGCAACCCGGGCCACCAGCGGCGACAAAACCATCGCCATCACGCCCCACGACCTCTTCTACCGCCGCCGCAACTACGTCTTCGGGCTGGCGTATCTCGACGGCCGCGGCTGCGTCGTCTCCACGTACCGCCTCCAGACCTCAAGCGACGGTGGCTTCTCCAATCGGTCTTCGAGCGACGTCTTCGACGACCGCGTCCGTAAGGAAGTCGTCCACGAACTCGGCCACACGCTCGGCCTCGAACACTGCGACAACAACCGGTGTGCGATGAACTTCTCGCCCACCGTCCGCGAAGTCGACCGCAAGGAAGAGAACCTCTGTGGGAGCTGCCAGCGCACCGTCTTCTAACCGCCCTCGGGGCTGGTCAGTCCTCGTTCAACTGCTCGGCCCGCCCCGTGGCCTTCGCGGTGACCTCCGGCCGCGCTTCGAAGCTGAAGGCGATCCGCTCGCCGTAGTCCGGCTCGTGGACCGTTCCCCGGTCGTGGCACCACGACACGAAGGCGTTGCCGGCATCGGTGTTGGGCACCGACAGCGAGACGCGCCTGCGGTCCGGCAGCGCGTCGGTGAGCCGGTCCCGGAGCGCGTCTAATCCCTCGGCCTCCGTCGCGCTCGTGACGACCGGCGCGTGCCCGGCGTGCTCGGCGAGCAGCCGGCGTTTCGCGTCGAGGTCCGTGGCGGCGTCCCGCTTGTTCAGGACGGGGACGAGTGTCCCCTCGGCGTCCGCCAGTTCGTCGCGGCTCGCTTCCACCTTCGCGCGAATCCCCTCGCGGTCGTCGGTCGCGTCCACGACGAGGAGAACGGCGTCGGCCTCCCGGGCGGCCGCGAGCGTCGTCCGGAACGACGACAGCAGCCAGCGCGGCAGGTCGTCCACGAACCCGACCGTGTCCGTGAGGAGGACGCGGCGCTCGCCGACGGTCGCCCGGCGCGTCGTCGTGTTCAGCGTCTCGAACAGTCGGTCGCGGGAGGCTGCCGTGTCGGTGCGGTCGCCGTGGCCGTCGTTCTCGTCGACGGCGAGGTCGTCCGCGAGCCGCCTGAGGAGGGTGGACTTCCCGGCGTTCGTGTAGCCCGCGAGCGCCACGAGGTCGAAGCCCGACTCCCGGCGGGCCTCGCGGAGGCCGTCGTCGGCGTCGTCGAGCCGGTCCAGTTCCGCTCGACGGTCCGTGATGCGCTGGCGGTAGTCCGCCTTCAGCTGTGCGGCCGGGCGTTCGCCGCCGCTCCGGAACCCCTGTCGGCCCTGGGTCTCGCCGCGCTCGACGCGGGCTTGCGCTCGCGGGAGTTCGTACCGGAGTTCGGCGAGCCGGACTTCCAGCCGGGCGCGCTTGGTCTCCGCGCGCTCCCCGAAGATGTCCAACACGAGGCGCGCGCGGTCGACCACCTCCGCGCCGACGGCCTCCTGGAGGTTGTGCGCGCGCCCCGGGTCGAGGTGGTCGTCGACGACCACGAGGTCGGCGCTCCGGCGCTCGACCAGGCCTGCGATATCGGCGACCGCGCCGTCGCCGAGGTCGTAGGTCGGGTCGCGGGGCCGCGCCTGCGTGCGTTCCGCGACGACCTCGACGCCCGCCGCCTCGCAGAGCGCACGGATCTCGTCGGTCTCGATGGGGGTGTCTGTTCGTCGCTTCGCGACGACCGCTGTCGAATTCCGTCTGTCTGTCATGTACGCGTGGGTGTCTCGCTGGGTCAGCAACCGGTCCCCGTCGTGACGCCCGCACGCGGCAGCCGCCGGCCGCCGGCGGCGGCCGGGTCGGACGCCCGGCTATCGGTCGAGCACGGTCATATGAACGCCAGCGGCGCCGACCAACAAAACCCTACCGGCCGCTTAGAACCGACGCCGTCACCCGAACGGGGCTCGCACGCCCCGGCCCGCATTCAGGTCGTGTAGTAGTACTCGCCGTCGCGTTTCTGCTGTTTGTCGAGCTGGCTGTCGGGTTTGTTGATGCGCGGGCGGCCGAGGCGCTCGTCGCGCCGGAACGTCACGTCGAGGTTCGCGAGGAACTCGTTCATCCCCGAGCGCATCGCCTGGGGGGGCGACGCCTGCCCGTGTTCGGCGGGCTCGCCGTCGAACACCATCAGCCGGTCGCTCACCAGATCGATCATGTAGATGTCGTGGTCGATCACCATCACGGTGCTCTCGTTGTTCTCCGCGAAGCGCCGGATGGCGCGGGTCGCGAGCACGCGCTGCTCGACGTCGAGGTGCGCGCTCGGCTCGTCCAACAGATAGAGGTCGGCGTCCTTCGAGAGGGTCGCCGCGATGGCGACGCGCTGGCGCTCCCCGCCGGAGAGGTCCGGCAGGCGTTGCTCCATGATCGGATCCAGTTGCAGCGGATCCGCGATCTCGGTCTGCCAGTAGCTCGTCCCCACGTCGTCCGTGACCGACGAGAGGAACGCGTCGACGCGCATCTGCTGGTCGGCCTCCACGTACTGGGGCTTGTACGCGATGTCCAGCCCCACGTCGAGGGATGCGCCCGCCTCGCCGCCGACGCTCGACGGCTCCAGGCCGCCCGCGAGCAACTGCGCGAACGTCGACTTCCCGATGCCGTTCGGTCCGACGACGCCCAGCACCTCGTTGCGGTTGATGTCGCCGCCCTCGACGGACAGCGTGAACTCGCCGTCGCCGTAGGACTTCGTCATGTCGGGATACGACACGAGCGTGTCCCGGCGGCTGGCCGACCGGGGGGCGTGCTCCTCGAACTCGATGGCCTCCGGGCGCACGCGCATGTTCTCGTTTTCGAGGTATCCGCGGAGGTACTCGTTGATGCCGTTGCGGACGCTTTTCGGCGGCGTCACGACGCCGTAGACGGACGGCTCACCGTACGCGACGTGAATGGAGTCCGCCAGCATGTCCAGGACCGCGAGGTCGTGCTCGACGACGAGCACGGCCTTGTCGGCGTCTTCGGCGAGCTCCCGCACGAGGCGCGCCGCGGTGACGCGCTGGCCGATGTCCAGGTACGGCGTCAGCTCGTCCACGAAGTAGAAATCGGCGTCTCGCGCGAGCGTCGCGGCGAGCGCGACGCGCTGGAGCTCCCCGCCCGACAGCGAGTCGATCGCCTGATCCATCACCGGCCGGATCGACAGCCGGTCGACGAGGTCATCGAGCACGCCGCGCTCGTCGGTCGCCTCCAACAGCTGGCGGGTGTTGCCGTCGAACTGTGCGGGGATCTCGTCGACGTACTGGGGCTTTTTGGCGACGTCGACGTCGCCGTCCCGGACGGCCGCCAGGTAGTCCTGGAGCTCGGTCCCGCGGTATTCGTCGACGACCTCGTCCCAGTCGGGCGGCGACTCGTGGCGGCCGAGGTTCGGCGTCACCTCCCCGGCGAGCAAGTCGACGGCCGTCGACTTCCCGATGCCGTTGGGGCCAAGCAGGCCGGTGACCTTCCCGGACTCCGGCACCGGCAGCCCGTACAGCGAGAAGGAGTTCTCCCCGTAGCGGTGGGTCGGCTGGTCGTCGAGCTCCTGGGGGAGGTTGATGATCTCGATGGCGTCGAACGGACATTTCTCGACGCAGATCCCACAGGACTCCCCGAGACAGATCTCCTCGCTGATGTGGACTTGGTCGGGGTCGCCGTCCCCGGCGTCCTCGCCGCGGAGCGTGATGCACTCCTTGCCGGTGCGGTTCGGCGGGCAGTAGTTCGAACACTCGTAGTTACACCGGTCCGGCTGACACCGATCCAGGTCGACGACCGCGATGCTGTCGTCCGCCATCGTTACAGGCTCACGCCGGCGGTCAGGAGCACGCCCCACGTGACGAACCACAGCGCGAACGTCATGAACGCGACGTAGAAGTAGTCTTTCGCGGAGAACTCTCCGATGTCGACGCCGAACGCCCGCATGAGACCAAGCTCGACGATAACCAGCCCGAGCAACACGAGCAAGCCCATGCGGCTGGTCGGGTCGGAGACGGCCACCTCCGACACGAACGCCGCCACCACCCCGCCGAGCGTGGCGATGGTCGTGACCGTCAGGCTTCGCCGATGAGCGGCCGTCGGGTCCAGGTTCTCTGCCATACGGTGGTGTGTGGTGGCCGCGCTCAAAAGCAGTTCGCTTGCCGGATGACGCCCCACCGACAGGTCACGTGAACAGTTCCCGTGAGACGACTTCCCGGTGCTTTAAGCGCGTGGAGTGTTTCGAATCGTAATGATGGCTGCAGACGACAGCGTACTCGAAGACCTCCCACCGAGCGCCAAACTCGTCTTCAAGGTCCTCGAATACGACGGCCCACTCACACAGAAACGCATCGTCGAGGAAACAATGCTCTCGGCGCGCACCGTCCGGTACGCGCTCGAACGGCTCGAAGACCGTGACGCTGTCGACGAAGACATCTACTTCGCCGACGCTCGCCAGAGTCTGTATGATCTCACTCCGGACGCTGCCCCGGAGGACGCCGACGCGGACGCCGAAGCAGCCTGAGAACTTCGTTCTGACGCCCCACACGCGGCGTCACTGCTGGTCGACGCTACGCGTTCGGCACGACCGTGATCATCCGCTCGGTGTCGATGGCGCGCTCTAACTCCTCGGCGATGGTCGACCCACGCGACACCTTGATGTCGCCGCCTCGGCCCACCGTCGCCGTGAACAAGTACTCGCCGTCGGCCTGCACTTCGACGGTCTCACCGGCGCGGTCGTCGCCCATCGGGACGATGATGTGTCGACTCGTGATCTCCGGGGTCACGATCTCCCCCGCCTGCGCGTCGTCGGTGTCGCTGTCGGGGTCGGCCGCCGACTCCGTGGGGCGCTCGTCGAGCGTGCGCACGTCGATGTCGATGCCAAGCCGGTTCTCGATGTCCGCGATGCGGCCCCCGCCCTTCCCGATGACGTGGCTGATGTCGTCGTCGGAGACGTAGACGACCGCGTCGTTTGGCCCCCGAATGTCGACCGCCACGCGGTCCCGGGTGGCGGCCTGGATCTCCCGTTCGACCTCCTGCTTTGCGAGCTTGTCCACGCCGGACTCCCCGGCGCCGCCGCTTTCGCCGTCGAGTGGCACGGTCACGACCTGGCGGTTGAACGTGTACAGCTCGTACGCCGGCACGTTCGTCTCGAAGTCCCGCACCTGGATGACCGGGCGCGCGAGGTCCTCTTCCATCAGTCCCTCCGGCACCTTCACCTCCGTGGTCACGTCGTAGACGGTCTCGACGTTGCCGGCCTCGATGTAGACGACGGTGTCCACGATCTGGGGGATCATGCCCAGCTCGACGCGCCCGACGAGCCGCTGGAGGGCGTCGATGGGGCGGGTGGCGTGGACCACGCCGACCATCCCGACGCCAGCCAGCCGCATGTCCGAGAACACCTCGAAGTCGTCGGTCTTCCGGACTTCGTCGTAGATGGTGTAATCCGGCCGCACCATCAACAGGGAGTCGGCGGTCTTCTCCATGGACCCACTCAGTGCCGTGTACTGCGTGACCTCCTCGTCGAGTTGGAGGTCCCGCGGTTTCTCCATGGTCTTCACGACGTTGCCGGCGTCAGCGAGGAACTCCGCGACCGCCTGCGCGAACGTGGATTTCCCCGCGCCGGGGGCGCCCGCGATGAGCACGCCGCGGTCGCGTTCGAGCAGGCGCTCACGGAGGGCGTCGGCCTGCGTGTAGTCGTCCATCGTCGTCTTCACGATCGGCCGCACGGCGGTGATCTCGACGCGCTCGCTGAACGGCGGCTCCGAGATGGCGATGCGCAGATCCCGCACTTGCGCGATGGTCATGCCGTCCTCCGAGAGCTCAATGAAGGCGTCGTCGGCGCGCTTCGCGGTTGAGACGATCTCCGTGGCGTACTCCCGCACGAGCGATTCGTCGAGGGCGTCCTCGCCGATGGCCTGGTATTCGATTTCGCCCACGTCACCGCGCTTGGCCTTCGGCACCATCCCCGCTTTCAGGTGGAGGCTCATCGTGTCCTCGTCGAGGTACTCCTCGATGGCGAGCGCCTCGAAATCCGGTTCCAGGGGTTCGAGGAACTCCACGTCGATGCCCTTGCCTTCCGCGACCTCCGCTTGCACGATGTCGCTGGTGACGAACGTCGCGTCGTGGGCGGCCGCCACGTCGCGGATGATGGCGTCGATGGCGCCCGCCGCCGCGCGCTTGATGTCGTCTTCATCGGCGCGCTCGCCGACGTACTCGACGGTGATCGCTCCGTCGTCGGCGAGTTCGACGAGCCGCTGGAGTTCTTCGAGGGCGTCCCACCCGGTCTGCCGGCCGCCGTTGGCTTGTGCCTCGACTTCGCCCACGACCGCTTCGGGCACATACACTGTCGCGCCTTCGTAGGTCCCGTCCTCGACGCCCCGCGAGATGCGGCCGTCGACGACGACGCTCGTGTCCGGAACGACGTTCATTTCACTGTCCGTAGTCTCGGCGCACGGATAAGGGTGTTTGGCCGCGACCGGTGAGATCACTCCGCTGCCCGGCAGGCCACCGCCGAGCGCGGCCGCTGTGGGGTGGCAAGCAGTGAGATGGGACGTGCCCAGGTCCCCGACAAGTCCGGTGTGATGGACGGTGCCACTGACAGCGCCCCCGAGCGTGACCGCAAGCGTGGGATGGCGTGCGCGCCGTGGGGGTGCGGGATGGATTCGACTGGCGCCGGTCTACGGTGGCGCCGATTTCTGGTAGGCGCGCCGGACGTAAAAGTTGTATGGTGTATGTTAACATGCACATGAATTTCGATGACACACTGCGGCACCCCGTGCCCCCGCGATCCCACTGCGTTCCGCGACACGAACGCTGATAGTACCCCGGTGTCGATGCACACACATGGCACACGCCACACAGTCTCCGGACGCCTACGACGCCCTCCTCGATCACTACGAAACCATCACCGGCCTCGGCGGTGCGGCCGGCATCCTCAGCTGGGATCAAGAGGTCATGATGCCCGAGGGTGGCACGCCCGCCCGTTCGACGCAGAAATCAGCGGTGTCGACGGTCAGACACGACCTGCTGACCGACCAGCAGGTCGCCGATTGGCTCGACGACCTCGCCGACGCCGACCTCACGGACGAACAGGCGGCGGTCGTCCGCGAGATCCGCCGCGAGCACGAACGCGCCGCCCGCGTCCCCAGCGACCTGATCGCCGACCTCTCGGAGAAGACCTCCGAGGCCCATCCCAAGTGGAAGCAGGCCCGTGAGGAAGACGACTTCTCGATCTTCGCGCCGGTCCTGGAGGACCTCATCGACCTCAAACGGGAGTACGCTAACCACATCGACCCCGACGCAGACGCATACGAGGTCCTGTTCGCCGACTACGAGCCCTATCTCGACCTCGACACCGCAGAGCGCGTGCTCGAACGCCTCCGGGACGAACTCGTCCCGCTCATCGCGGACATCCGCGACAGCGACGTGACCCTCGCGGACCCGTTCGCGGGCAGCCAGTTCGACGTGGACACCCAGGAGGACCTCGCCCGGGACGTGCTCGACACGCTCGGCTACGACTGGGAGCACGGCCGGATCGACACCGCCCCCCATCCGTTCTCCTCGGGCACCCCCTTCGACGCGCGCGTCACCACCCGCTTCGACCCCGAGAAACCCGTCGACGCCCTGCTGTCGACCATCCACGAGTTCGGCCACGCCCGCTACACGCTCGGGCTCCCCCGAGCGGAGTACGGCACCCCTCTCGGCGAATCACGCGACCTGACCGTCCACGAGTCACAGAGCCGGCTCTGGGAGAACCACATCGGCCGCTCGCCGGCGTTCTGGGAGGCGTTCCTGCCCGAGATGAAAACCCAGTTCCCACAGGTCGAGGACGCCACCCCACAGGCGGCCTTCGAGGCCGCCAACGAGATCTTCGAGGACAACCTCATCCGCGTCGAGGCGGACGAACTCACCTACCACATGCATATCGTGGTGCGCTTCGAGATCGAGCGCGAACTCATCGAGGGCGATCTCGACGTCGCGGACGTGCCCGAGGCCTGGAACGACAAGTACGAGGAGTACCTGGGCGTCCGCCCCGAGACCGACGCCGAGGGCTGTCTGCAGGACATCCACTGGAGCCAAGGGTCGATCGGTTACTTCCCGACGTACTCGCTGGGCAGCGTGCTCGCCGCCCAGATATTCGCCGCGCTGGAGGCCGACATCGGCCCCGTCGACGAACGCGTCCGCGAGGGCGACTTCGATGTCGTCGGTGACTGGCTGGAATCCAACGTCCACCAGCACGGCGCCCGCTACACCACGCCCGACCTGGTTCGTGAAGCCACCGGTGAGGCGTTCACGGCCGACTACTTCCTTGATCACGTCCACGAGAAGTACGGCGAGCTGTACGACCTCTGACGCCGCGTCAGGCGGTGCGAACAGCCGGTAGTTATTTTATCGCGGCGACTACCACGACATGGTCACCTACGGGGTGCTGCGTGAGGAGTGGGCAGCCCGGCAGCCCACACTGTGAGGGGCAGCCGTTTATCTGGCTGCCCACCGTCGGGACGAGTATGCGCGCAGCCGTCTATCAGGGACCCGGCGAGATCGCCGTCGAAGAGGTACCGAAACCCGACATCGAGTCGCCCGACGACGCCGTGATTCGCGTGACCCACACGGCGGTCTGTGGCTCCGACCTCTGGTTCTATCGGGGGGACAGCGACCGCGAGGCGGGGTCGCGGGTCGGCCACGAGCCCATGGGCATCGTCGAGGAAGTCGGCGACGACGTGACCTCGGTCGCGCCCGGGGACCGCGTCATCGCACCGTTCGCCATCTCCTGTGGGGAGTGTGAGTTCTGCCGGCAGGGCCTGTACACCTCCTGCGTTGAAGACGAGTCCTGGGGCAGCGAGGCCAACGGCGGGGGCCAGGGCGAGTACGTCAAGTGTCCGTTCGCGGACGGCACGCTCGTTCGGGTGCCGGACCGCTACGCCGACGACGAGGACGTACTCGAATCGCTGCTGCCGCTGACCGACGTGATGGGCACCGGCCACCACGCCGCCGTCAGCGCGGGTGTCGGCGAGGGTGACACGGTCGTCGTCGTCGGCGACGGCGCGGTCGGGCTGTGTGGCGTGCTCGCCGCCCAGCGCCTCGGTGCCGAGCGCATCATCGCGATGGGCCACCACGAGGACCGCCTCGAACTCGCCACGGAGTTCGGCGCGACGGACACGATCTCGGCGCGCGGCGACGACGCAATCGAGCGAGCGCGAGACCTCACGCACGGCGGCGCGAACCACGTCATGGAGTGCGTGGGCGCGGCGTCCGCGATGGACTCCGCCATCGCCATCGCGCGGCCCGGCGGCACCGTCGGTTACGTCGGCGTGCCCTACGGCGTCGAGGACGGCGGGCTGGACGTGTTCACGATGTTTTCGGACAACATCACCATCCGGGGCGGAGTCGCGCCGGTTCGGGCGTACGCCGAGGAGCTGATGGCCGACGTGCTGCAGGGGACGCTTGATCCGTCGCCGATCTTCACGAAGACCGTCGACCTCGATGGCGTCCCGGAGGGGTACGCGGCCATGGACGACCGGGAGGCGATCAAAGTGCTGGTGAAGGCCTGACCGGTCCACCAGCCGGCGGCGGTGTCGTGGACGCGACTCCTGTGTGTGGTACTACCTGACACCTTGCAGTAGCTTGAAGTGATGGCGCGGTGTACCATGGCATGCATGTCGAGCGCACAGACTTCGGACGACTCCCTGCTGGACGAGTTCCTCGAAGACCGCGGCCACGACACCCGGACGTGGGACGAGAGCTACAACAAAAAGCAGTGTCCGGAGTGTGGTGGGCTCCACGACGTAGACGCACGAACCTGCACAGTCTGTGGCTGGGGACCGAACTAACGCCGGTCACGCGCACCGACCCGCGACCATCGGCTTGCGGTTCTGTCGAGAGCATCGTACGCCGCTGCGCGCGCTACCCACCCCCGTGTGTGGCCGCTCCGGCGGCCGACGAAACCGGGTGGGTTTGACGCCCGGTTCGGAGTGGCAGAATTTCAATCGGTTTATACACCATTAGCTCCTCTAGTGCTGCAATGACGGACTCGGAGCCGGAAGTCACGCGGCTGTTCGGTGGTCCGGGGAGCGGGAAAACGACCGCGCTCCTCGACCACGTCGAGGAAATCCTCAGCGAGGACGACGTCTCGGTTCGAGACATCCTCGTCGTGTCGTACACGCGCGCTGCAGCCGCCGAGGTCCGGGAACGACTCGCCGAGCGACTCGATATGAACCCGCGATCCCTGCGGGGGAACGTCGCCACGATGCACGCCAAAGCCTACGAACTCCTCGGGTTGTCCCGTGGGGACGTTGTCGGCGAGAGCGACAAGGAGGCGTTCTGTGAGGAGTACGGCATCTCCTTCGAGGACGAGTACGCCTCCGGGTCGCGCCGGACGGCGCGCTCGACGACGCTGGGGAACAAGGTCATCGCCACCTCACAGTGGCTCCAGCGAACCAGCCGGGACGTCTCGGAGTGGTACGACGTTCCCTTCCGCTGGGACGACGAGGAGGTCCGCCTCCCCCCGGAGATCGACGAGAACGCACAGGTCGGGAACAAGTACACGCCGACGTGGCCGTCCAGCGACGAACGCCACGACATCCCCGAGGCGATCCGGGCGTGGCGGACGTACAAAGGCGAGAACGAACTCGTCGGGTTCGCGGACATGCTCGAACGCGTCGAGCAGCGCTCGCTGCTGCCGAACGTCGAGTACCTCGTCATCGACGAGTTCCAGGACATCACGAGCCTCCAGTACGACGTCTACGAGGAGTGGCGGCCCCACATGGATCGCGTCCTCATCGCGGGCGACGACGACCAGGTGGTGTACGCCTGGCAGGGCGCCGACCCCCGCCTGCTGCTCGACACCACGGTCACCGACGACCAGGTGTTGCCCAACTCCTATCGGCTCCCCTCCCAAGTGCTTGAGATCGTCCAACAGGAGATCAGTCACATCGACACCCGCCAGGAGAAAGACCTGAAACCCCGCAAGGAGGGCGGCAGCGTCGAAGCGATCGACAGCCCGTCGATGCTGGATCTCGTGCGGAACGTTCGGCGGACCGTCGAGGCCACCGACGACGACACGGTGATGATCCTGTTCCGGGCGCGCTACCAGCTGTTCGACTTCGTGGACGAGTTCATCGGCGACGGCATCCCGTTCCGCGCGCTCACCGACCAGCGGATGTGGACCGACCGCCTCCAACAGTACATCAACGCCGTCGAAGCCCTGGAGACCGACGACGACGTCAACGGCCTGGAGGCCCGCCGGCTCATGGACATGCTCCAGGATTCGGCGTTCGGCACCAACGACCGCAGCGATCTCCGGGAGGCCATCGACGAGGCCCAAGGCGAGAGCACCGACCTCACGGAGCTGACGTTCCCCGCGGAGTTCATCCGGGACTACGTGCCGTTCGTTCCCGGGCCGTCGGCGGCCGCCGACATGCTGCGGAAGGTCACGCGCTACCAGCGCCGCAGCATCGACGCCTACTTCGAGGGTGACTACCGTGGCATGGATCCGGATCGGGTGCGCGTCGGCACGATCCACTCCGCGAAGGGCCGCGAGGCCGATCACGTCTTCTTGGCGACGGATCTCACGGAGAAGGTCGTCGAGCAGATGGCGGCGACCGCCGACCCCGAGACGGTGCCCGACGACGTGGAGTTCACGAGCAAAACCAGCCCGGTGCCGATCCTGACTGACAACGAGCGCCGCGTCTTCTACGTGGGGATGAGCCGTGCCCGCGAGCGCTTGGTACTGTTGCAGGACCTCGTCGGCGGCGCGCCGACGCTCCCCATCGACGTGTTGCTGTACGGCGAGCGGACCGGACAGACGCTTGCGGACGCGCTGGACGCCGATACGCCGGTGCAGATCCCGTAACCAGAATGCGCGCTCCACCTTTCGCCACCGCGCTGGCGGACGCCGACGCCGACGCGTTCGTCCACGTCGGCCCGCCGGATGATCCGGTGGTGTCGTATCTCGCCGGCACACAGCTGCCGTGTCGCGCGGCCGTCGTGTACGGCGGCCGGGTCGCAGTAGTGCCCGAGCGCAGCCTCCCCGGGGCGTCCGGGGTTCCGGCCGAGGTCACCGTCCTGGACCCGCATTCGGTGCCCGCCAGGCGGCTGCCGGGGTTGGCGTCGGACGCAGTGCTTGCGCCCCGCATGCTGCCCCACGACGCCGCGTTGTACCTCGAAGAAGCGGGCATCGACGTGTCGTCGACGGTCGTCCACAAGCACGCCCGCCGCAGCAAGACGCCCGCCGAGCAGAAAACGTTGCGGGAGGCGGTCGCCGCCGCCGAAGCCGGCCTTGGGGCCGCCGGCGGCTTGCTCGCCGACGGTGTTGCGGACGACCTCGGGACGCCCGCGGCCGTGCGTCGTGCGGCCAACGCCGGGATCGCTGACGACGGCGCGGTGCCGGCGACGACCGTGCGGCCGGCGTCGGCGGAGCCGGACACGCCGCTGCGCGTCACGGCCACTGCCGTCGTCGACGGGTACCACGCGCCCGTCCGCCGGACGTTCGTCGCGGGCGCGGACGGCGGCTGGGATCGCCGCGCCACGCTGGGCTGTGAGTACGGCGTGGACGCCGCCATCGACGTCATCGAGGCGGGGGAGACGACCGCCGAGCGCGCCGGTGAGGAGGCGACCGCCGAGCTGGCGTCGCTGGGGTTCCCGCCCGAGGACACCACCGTCGACGTTCACGGGGTCGGCCTGGAGCGCCGGGAAGCGCCGACCGGGGAGGCGACGCTCGCCGAGGGCGCGGTCGTGTCCGTGTCGGCGGGCGTGACCGACGACGGGCGCACGGTCGGCGTGTCGGATGTCGCTGTCGTCGGCGCGGACGGCGCCGAGCGCGTCGGGTCGTTCCCGCGCTCGGTCGTGCCCAAAGCCGATTACTGAGCGTCGTCGCTGTCGTCGTCGTTGTCGGGTGGGTTGGCAACCACCGTGGCAGCGCTCTGCGCGATGAGCGCCGGGATCTCGGTGGGCGTGTAGACGTAGCGGTCGCACGCCAGGATGGCGGCAGCGAACCCGAGGAAGACCCAGCCGGTGTGGTCCCCGGCGAGCAGTGTTTCGACGCCCAGCATCCCGGCTGGCGCTGCGAACGCGACCGCGACGCCGAGGCTGACCGCATCGAGCAGCTTCACAGGGTGGCTGTGCGTGCGCAGGCGAAAAACAGTTGTCGTCGCCACGAACCGGTACGTTTTCGTGATGCGTCCCGAATCTGGAATCGTGTTCACGGGAATCATCGAGGAGACGGGCACCGTCGAGCGTGTCGTCGACGACGACGACGGTCGCCGCCTCCGCATCGCAGTCACGGGTTTCGGCGCGTTCAGCCACGGCGAGAGCATCAGCGTCGGCGGCGTCTGTCTCACCGTCGAAGACTGGGGCGAGGACTGGTTTTCGGTGTTCACCGCCGCCGAGACGCTGTCGAAGACAACGCTGAGCGCCGTGTCGTCGGGCGACCGCGTGAACCTGGAGCGCGCGCTGCCCGCCGACGGCCGCCTCGACGGCCACGTCGTGCAGGGACACGTCGACACCACCACCGAGGTCGTCGACATCGAGCAGGTCGGCGAGGACTGGACGTTCACGTTCGCGCTCCCCGACGGCCACGCCCAGTACGTCGCGCCGAAGGGATCGGTCGCCCTGGACGGCGTCAGTCTCACTGTCGCCGGCATCGACGACGAAGCCGGCACGTTCTCCGTCGCCGTCATCCCGACGACCTACGAACTCACGTCGCTGTCCGAGCGCAGCCCCGGCGATCGCGTGAACGTCGAGGTCGACGTGCTCGCGAAGTACGTCGAGCGGATGGCCAGCTACGACTCCTCCGTGGACTCGGTCGGCGGCGCGCTGGACGCAGCCGAGTAATCCTCGGGGTCGACGCCCACACCGTCGTCCGCGATCCGCCGCACCGCCGGCTCGAGCGCGTCGCCGTCCCAGGTTGCGGCGTGCGCCGCGACCGCCGACGCCCCGGTGTGGTTGTACGCCGCCCGGTAGGCCCGGAGCTTCTTGCCGAGGACCGCCAGGAAGACGCCGTCGTAGGCGATGACGAACACCAGGAACGCGACCCCTTGGGCGACCCCGACGAACTCCGCGACCGGCTTGAGGTTGGTGACCGCCGTGTTGTACGTCGCGTGAATGAACGTCGCGGTCACCAACCCCTTCACGACGATGGGGCCGGCGTCGTCGGGGTTGAACTTCGCGAGGCCGAGGTAGTAGCCCGCGAACGCCGAGTAGATCACGTGGCCGGGGCCGGCGAGCGTTCGCAGCGCCGCCACCTGGAACGCCACCTCCGTGGCCTGCTGGCCGCCCGCGGTCTGCATGACCGACATGACCTCCCGCAGGATGTAGATCGCGTTCTCGACGGTGGCGAACCCCAGGCCCGCCATCGCACCGTAGACCGCGCCGTCGACGACGGTGTCGAACTCGTCGCTGCGGAAGACGTACAGCCGCACCGCCAGCCACTTCACGATCTCCTCGACGGGGCCGACGACCAGGAAATAAAACAGTGCGGACGTGGCCACGGCCGTGCTCCCCGTCATGGGGTCGCTCGACCCGAACAGCACGACCGAGGACATCGCGTTGATGGCGGCCGCAAAGCCCGCGAACAGGAACCCGAACACGAACGTGGCGACGAGCAACTCGATCGGCTCTTGGCCGGTCGCGTCGGCCAGCCAGATGTAGCCGGCGACGGCCAGCGCGGGCGCCACCGAGAGCAACACGTAGGCCCCGACGACGGGCCGGTCGAAGAACACCAACCCCGTCGCCGTGGCGAACTGCGCGACGATGATGAGCGCCGCGACAACCAACACCCCGGGGCGAAGCCCCGTCCCGAGAGCGTTGTAGAGCCACGTAGCCGCGTAGTCGAGCCGACTACGGGGCTCCCACGTGACGACATCGTAGAGGTCCATGTCGTCGTCGGCAGCCCGCTGCACCGGGTCCTGGTCAGCGGTCATGTGTCCCGTCTTTCGCATCCACGTCCTTCATCGTTCCTTCCGACCCGACGTGTGTCAGTACTTGCCTCGACGATAGGTTTTGTGTGCTACCAAATCGACGCCACAACCATGGCATACAGTCACAGCCGCGGCCTGTTGTACACCACCCCAACCGACAGCGACCACTCCGACACGACCCCCGCACAGCCCGCCGACGACTGAAACCCTGATACCGGTACGGGCGCAACCACCGCGTATGCAGCGCCACCAGCCCACCACCGCCGCCCACTCGCACGTCCAATGACCCGGGTTCGCGTCCGCGGCATCTACGCCACCGCGCTCACGCAGTTGCTCCGGAACGCGGGCCTCGACGTCGTCGCCGCATCCCCGCCCATCCGGGCACGGTTCCCGGACGCCGACCTCGGTGCCGCCGAACCCCACGCCGACATCCGGATGACGCCCGACCGCCAGGGCGTCGGCATCACCGCCCACGGTGACGACCACGCACGTGCCGTCCGCGCCGTCGTCGCCGACCTCCCCCGAGACACCTTCGTCTGGCCCGATCCCGTCCCTCGCGGCGCGGTCTTCGACGCCGCCGTCGACCACACCGTCGGCGGCGGCGCGATCCTCGACCTCGGCGACGACCGCGAGGCCTACCTCCCGTTCGGCGCCGTCGACGACCACGTCACCGACGGCGACACCCTCCGGGTCGCCATCCGTGATCCAGCCCCGCCCTGGCACGACGACCGCCCCAGGGCCACGGCCACGATCACCGTTTCGGGCGCGCTCGCGAGCCTCGACCGCGGCGTCGACGCGCTCGTCGCCGGTGCCGCCACCGACCGCGCCGAGCTCGCCCGCGCGACGGAGCTCCTCGACCCCGACATCCCCGACAACTGGGGTGTCTACTGGGAGTACGACGGCGCCGACGCGAGCCTCGACGCCCGCGGGACCGCCCTCGACACGCTGGCCGCCCGGGCAGACCGGCTGGAGGCCACACTCGCCGACGCAGACGGGGGCGATACCCCCGGCCTCGTGGCCGCTCCGGACACCACGCTGTGGGCGTGGTTCGGCCGCGAAACCCGGTGTGCGCTCGACGACCACCGCCGCACGGTGGCAGCGACGATGCCGGGCCACCACCGCATCAAAGCCGGCAGCGACGCCGCCAGCGACGCCGTCGACTTCGCGGAGGCGCTGGGGGCGTCCGTCGACGAGTTCCCGTTCGGCGCGGTCACGGACCAGTTCGGCCCCAGCGTCGGCGCGTCGATCGAGATCCAGCACGGCAAACCCGACGGCGCGCTCATCTCGCTTGGCCGCGGCGAAGTCACCGATCGGTCCGCGGAGAACGCCCGCATCACCGTCGAGCGCGAGATGACTGGCGGCGGCACGTACGACGCCCTGGGTGTCGCCCGCGAGGCCGGCGACACCGCCACGACCCGGTTCACCGAGGGCAACTGGTGGTATCCGACTGTCTACCGCAGCGAGGACGGCGAACGCAAGGGGACGTATCTCAACGTCTGCACGCCCGTGGAAGTGTTCCCGGACGCCGTCCGATACGTCGACCTCCACGTGGACGTGATCAAACACGCCGACGGTGCCGTCGAGATCGTCGACCGCGAGGAACTGCAGGACTGCGTTGCCGACGGCCTGGTCTCCGAGGAACTCGCCGAAAAAGCGCTGTCGGTCGCCGAGCGCGTGCAGTCAGCCGTGGCTGAGTAACACGCTCCTTAGAAGTGTGCGTCGGAGCTGGGGCTGCCCTCGCCGCGACCGCCGCGGCCGCCCTCGTTGCGGTCGATCCCCATGAAGCTCTCCGCCTGATCGCCGCCCCAGCCGCCGCCGTCGCCGTCGGTGAACCGCACGACGACATCGTCGACCTCGTCGAACTCCGCCGCGAGGTCGGTTTTGATCCGTTGTGCCGTCCGCGGGCTGATCCCACACCCGGAACACGCGCCGCCCAACTCGACGACGACTTCGCCGGCCGTCGCGTCGGCCTTCCTGACGGCGCTGGTCCCCCCGTGGCTCCTGATGATCGGCATCTGACCGACGAGCCAGGTTTCGACGCGCTCGTGGAGGTCTCCCGCGGCCGCTGTCTCGCTCATACCCGCGGATACACGCTCGATGCATGGTATACCTTCGGTTACTGCTCTTTCACGCCGCCCGCCGGTAGACCGCGCGCTCACGGCGCGTGAGTGCTGTCACCGGTCCCGCCCGTGAGCGCCGACGCGATCGCGCCCTTCAGCACCACGTCGTCGCCCAGCGTCGTCAGCCGGATCTCCGGGACGTTGCTGAACACGCGCTCCTGGATGTAATCTCGGATCGGCCCAAGCACCTGCTCGGGGTTGTGCAGCGCGACCGCCCCGCCGACGTACACCACCAGCGGAGCGTACGCCTGGACGAGGTTCGTCACGCCGATCCCGTTCCACACCCCGAGTTGCTCGACGACGTGGGCGGCAAACGTGTCGCCGTCGGCCGCACACTCGAAGACGTCTTTGGCGGTGAGCCCCCCGCTGTCCAGGGGCAGTGCCGTCTCCACGCCGTCGGCGTCGTCGGCCAGCAGGCGCGCGTACTCGGGGATGTTGTTCCCCGAGCAGTACGCCTCCCAGTGGCCGTCCCGGCCACACCCACACGTCCGCCGGCCGCGCGGGTCCACCACCATATGCCCGAGCTCGCCGGCGTTGCCGTCCCACCCCCCGATCACGGTTCCGTCGACGGCGATCCCCGCGCCGATCCCCGAGGAGATCGTGAGATACGCCATGTCGTCCGGCGTGCGGTCGGCGTAGAACCGCTCCCCGATGACGCCGGCGACCGTGTCGTTGTGCAGGAACACGCGTTCCGTGTCGACCCCCAGCAGGTTCGCCAGCGGGCCGACCAGCGGGATCGTCTCCACCGACGCCGGCATGTTCGCCGGGGAGTCGATGGCACCGTTCGCGAGATCCAGGGGGCCGATGCTGCCGATGCCCGCGGCCTCGATCGCCGTCGGCGCGACGCCGGCGTCCGCGGCCGCCGCGCGCATCACTGCCAGCACGGTCTCCGTGACCGCGATCCCGGTCGGGCCGCTGGGCGTCTTCCGCCGGTCGACGCCGACGATGCGTCCCGATTCGTCACTGACCGCCCCACGCACGTTCGTCGCCCCGAGGTCGACGCCCGCGTAGTGCATTCACGTGTAGCGGCGGGTTCCGACCACTTAACCACTCAGTTTTCACGCAGGATCGTGTCCGCCCGCTCACCGGGTCGCAACCCACACCGTGCCCGGCCCGTGGAACCGCCCCACCGACGCCGCGTCCTCCATCGCGGACACGCGCTCGACAGCCACGCGCACGCGGTCCTCGAACGCCACGACGTTCGCGGCCGCGACCACGCGGCTGTCCCCCTCGGCCAGTGCCACCCGTTCCACGCGCCCCCGTCCGGCGACGTACACGGTTCGTTCGCCCGTGAACTGCGTCATCAACAGCCCCATGCCCCGCGTCGGCGCGTTCCCGATGCTGCGCGCACCCACGCTGACGCCGACCGGCGCCGCAACGAACCCGTCCCACGCCACCGACACCCGCCCCCCGGCAGCGCCCAACTCACAGGCCGCGATCTCCCCCGGGTAGTCAGGTGCGAACCGCACCACTGCCCCGCCACCGACCGCGCGCACCCGGACCGGCGTCACCTCGCGCTCGCGGGCGGTGTTCGCGACCGACCGCATCGCCCCCGCCCGCGACCGGTCGATGCGCACGTCCCCCGTGTGATCCACGAGCGCGCCCGCAGCGGCCAACACCGCCTCCTCGGCGTCCAGTGTGACCTCCAACAGCCCCCCCATCCCGTCGCCGACCGACGCCTCCATCATCGCCACCTCGGTCCGGGACCGCGACCACCGCCCGTCCGCCGCCGAACACGCATCATACGCGGTCGTGGCCCGCGACCAGCATAAGCATATGCCCGCCGCCCGCAGGTGCGCACATGCACGCCCCCGACCTCGCCGGCCGGACTGTGCTCGTCACCGGGAGCGCCCGCGGGCTCGGCCGCGGCCTCGCGCTCTCGCTCGCCGACTGCGGTGCCGCCGTCGCCATCCATTACCACACCAGCGCCGACGCCGCCGACGAGGCCGCCGCCGAAGCCCGGGCGCTCGGCGCACCGGCAGTCACGACGGTCCGCGGCGATGTCACCAGTCCCGACGCCGTCGACCACATCTTCGACACGGTCGAAGCCGACATCGGTCCCGTCGACGTGCTCGTGAACAACGTCGGCGCGTTCGCGCCCACGCACTGGACGGAGATCGACGCCGACACCTGGCACACCGTCCTCGACACCAACCTCACCGCGCCCTTCCTCACCGCCAAGCGCGCGCTCCCGGGGATGCGCGCCCGGTCGTGGGGTCGCATCGTCAACGTCGGCTACGCGTCCGCCGAGAAGGGACTGGTCAATCCCACGAACTTCCCGTACTTCGCGGCCAAACAGGGGCTGTTGATGTTTACCCGCATGCTCGCCGCCGACACCCAAGACGACGGCATCACCGCCAACGCCGTCTCGCCGTACGTCGTCCAGAACTCCGACGAGTTCCCCGCCGACGCACCACGTGGCCGGTGGGCGACCGTCGAGGACATCGCGAGCGTCGTCCGGTTCTTCTGCGACGCCGACAGCGGTTACGTCTCCGGCGAGAACGTCAACGTCGACGGCGGCTGGCTGCCCGAGCACGTGTAGCCGCCGAACCGGCCGCTACTCGCCCCGCTGGCTCCACGGGCCGACGCCGGCGAACCGCCCCAGCGCCCAGCCGGCGGCGAACGGCGCGACGACGGCCAGACACGCCAGCCCCACCCACCGACCAGGCGGCGGCTGCATCGCGAGGAACACGAGGTAGGCGACGCCGACCACGGGCAGCGACCGTGCGAGCAGCGAGCGCGACTCCGATGGCATCGCCTCGGTGTTTGCCCGCACTCGCTGAAGAACCCCGTGCTCGCTGCCGGGCACTCACTGGTTTTCGAGCGCGTCGATCACGCAGGCGGCGGCCACGACACCCTCCTTGGGGATGGTGCGTGCGTCGTCGATGGTGACCGTGTACGTGTCCTTCACCGAGAACTGCCCCTCGATGGCGCCGACCGCCCGCCCCTCGGGGTCGTAGATGTCGTATTTGTTCGGCACGAGGTTCACCACGCCGATGAGGTGGCGGAGCGCCGACAGCACCGTGCTCCGTGACTCGATGGTGGCAAGCGCGTCGCCGGTGTCGGGGTCCCGGATCGTCCAGTTCTCCGCGAACAGCGAGTAGTCCTCATCGAGCACCACCACGTCCTCGCCGGTGGTGTCGTCGACGATGGTGTACGTGCCGCCGATGTCGAGTATGCCCCCCGCCGCCACGGTGAACGCCGGGTCACCGTCGTCGGTGACAAACGGGAACTGCTCTTTGAGCTTGAACAGCTTCTGTTTCGCTTTCAGCACCACCTCGCCGTCGGCGTTCCGGACGTCGTACTTGTTCCGCACGAGCGCCTGCCTGACCTCGAAGCTGTCGCCGTCGAGGTCGACGGCGGCAATGTCGTAGTCGGCCATGTCGTGTGCTGTTTCGGCCCACTGAAAAGCCTTCCCTGCGTTCGCTGGGACCGATAGACCTTCCGTGGTCGGTCCCCTGTGCTCTCCCAATGAGCGAAGAGTACATCGAGGTCCGTGGCGCCGAAGAACACAACCTCACGGACCTCGACGTGGAGCTTCCCCGCGAGTCGCTGAACGTCGTCACGGGGCTGTCCGGATCCGGGAAGTCGTCGCTCGCGTTCGAAACGATCTACGCCGAAGGGCAGCGCCGGTATATCGAGAGCCTCTCGGCGTACGCGCGCAACTTCCTCGGGCAGATGGACAAACCACAGGTGGAGTCCGTCGAGGGGCTCTCCCCGGCGATCTCCATCGACCAGAAGAACGCCGCGAACAACCCCCGGTCGACGGTCGGCACCGTCACCGAGCTCCACGACTACCTGCGACTGCTGTACGCCCGCGTCGGCACGCCACACTGCCCGGAGTGTGGCCGCGAGGTCGGCGAGCAGTCCGCCCAGCAGATGGTGCGGCGCATCTTCGACCTCCCCGCGGGAACGAAAGCGAAGCTGCTCGCACCGGTCGTGCGCGACCAGAAGGGTGCCTTCGAGGACCTCTTCGAGGACCTCGTCAACGAGGGGTACTCGCGGGTGGCAGTCGACGGCGAGTCCTACGACCTCGCGTACGACGACCCCGACCTCGACGAGAACTACGACCACACGGTCGACGTGGTGGTCGACCGCGTGACCGTCACCGAGGACGCCCGCTCCCGGATCACTGACAGCGTCGAAACCGCCCTCGACGAAGCCGACGGCGTGCTCAAAGTCGTCGTTCCGGACGCCGGACCCGACACCGAACTCGGCGGCGCGACGGCGCGCTCGACCGGCGACCTCGCCGACGACGCCGCCGACGACCGCCTCGTCGTGGAGTTCAGCGACGCCCTCGCGTGCACGCATTGCGGCATCGACATCAGCGAGATCGAGACGCGCAGCTTCTCGTTCAACAGCCCCCACGGGGCGTGTCCCGAATGCGAGGGCATCGGGAACACCAAGGAGGTCAGCGAGGACCTCGTCGTCGTCGACACCTCCAAGCCGATCAAAGACGTCTTCGAGGCGTGGAGCTACCAGCGCTCGTACTACCGCACGCGCCTGGACGCCGTCGCCGCGCATTTCGGGGTCAGCGTCGACACGCCCTTCGACGAGCTAGACGACGCCGTCCAGCAGGCGTTCCTCTACGGCACCAGCGACGAGGTCGTCTTCGAGCGCTCCACGAAAAACGGCACCCGCCGCAAGGAGAAGCGCTTCGAGGGCGTCATCCCGAACCTCGAACGCCGGTACGTCGAGACGGATTCGGAGTCCACCCGGGACCACATCGAGACGTACATGTCCGTGACGACGTGCCCGGCCTGCGACGGCACCCGCCTGAAGCCGTCCTCGCGGGCCGTCCTCGTCGACGGCACCCCGATCACCGACGTCAACCGGATGAGCATCGGCGACGCCCTCGCACACTTCGAGGGGATGGAAGCCGAGCTGGACGCCCGGGACACCAAGATCGCCGCCGAGATCCTCAAAGAGATCCGCGCCCGCCTCGGGTTCATGACCGAAGTGGGCCTGGAGTATCTCACGCTGGACCGCGAGGCGTCGACGCTCTCCGGGGGGGAATCCCAGCGCATCCGCCTCGCCACCCAGATCGGGTCCGGGCTGGTCGGCGTACTGTACGTCCTCGACGAGCCCTCCATTGGACTCCACCAGCGCGACAACGACCGGCTGTTGAACACCCTCGAAGAGCTGCGGGATCTCGGGAACACGCTGATCGTCGTCGAGCACGACGAGGAGACGATGCGCCGCGCCGACACCGTCGTCGACATGGGACCGGGGCCGGGCCGCCACGGCGGCGAGGTCGTCGCCAACGGCAGCGTCGCCGACGTCATGGCCGCCACCGACTCCATCACCGGCGACTACCTCGCGGGCCGCGAGCAGATCCCCGTCCCCGACGAGCGCCGCGACTACGACGACACGCTCACCGTCACGGGTGCCCGCCAGCACAACCTCCGGAACCTCGATGTCGACCTCCCGATCGGCGCGTTCACCGCCATCACGGGCGTCTCCGGCTCGGGGAAGTCGACGCTCATGCACGACATCCTCTACAAGGGGTTGGCCCGCGAGATGAACGACAACACGAGCGTCGACCCCGGCGACCACGACGCCATCGAGGGCACCGAACACGTCGAGACGGTGCGGCTCATCGACCAGAGCCCGATCGGCCGCACGCCCCGCAGCAACCCGGCCACCTACACCGGCATCTTCGACTACATCCGGGAGAAGTTCGCGCAGACGAAACTCGCCACGCAGCGCGGCTACAAGAAGGGGCGGTTCTCGTTCAACGTCAAAGGCGGCCGGTGTGAGGCCTGTGGCGGCCAGGGAACCCAGAAGATCGACATGAACTTCCTCTCGGACGTTCACGTGCCCTGCGAGGAGTGTGGCGGCGACCGCTACAACGACGAGACGCTCGACGTCACGTTCAAGGGCAAGACGATCGCCGACGTGCTCGACATGAGCGTCGAGGAAGCCCACGACTTCTTCGAGGCCGACAGCCGGCTCGGCCGCCGCCTCCAGTTGCTCGAAGACGTCGGCCTCGACTACATGCGCCTCGGCCAGCCGTCCACCACGCTCTCCGGGGGGGAAGCCCAGCGCGTCAAGCTCGCCGAGGAGCTGGGCAAGCAGTCCTCGGGGGACACGCTGTACCTCCTCGACGAACCCACCACCGGGCTCCACAGCCACGACGAGCGCAAGCTCATCGAGGTGCTCCAGCGGCTCACCGACCGCGGCAACACCGTCGTCGTCATCGAACACGAGTTGGATCTCGTGAAAAACGCCGACCACGTCGTCGACCTCGGCCCCGAGGGCGGCGCGGCCGGCGGCGACGTCGTCGCCACCGGAACCCCGGAGGCGGTCGCGCGCACCGACGACAGCCACACCGGCCGCTACCTCCGCGATAAGCTCCCGGCGGTCGACCGCGAGGGGCCGCGAAGCGGCCGCGAGAAACCGGCGCTGAGCGACGACTGATCCGCCCGCGAACTCAAACGCGCGTTTGAACCCGCCAAGCCGTAATACCGCCGCCCCGCGTACGGCCGTGTATGCACCGCCGACCGTTCCTCTCGCGGCTCTGTCTCGGGGCTGTGGCCGCAACCGCGGGCTGTCTCTCTCGGCGCGACGACCGCGACCACTCAGCCACGTCACGCACCCGATCGACGGGCACGGATGCGTCGCCCCCGCCCTCGGCTGACCGCACGCGCGTCGCGGCCGGCGACACCGCCCGCCGAACCGTCGGCACCGGCAGCCTCGATGCGGGCGGGCTCCGGCGGCCGGCCCGCATCGCGTTCACCAACCCCACGAGCGAGCCACACGACGGCACGCTCACGATCTCCCGGCGCGGCGAGCGCGTGCTCGACGAGCCGGTGACCCTCGCCGCGGACGCGAGCCTGGTCGCATCGCTCACCGACCTGGGCGCCTACACCGCGCGGGTGTCCGGCCCCACGCTGCGCGGCAAGCAAACAGCCACGCTGCTTCCGGGCGCGTTCACCTGCAACGCCACGAGCACCGCCATCACCGTCCAGGACGACGCCACGCTTTCGTCCACGCGCGTCTCGACGCGGATGGCGTGTCCGGGGGTCGTGACCGACAACGTGGCGGCCGGCGACACCGCGACTGAGACGGTGGGCGCAGCCGGTGCGGGCGGCGACTACGCGTTGCGCCTCCGGAACGCCACCGCGGCGTCGTGGACAACGCGGCTCCGCGTCGACACCGACTCGACACCCCGCTTCGACGGCGTCTACACCCTCGCCCCCGACAGCACGGCGGTCGTTCGGCTGCGCGACCGCCGCGCGTACACCGCCTCGATGCGAGTGCTCGGGACGGAAGCCACGGCGACCGCTCGGGTCACGCCGGCCGACTTCGACTGCCCCAGCGCCGCAACGCGGGTGTCGATCGACGCCGCCGGCAGCCTCTCCGTTGCCCGTGACCCGTCGGCGTCGTGCCCCACATCGTCCGTGTAGCTGCCGTACGCAGCCGCCAGCCGTGAGGGAGAAGACCTTTGCTGGCCACCGGACTACCACGCGATGATGTACGACTTCGTGGTCGTCGGTGTCGGCCCCGCCGGCGCGCGGTTCGCCCGGCGCGCGGCCCAACAGGGCTACGACGTGATCGCGTTCGAACAAGGAGACCTCGGCACGCCGCTCGCGTGCTCGGGCCACGTCAGCCTCGACGTCTGGGAGTTCGTCCCCGACGAACACCACGACGCCCTGTTCCAGAACGACATCCGGGGGGCGCGCTTCCACCTCGGCGGCGCGGACTCGTCCGCCCACCCGTTCTACAAATCCACCCCGATCTCGAACGCCATCGACCGCGTCCACCTCGACGAAGTCCTGGCCGAGGCCGCCCGCGACGCCGGTGCTGACGTCCGCGAACACCACACGGTCACCGACGTCACCGAACACCGCAACCGGGTCACCGTCACCGCCCGCGGCCCCGACGACTCCATCGACGTCACCGCGAAGATGGTGGCCGGCAGCGACGGCCCGCGCTCCCGCGTTCGGGACGCGCTCTCGCTGCCGGAGCCCGACGAGTTCCTGCACGGCGCGCTCGCGTTCGACCCCGACCCCGACCACCAGGACTTCGTGGACGTCCACCTCACCGTCCCCGGGTTCTTCGCGTGGCGCATCCCCCGCGGCGACGCCGGCGTCGAATACGGGCTCGCAGCCGCCCCCGGCGAGGACGTCGCCGGTCGCTTCGACGACCTCGTCGCCGACTACGGCGTCGACGTCGAACACCGGTGTTCCGGTCTCATCCCCATCGGCCCGCCGGACACTGTCACCAGCCACCGTGGGTTCCTGCTAGGCGACGCCGCCGGGCAGACCAAACCCTTCACCGGCGGCGGCATCCGCTACGGGATGACCGCCGCCGACGCGGCCGCCCGCGAACTCGACCCCGACCGCCCGGGCACCCTCGCTGGCTACGAGCGCGCCTGGCGGGACGCCCTCGAACGCGAGATCACGCTCGGCCACCTCGTGCGGGCGGGCTACTCGATGCCGACGCCCATCCAGTCCGCCGGCCTGCGGCTGTTCTCCGGGGAGATCGCGGTCGACATGGACAAGCCGACCAGCCTGTTCTCACTCGACCAGGCGCGGGCCCTGCTCCGGTAACACAGCCCTACAGGTAGTCGAAGGCCTGCTCGCTGCCCGCGTCGAATCCGAGCCGCTCGTGCGCCCAGTCGAAGACGCCGTCGTCGGCGCGCGCCTGCAGGAACTCGACGATCTCCTCGCCCACGTCGGCCCCGTAGAGTGCCTGCCCCGACCGCATGCGCTCGCGGACGTCGTCGGTCTCCGCCACGTGGGTGATCATGTCCGCGACGAACGCGCCGCTTGTCGGGGGCACCAGGAGGTTCGTGTTCGCGTCGAACACCGTCTCCGGGCGGTCCGTGCTGAACCGCGCCGTGAGACACAGCGCCGCCTCGATCTCGTTGAGCTCCTCCTGCATGCTCCCGGAGTCGGTGAACTCCGCGAAACACTGCCCGGATTCGAGGAACTCGTAGACGTGGGCGTGTTTCTTCCACAGCCCCGTGAACAGGAAGTTTTCCCGCTCGTCGGCCAGCCGCTGGAGGCGCTCCCGGTAGCCGTAGTTCTCCAACGCCCGCTTGGTGGCGTTCAACTCCACGAAGTTGACGTTGTAGCCGCGCTCGACCAGCTCGATGACGCCCTCGACGATGGCGGTGAACCGCTCGGGCAGGAGGTTCGCGCGCCGGTGGATGTCCACGCGCAGCCAGTCGTCGCGGGCCTCCAACACCGGATACACGTCGAACACGCTCTCGCCGTCGTGATCGCGTTTCATCTCGATGGCGTCCACGACCGAGTTCCCGACCACCGGCATCCGCTCGTGGCCGTCGACGCTGCGCGGATACCCCTCGCGTTCGAGGTGCTCGCGGTTCAACGCCACGGGCGCGAACTGGTAGATCGACGCCGCCGAACCGACGAACGTGTCGTACTGCTCGGGGAACGGCTCGGTCCGCTCGACGTGCCAGTCACCGCGCCACTGCTCGCGGATCACGGCCGCCGGGTCGTCGGTGGTCTCGTACGCCGGCGCCATCCCCCGCAGCCCGGCCTCGTTGTGCGCGACCTGCTGGTTCGTGGCGAACATCCACGCCTGCGGGAAGACGCCGGCGGCGTGTGTGTCACCGTGCACCATCGGCAACACGGTGGTGTCCGGCCACGCCTCGAGGCGCTCGGCCAGCGTTTTCACCGCCAGCATCATCTCCGCGGTCTTCTGGGTCAGATCGCCCCTGATCCCCAGGTCGGCCGCGATGTGGGGCTCGATCCCGTACTCTTCGAGCCCGTGCCCGAGCACGTCGTCGTAGTGCTGGCCGGTGTGAATCACGAAACACGGCACATCGTTGGCTTCGGCCGCGGCAACGACGGGGGCCTGCTTGTAGAAATCCGGCTTGGTCGCTGTCACGACCGCGAGCACGAAGTCGCCGCGGTCCATCTGGGCGGCCAACCGGTCCTCGTAGATCGTCGGGGCTGCGTCCATGCCAGCGCGTTCGCCGAACACGGTAATAACAGTCGTGTTCTCGAGCCCGCCGCCGATCCGCCAGCCGCCTAGTACTCGGGCCGTCGGCGCGACCGCTCGCCGGTGTCGACGAACGGCGGCTCGACCACCGCTGCATCGACCCGGTCCCCGTCCGCCGCGACCGAAAGCTCGCCGTGCCATTCGCTCACCACGGCGAACGCCAGCGGGTCGCCCCGCATCGGACTCTCTGCCGCCCGCGTCACCTCGCCGACCCGCGATCCGTCGGCGTACACGGCCGCCTCGGAGGCCGGCAGTGCGTCGGGCGCAAGCCCCACCAGGCGGCGGTGGGGCTCCCCGGCAGCCGCGGCGTCACTCCCGTCGAGGCGCGCGAGCCCGAGCGTGGCAAGCGTTCGACCGGCGAGCTCGGACGCGAACAGCGGCGTCCCGGCTTCCAGCGTCAGCGTCTCCCAGGTCTCGCGGCCGAACGGCACGGCGTTCAATCCGCGAACCAGCAGCGTCTCGAACACGTCGTCGGCGTCTTCGGCGGCGCACACGACCAGATATCCCTCCTCGCCGGCGAGGTCGTCGTCGCGCACGACCGTCACGCCGCCCTCCATCTCCCCGCGGACGAACCGCAGGCGCTCCTCGGGGGGGCTTGCCCGGTGCAGCACGCTCGCCACCTTCTCAGTGGCCTGTGGGCCGTGGACGCCGAACGTCCCGAACTCGCCGGTCGACAGCGTGACCGCGGCGTCCCGGTTGCCGGCACGCTCGCGCCACCGGCTGGCAACCCCGTCGCCCTCGCCCGCCGGCACGAGACCCAACAGCCGGTCGTCGGTCGCAAACACGTATCCGTCCGCGCGCACACGTCCGTCGTCGCAGACGACCACGTACGCGCCGCGCCCGTCCTCGGTCGGTACGCCACCCGACACGCCGGCCGCAACGACCTCGTGGGCGTCCTCGCCGGTCGCCACGACAACGTCGAACGCGTGTTCGGTCACCCCGGCCGCGTTCCTGACGGCGCGATGCGTGCGGTCGGGGCGGCCGTACTCGACGGGCACCGCCCGCCCCGCCACCTCGCGGAACGTCGCACCGTGCGCCTCGTGGGCCGCCCTCACCACAGTCATATCCAGTATCTCGCCGCCCGCAGGGGGTAAACCCACCGCATCGATCAGAGGCCGATCCGCCGCCGGATCGCGTCCAGGACCGACGACTCGTCGGTCGCGTCGTCAGTCGGGCGTGCCACAACGCGCTCGTCGACTCTGAACTTGGTTCTGCCCTCCGCTTCCTCGGCGTGCACGAGTCCCGCGGCCGTCAGCGACGCCAGCGCGGCCTCGATGTCGTCGATGCTGACATCCACGCCCGTCCGCAACTCGAAGACGGTCATCCCGTCGCCGGGGCGTTCAGCGAGCGCATCGAGGACCGCAACCTCCGTCTGGGGGCGGTCTCGAAACTCGCGCTTCGCAGGCATACGTTACCGAACGGTCCCCGGTGTCTTAGCCGTGTCCCTGAACGGTAGTCTTTTGCCGTTGGGCTGGGTACGACGCTCCCAATGGGTATCAGGTGTTCCCTGCTCGGGCACGACTACGGTGAGTCGTTCGTCGAGCGGGACCGCGAGGAGCGCGGAAACGAGGTTGTGGTGACAGAACGCGAGCTCCGGGAATGCCAGCGCTGTGGGTCCGAACACGTCACAAGCGAGAACACCGAAGTGCGGCCGCTTGCGGACTCCCAGTCGACACCTGACTCCGCGGAGGACGGCGACACCGACGCCACGCAGGCAGCCGATGGCACCAGCAGCGCCGCGTTCTCGACCGCCAGCGAGGCCGTCGATCACACGACCACCGACGCATCGGCGTCCAGCAACACCACACCGGCGGACGGCAGCGGCGCCGACGACGCGGTCATCCTGGAGGAGTCCACGGCCGACACCACGGCCGACGAGGACAGTCCCGGCCGCGACCAGTGGACGGAGCCGGCCGACCCCGAGGTCGATCCGGACAACCCCACAGCGGCGGCGTCCGCCGACCCGGACGATGAGGCCGTCGAGTTCGTTGACGCCGACCCGGACGCCGACGACGATGCCGCCGGCGTGGACACGTCCCAGGCGACCGCCGACGCGACCACGACCGCAGCCGACGACGCGCCGGCGGACCGCGACCACGGCGAGTGGCCCGAGCCCGACGGCGAGGACGAGGGGTTCGATGCAACCCCCGACCGCGGCACGGACCCAGCCGGTGACGCCGATGTCGTCGCGCCGACCGAGACCGACGCCGACACCAGCACCTTCGAGTTCGAAACGACGGCGGACCCCGACCCGATGGACGAGACCGAGTTCACAAGCCCCGGAACCGTCGACACCGACGGCAATGACGACCTCGATTTCACGCTGTTCTGCCCGGAATGTGGCTTCGAGCAGTACGCCGCCGGGGCCAGCCTGCGCGCCGGCGACATCTGCCCGGAGTGCAAGCGCGGCTACCTCGGTGAGGACCGCTGACGGCACACGAAGGGACTAAAACCCTCGCTGCCGTTCTCGCGGTCATGAAGGAGTACAAGATGCGGCGGGGGGAGTATCTCGACGAACGCGTGTCTGATATGCTGGCGACTGTCGAGGAGTATTTCGGCGACGTCACCGACACGAAACGGTTCAAGGACAGCGACCTCTACGTCGTCGAAGACCCCGACAACCCCGTGTTCAAGCGCATCGTCGCCGGAACCGTCGAATACGCCGGGAAAAAAGACAAGCTCGGCGTCCAGTTCGAGGAACGGCCCGCCGAGGACGTGATCGCCGAAGGCAACGCCGACGCGGCCGCCGACGCCGTCGACGCGAAAAACGACTTCCTGCTCGAGGCGACGGGCCGAGACGCCAAGTCCCGCCGCGACTCCATGAAGCGCAGCGTCGAAGACGACGCCGAAAAACCCGACACCGTCTAGTCGACCGCCGTTCTGCCGTCCTCTCCGTGGTCACAGCCGCCGCCGACGACACACGCATCGGCGCGGCGGTCCGTACGGCACCACTCGACCGCCGGCTCTGCCGAGCAGTCAGGGCCGGTTGAGCTTCTCACGGCTGATCCCGATCCCGTTCGGCGTGACGATCAGCTGGTCGTCGCCTTTCTGCACGATGTCGCCGCCGACCTCCCTGGCGACCTGGCGCAGCTCGTCGATGACGTGTTCGACGGTCCGATCCTCCGTGCGAAGGCGCGTGATGTCCGCGACGACGAGATCCCCGTCGTACACCGCGTCCTTGATCGCGATGACGTCTTCCTGGCCGTCGATCTCCGCGATGTGCACGGCCACGCTCGCCTCGCCGGCGTCCGCATTGAAGTCGTCCGCGTCCAGCTCGACGTAATCCTCGGTGGAGCTGCCGTTCCCACGGAGGATCTTATTCATGAATCCCATACGGTAGACACCAACCCGCCGCGTTCATAGTTCTTGCGTCAGACGGGGTGAACTGCCCGGTTGCGCACGCTCGCGCCGCCTCACCCCCGATCACGGTGGGGTCGACTGCCGGTTCGATCAGGTCTTTGCTGCTGCAGGCGCTCGCCCCGAGCGTGACGTTCAGCATCTGCGTTCGAGAACCCTACACCGCCGACGGCGACCAGCAGTACCGTTTCGGGGTTGCCGTGACGACCCGACTCCCCGGGGTCGGCGTCCCCTGTCCACACGTCAACGAGCACGGCGCGGTCGCCACGCAGAGCGTGACCAACCCCCGACTGGGGTCGGCGGGCGTCGACTACCTCGCCGACGGGCTCGGCGTCGAAGACGCGCTGCAGGCACTCCTCAACGCCGACGACAACAGCTCCGAGCGACAGCTTCACGGCGTCGGCCGCACCGGGTCGTTCGCGTTCTCCGGCGACGACTGCAACGGCTGGTACGGCGACCGTGCCGGCGAGAACTACACCGTCGCCGGCAACCTCCTCACTGGCGACGCGGTCGTTGAACGCACCGCCGCGGCGTACGAGGACCAACGAGTCGACGGTGCAACCGACGCCGAAGACGCCGACCCGCTTGCCAGCCGCCTCATCGACGCCCTGGGCGCGGGACAGGCCGCTGGCGGCGACAAACGCGAGGCGCTCACCGTGCAGAGCGCGGCGGTCACGGTCGTCGACACGGGCGCCGCGGAGTCACCGTACTGGAACGACCTCCGGGTCGACGCCAGCGAGGATCCGATCGTCGACCTCCGGGAGACGTACCGGCTCGCGAAAGCGGGCTACGAGGACGCCATCGAACTGTACGACGACCCCGACGACGAGGACGCCCCGGCGACGGGAACCGACTGACGGACCCGGGTCACCCCGACGGTCAGACCGAGAACTCGAACAGCTCGTCGCCGACGTGATGCAGCGACGACACGACCTTCCCGGACTCACCGTCCATCTCGGTGCCGTCGACGAGCGCCCGCCCCACGGCCAGCGTCTTGCCGTGTGCTGCCTCCTGGATCACGACCAGGTCGCCGGCAGTGATCTCCGGCGACGCCGCCGTGATCCCGGGCCGCATCACGTCTGCACCGTCGCTCACGAACGACACAGCACCGGCGTCCACAGTCACGACCCCCGTCGACGGGTCGGTGCGGTTCGCGCCCGCGACCGTGACGAACGGCTCGCCGTCGGGATACCACACCAGGGGGTCGCCGTCGACGAGCACGATCTCGAACTCCTCGTCGGCGAACGTCACGCGCTCGTAGGCGTCGCCATCCAACTCGACACCCAACCCCGTTCGGAGCGCGTCGCCGATCTCGTCGATGTCGTCGCTTCGCAAGTGGTGCCGTGAAGACACGTCCATACGTGTCCTCGGGGCGCCTCCAGCCATAAATCGACCGCTGTCTGCCCAACGGATAAGTGCCCGCCCGGTGAACAACCGCGTGATGTGGGGCGACCACGATCCCGTCACCTGTATCGCGTGCGGCGACACCACCGCACGCAGCGACGCCCGCGAGTACGACAAACACGGCGACCGCTGGACGCGCACGGACAAGGAGTTCGAATACCTCTGTAAACCCTGTTTCCGTCGGCTCACCAAACACGCCCGCGATGGCCTCGAAGCGGCCCTCGACGACGCCGGCGCGGGTCGCGTCCCCGACGACGAGTTCCTCGCCCGGTTCCTCGACGCCACACGCGAAGACACCGCCGAACGCGAGTAGGGTGGCGACACCACTAACTACGCCACCCGGCTACTGGTAGCCATGAGCGATTCTGAACCCGCCCAGGGGTCCATCGAGGACCAGGGTCCCGTCGAAATCTCGCCCGAACTCGCCCGCCAACTCGAAAACAAACGCGACGACCTCTTCGAGAAGTTCGACCTCCACGACGAGTTCCCGCCGGACGTCGTCGCCGAAGCCGAAGCCCGCACCGAAGACGTCCAAGCGGAGATCCAGGCGGAAATCGAGGACCGCGCGGACATGCGCCCGCTGCCCACGTGGACCGTCGACCCCGTCGACGCCCAGGACTTCGACGACGCGATCTCCGTGCTGGAACGCGACGACGAGTACGTGCTCTGGGTGCACATCGCCGACGTCACCCACTACGTTCACCCGGACTCGGAGATGTGGGCGGAAGCCATCGACCGCGCGAACACTGTCTACCTCCCCGGGTACACCATGCACATGCTCCCGCCGGTGCTCGCCGAAACGGTGTGTTCGCTGGTGCCCGGCGAGGACCGCCTCGCGCACACCGTCGAGATGCACCTCGACAAGGACGACCTCTCGTATCAGACCATCGAGATCTACAAGTCCGTCATTCACAGCGACGAACGGCTCACCTACAAGGACGCCGAACAGCGCCTCGACGACGAAACCGCGCCCCTCCACGACGACCTCTCGCTGGTGTTCGATCTCGCCGACCAGATGCACGAGCAGCGCAAGGCCGAGGGGAGCCTCGTGCTCAACCCCCGCCGCGACCGCGCCCACACCATCATCGAGGAGTCGATGCTCAAGGCGAACAAGGCGGTCACCCACGAACTCATGTGGAACCGCGGCGTCGAAGCCGTCTACCGCGTCCACCCCCAGCCGTCCCCCGAGGAGTGGGACGACGCCCTCCAGGAGATCCAGGAACTCAACGGCGTCTCCATCCCCGGCGACGCCTGGGACGACCCCCGGAAGGCGGTCAACGCAACCCTCGAACAAGCCCCCGAGCGCCAGCTCGGCAAGATCCAGTGGGCGGTGATGAAGGTGATGCCGCGCGCGCGATACATGAACGACCCCTTCGGCGGCCACCACGCGCTCAACTTCGAGATCTACGGCCACTTCACCAGCCCCATCCGCCGCATGAGCGACCTCGTGAACCACTGGATCGTCTACCAGAACGACGTTCCCGAAACCCTCATCTCGCTCTGTGACCGCGCCAGCGACAAACAACAAGCCGGTGAAACCGCCGAACGTGAATACCGCGACTTCCTCGAAGAGGTCGGCCTCGACCCCGACGCGGTGAACAACCGCGGCGTCACGGTCGTCGACTCACCGACGACCTCCTCGTAGCCACCACAGACGGTGCCTCACACCGAGCCAGGGGGCCGGACACAGCTGTAACTGTTCTCTCTCGACTCGGCACCACGACACTACGGACCGACGCGTCGCTTTGCGGGCAAATACAGGAGTGGACTCGCTGGGATTTGAACCCAGGGCCTCTTCCTTGCGAAGGAAGCGATCTACCGCTGATCTACGAGCCCGCGACTGCGCAGAAACGACCGCGCGGCGAGGTCGAACATCGAAGACGATGCGAGCCGAAAACGGCCCTCACGGGGCCACGGTGGCGGCTCAGTCTTCGAGGACGATCTCGATGTTGACGTCGTTGGGAACCTGAATCCGCATCAGCTGGCGGAGCGCGCGCTCGTCCGCGTCGATGTCGATGAGACGCTTGTGGACGCGCATCTCCCAGTGCTCCCAGGTCGCGGTCCCCTCGCCGTCAGGGGACTTCCGGGACGGCACTTCGAGGGTCTTCGTCGGCAGCGGGACCGGACCGGAGACTTTCACGCCGGTTTTGTCCGCGATCTCCTGGACTTCGCCACAGATGTTGTCGAGGTCGTCGGGATCGACGCCGGCGAGACGAACGCGTGCCTGCTGCATGGATTAGGCTTCGTCGACGTCCAGAACTTTCCCGGCCGCGATGGTCTGACCCATGTCGCGCACGGCGAACGAGCCGAGTTCCGGAATCTCCGAGGACGGCTCGAGGCTGAGTGGCTTTTGCGGGCGCACGGTGACGACCGCTGCGTCGCCGGACTGGATGAAGTCCGGGTTCTCCTCCTGGGTCTCGCCGGACGCCGGGTCCATCTTCTTGTCGATGGATTCGATGGTACACGCGACCTGTGCGGTGTGCGCGTGGAAGACCGGCGTGTACCCGGCGGTGATGACCGACGGGTGCTGCATCACGACGACCTGCGCTTGGAAGGTGTCGGCGACCGACGGCGGGTCGTCGGCCGGACCACAGACGTCGCCGCGACGAATGTCGTCCTTGCCGATGCCGCGTACGTTGAACCCGACGTTGTCACCGGGCTCCGCGTTCGGCACTTCCTCGTGGTGCATCTCGATGGTCTTGACCTCGCCACCGACGTCGCTGGGCTGGAAGCTGACGTTGTCGCCGGTGTTCATCACACCGGTCTCGATGCGTCCGACGGGAACGGTACCGATCCCGGAGATCGTGTAGACGTCCTGGATCGGGAGCCGGAGATCGGCGTCCGTCGGCGGCTGTGGCACCGGAAGCCCGTTGAGGGCCTCCAAGAGGGTGGGGCCGTCGTACCACGGTGTGTTGTCCGAGTGGTCCGAGACGTTGTCGCCCTCGAACGCGGAGGTCGCGATGAACTTCGCGTCGTCGGGGTTGAAGCCGACCTGCCCGAAGAGGTCCTTGACGCCGGAGACCACTTCGTTGTATTTGGACTCGTCGTAGTCGACGACGTCCATCTTGTTGACAGCGACGATGAGCTCGTCGATGCCAAGCGTTCGCGAGAGGAAGACGTGCTCTCGCGTCTGGGGCGCGACACCGTCGTCAGCGGCGACGACGAGGACGGCGTTGTCGGCCTGGGACGCACCCGTAATCATGTTCTTCACGAAGTCGCGGTGGCCAGGACAGTCGACGATAGTGAACTCGTACTCGTCGGTGGTGAACTCCTGGTGGGCGATGTCGATGGTGACACCGCGTTCGCGCTCCTCGGCGAGGTTGTCCATGACGTAGGCGAACTCGAAGCCGCCCTTGCCCTTCTCCTCGGCCTCTTCTTTGTGCTGTTCGATGACGTGCTCGGGTACGCTCCCCGTTTCGTAGAGGAGGCGCCCGACCATCGTGCTCTTGCCGTGGTCGACGTGGCCGATGACGGCCAGGTTCTGGTGGCGGTTGTCGCTCATATTCGGATAATGCGCTGAAGACGCGCTCTGTGAAGTCTATTCGTCAGTTCGCATTAAAACCATTTCGGTACGCGACCAGGGATCAGCCGCGACAGTCGCTGATACCATGCCTTGCAGTACCACGCCGCTGGGAATTTTTGTCAGGAAACCGGCGTTACTGTTGGTCGGCGATGTGATCGACGTCCGCAAGCACCGCCGACGCCGTTGCCGCCCCGCCAGCACCCTGTCCGGACAGGTTCAGCCGCCCCGCGTGCTCGGTCTCCAACTGCACGATGTTCGTGGTCCCGGACACCGCAAGCGTCCCGTTGGCCGGCACCAACCGCGGCCCGACCCGCACGTGATCCGGCCCCACCTCCCCGATCAGCCGTATCGTCTGCCCGTCGGTCTCGGCCAGCTCCAGCGCCGACGGTGCCACCCCCGTGATCCCGTCGACGCTGACGCTGTCGAGGTCGTACTCACGGTCGCCGATCACGTTCGCGAGGATCGCACACTTCAGCGCCGCATCCGTGCCGTCCACGTCAAACGTCGGATCCGCCTCCGCGACCCCCACCTCTTGTGCCTCCGCCAGGACGTGCTCGTACCCCAGTCCCGCCGCCGCCATCCGCGACAACACGAAGTTCGCGGTCCCGTTCAGGACGCCACGGACAGCACGCACGCGGCCGGCGCCGATGCGCTCGATGGTCGCCATCACGGGGATCGCACCCCCAACAGTCGCCTCGAACCGGAGGCTGCCCGCGCTCGCCGACGCCAGCTCGCACACCCCAGCGTAGCGCTCGGCGACCGGGCCCTTGTTCGCGAGCACGACGTGGCGGTCCGCACTCAGCGCGCGCTCGACGTGCCCGAAACCGGGCTCGGCGTCCCCCAGCGTCGTCGGCGTCGCCTCCACGAGCACGTCGTAGTCGGCGGCCAACGCGTCACTCGGCGCTCCCGCCCCGATCTCACTCGCCGCGTCGCGCTTGCGCGCACACACCGCCGCCGCGTCCACCCCCGAACCGTCGACGACCGCGCTCGTCGAGTCCGCCACCGCAACCACAGTGTGGCCGTGGGACGCGGCCTGGTCGACGACCGCCTGCCCGACCGCTCCCGCCCCCATGACGGCCAGTCTCATCGCCGATCACCCGCCAGCGGCTCGATCACGCGGACGCCCGCCTCGGCGGCCACCGCTCGCACGGCCGCCAGCGCGCGCTCGGCTGCACCATCAGCCACCCCCATCCGGAGGCGCGCACTCGCCTCGTGATCCACCCCTGGCTCGTCGGTCAACGCGAACTCCACCACCGAGGCGGCTTCACACTCCTCGACGGACGCGAGCAGCTCGGACAGATCAGTGGCCACCAGATCCCCCACCAGCAGCACCGTCACCGCGTCCGCGTAGCGCTCCGCGGTGGCGTCGATGACGGTGACGCCCGCGTCCTCCAACGCCCCCACCACCGTCTCGAACCGGTCGGGCTGACACTCCACGGTCACCTCCACGGGGATGCGGCCGCGCGGCGTCACCGACCCGCGCTCGTGGAGGACCGACAGCAGGTTCCCCCCTGCGTCCGCGATCGGCGCAAGCGCAGCCAGCAACGCGCCGGGCTCGTCGGCAAGCTCCAGTCGGAGCACGTGGGTCCGATCCGCGGGCGCGGTCACGGCCACCCCACCCCCTGCGTGGCACCCCGCCGGACGCGTGTTGTCGGCCACGAGCCGGACTGCAGTCGCTCGGTGCCGACCCCGCAGCTCGGATCGCGTCCGCCTGCGAACATGAGTTGCAGTCGGACTGCTGGCTGTTATAACGCTTCGGCCGAGTCAACTCCTGCCGGCGTCGCCGAGCGCGCGACCGGCCGTCGACGCGCCACGAAATCGAACCCCCCGCGAGAACGGATTAGAAGTGCGTGATGCTCTCGGGCAGCTCCGTCTTCATGCCCTTGCGCTCGCGGATCTCCATGATGATCTCCCGCTGGAGGTTGTCCGCCATGACGCGGAACCCAGCGTTCTCGGTGTTCCAGGACGCCCGCCCCTCGGTCGCCGAGCGGATGTCACTGGAGAACCCGATCATCTCGTCGACCGGTGCGATGCCCTCGACGACCATGAGGTCGCCTTCCTGGTACATGTCGTCGACGCGACCGCGCCGACCCTGCACCTCGCCGGACGCAGCGCCCATGTGCTCGGACGGGACGTCGATGCGGACGTCCTGAATCGGCTCCAGCAGCCGGATGTCGGCGTCGATGAGCGCGCGGTGGACGGCGTCCCGAGTCGCCGGGATGACCTGCGCCGGGCCGCGGTGGATGGCGTCCTCGTGGAGGCGCGCGTCGTGCAGGCGGATGAGCGCACCCTCGACGGGTTCGGCCGCCAGCGGGCCGTCCTCCAGGGAGTCGGTGAGGCCGTCGACGACCAGCTCCATCGTCTCGTTGAGGTGCTGAATCCCCTTCGTGTCGTCGATGAAGATGTTGCGCCCGATGATGTTCTCGACGTCCTGTGACGTCTCCTTGTCCATGCCCGCCTCCTGGAGGACCTCGCGGCGCTCCTGTTCGGGCATGTCCATCGACACCTCGCCCAGGCGGATCTCCTCGAGCACGTCGTCGCTGAGCTGCTCGACGGTGATGTAGAACTTGTTGTGGCGGTTCGGCGAGACGCCCTCGACTTCCTGGGAGTCGCTGGTCGGCGTCTCACGGTAGACGACGATCGGCTCCCCAGTCGTGACCGGGATGCCCTGGTTGCGCTCGATGCGCTGGGTCTGGACTTCCAGGTGGAGTTCGCCCTGCCCCGAGATGAGGTGCTCGCCGGTGTCCTCGTTGATCTCGATGGAGATCGTGGGGTCCTCCTTCGAGACTTGTCGCAGCGTCTCGATGAGCTTCGGGAGGTCGTCCATGTTCTGTGCCTCGATGGACTTCGTGATGACCGGCTCGGAGATGTGGTCGATGGACTCGAACGGCGTCATCTCCTCGCTGGAGACGGTGGAGCCGGCGATGGCGTCCTTGAGGCCGGTGACCGCGGCGATGTTGCCTGCGGGGACTTCGTCGACCTCCTCGCGCTCGCCGCCCATGTAGATCCCGACGCTCTGAACGCGGTTCTTGCCGGCCGTCCCGGACACGTACAGCTCCTGCCCCTTCTCGAGGGTGCCGGAGAACACGCGCCCAGCCGCGATCTCGCCGGCGTGCGGGTCGACACCGATGTCGGTCACCATCAGGACGACTTCGCCGTCCTCGTCGACGAGGCGCATCGACTCCGCGATCTCGGAGTCGGCGTCACCACGCCAGACGGTCGGAATACGGCGGGGCTGCGCGTCGATGGGGTTCGGGAAGTGCTCGGCGACCATGTCGAGCACGACGTCGGCCAGCGGCGTCTGCTCGTGCAGCTCCTCGCGCTTGTCCGAGCGCTCCAGGTCGATGATATCCCCGAAGTCCATGCCGGTGCGCTGCATCGACGGCATCGAAACGCCCCACTTGTAGAGCGCGGACCCGAACGCCACGGTGCCGTCCTCGACGGACACCGTCCAGTCCTCGATGTCGTCTTTCTCCTCGGTCATCCCGCGGATGAGCTCGTTGACGTCGCCGATCACCGAGAGCAGGCGCTCCTGCATCTCCTCGGGGCCCTCCTGGAGCTCCGAGATGAGGCGATCGACTTTGTTGATGAACAGCGTCGGCTTGACGCCCTCGCGGAGCGCCTGCCGAACGACTGTCTCCGTCTGGGGCATCGCGCCCTCGACGGCGTCCACGACGACGAGCGCGCCGTCGACGGCGCGCATCGCGCGGGTCACGTCACCGCCGAAGTCGACGTGGCCCGGCGTGTCGATGAGGTTGATGAGGTGGTCGTCGCCCTCGTACTCGTGGGTCATCGAGACGTTTGCGGCGTCGATGGTGATGCCCCGTTCCTGTTCGTCCTCCTCGGTGTCCATCGCCAGCTGCTGGCCGGCGGTGTCCTCCGAGATCATCCCCGCCCCCGCGAGCAGGTTGTCAGTGAGGGTGGTTTTTCCGTGGTCGACGTGCGCGGCGATGGCGATGTTCCGGATCTGCTCCGGGTTGTCCATCAGCCGTTCGCACTGTTCGACAATCTTCTTTCGTCGGCCCATTGGACATTCATACTGCCAGCGGGTTCAAAAGGATAGTGCTTTGCCGGTCGCATGGCACCCGAGACGCGTGGTGTCACCCCGGAACGCGTCGGGTTCCGGGCCGTCGTTGCCCGCCGACCACCGACTTCGGAGGACGCGGGGCCTGCTGGGGGCGTAAGAGTCTTTGTCACCACTCCGCTGTGAACTATTACCATGGAGATTCGTGTGTCCGGCGCTGGCCCGGCTGCCCCCTTCTTCAGCGCCCGAGACGTCTTCGAACCCAGCCACGACCTCGACCTCCCGGTCGACGTCCACATCCGGTCGAACCCCGACGAGCGAACCTGGGCCGGCCACTACGACGACCACCACGTTCTCAACATCTCCCAGCAGGCCGCAACCTCCGTGATGGCCCGCGAGCTCGCGCTCCACGAGTTCGCCCACATGCACCGTCACGAACGCGGCCACCCCAGCCACACCCTCTCGATGGACGAAGTGCTGTTTCTCGCGCTCACCGGCCGCGAAGTCGAACAGCGCGTGCTCACCCACTGCTACCAGATCGCCAACCACGTCAAAGACATCTACGCCGACGACATCACGCTCTCGGTCGGCCCCACCGACAAACTCCGCTCGTTCCTGGAATCCGAGCTCGCGGCCGCCATCGCCGACCAGCCGGCCGACCGCCAGCAGGCCGGCCACCGACTCACCGCCGGCGCCGACCCCTCGATGACCGCGGTCAACGCCGCGTTCGCACTCGCACTCCTGGAACGCCACGACGCCATTCCCGGCGACCACCGGCTGTACGACCTCGCACACGCGGCCGGCCAGGACGCCCCCGAGATCGACGTCGACGGGTTCCGCCGCCGGTTCGCCACGCTCGGCCCCGACCCCGACGAGAGCGACTGCCGGCGCGGCCTCGTCGATACGATCCGCACGTACGCCGACGCCCAGACCACCACCACGGGCCCCGCCGCCGACTGACCACGCGTCGCTGTCCACCCGAGAGCGCGCCAAGCGGAATCACCCGACTCGGCGAAAATCGAAACCCGCCCGCGTCAGCGTGCCGCTGCAGCGACGCGTTCTTTCTCCTTTTTCTGGCCGATGGCGTACGTCTGGACGTTGTAGTCCGCCGCGCCAGCGAGCTGATTGGCAAGCGCCTCCGCGGCGTCGGTGGGCGTCTTGAACGACGCCGAATGCGCACCGTCCGCGAGGAACTTCAGCGCCTGATCGACGCGGCGCTGCGGTGCCGTGTCGACGGCCTGGGGGACCGAGATCCCGCCGTACTTCAGGCGCACGGTCTCCTCCCGCGGGGCCGCGTTCTCGACGGCGCTCACGAGCACCTGAATGGGGTTCTCGTCGGTTCGCTCGTGGACGATGTCGAACGCGTCACGAACGATCTTCAGTGCCTGCTGTTTCTTCCCGGCGTTCGCGCCCGTCTTCATCAAGCGGTTGGCGAGTCGCTCCACGATGGAGATCTCGCTTTTCTTGAACTGCTTTTGGGCGTGTCGCCCCATCGTGTGCGCGACCGGCGTCACTGCGAGGTAGCGCCGCGTGCTCGGGTCCTCGTAGTGGATCTCCGCGACGTCCCACTTCCCGAACAGCTTCGCGTTCGCCGCGACCTCCTGGGTGTCCTCGGATTCGGCGGCTGCCTCCTCTGTCTCGTCTTCGGCTGGTTGCTCGTCGCTCATGTGTTATCGCACCGGCTTCTCAGCGTTCCCGCGAACCAGTTCGATGAGGCTCACGCCGTTGACCTTCTCGACCTTGTAGTTGACACCGGAGAGGTCGCCCATCGCGCGACCTTTCGCCCCACCGATCCCGGCGATGGTGACCTCGTCGTGCTCGTCGATGAACGAGATCGCACCGTCACCGGGGCAGAACGCAGTCACCTGCTTGCCGTTCTTGATGAGCTGCACCCGAACACACTTCCGGATCGCGGAGTTCGGCTGCTTCGCTTCGATGCCGACCTTCTCGAGTACGATGCCACGCCCCTGTGGGGCTCCCTCAAGGGGGTCGGACTTCTTACCGAGGCCCCGCTCTCGCCGCGCGTACTCAGAATCGGACCACCGGCGCTGCTGGCGGTCCTTCTTGAGTTTGCGAGCGGCGTACTTGCCGTTCGTCATACAGCCGAGTATCCCGCGGAGGCACTTAAGCCCGACCTTTTGCCCTGCGCTCGGTCGTGTTACCCACTCGTCTGTCCACGGCCGGTGACGAAGCGAGCGGCAGGAAAGCGGAGTGCTTTCAGCGCAGCCCTTGCCAGCACCCGAGAGAGCGCAGCGAACGGGACTACGTCAGCTGGATGTCGTCGATGTCGAAGTGGCGGGCGGCCAACTCCTTGGCGGTCTCGATGTTCGTACCGTCAGCACCGATCGCGACGCCCTTGTCCTCGTGGGCGACTTCCGCGTACGCGACCGTCGTGTCGTTCTCGCTGACCGTGACGTTGTAGACCGCCGCCGGCGAGAGCGCGTTCGCCACGAACCCCTCGGCTGTCGGGGCATCCTCGACGAGCACCACGCTGCGCCCGAGCGTCGCTTCAAGCGCGTCGACGCGGCTCCCGCCGTCGCCGATGGCGGCCCCCATCTCGCCCGCAGTGACGACGTACACCACCCGGTCGTCGTCGGGCAGGCAATCGACGGCCGTCGCGTCGGTCTCCGTCTCGAAGACGGCGATGAGCTGGCGCGCCTCATCTGAGAGCCGGATGGTCATCAGTCCGACGTCTGTGTCGCGCCCATCCGGAGGTCAACGTCACCAGTTCCGAGCCGAACCGGCTTCCCGACGATCACGTTCTCGATGACGCCGTCGAGGTCGTCGCTCTCGCCGTGGATCGCCGCGTCCAGGAGGTGGTTCACCGTCACCTCGAAGGCGGCCCGCGCGAGCACGGAGTTCTTGTTCCCCGAGATGCCGTGGCGGCCGATCGACTCGATGGTGCCGTCGTTGGTCATGATGTCGGCGACCAACATCAGGTGGCGGATGTTCACGTCGTCGAGGCCCTGCTCTTCGAGGGTGGTCATCGTCTCGTTGATGATCGCCTCCCGAGCGGCCTCGATGCCGAGGGTCTTGTGCACCTCGTGGATGTTGTTACACGACGTGCGCGTGGCGTCGACGCCCTCGATCTTGAGCGCCTTCTTGAACGCCGACCCCTCGGTGTAGAGGACGAACTCCTCGCCGCGGTCGGTTTCTTCGCGCCGAATCACGACCCGGGACACCTCCTCGATGCCCTTGAACACGATGTCCCGGAGCTGCTCGACCAGCTGCAGGAGCTCCCGGTACGACGGCTCGCTCGGTCCGAACTCCAGGATCGTTCCGTCCTGGGTCACCGTCACACCGAGGTTCCCCTCGATCGTCTCCGCGACCTCCCCCGCGATCTGCGTCGTGGAGTCAACCCGCGGCCACCGCTCCTGGAGCGTGTCCTCGTTGAGGTCGATGCGAACGACCATGTCCGCGACGTTCGTGGAGATGTCGCCCAGCGCGAGGATCTTCGTAGCCTCGATCTTCCAGACGACCTCGTGGGCGCGCTCGCGCTCCTCGGCGTACTCGTCCTCCAAGTACACCTCCATCACCGGCGTGTCCGGCGTCTTCCGGGCGTCCACGAGCTCGATGAGCCGCGGCAGCCCCTGTGTCACGTCCATCTCCGCGACGCCCGCGTAGTGGAACGTGTTCATCGTCATCTGCGTCCCCGGCTCCCCGATGGACTGTGCGCTCACCGTCCCCACTGGGTCGAGCGGGTCGACGCGCGTGTCCAAATATTGGGCCTCAACCGCGGTGGCGATCTCGTTCGCCTGGGACTTCGTGACCCCGCGCTCCTCGGCGGTCGCGAGCACCTCGTCTTTCAGCCGCCGTGGCAACTCGGTGTCCTCGATCACGTCGTGGACGCCGTCCGTCACGTCGAACTCAGTCATCCGATTCCACCTCCCAGGCGGCGCCGTGCTCGGAGAGGTTCGTCGGCGGCTCCTCGACCTCCAGGAACTCGGCCTTCTGGGTGTCGCTGTCGAACTCCGAGTTCAGGATGCGGTCGGCGACGTGCTCGACGTCGATGTCGACCTCCTCGTTGGAGGACACCTGCACCGGACTGGTGCCGTCCTCCCCGAACTCGAACTGCACGATCGTGTCGCTGGTGTCCCGCACGGTGCCGTCGTACTGCGTCTCCAGCTCCGACAGCGCGTTGATCAGCCGGCGCTGCAGGTAGCCGGACTTCGACGTCCGGACTGCCGTGTCAACCAGCCCCTCGCGGCCCCCCATCGCGTGGAAGAAGAACTCCTTCGGGGTCAGCCCGCTGGTGTAGGAGTTCTCCACGAAGCCATGGGCCTCACTGGAGAGGTCGTTGGGCGCGAAATGGGAGAGCGTGCGGTCCTCGTAGCCGCGGTTGATGCGCTCGCCACGAACCGCCTGCTGGCCGACACACCCCGCCATCTGCGTGAGGTTCAACATCGACCCACGCGCGCCGGAGTTCGCCATCACGACCGCGGGGTTGTCCTCGTCGAAGTTCTCCTCGGCGACGTCCCCCGCGGAGTCCCGAGCCTTTCCGAGCGTCTGCATGATCTTCATCTCCAGGGTCTCGTCGACCGTGCGGCCGGGCAGGCTCTCTAGGTCCCCGTTCTCGTAGGTCTCGATGAGTTCCTGCACGCGGTCGTACGCCGACTGGATCGCCTCGTCGATGCGCTCGCGGGCCTCCGTCGACACCGTCTCGTCGTCGATGCCGATCGAGAACCCGAAGTGCATGATCGACCGCATCGCCAGCGACGCGACCTCGTTGATGAAGATGCGGGCGCGCGTGTTCCCGTGGACTTTCGTGATGGTGTCCACGATCTCACTGCCGTACTCCCCGACCTCGTCGTCGGCGATGGTGCCCTCCAAGAGCTGGCCGTCCTCGATGACGACGGTGTCACCGGTCGTGCCGGTGAACTCAAGCGAGAGGTCGTCGGGCAGCAACTCGGAGAAGATCTGGTGGCCGGTCCAGTACTGGTCGCCGTCCTCGTCGGTGCCGGCGGCCGCCGGCAGCTCGTCGATCCGGGTCTGCCGGAGCAGGTCCGACGCCTGCGTCTCGTTGAACCGCGGATTGTCGTTCGTGAGCAGGTACGTCCCGGAGATGTGGTCCTGGATCGCGCCGATGATGTTCTCCCCGAACCGCGGGGAGAGGATCTGCTCTTGGACGCGCATCAGCACGCGCGCCTCGGCCCGCGCCTCCTCGTTCTGGAGGGCGTGCATGTTCATCTCGTCGCCGTCGAAGTCGGCGTTGTACGGCGGACAGACGACCGTATTCAGGCGGAACGTCTTGTACGGCATCACCACGACCTCGTGGGCCATGATCGACATCCGGTGCAGCGACGGCTGCCGGTTGAAGATGATGATGTCGCCGTCGATGAGGTGGCGCTGGACCTCCCAGCCGGGCTCGACGCGCTCGGCGAGCTCCTCACACACCTTCTCGGTGACGCGCACGCGACGGCCGTCGGGCCGGGTGACGTAGTTCGCGCCCGGATGCCCCTCGGGGCCGTTCCGGACGTAGCGTCGGGCGCGCTCGAGGTTCTGCTCGTTGACGACCATCGTCTGTGTCATCTCCGTCGCCACCCGATCCGGCACCCCGACCTCGTTCAGCGACAGCGTGGGGTCCGGCGAGATGACGGTCCGGGCGGAGAAGTTCACGCGTTTCCCCGAGAGGCTGCCGCGGAACCGCCCCTCTTTGCCCTTGAGGCGCTGGGATAGCGTCTTCAGCGGGCGGCCGGACCGGTGTCGCGCCGGCGGCGTCCCGCTGATCTCGTTGTCCATGAACGTCGTGACGTGGTACTGCAACAGCTCCCAGAGGTCCTCGATGATGAGCTGTGGCGCACCCGCCTCGCGGTTCTCCATGAACCGCTGGTTGATGCGGATGATGTCCACCAGCTTGTGCGTGAGGTCGTCCTCGCTGCGCTGGCCGTTGTCAAGCGTGATCGACGGTCGCGCCGTCACCGGCGGCACCGGTAGCACCGTCAGGATCATCCACTCGGGCCGACTGCGGTCCGAGTTCACGCCCAGCGCTTCGAGGTCCTCGCCGGGGATGTCCTCGAACCAGTCCCGGATGTCCGACGGCATCAGCTTGTTCATGTCCTCGGTGGTGAGGTCCGCGCCGATGGCCGTCTCGATGGCCTCACGGTCCTCGCGGCGCGGCCGGAACTCCCCGGAGAGGATCTCGTTGATCCGGCTGATGTCGATGTCGGTCTGCTCGGCGAGCTCCTGGGGGCTCACGCCAGCGTCGTCCTCGTCCTCGTCGGGCTGCATCGACGCCGCGATGCGCTCGCTGTAATCCGACGCCAACACCTGCTGGACCTCGTAGTACGTCGTCGGCTTCTCGTGTTTGACGTCGTACTGGACCTCCCCGCAGTGCGGGCAGTGGTCTTTCTTGCGGGCCTCACGGATCGCCGCCGTCATCACGTCAGAGACGTCCTGGCGGAGGCTCCGCGTCCGATCGAGGTTCTCCCGGTACTCGTCTTTCTCCTCCTCGGTGAGCAGCAGGCTCGCGCACTCCCGACACGTCCCACGCAGGAGCCGGCGGATGAGCTTCGAGAACCCCACGTGAATCACCGGGGCCGCGAGCTCGATGTGGCCGAAGTGGCCGTTGCAGCCGCCCGAGCGCTGCCCACACGTCTTGCACTCCAGGCCCGGATCGATGACGCCCAGCCGGGGGTCCATCAGCCCCATGTCGATCGGGAAGCCGTCGTCGTCGTACGTGTCCGCCGTGATGACTTTCGTGGCGGACATGTCGCGGTACTCCTCTGGGTCCATCAGCCCGAAGCTGATTTCGCCGATTTCCTTGGGGGCTTGTCCTGCACTCATTACACTGCCTCCTCCAGTTCCAGGCGCGGCGCGATGCCGAGCGCCTTCATCTCGTCGAGTAGAAGCTTGAATGCGTAACTCATCTCGATGCTGTGTACGTCGGTCTCCTCCTCGCAGTTCGGACAGTACACCCGGCGCTGCTCGTAGTTCTCCACGGCCGTCATGCCGCAGTTCCCACACACGTGGATCTCCTCGCGGTCCGAGGAATCAAGCAGGCGCTCTTTGAGCACCATCGCCGCGCCGTGCCCGATGACGGTGTCACGCTCCATCTCACCGACCCGCAGTCCGCCCTCGCGGGCGCGACCCTCGGTGGGTTGTCGGGTCAGCACCTGCACCGGCCCCTTCGACCGGGCGTGGAGCTTGTTCGACACCATGTGGTAGAGCTTGTGGTAGAAGATCGTCCCCACGAAGATCTCGGCCTCGATTTTCTCCCCGGACACCCCGGAGTACATGACCTCCTTGCCGGAGGATTTGAAGCCGCGGTCTTCGAGCGTGCCACGGATCTCGTCCTCGCCCTCGCCAGTGAACGGCGTGCCGTCGACGGACCGCCCGTCCAGCGACCCCGCCTTCCCGCCGAGCATCTCCAGCACGTGGCCGACCGTCATCCGCGACGGCAACGCGTGGGGGTTCAACACGAGGTCCGGCACCACGCCTTCCTGCGTGAACGGCATGTCCTCCTGGGGCGCGAGGTGGCCGACGACGCCCTTCTGGCCGTGTCGGCTCGCGAACTTGTCGCCGAGTTCCGGGATGCGCTCGTCGCGCACGGAGACTTTCGCGAGCTTCGAGCCGTCCTCGCCCTCCATCAGCGTCACCGTGTCGACGACGCCGTCCTCGCCCGACCGCATCGTCACCGACGTCTCGCGGCGCTTCTGCGGGCTCAGCCCGCCCATGTCCTCGGGTTCTTCGAGGAACCGCGGCGGACTCGTCTTCCCCAACAGCACCGACGAATCGTCGACTTTCGTCTCGGGGTTCACCAGGCCGTCGTCGTCGAGGTGCGTGTACGCGTCCTCACCGCGTGCGCCCCGCACGTCGTCGCCGGGGATCTCGAAGCGGTCTTCCTGGCCGCCAGGGTAGCGGCGCTCCTCGCCCTCGTACGTGCGGAAGAAATGCGACCGGGAGAGCGCGCGCTCCACGGACCCCTTGTTCATGACCAGGGCGTCCTCGATGTTGAACCCCTCGTAGGACATCACGGCGACGACGAAGTTCTGGCCCGCCGGCCGGTCGTCGTAGCCGATCTGCTCGGTCGTCTGGGTGTTCACCATCGCCTTCTGCGGGTAATGCAGGAGGTGTTGGCGGGTGTCCGGCCGGATGCGGTAGTTCGCCGCCGGCAGCCCCAGACTCTGTTTCATCATCCCCGCCCCCATCGTAATCCGGGGGCTGGCGTTGTGCTCGGGGTACGGGATCATCCCCGCACCGATCCCGAAGATGAGCTGCGGGTCGATTTCGAGGTGCGTGTGGTCGGCCGTGAGCTCCTCCTCCTCGACGCCCACGAGGATGTCCTCTTCCTCCTCGGCGTCGATGAACTCGACTTTCCCAGCCTCAACGAGGTCCTCGAAGTCGATGTCGCCGTTCTTGACGGCCTCCACTTCCTCCTGGGTGACCACCGGCTCGCCGTTCTCCACGACCAGCAACGGCCGGCGCGCCCGGCCAGCGTCCGCGTTCACGATGACCTCACCGGTGCGGTCCCTGACCGAGACGTTCACCATCTCGGAGACCTCACCGCGGCGGCGCGCCTCCCGGATCTGTTCTGCTAACTCTTCGGGGTTCTCGTGTGTTCCAACCAGACTCCCGTTGACGTAGACTTTGGCTTCGCGTTCCGTACTCATGTTAGTCGTCCGCGGACGTCGTCGATGTCGTTTCCATGCTGATGCCGGGGATTCCCTCCACACCCATCGAGGACAGCTCCTGTTTGAGGTCCCGCTCGTCGTCGACGTCCTGTGAGAGCTCCATCGCCTGCGCGAAGTTCTTCACCAGCCCACAGTTCGGGCCTTCCGGCGTCTCGGACGGACAGATGCGCCCCCACTGGGTGGCGTGTAGGTCCCGCGCTTCGAAGTGCGGCTGGGAGCGGCTGAGCGGACTGCGCAGGCGGCGCAGGTGGCTGAGCACACCCATGAAGTCGGTGCGGTCGACGAGCTGACTCACGCCGGACCGCCCACCAACCCAGTTCCCGGTCGCAATCGGGTGTTCGAGGCGCTCGGTCAACACGTCGGACCGAACCACCGTGTTCACCGTGAGTTCGCGGTTCCGCATGTTCGCGCGCTCCAGCTGGTATTTCACGTCACGCGCGAGCTTGTTCAGCGCCGTTCGGAACAGGTCTTTCATCAGGTCTCCGGAGACCTTCAGGCGCTTGTTCGCGTAGTGGTCCTTGTCGTCGGCCTCGCGGCGGCCGAGCGCCAACTCGAAGCACGCCTCGGCCATCCGGCAGAGGTAGTACGCCTTGTTGATGCGTGTCTCCTCTTCCTCGACGCCGTCCTCGTGGAGGTGTGGGAGGAGATAGCGGTCGATGACGTAGTTCGCGCGCTTGAGCTGGTAGTTCTTTCCCTGCCCGGAGGCGACGCGCTGGCCCAGGTCCTCGATGGCTTCCTCCTGGGTCTGGACGTCGGCTTCCTCCAGGTTCTCCAGCATGAACTTCACGATCTCGGGGTCCTCGCTGACCCGGTGGACGATCTCCTCGTCGGACTCCAACCCGAGCGCGCGCACGAGCGTTACGAAGCTGATCGACCCGGAGACTGACGGGAACGACACCTCAAGCAGGCCCTCGCGGTTGCGCTCGACGAGCACGAGCGCGCGGTAGCCGCGGCGCTGGCTGAACGTCTTCGCCACCTGAATTTCGTCGCCGTACTTGGAGTCGTACTCGGCGAGGATCTTGTTCGGCGCGAGGTCCTCGCTGGTCATCAACACGCGCTCGCTGCCGTTGATGATGAAATACCCCCCGGGGTCGGCCGGGTCCTCACCGATCTCGATGAGTTCCTCGTCGCTGAACCCGGAAATGTTGCATTTGTCCGAGCCCACCATGATGGGCATCCGACCGACCTTCGTTTCGGTCGTGTCGAGGACACGCTCCTCTTCTTCCTCGCCACCACGCACGATGCTCATCTCCATGAACACGGGCGCCGAGTACGTGATGTTCCGCAGCCGCGCTTCCTGTGGGTACAGCAGCTCCTCGCTGCCGTCGGCCTCCCTGACGCGGGGCGTGACGGCTCGAACGTCACCGAGCTCAACCCACACCGGCTCTTCGTCCTCTTTGTCGCCGATGTCCGTCTCGATGCGTTCTTTCTCGGTGACGACATCCTGCATGCCGTGTTCGAGGAACGCGTTGTACGAGCGGAAGTGGTGTTCGGCGAGGCGTTCTTTCGAGAAGTACGATTCGGACAGTTCGCGTTTGTCTTCCTGTAGCATCTATTCGATCACCAGTCGGTACACGACGGCTTCGTCTGTGGTTCGCGAGTCCCGAACGATCTCCACGACGTCCCCGATTTCGGCGTTGTCGGGCAGCGCTGGATCCTTGTATTTGATCTTCGGAAGCTCCGTGCGGTCGATGTCGTAGTCCGCAAGCACTCCGTCGAGTGTCTCCTCATCGAGGACGGTGTGCTCGGGTACGAGTTCGTGTTGGCTTACGTCTACCATGGGTGCACCTGCGTGGGGGGAGAACTGACTCTCACGAGATACTACAGGCCAGTTGCTGCCCACAGCATTTAAGCCTTGTCAACCACGGGGCGCGCGAACGGCGACACGACAGCGATACACACACAGCCCGCGATTGGAAAGTCTTAATACTATACCCCGGATACGAATGAGTGCAGCCAGCCCGGATGGTGTAGTGGCCCATCATACAACCCTGTCACGGTTGTGACGCGGGTTCAAATCCCGCTCCGGGCGCTTTCTCCGTTCCGCTACTCGAACAGCGCCGCGTCCGTTCCCAACCCCTCCTGTCTCGATCCACGCCAACCGACGGGACCAGGCCGGGCTAGCGGTCGCCGGCGAACCGGCCCGTGATGTCGTATTCATTGCCGGTGAGAACGAACGCCACGTCCTCGATGACGCCGCCCAGCTCCGGCACGATACGCAGCAGCGCCAGCGTCAACACGACGAGCACCACGACAGACAGCGACTGCGCAAGCACGCGATCCGCGAACAGATACGACACCCGGTTGGGGTTGTCCGTCGGGAACAACGCAAACACCACGCCTTCGATAACATCCCCGCCGAACCACTGGTTGCCGTGTGCGATCGCGATGAACACGACACGCACCAGGTTCATGCCGTAGATCAGCGGGATCGCCACCCCCAGTGCGCGCAGCCTGCGCCGCATCGGCGCGTCGACGGCCGCCACGAGCCCGCCGACGATGCTCATGCTTCCGATCCCCGTACACGCCAGTAGCACTGTCGTGGGGAACCCCCAGGGTTCGCCGGTCACGACGTTCGTCCCGTGGAACGCGAACTTCGCAGGGTAGCCGTGGTAGCTCGTGGCGACCTCGATCGCCGGGTGGTAGCCGAGTTGGCCCATGATCCACGCGGCGTGGTGTGTCGTCGTGAGGATCGCCCACCGCCGCAGCGGCTCGATCGTCTGGAACGGAATGTAGAGCAGCCCCATGACCGCGATCGCGCGGGTCAGTGTCGCCAGCGACTTCCGGCCGCTGGCCACGAGGTACGCCGTGTAGAGGCACGCGGGCACGGCCGCTGCAGCGAGTGCGCCCTCGATGAGTGACTGCTGCACGAACAGGAAGTGTTCGATGAGCAGGCCCCAGAACAGCCCGAACACGGCCCACGCGCCGACGGCGGCGTACCGCCGCAACGCCTCGTGGTCGTCGCTGGCCGCGTCGATCAGGGCGCTCGTTGCGAACGCCGCGACGACAACCCATGCGAGCGCGTCTGTCGCTGCAGTCATGGTTGCTGGTCCGAGCGAAACACGCCCCGTCTATAGGCGTGTTGGTGTCTGTGGGTGGCCAGTCGCTGCGGTCGTCTCGTCATCGACCATTATCATAACTTGGCTTATACATAGCTTTTTCTACAGGCATCCATATCTCAGTTATACGACCTTTCATAACGTATCACGATGGATGCTGAATAATTCCAATTCTACACCATCTCAATAAAATCAACATTTATATATTGTTAGGTTGTTGTCCGGGATTATGATGGGAAACAGCCACATGGATTCCCGCGCGCTGAAAGCGTTAATTATGACGGCCGTCGTCTGCCTGTCGGCCGTCGCGGCTGCTGGCGTCGTGTCCGCAGACAACGGCCTGAAAGTCACTGTTTCAGACGTGACCGTCTCTGATGACGAGCCTGAGACTGGTGACACGATTACTGTCACGCCGACCGTGCGCCACTCCAGTTCCAGCGATGGAGCGTTCGAGATCACGCAAGTGACCCTCTCCGGCGACGGCGGAAACCTGGCAAAGGTCAGTGATTTGGGAACGATCGCCGGCGGCGAGTCGATCGACGTGCCGCTTCGCACGTCCTTCGACTCAGCTGGTGACAAAGAACTCACAGTCACCGTTCGCGGTGTCCAGACCGACAGTGACGGGGTCACCCGCAGCATCGATTCCGTCGACTACCCGGTGTACGTCTCGGTCTCGGAGCCGTCCTCGTCGTCACCACCCGAACCTCGCCTTCAGATCGACGCGCAGTCCGCGGTCGCGGGCACCGACACGCCGGTCACCGTTACGGTCTCGAACGGCGAAGAGGACCCGCTCACGGACCTGTCGCTCGACCTCGAAGCGACCAACCAGAACCTCGACACTGAGACGCGCCTGAAGCCGGTGCTCGGCACCGAGAACATCACCCAGTTCGAATTCGATATCCGGCCCGAACGCACCGGGACGATCGACCTCAAGGCATCGCTTGAAACCAGCGACGCCGCAGTCAACACGTCGAAATCCATCGACGTCGATGCGCTCCGAACCGACGTCCGCGTCGACGCAACAGTCATCGAAGAGAACGACTCGAAGTTCCTCCAGTATCGCCTCATCAACCTCGGTAACGCAGCCGTCAACGACGTGACCACGGTCGGCACCGACGACGTCGGTCCGGCACCCGCGGCCGCGTTCGGGACCGTCGACGCCGCCCACTCACAGACGGTGACTGTTCCCACTACGCTGGACGCCGACACCACGCTCTCGCTTCACACTGAGTACCAGGTCGGCGGGGAGTCCTACGACAGCTCGCAGTCCGTCCAGGTCTCCAGCTCCTCGATGTCGATCGCACCAGCCACGGCCCAGCCGAACCAGTCGGCACAGCAGTTCTCGCTGACGCCCGGCTCTATCACTTCGCTGTCCGGCTCTGTCGCCGCGCTTCTCGTGTTGGGATCGCTGGGCGGGCTTGGCGTGATCGCGTTCCGCCGGTTCCGCGACGGCGAATAACCGCTCCTCCTGTTTTCTGCCGTCCTGTTCCGTGTCCCGCTACTCCGTCGCGTACAAGAACACGGCACACGCCGCCAGCACGGCTTCGGCTGCCTTCGAAATCACGGCCGTCGTATTGAGTGTGTTGCCCATGTAGAAGGCGTCCACGCTGAACCCCTGGAACACGAACAACGAGACGATCGTGGTGAGCGCGTACGCCGCCGCCACGAGATACAGCGCCTCGCGCCAGTAGCTGCTCACGTAGACGGCGCCGCCAGCCAGGAACCCGACGCCGTTCAACACGAACAGGATCGCCAACTGCTGGTTCAACCCAGCGATCTGATTGCCCAACTGGAGATGGATGACCCCTGTGACGATCGCCGCCAGCAGTGCGAGGTAGCCGACCGCGTGTGTCGGGAGTGCGATGATCGACGCCGCCTCCCGGCTCGCCGTGCGTGATTGCTGTGACATACCCACAACGTGTTGCCCGTTCTATGTAATAGTTTGTGCGCCACGTAGCACGCACGAGCAGGGTTACGCCACTAACACCGCTTCGAGATACGCGTGGGTCGCTTCCCGCACCGGCGTCAGGTCAGTCGTCATCGTGACTCGGCGTGTGAACACGCCGGTCAACAGCGTCGAGATGAACGACGCCACTTGCGTCGGATCGACGTCGCGGAACTCTCCCGCGTCCACGCCACGCTGGATGATCTCCGCGATGTGCTCCTGTTGGATCCGGTCGATCGTCGTGATCTGTTCGCGGTAGTCGTCGTCGTGGACTGCCTGCGCGCGGATCTGAATGAACGCCCGGATCGTCCCATCCGTCGGCGGCGACAACGCCGTGGCATCCGATCCGGCGTGGTGTCCGAACACCACCTCGTCGATGAACCGTCGCAGCTGCTGGAGAGGATCCTCGTCGTCGGACTGAACGATCCGGTACCGAAGCTCCTCGACGACGTAATCGACGAGCGCGAGCAACAGCGTGTCTTTCTCCGCGTAGTGATGGTAGACCGACGCCTTCTGCAGGCCGACCTCCTCGGCGATCCGATTCATCGACAGCCCAGCGTAGCCGTCCCGCTGGAGCACGAGAAACGCCGCCCGGAGGATCTCCTCGCGTGTGTCTTCTGGAGGCCCCGCAAAGGGACTATCGCCGTTCATACTGATAGTTACGAGAGTAGTATTTTGAAGGTGCTGATTACCGACCCCCACGTTCGCCCCTGCCCTCGTCGCTGTCAGGTCTGTTCTCTGTCGGGTTGCCGTCCGCTCCGTCGTTGTGGCCGACTGTCGGCGGGGTTCCGAGCGCCCAAAGTATTTACCCACCCGACTGCGTCCTCTAGATATCCCCTCTCACGGACGACCGCGCCCGTCCGCTGCGGCTCCACAGATGGACACGATCAAATAACAGGGCCGCGAACCACCGCACTAGATCGGGTGGCGCACCTGGAGACGCTCTCATCCATGACACGCACTCCCTCGCTCACGACGACACTGCGCGCGACCGCCGTTTCCATTCTCGTCGTGGCTGTCGTCTGCACGCCGGCCGCTGTGACAGCGGCTGCGGCCACGGATCACGCCCCGACAGCGGCCGCCGGCGCGCCCCCGGAATCGCCTTCGAACAGCACCGACGACGCTGGCTGGCAACACACCGAGCACACACGGCCCGCGGGAGACATCGTTTCGCTCTCACTGACACTGCCCGACCGCATTCCCAACGATCACCCCGTCTATATTCACGTCGGCGGCGCCGATGCCGGTTTCCTTGATGTCGTTCGCGCCGTCGACACTGACGCCGACGGCACGATCACCCTCGGAATCAACACCAGGACACTCGGGACCAGTACGAGTCTCAGCCCGACGAACACCGAGAACGTCTATTACAGCGGTGGTGACACCGTCACAAGCGGCGTTCACGGACGCCTCGGCGGCGACCCCGGGCCGCGGTTCGTCGGCCCCGACGGCACCCAGGTCGACGGATTCGCCGACTACCTGGCCACGGTGGGGCTGATCCGGAGCGCCGACCGCGAGCGGCCGACAGCCCAACTCACTCGCCCCCTCCAGCCCGGCACGTACACCGTGACGGCGACCACCAACCGAACCATCAGCGCGCAGGCACGCACCGACGGCGCGACGACCGCACTCACGTCGTCACCGGCCGACGGCGGATTCGACACCGCGACGGTCTCACTGACAACCCCGGGCGTCCACAACATCACGGTGAACACGGCCCCCGCCGGCGCGGCAGACGCGGCTCCGAACGCGACCGCGCTCGCGGCGTCGATGACCGACCAGCGACCGCCCACGACGACCGACCGGGTTGTGATCGCGGCCAACGCGACCGGAATCTACGGCCATCTGGCAGCCATCGCGGGCGGGCCGGACGCGCTCGCCTCGGGTGTCGCCCCGAGTACCCTCTCCACACTCGAAGCCCGAACCGGCGAAGGCGTCCAGTTCGCGGTCGAGGCCACCAACAGCCCTGTCGTCAAGGGCCCGGACTCACCGCCCGGCATCGAGTCCCCACTCGAAATCCTCGACCTATCCGGTGCGGATCCGGCCGCGGCCTCAGTGTACGCCAACGCGTCACGCGGGCGACTGTACGTCGTTGTCGATCCACAGGCGGTTGCTGACTTCCAACCATCCAGCGGGACCGACTTCCAGAACCTCTCGGCGTCGCTCACCTACGAGACCGACCCCGCCGACGCGTTCCAGTTCGACCGTGGGGACAACAACATCCAGACGTATTACCGCAGCCTCCTGGGTGGCGCTGGCGGAGACATAACGATCCCGGCGTTCCCCTATCTGGCTCCCGGCACCAACGAGACCGCCAGCGACGACTTCCAGGTCGTGACGCCACGCACGCGCTTCGATCTCCGAGCCGACAGTGGTGACGGGCGGCTGCTCACACGCGCACAGCCGACACGCGTCTCGGGTGTGACGAACCTCGCGCCGGGAACCGAGGCGACGGTTCGCGTCTCGTTCGCCGAATCGAACGGATCGTTCGGCTACATTCAGCGGTCCACTGCGACCGTGGCCGCCAACGGCACGTTTACCGGCACTGTCGATCTCCCGGTTCCAACCGTCGGGGAGACGGTGACACTGACGATGTTCGTTGCCGACGATACGGTTGCGCACACGACGGCGACGGTCACCGACCCGACACGCACGACCACGGCAGCCACGACGACGCCCGAGACGCAGTCCGAAACGACGACCACGTCGCGCGAAACCGGCGGTCCAACGCCGGGGTTCACGGCCGTGGGCGCACTCGTGGCGGTTGTCATCGTGTTCGCTGGTGTGGGCCTGCGCCGCCGCGAGTAACGTTGCCCGCTACCCGCGGCGTTGCTGGACGACCAACAAGAGAATCACGACCAACAGCAGCCCCACGATCGGGAGCGCGTACTCGCTCACCAACCCGGTCAGCGTTCCCAACGGCCCCGACTGATCGGCGGTGCCCGGCGACACCGCCGGACTGGATTCGATGTTCCTGAGCGTTGTCCTGTCGGCCTGATCGCCCTCGCCACCGGCCGTTTCGGTTTCCGTTCCCGCTCCTTCCACCACCACTTCGTCGACCGGTTCTGACTGGGACAACTCGATGGTCTTCGTGTGCTCGGTCCCCGTCACGTCAAGCACGCGCACGCGCACGGCGGCCGGGTACGCCTCTGCATCCAGCAACTCCTGGAAGCTGACGTTCTCGGTGACACCACCGCTGTACACCGAGTTGATGTCGATCGTTTCACCGTCCGGCGTGAGCGACTCAACGCGCACGCGTGAGATCTGCCCGTCGTAGACTCGCCCGACCGCCTGGACGCGCTGCGCCCCCGCCGTTCCGGTGAGTGAGTTGTCGAACTGGATCGCCGGCGTGACCAGCTCGCTGTAGTTCACCGCGAGCTCGCGGGTGGTCCTGTGGTTGGCCTGGTCGGTGGCGATGAGTGTGATCGCCTTCGTACCGTCGAGGATCGGGACGGTCGTCGTCACCGTCTTCGAGAACGGGCGCTGCAACGGCTGGCGTTGCGTGAACAGGAAATCCTGGCCGGCACCAGTTACCGGGCCGTCACGAACGCCAATCGTTGAGATTCCCACGCTGTCGGTCACCTCAGCGGTGACCTCCACCGCCGAGCGCGTTGCGACTGGCCGCCGATCCAAGACGTTGATCTCGGGTGCGGCCGTATCGTTGACCGTGATCTGGGTGTGGTACTGCCTGACGTTCCCGTATTCGTCTGCGACTTCGATCTGAAGCCGGTTGGCGCCGCTGCCGACGCTCGGACGCCCCGGTCCGAGGCGCAGCTCCTGGGAGAACGAGTCCCCCGGATCTCGAATCTCGATCTCGCGCTTGGCGTCCGCCTCCGCGTCCGGTCGGTATCTTCCCCCCGGGCGGTAGTTGTAGTACCGCGTGATCTCCATGTACTCCACGGCCGACTGGTCCTGGATCGTCCCCTCTAGGGTGACGGTGGCCTGATTGACGGTGTAGTTGTTACCGAGGGGCTCGTACTCGTTGTCCGGGCCGACGAACCCGGCCGACATCGGGGCCTCGAACGTGACGAGTGGCGCGTTCGGGTCTTCGGTGATCGTCCCGGTGTACGTCGTGGTCCCGTTCGCAGTCCTGACGACCGTGGTCAGGTCGTGCGTTCCCGCATCCAGGTCCAGCCTCGTGGATTCGTTGAACGCAGTGGCGTTCGGGACGTACGACCGCCGCGTGTTGTCGTTGATGCGCACCGAGATCACCTCGATGGTGGCGTTGCTGGTCACGTTCATCGCCAGCCGGGGGTTGTCGGCAGTCGTCACCGATCCACCATCGGGCAGCGGTGTGCCCGCAACAGTGAGGTTCGTGGTGAGGTTCAGCGCCTGATCGGTGGCGAACGGAGCCCCCGCATGGATGTTGTTACCCGCGCCGTCGCTCGCCGCGACGGCTGGCTGTGCAGCGACACCGCCCGCTGGTACGACGAGCCCGGCGATGAGAACACAGACGCCGACGACGAGGCACTTCCGTGGCCCACTCCCGCTCATTGCGGCTTCGGTTCGAACTGGGGCATCTTTAACCCCCGTTTTCGCCGGACGGCACCGTGCGTGATGTCGCCGCTCCGCCATCCACGTTTCATGTGAGCAATACACACCCAAATCGGTGTTCTGACGGCGGCTGACGCGCGAAAAGGCAGAAAGCATTTACCAGTGGCCGGGTATAGTCTGGAGCACCCCTACCCGAAATGGCGGCTGCAGAAACCCACGATTCACCGTTTCGGCGGAATCAGGTGGATGCGGTCGTCTGGTTGGACTGACACCGTAGTTCAGTCACTCAGTAAAAATGACAGACACAACAGGCAAACTCCGCGCAGTCCTCCTGACGGCGCTGATGGTCGGTTCCGTAATCGGAGCCGGCGTCGCGTTCACGGGCGGGGCTGCTGCGGCGAATGCAGACCAGGTCCTGGATTCCAACGATCGATACAACCAGGACTTGGATTTCGGTGCAGAGGAGTACAAAACGTCAAATTCCATTGGTAGCGTTGGCGACGGAGCGACGCTCTTCCAGGGCGAGGAAGACGTCACATTCTACAACGCTTCTGACGAAGAACAGTACAACGCGGTTGAGCTCTCTCGAACCGGCGGATCCGACGAGGGACTCCCGCTTCAGATGCCACTTCCCGAGGACCAGGCGACCGGTTCCTACGACGCCAACGGTCCTGACAGCGGCAAAAACGGGTTCGCTGTCACGGTTCAGAGCCCATCGGTGACGATGCTCGAAGTCCGCAACAACGCGGACAACGACGTCACTGGCGGAGTCCTGAACACACAGCAGGACGAATCTCGGGTCGCCGTTGATTACAACTACTACGCCGCTGAGGACATCGAGCTGACCGTCGAAGACGAGGACGGCCTCGATGTTACCGACGAGATCCTCACCGGCCCCTCGGACACCCGGAACAACGGAACCAACACGGCGTACTTCGACATCAACCCGAACAACGTTGACGCGGGCGACTACACGTTCTCTGTTGAAGGTGTCGAGGACCTGGACTTCGGTGACGCCACCGAGTCCGTCTCCGTGACGATTTCCTCCTCGAACAAGGCATCGCTGAACCTCGCCGAGGACGAAGTCGTGCAGGGGTCGAACCTCAAGTACACCATCGAGAACAGTCCGGAAGGTAACTACCACGCTGTCACCATCGACAGCAGCGACTTCCGCGACAACATCAACTCCGAGGAAGCCGCGAAGGTCATGCGCAGCGTTGGTGACACTGTCGACACCGGTCTCGTCGTCGACAACGGCAGTACCACCGAAATTGTAGACGACTATGAAAACACCTCGATCTCGGACGTCGACTACGCGTACGCCATCGTCGAGATCGACGACGGAAACGGCGTCGGGTCCGTCGAGACGCAGTACCTCGATGACTCCAGCGCCGACATCGATCTCTACCCCGCATCCAGTAACACTGACGACGGCGAAACTGAGTACGTCAAAAGCGAAGAACTCGATAACGTCACCGCTCTGAACGAGCGGTCGACTGACGACGACACTGACTTCGACGTCACGCAGGGCGACATCACCCTCGACAACCCGACCGGCGCGTACGTTGTCGGCTCGGAAGTCGACATCAACGGGACCGCTAACGAGGGGACCGACGACGTCGTGCTGTACGCTCGCGACAACAACGACTTCGAACTCGTCACCATCGACGACGAGAAATCGATCGAAGTCGATAGCGACGACACGTTCGAGGAGGAAGACATCACGCTCTCCGCGGGCGACAAGGGCGGTGACGACATCCTTGGTCTCCCCGGTACGTACCGCCTCGGCATCATCGACAAGCGCGACGCCGTCGACTCGGAGGGTGAGATGAAGGACAACATCGACACGTCTACGTTCAACCAGGGCGTCAGCAGTACGTCCTCGATCCGTGTGACTGACACGGAGCTCACCGCGTCCTTCGAGACCTACAACGGGCAGGTCGCCGACGACGACAACCAGATCGACGTTGAGGGGACCGCCCCCGGGAAGGACAACGTTGCCGCCATCATCATCGGCAACCGTGGCAAGGTCAAGTTCCAGTCCATCTCCGTCGACAGCGACGACACGTTCGACGAGGAGGACATCGACATCTCGGAGCTCCGACAGGGCAGTGCTTCCGCACACGTCCTCTCGTCGGGTCGTGACGGGAAGTTCGGTGAGGACACCGCCAGCAGCATCAGCGATCTTGAGGACGAAATCGGTAACTACACCTCGGGTTCGCCGACTGGCGACCAGATCCGCGACCGCATCCTCTCGAACACGGTCGACGACACCGCCAGCGACGACCTCATCGTCACGCAGCAGTTCCGTCTCGTTGACGGACTGACCACGATCGAAGCCACTGAGGGTGGCGAAGCGGGCGGCACGCTCACCGTCATGGGGACGACCAACCGGAAGGCCGACGACAACACCATCACGGTTGAACTCCTTCAGGGCGACACGTCCGTCGAGATCAACAGCACCGATGAGTGGAACAGCGACGGCCAGTGGTCGGTTGATGTCCCGCTCTCGAACGTCGAGCCGGGCAACTACACGGTCGAAGCTGACGACGGTGACAACACCGACCGTCAGAACGTCGAAATCGTCGAGGAACTCGAGGAGCCTGATCAGACGACCGTCGATCAGCCCGAGAACAACCAGACGATGACGACGACGATGACCGAGACGACCACCGAGACGACCACCGAGATGACTACCACGCAGGAGGACACCACCGAGAACGGCTCGGAGGGCACTTCCGATGGCGAGTCAGGCGGCAGCATCCCCGGCTTCGGTGTCGGTGTTGCGCTCGTCGCGGTCCTCGGTGCGGCGCTGCTGGCACTCCGCCAGAACTGATCGACCCACTGAATCACGTCTGACCGCGCGTACGCGGTCACTTGCGGTGCCGTTTTCTTTGTTACCGACGACCGACCAGCGACAGCCACCGCGTGCTCACTGCCACCAAAAGAGTCATATCACAGCCGACCAGTTTCTGGAACGTTCCCGATACTGGAACGGTCCTAATGCAGTATCCCACTCTCCTTCCATCGAGACCGGTCGAATCACGCCGCCAGCCACTGTCCGCCAGTCGGCCAGAATACCGATGACTCGGCGGTCTCGTGTCGGTGCCGGCCTCGCAGTCGTCGTACTGGCGCTGGCCGCGGTGTCGGCTGTTGCCCCACTTTCCGGGGCGCAGTCCGCCGGCAGCGGTGCGGTCTCAGTCACCATCGGCGACGTGGCCGTCTCGCCTGCGAACCCAACGACGGGCACGCAGGTGTTGATCACCCCGTCGATCAACAACTCCGGATCGGCAAGCGGGTCCGCGCGCGTCAACGAGGTCACACTGCGCGGCGACGGTCTCCTCGCAACAGAAGACAGCCTGGGGAGGCTTGGGGCAGGTGACTCCATTGAGGTTCCGCTGTCGCATACGTTCGCCGAGCCCGGCGACCACCAGTTGAGCGTCCACGTACGGGGGCTGAACCCGGATGGCAGCGTCTTCTACGTGCAGCGCAGCGTGTACGTCACCGTCGACGATCGCACTTCAGACGTGGGCGTTTCCGCGCGCACGACAGCAACCAACGGATCGACGGACATCCAGGCCACGATCACGCAGTACGGCACTATCCCGATCAAGTCCGGCGAGTTGCAGGTCGTGTCCGAGGGGCGCATCGTCGAGCGGGCGCCAGTCGCCAACGTCTCGGAAAGCGACAGTGCGAACGTCACCTTCGACGGGGCGTCGATCCCCAGCGGCGAGCTAGTGATCCGCGGCGAGTACACCCTCGACGACGAACACAGCACGCACACCACGAACACGACACTCACCTACCAACCACAGCGCTCCGCAGACGTTGCGCTCACTGGTGTTGAGGCATCAGGTGGGGGGACCACGTACACGATCAGCGGCGACGCCGCGAACCTTGGCAGTGCGGACGCTGCGTCGGTGCGCGTCAACGCCGTCGGTGATGGGCTGTCCGCCAACGGCGGGTACTTCGTGGGAAAGATCGAAACCAGTGAGTTCGCAACCTTCGATATGACTGTGCAGGCGGACTCGGCTGTCGACGAGATCCCGATAACGGTGAACTACTCCGCCGACGGGCAGCGCTACTCGGACGTCGTGACCGTCGACGTGAGCGGCGCGTCCAGCGGGAGCGCTACCCCGCGCGCGCCGGGCCAACAGCAGAACCGCGCGCCCAGCCCGTCCAACGGCGCGAGCGGTGGCGGGTTGCCGCTGTTCAAGATCGGGGGCGCTGTCGCTGTGATTGCGATCGTCGTCGTCGTTGTTCGACGCTGGCGGAACCCATGAGCATCATCGAACTCGAAGGCGTGGTCAAACGGTACGAAACCGGTGCCGAGACAGTCGAGGCGCTGAAAGGCGTTGACTTCTCGGCGGCGCGCGGCGAGATGGTGACCGTCGTTGGGCCGTCCGGCTCCGGCAAGAGCACGATGCTGAACATGATCGGCTTGCTTGACTCACCCACGGCGGGCAGCGTCATCCTCGACGGCCAAGACGTGACCGGGTTCAGTGAGGACGAGCGCACCGAGGAGCGCCGCGCTGAACTGGGGTTCGTCTTCCAGTCGTTTCACCTGCTCCCGATGCTGACGGCCGTGGAGAACGTGGAACTGCCGTCGATGTGGGACACCTCCGTCGACCGCCACGACCGCGCGGTCGATCTCCTGGAGCGCGTCGGGCTCGGGGACCGTCTTACACACACTCCGGGCGAGCTCTCCGGTGGCCAACAGCAGCGCGTCGCGATCGCGCGCTCGCTGATCAACGAACCCGAGATTCTGCTGGCCGACGAGCCAACTGGCAACCTCGATCAGGAGACCGGTGGCACGATCCTCACCGAGATGCAGCGCCTCACCGAGGAGGAGAACATCGCCGTGGTTGCGATCACTCACGACACGCAACTCGAGGAGTTCTCCGACCGCGCAGTCAACCTCGTCGATGGGGTGTTACACACGTGAGTGTGCTCGCTCGGTTCCCCAGCGTGTTGATGGCGTGGCGGAACCTCGGGAGGAACCGCGTGCGGACTGCGCTGGCCGCGCTCGGGATCGTGATCGGTGTGATCTCGATCGCATCGATGGGGATGGCGAGCGCCGCGATCAATCAGCAAGCCTCCGCCCAGCTCGGTGATCTCGGCAACAAGGTCTCGGTCAGTGCCGGTGAGGACGCCGAAGAGAACGGGGTCACGCAGACGCAGGTCGAACGAATTGATGACTTGGTGAGCGCCGGCACCGTCGTCGAGCAGAAATCCGATACCACGTCGCTTTCTTCCCGCGCTGACACCGTTGACGTGGTCACCGTCACCGCCGTGACCGAGGTGGCCGAGCCGTACAACATTACGTCGGCGAATCCACCCGAAACCCTTCACTCGGGCGCGTTGCTCACCAACCAGACCGCCGAGACGCTCGGTCTCGGGGTCGGCGATCCCGTCAAGTACGACGGCAGTCTGTACCGGATTCGTGGTATCATCACCACCACCTCTCGGTTCGGCGGGTTCGCCGAGCTCGTCGTGCCGCTGTCCGCGATGGCCGATCGGGACGAGTACGACACCGTCGATATCTACGCCGACTCGGGCTCTGATGCGGCCCGGATCGCTGACCGCCTCGACTCGGAGTTCAATTCCTACGGCCGCACCGAGGAGAAAATCCTCGAAATCCGGAGCACTTCAGATGCCCGTGAGGGCGTGAACAAGTTCATGAGAACGCTCAAACTGGGGTTGCTCGGCATCGGCTCGATCTCACTGTTGGTGGCGAGTGTGGCCATCCTCAACGTCATGCTGATGAGCACGATCGAGCGCCGCGGCGAGATCGGCGTGCTGCGCGCGGTCGGCATCCGTCGGGGAGAAGTTCTCCGCATGATCCTCACCGAGGCGATGTTCCTGGGCGCTGTCGGTGGGTTAGTCGGCTCGCTTGCGTCCCTCGGCGTGGGTGCGTTCATCTTCGACAAAATCACGCAAAACGCCATGGACGTGCTGGTGTGGCCGAGTTCGAAATACCTCGTCTACGGGTTCCTGTTCGCGGTCTTCGCCAGCCTGCTCAGCGGGCTCTATCCGGCGTGGAAAGCAGCCAACGATCCGCCCGTCGAGGCGCTCGGCGAATGACCGCGCGCCCGTGTGGGCGTCGCGGAGTCGAAACACATTAGCCCGCTGGCTGGCGTGACAAAAACGAATGAGTGACGTGCGCGCGGCGACCACCGCCCTCCTCGCTGACCGTCCGGCGCTCGCCGACGCCCTCGAAGCGCTCGTCGAGGTCGATCGGAGCCAGGACACGTGGACGTTCGACGACGCGCCAGTCGACTCCGGGGTGTTCGGCGAACTCGTGGGCCGCGGCATCGTCGTCGAGTCCGGCGACGGCTACGTGCTCGCCGACCGGCAGGCCGTCCGGGCGGCGCTCGGCGACCCGGATGCCGACCCGTCGGACACTGACGAAGCAGCGGTATCGCTTCGTGACCGTGTTCCCAGCCTGTCGGTCTCCTCGCGTGCGGCCTGGTTCCTCGCCGCCAGCTTGTTGGTCGTCGTTGCGTTGCGTGTGTTCGTCTTCCCGCGGGTGTTCCGGGCCGGACACGTCGTGTTGCTCGGCAACGATCCCTACTACTACCGGTACCTGGTGTCGGCAATGCAGCAGTCGGGGGCCGGGCTGCTGGACGTTCCGGCCCGTATCACTCGCGGCGAACCACTGCTGGTGGTGGTGCTGGTCGGTGCCACGCGGCTGCTCGGCGGGAGCGCGAACGCCGCCGCACACGTCACTGCTTGGTATCCCGTGGTGGCGGCAGTCGTGACGGCGGTAGCGTGCTATCTGCTGGCGACCACGCTGTCCCACGACCGCCGGGTCGGGATCACAGCCGTGCTTGTCTTGGCCGTGTTGCCCGTGCACGCCTACCGGACCGCACTCGGGTTCGGCGACCATCACGCGCTTGATCTCGTGTGGCTCTCGCTCACCGTGCTTGCGGCCGTCCGTCTGCTCCCGGGGGCCGGTGTCGCCGTTCCCGACGACTCTGGCTGGCGACGCCACCTCCCGTGGGGCTGTGTGCTCGCTGGCAGCGTCGCCGCACAAGCCCACTCCTGGAACGCCGCGCCGCTGCTGTTCGTCCCGCTTGTCGTGTACGCAGTCGCACGCAGCGCCGCGCTCGTCGACGGCAAGTCGCCGCTCGCAGACCTCCCGCTCGCCGCTGCACTCACCGCCGGCGGCGTGCTCGCAGTCGCCGGCCATGTTCTGCTCGGGTGGCAGTCGCCCGTAATCGTTGCGCCACCGCTGCTGGCCGGGCTCGGCGTCGGTGCTGCCGCTCTCATCGCGGCCGGCGTCCGACGCGTGGGGGTGCCATCGTGGACGGCCCCAGTGCTCACCACAGCCAGCGGCGTCGCCGCGTTCGCCGTCGTCGCGACGATCGACCCCTCGTTTGTCGCGGAGCTCCAACAGGAGGGGGCGCGATTCGTCGGGCAGTCGGGAAGCTCCATCGTGGAGACGAAATCGCTGTTCAGCACGACGTACGGACTGTTCGCCGGGCCGATCTTCTTCTACGGGACGGCGTTGCTGTTCGCGCTGCCCGCGGGTGCGTGGGCGATGTACACGGGCGTGGCGCGCTCGCGGCCACGATGGCTGCTCACCGGCTGTTACGGCACCGTGTTGTTCGCGTTCGCGGTAACACAGGTCCGATTCTCCGGGGAGCTGTCCGTGTTCGTCGCCGTCTTCGCTGCGGTCGCGTTCGTGTACTTCCTCTCGGTGGTCGACCTCGCGGATCCGCCGCTTGACTTCTCGGCCCGACCGTCGGATCGCGAGCGCGTGCGCTCGCTTGCGATCCCCACCCGGTCGCGCGCGCTCCGCATCGGGGTTGCGTTCCTGCTGGTCGGCGGGCTCGGCGCAGTCATGACGCCGCTGCGCACGAACACGCTGGTGCAAAGCGACGACGCGTACCACGCGGCCACGCACGTCGAAGCGGCGCTCAACGCGCCTGACTGGACCGACGACACCACGTACGTGTTCAGCCGGTGGTCCCGAAACCGGCTGTACAACTGGTTCGGATCCGGTGACGGCCGCAGTTACCGGTACGCTCGATCGAACTACGACGACTTCCTCCGCTCCACGACCCCGGGTAAGTGGAACGACCGGCTCCAAGATCGCGCCGCGTTCGTCGTCTTCGACGCCAACTCCGTCCCCGACGGTGCCACCGGGACGATCGGCTCGGCACTCACCGCCTGGGGGTCGGGGCTGGCGCACTACCGCGCGGTCTGGGCCGGCGACGCAAAAACTGTCTACCGCGTCGTCCCGGGGGCGACGGTCACCGGCACCGCCGCGTCGAACGCGTCGGTCACGCTGACACACGAGGGCACGGTCTCCGGGCAGGCGGTCACGTACACTCGGACCACGACCGCCGCGGCCAACGGGACCTACACCGTGACGGTGGCGTACCCCGGCGCGTACTCGGTTTCGACCGGCGGCACGGTCACCGTGCCGGCGGCCGCCGTGGGCAACGGGACGACAGTCACTGCGTAGCGCTACTCGACGGTCACGCTCTTCGCGAGGTTCCGGGGCTTGTCGATGGGACGCCCCTTCTCGTTGGCGATGTGGTACGCGAACAACTGGAGGGCAACGTTCGCCACGACCGGCTCCAGGGGGCCACACGCCGGGAGCGTGATCGTGACGTCGGCGTGGCGCGCGGTCCCGGCGTCGCTCGCGAGCCCGATGACGTCCGCGCCCCGGGACTGCACCTCTTTGACGTTGTTCGCGGTTCTCTCCGGTGCCGCGTACTCGGTCAATACCGCCACCACGGGCGTGTTGTCCGTGACGAGCGCGAGCGGGCCGTGTTTGAGCTCGCCCGCACTGAACCCCTCGGCGTGGTCGTAGGAGATCTCCTTGAGCTTGAGCGCGCTCTCCAAGGCCACTGGTCGGCCGGCCCGCCGCCCGACGTAGAAGAACGCGTCGCTGTCGGCGTACTCGCGGGCGATCGACGCGATCTCGGGGGCTTGATCGAGGACCTGCTGGACCGCCCCCGGCAGGTCGCGGATCGCGTCCCGGAGCGCGGCGGCGTCGCTCGTGCTGATGGCGTTGCGGGCGCGCCCGATGTGCATGGTCAGCAGTGCGGCGGTCGCCACCTGTGAGACGAACGTCTTCGTGGCAGCGACGCCGATCTCGGGGCCGGCGCGAATGAACAGCGCGTCGTCGGCCTCCCGCGTGACCGTGCTGCCGAGCGTGTTCGTCAACGCGAGCGTGGGTGCTCCCTTCTGGGCCGCGCTCCGGAGCGCGGCCAGCGTATCCGCTGTTTCCCCGCTTTGGGTGATCGCCACCACGAGCGTGTCCTTGGGGCTGCGGCCGCCCCGAAGCTCGTACTCGCTTGCCACGTGCACGGTCACCGGCAGGTCGGCGTGGGTCTCCAGGAGCTCTTTGGCGTACAAGCCGGCGTGATACGACGTGCCGCAGGCAACGATCTGGAGCTCCGCGACGTTCTGCAGTGTCTCCGTGGACAGCTCCATGTCGAGTGTCACGTCCGTCCCGAGATCGCTGATGCGGCCGGAGATCGCCTGCCGGAGCGCGCGTGGCTGCTCGTGGATCTCCTTGAGCATGTAGTGGTCGTAGCCGCTTTTCCCCGCCGCGTCGGCGCTCCAGTCGAGCGCTTCGATGTCCCGTGAGACGCGCGCGCCGTCGTTGTACACCGTCCACTCGGTCTCGGTGAGGTGCGCGATGTCGCCGTTCCGGAGGTACGTGACCCGGTTGGTGTGCTCGATGAACGCGGTGGCGTCGCTGGCGACGAACGTACCGGTGTCGCCGTGCCCGAGCAACAGCGGGCTGTCCGACCGCGCCACCACGATGCCGTCGTGGCCGGCGGCGGTGATCGCGAGCGCGTAACTCCCGGTGAGGCGCTCGGTCGTGCGCTGCACGGCCGTCAGCAGCGACACGCCGTCGGCGAGGTGGGTTTCGATGAGGTGTGGGACGACCTCGGTGTCAGTGTCACTGTGGAAGACGTGGTCGGCCCGCAGTTCGTCGGCGAGCGCGGCGTAGTTCTCGATGATGCCGTTGTGCACCACGGCTACGTCGCCCGTGCAGTCCGTATGCGGGTGGGCGTTCTCCCGCGTCGGCTCGCCGTGGGTGCTCCAGCGCGTGTGCCCGATGCCACGCGTCCCGTCCTCGCGGGACGGCACTGGGAGGTCGCCGACCTCGCCGCCGGTCTTGTGCACCGACAGCGAGCCGCCGCCGGCGAGCGCGATGCCAGCGGAGTCATAGCCGCGGTATTCGAGGTTCTGCAGTCCCTCGTGGACGATGCGTCCCGTCGGATCGGTGCCGATGTAGCCCGTGATTCCACACATAGTCAGCCTCTCGTAACGTGCGCCTGGTCGTCGACGCGCCCGGTGACGACCGTGGCGCTGTCGACGACCGCGCTGTTCCCGACGATCGACCCGGGTGCGACCGTCACACCCGAGCCGACCTCGGCGTTGTCGCCCACCAACGCCCCGAACCGAACCCCCTGGTGGACCGTGTCACCAAGCACCACGTCTGTTTGGCCGCCCTCCACGGTCGTGTTCGCGCCGATGGTCGCGTTCGCGCCGACGATGCTGTCGTTCACTACTGCGCCTGGGTTGACCGTCGAGTCAGGTAACAGTATCGACTGTTCGATCACTGCGTTCGCACCGACGGTCACGTTGTCGCCGAGCGCAACGCCGTTCCGGACCACTGCCTGCGGGTGCACGATAACGCCCTCGCCACAGACGGTCCCTCCGCCAACCGGTGCCTGCTGATCGTCGCCCGGCACGCTCCCTCGGGGCTTGCGCCGCTCCACCGGCGGGTCGAAGCGCTGGTCCGTGATGAGCGCGCTGTTGGCCGCAACCAGATCCCACGGCTCGGAGACGTCGAGCCACCGGCCGTCGTACCGCACGGCCCGCAGCTCGTGGTCCGCGAGCTGTTCGTCGAGGGCGTCCGTGAGCGCCAGCTCGCCGTAGCTGTCGGTCCGCCGGATCGCCGCGAACACGCTCGGGCCGAACGCGTACACGCCGGCGTTGATGTACTCCGACGCCACCAGCTCGGGCACCGGCTGCTCGTCGATGTCGGTGACGGTCCCGCCGTCGAGATCGACCACGCCGTACGCGCTCGGCGTCTCGACTTGGGTCACGCCCATCGCGGAGTCGCCGCTCTCACGGTGGCACTCCCAAACGTCCTCGACCAGCGACGCGTCGATGACGCGGTCGCCGTTCAGCGCGACAAACGACTCCCCCACCACGGACTCCGCCTGCGCGAGCGCGTGGCCCGTGCCGAGCTGTCGGTCCTGGACCACGTAGGAGATCTCGATCCCCCACCGCGAGCCGTCCTCGAAGTGCCGCTGGACGCGCTCCCGGTTCGACCCCACGACCAACATCACCCTCGTGACGCCCGCCGACACCAACGCGTCCACGATATGCTCCAGGATGGGCTGGTTGGCAACCGGCACCATCGGCTTCGGCCGGTTCTCCGTCAGCGGCCAGAGCCGCTCTCCCTTCCCCGCCGCCAGCACAACAGCCTGCATTGACTGTGTTCTCTCAGTCACGGCCCTTATCAGTTGTCACGACCGCCCCGAGTGTTGTTCGCGTCCCCGTTCCCAGCGTCACGCCCGCGTTCAGGCTCGTGTTGATCCCGGTCTTGGTGTCGTCCCCGACGACGACCCCGAACTTCCGGCGGCCCGTGTCGACCAGCTCGCCGTTCACCTGCACCTGAACGGGGGCGTCGTCGTGGCGGAGGTTCGCGACCTTCGTGCCCGCACCGAAGTTCACGTCCGCCCCGAGCACGCTGTCCCCGACGTACGCGTGATGGCCCACCGCCGTGTCAGCCATCAGAATCGAGTTTTTCACCTCCACGGCGTTCCCAACCCGGACGTCTGGTCCGACAACGGTCGCGCCGCGAACGTAGGCGTTCGGCCCGACATCCGCACCCGATTGGATGACGACCGGCCCTTCGATGTATGCGCCATCGCGAACCCGCGCGCCGTCCTCGACGACGACGCGTCCCGTCAGCGTCGCGCCGTCCGCCACCGTTCCGTTGATCTCGCGCTCCTGTTCCGCCAGGAGCGCGCTGTTGGCCGCGAGCAACTCCCAGGGCCGCCCCACGTCCAACCACGGGCCGTCGTAGGACACCGCCGTCACGCCGCCGTCCTCGCGGTCGATCGCCCGCGCGAGCGCGTCCGTCAGCTCGTACTCGCCGCGCTCGCTGCGCTCGACGGTGTCGATGTACTCGAACACTCGTGGCGTGAACCGGTACAGCCCGAGGTTCGCGAGATCCGTCGGTGGGTCCGTCGGCTTCTCGACGACATTGGTCACCCGGCCGTCGTCGCCGCGCTCCACCACCCCATACGACTGTGGGTCCGCAACCGGCATCACCGACATCGCCGTCCCGTCCGCGCCGGCCAACGCCTCAACCAGCGCGCTCGTCACGTAGACGTCCCCGTTCAACACCAGACAGGGCCCCTCGACGTGTGGCTCCGCACAGCCGACAGCGTGCGCGGTCCCCTCTTGGGTGTCCTGCTCGGCGTACACCACCGGCGTCCCGGCGTACGACGCGCCGATCCGCTCCCGGATCTGGTCGCCCCGATACCCCACCACGATCACGTACTCGTCGACGACCCCGGCCGCCGCATCCAACACGTGCTCAAGCAGTGTCGCGCCCGCCACCGGCACCAGTGGCTTCGGCCGCGTCTCCGTCAGCGGTCCCATGCGCGTTCCGCGCCCCGCCGCCACGACGATTGCCTGCATCACGTTCCACTGTCGCCGCTCGGGCGCTTAAGTCCACAGGAACTCGCTACTGGCGTGCACTCCCCGGGCGAAGTCGGAGTGCTTAACCGCTCGCCCCGCCCACCACTCAGTGATAGACGATGCTTGGCGGGTGGCGGTACCGACTCGGGAGTATTGCGGGGGTCTGCCTGCTCACCGCGCTCGCGGTCGGGGTCGCCAACAGCCCTACCGGCCAAGCACTCACCGGGGCGCTCCCGGTGTTCGCCCAGCTCGCGGCCGACCCGCCGGGCGTCGCTGAAGGACTGCTCGAAGTCAGTACCACGGTCTGCGTCGTCGCCGTGGCCTGCCTCCCCCTGTACAAACCCCGTCCCCGTCGCGTCCTCGACGTGGTGGTGCTCGCGCAGAAACGCGTCGTCGTCGCCCTGTTCGCGCTCGCTGCCATCGGCTACTTCGACTACACGTACCGCCTCCCCAGAACGACGCTGCTCGCGGTCACGCCAGTCCTCCTTGTTGCGGTGCCTGCGCTGTTCGTTTGGATCCGCCGCCGTCCTACCCCGACGGCAGCATCCCGCACCATCGTCGTCGGCGACACGCTCGACGAAATCGAGCGCCTCGTCGCCGACATCGACCACCCACTCTACGGCTACGTCTGCCCCACAGTCGTCCCACGCACCCCGGACGCCGCCCCCCCACACCCCGCCGTCGCGGACGGCGGCAGTGATGCACGCGCGCTCAACGACCACGACCGCCTCGGCGGCCTCTCCCGCATCGAGGACATCCTCGTCGAGTACGACGTCGACACCGTCGTGCTCGCGTTCGAACACACCGACCGCGCAGAATTCTTCGGCGCGCTAGACGCCTGCTACGAACACGGCGTCGACGCGAAAGTACATCGCGACCACGCCGACCAAGTGTTGACCGCCGAGGGCGACGTCGGAACGCTTGTCGAAGTAGACGTCGAACCCTGGGACGTCCAAGACTACGCCCTGAAACGCATCTTCGACGTGGCGTTCTCCGGGATCGGGCTAGTCGTGCTGAGCCCGGTGATTCTCGGGATTGCGGTGGCAATCAAGCTCGACGACGGCGGATCGGTGCTGTACCAGCAAGAGCGGACGGCGGTATTCGGGGAGACGTTCGCCGTGTACAAGTTCCGATCGATGAGATCGAAGGGTGAATCTGCGGAGCCAGTCGACGACGAGGACAACGACCGGATCACGCGCGTCGGCCGCGTGTTACGGCAGACGCATCTGGACGAGATCCCACAACTGTGGTCGATTCTGGTGGGAAACATGAGCGTCGTCGGTCCGCGGGCAGTGTGGACCGAAGAGGAGTCGCTGTTAGAGGCCGAGGAGCAGTCGTGGCGCAAACGATGGTTCGTGAAACCCGGACTGACAGGGTTAGCACAAGTGAACGACGTCAAGAGCACCGAACCCGAGGAGAAACTACGCTACGACCTCCAGTACGTCAAACAGCAGTCGTTCGGATACGACGTGAAGCTGGTTATTCGACAAATCTGGAAAGTCGGCGTTGACGCCGTAGACACCCTGCGTCAGTAAGGGGGGTCGTTTTTCTGGGAGGGCGTTCCACGGACTATTAACATCACTGACAGTGTGCGGCGACGAATGGGGTACTCGCATGACCGTGGCGACGTCACGCGCTTCCTTGTTCAGGGTTCGGAGGATGTTATGCCGACGTGCTGGGTGTTTCCGTACTTTTGTTAGTATTTTCCCTAACACTTATCGGAACGGCGTGCCTTGGCACAGGTGTGGATGAGCGATGATGTCACCGTACTCGAAGACGAGATTGAAGCCTACGCCGACGGCACCGTTGCGCGGGTGCGCGTGCTCTCGGTCCCGACCTCAGACCGATTCGAGGACGGGATCAAGTACACCTACCACTACAGCGAAGCCGGGGCGGACGACCCGATCATCCGGTTCGATAACCACCACGGCGTCCACGAGCTCCATCTCGGGGGCGAGACCTTCGAGATCGACTACCCCGGCCTTGCAGAGATCTTCCGTGCCTGGCGGGCAGCCCTCCCAGAAGAGAAGCGCGACGACTGGTAGCTCGTCCGAGTACGGTGACCGAGGAACTAGTCCTCGACCCACCCACAACCAACAACAGATTGTGTATTCCCAATGACCCAAACACTCCACGTTCAGATTAAGTCCGCCGACCGTAGCGACCTCGAAGAGCATCTCAAAGCGATCGACACTGGCGAGGATGTCGACCCCAGCGAGCCGACGCTCTCGATCGAGAACCTCGAAACGTTCGGCCGTGTCTTCCGCTCAACCAACCTCGAGCTCTTGAAAGCGATCGTCGAACACGAGCCGGGAAGTATCCGCGAGCTTGCGCGCCTCGTTGACCGAAACCCGCCAGAGGTCCTCGAGAATGTGAACGAGCTGGCCGACTACGGCCTCGTCGAACTCGAAGAAGATGGCCGGGCGAAGCGGCCGGTCGTGTGGTACGACGAGATCGACGCCGACATCCCGCTCACGACTGAGTCAAGACAGGAGCGGAAGGCGAACGCCTGATTGACATCCTCCACACGGCTGAAGCCGTGGGATTCCTCGCGTTGGGGGTCTGGCATTAGCGCCACCCCCTACGGAGGCAACGTTCTCCTACGCCGACCGTAGGATACTCTGGTCGGAGTCACCACGCTCTCATCGTTCCAAAGAACAGCGCACAGACCCGAGTACCGTCCACCACAACGGGAATGTTGCCTCCGGGGACTCTGAGACCGGCTGAGACTCCCACGGCGGAAACCCCGGCGTTCACGCGGGGGAGGATGTCATTTGGCCGATGAGCTGCCACTCTCGGTTACGCCAGACTTCTTCGATACGCTGCCACTGGTCGTCGTGGTTAGATTGGGGAACGAACCGGATGCGGCGTCGTGTCCCGGATTGGTCGGTGAACTCCAGAATTTGTTCACGGCGAGTGCCAGGGGTCATTGGCTGCGTTGGCGTCGCGGTGCTCTGTGGTGTGGTACAACTCGTGTGAATCGCCTCGGGGTCAAGCTCCAGGGAATTCTCCTCGACCGCCTGTAAACGGCGGGGGAGGGGATTCTCTCTTCGCAGAAAGATCGGATAGTCGAAACAACATAATTTACCTTGGGGAAATACTATATTTCTCCGTGGCGTGGTGTAGCGTATGGCCGACTCTCATGATGGGGACGACCAACCGGCGTATGTCTCCCGGTGGAAAGAAGCAACCACGGGATTCGACCGAGTACGATCGGTTGCGTCATCGCTTGAGAACCCACGGACGGCTGGCTGGATCGCTGATGAAGCACATGTTTCTGAGCCGACGGCCAGGAATCATCTTGACCGGCTCGTCGACCTCGGTGTGCTCGTCACCGACGAGTCACCACAGGGCAAAACGTACTATCCGGACCCAGTCTACACCCGCCTGACTGCAATCCAAGAACTCGTCGCAGAGAACTCAGAAGCGACTCTCAGCCAACAGGCCACAGCGATCCACTCTGATATTGCGACCTGGAAAGCGGAGTACGATGTCGAATCACCACGGTCGCTTCGAGCGTCCGTCACGAACGAGATTTCGGTTGCGGAAGCGCAAAAGCGGCTTCGTATCGCAGCAGATTGGGAGTCCGCACAGTATCAACTCTCACTGCTTCGGGACGCGATTGACCACTACGAGACCTATACCGCTCGCCCACCGACCTCTGCATGACCGACACGGGCGATGATGATAACGGAACGGAGCACCCTCCCGTCGATAGCGGGCTTGACCGCCATTTACAGCGACCGGATGGCGGCTGGAAGTCGACGCAGGACGTCGCTGAGAAACGCCACCGCATTCTGCGATCACTGCGCGAGCAACTCGAACGCCATCCAGCCATCAGCTCTGCGTTGGGGAGCCCGGATGGGCAGTATGCTGAACTTGAGGCGGACGTCGACCCGGCACAGTTTGGGCGTAAGAGTGAATCGGCGTCGCTACGGGTGACGTGGCAGCCAAATCCCCATATTCCACCAGCGGCGACTCTGGATGACCGCCACCGGACATCGCTTACGTCGAATTTCAAAATCCACTATAGTGAATCATCGGGGTTCGACTGTGGCGTCCACCTTGAACCAAATCCACACGTCGAGGGCCATCTCCATTTCCAGGAGCGGACCGCACCGAGCGACGACTACAACTACGAGGAAGTATCGCTTGCCGCGACAGCGCCGACCGGTGTGCTCTGGGAGACCCTCGAGATCATCGCCAATCGACTACAACGGGCGTGACGACGTGAGCCAGATTCGAGAGAACGGCTCTAGTGAATCACTAGAGGGCGGCGGCTTTGACAGTGAAGACACCCAGCTCAGGCCGCCACTGAGAGTGACATTGTGGAGTTATTTTCGAAAATCGACGGCATAATCTCGCAGTCCCCCCCCCCTCTCAGAGCAACTCGGATTGGCCTAAACCCGTCGCTGTATAGCGATTCACCAAAGCCGAGAGAACGAAATTAGGGAGACTCGGAACGCAGTTGACGCCGCTACGCGTGAACAATGCGGATTCCGTACTGGTGTCGCCAGTATCTGATGTCCCGGGGATTTCTGGGGCATGGTCTTCGAGTGCGGCGAGCGCACTGTAATCAAACGGTGCGTTCGTGAACTCACACTCCCCCACCACCATGGTTCCGCTTGTCGTGAACCCGACGACGTCTACCTCGTGTTCTTTGTATCACCAGCGGCTGATATTGAGGAACGTCTCCTCGGGAAGCAGATTCGGCAGTGTATCCTGGCAGAGGTTCTCGAATGCTTGGCTCACGAAGTCAGGAGTTCTGGTTCGATGACCGCCTCGTAGACGTCTGGACCCCGTCGTTCGTATCGGTCTTCTTTGCCGTAGACTCAAGGTGGTGACGGGCTTCACGCTCGGGGTCAGGTGGTTCGAGACGCCGACGGCGTCTCGTCATCACGGAAGACGGAGTCTTCCGTACGACCCCGATTCACTCGCCCTGCTCCGCCTGTAGACAAGCAAATACTCCACCTGCGGTACGGGAAGCCTGGTCGTTCACGACGGGGAGAATGCCACGGCAGCGAATCGATTTCCCGCTGGTCGCTTTCGAATCCTTCCCCAACTGACGGCCCCATCGAAACTCCACAGATTCAATTCCACTCCCACCGATTTACTTATACGTATATCGGTTAAATTGGAATTCGTGAGAGAAACGGCGCTACAGATTATCGGCTACTTGCGAGACCAATCGTACGCCATCGGTGAGTTAGCTGATGCTATCGGCAAAAGTCAAAGCTGGACGTCGGAGCTCGTGAGTGATCTTGAAGACGCCAATCTCATCGACCGAACTAATGGCGTCCGGCTGGCTACCACCTACGAAGCGACGCTGCTTGCAGACCTCCTCGAACAGTATACACTCGAAAACGTGCTGGTGGGGACGAAAGAAGAGATTCTGGGTGAGCTTCTCGACGGGTCGAAGACTATCTCGGAGTTACAACAACAAGGGTTTGCGAAATCGACGCTCTACCAGCACCTGAACGAGATCCGTGAGACCGGGGCGATTGCACAAACGGACGATGGCTACACCATCACCGATGACACGCTTCAGTCCTTTCTAGAGGCTAGAAATCGGACCACGCCATTCGAGACGGAGTTCCGCGCACAGGGCGAGCGACTGGTCGTGACGACCAAAGACGACGTCGACGGCACGCCAACTGCGTTCTCGGCGTTTACTCGCTACGGCGTCGACTATCACCCAGCGAAAACCTACGTCTACCAGGGTGATCGCTCGCTAGAACTCGAAGCGGTGCTAATCCATGCGGTGACTGTTGCTGAGACCAAGAAACAGATGGCGATGGTTGGCGTGTTCTATCTGACACATCGCGCGACCCTCGACGCCAGCGACCTGTGGCGGCTCGCGAACCGGTGGGAGTCCGTTGAGAGATGGGCCGATCTCTTTGCATACATCGATCAGCGGGAGGTCCACCACGAGGCGCTCTTTCTCCCGTGGGCGGAATTCATCGATTTCGCGAACGACTATGGGGTCTATCCGCGTGGCCACCATCCGGAAGATAGCCTTCGACGGGGGCTCGAAGAGCTTGGCGACCATCTGGAGACATCCGTCGACGTGTATCTTCTTGGGGGTGGCAATCTCATTCTGCGTGGGTTAAAGGATTCGACGAAAGACGTCGACCTTGTCGTTGCGGAGGGACAGACGTTCTTTACAATCGCCGAATCACTGCAGGACCTGGGATACGAGGAGCGTCGTGACTTGGAAGCGGCATACAACCAGCTTGATCCCAGTATTGTGCTGGAGAAGGAGGGGTTTCCGCGCTGGGATATTTTCGTGGAGGCGGTCGCCGGCCAGCTCCAGTTGACGCCGGCGATGATCGAGCGGTGCGACCAGTCATTCGAGTACGGCAATCTTCACGTACATCTGCTCTCACTGACTGACATTTTCGTGTTCAAATCGATCACGGAACGCGAAGGCGATCTCGAAGACGCCGCACTGATTGCCAGACAAGCCGAACTCGACTGGGGGAGTATCTTTCAAGAGATCAAGACCCAGGAGGCCCGTACGGGGCAGTTCTTCTCGTTTGCTGTGCTCGATACGCTCGATGTCCTCGAGGAGCGGCACAATATTGTCGCGCCAATCACGGACCAGCTCGTCTCGTACTGTCTTGAGAACGCGTTGCTCGTCTCGCTGGAAAACCCAAAAACGATCGAAGACCTCCGCGAAGAACTGGACTTCCCCGACCACCAGATCTACAACAAACTCCGAAATCTCGAGGAGGACCGTGAGATCACTGTTGATCGGAGTGGGCGGCTCAATACGTACCAGCGAACGAAATCGACCGACCGGTAACTACAGGATGACCGCCAGCCAGTTTTCAGCACGTTACAGCGGTAGCGAGGCGAAAGCCCACCCGTTCACGGGTGGGATGAAGCCGACAACTGGGAATCTTTCCACGCTCGTAGGCACGGCTGGGGTTGAATGTCTGCGTAACATCTTTCGGTGAGTGACTTCTACATAGTGACGATGCCTCGTGGGTTCGACAGGGAACGTACCAACGTCCACAAACTCCAGTACCACTTCATCTGGTGCCCGAAGTACCGCAAATCGGTGCTTGAAGGCGAGGTACGTGACCGTCTCGAAGAACTCATCGAGGAGAAAGCCGACGAACTCGGGTTGGAGATACTGGAGTTGGCAATTCGCCCCGACCACGTACACCTGTTCATCACAGGCGACCCGACCCTTGCCCCGAACAAGATAATGCAACAGGTCAAGGGCTACTCCTCGCGCCACCTCCGAGACGAGTTCGACTTCGGCTTGCCGTCGCTGTGGACGCGCTCGTACTTCGTCTCAAGTGCGGGCGACGTATCCAGCGAAGTCATTGAGGAGTACATCGACGCCCAAGCAGGTGAGTAGTCATGGCTCTGGTGAATCACTAGACGGCGTCGGTTTCGACCGTCAGAACTAGTGGAATGAAGCGGGAAATCGGCGATGATTCATGTCGAAGATCTCCCGCTTCACGAAGAAAGCGGTCACGTTAGCTAAAAATGCTGTTGGTGGTCGAGGCGAAGTCGCCGCCCCCGAAGGGGGTGGCGGCTTCGCCGACTACGCGGTCGTGTCGCTGCACTGTCTGCGGGTTTACTTGGAGAAATCGTACCGGGAAACACTCGATCTGCTGAGCGAGATGCCACAAATACTGGCCGAGATCGGCCTCAGCGAGGGCGATCTCCCCGACCACTCGACGTTAGTGAAGGCGTTTGACAGACTCAAGACGGCGCTGTGGCGCGTGCTGCTGCGCCTGTCGGCGCAGCTGCACGACCCGAGCGGGCACGCCGCGATCGACGCGACGTTCTTCGACCGCGAAACCGCGAGCAAGCACTACTGTCGCCGGACGAATTACCGCGTTCAGACGCTCAAAACGACCGCTCTCGTTGACACAGAAACGCAAGCGATCCTGGACGTTCATTGCTCGACCGGGAAACCGCACGACACGCAGCTCGGCTGGCAGGTCGCCCGCCGCAACGCGGGCGACCTGACCAGCCTCGCCGCCGACAAAGGCTACGACTGGATGGAATTACGTGAGAAACTTCGGGAAGACGGCGTGAGGCCGCTGATCAAGCATCGGATCTTCCGGCCCATCGACCACGCGCACAACGCGCGGGTCGATGGGCCTCGCTACCGCCAGCGATCAATGTGTGAGACCGTCTTCTCGTCGATCAAGCGCACGCTCGGTGACGCCGTGCGTGCGCGAGCGTGGTTTCGTGAGTTCCGGGAGATCGTCTTGAAATGTGTCGTGCACAACATCAAGCGAGCCGTCACACCGTGAAATCAACCGCAGTATGGCGATTCACCAGAGCCGTAGTCATGCAACGGAACGTCTCAACCACGGTGCGGGTCAAACTCCACTCGCTGACCAACAAGAAAGCTGACCTGCTCGCCCGTGAGTACGAGGCGTTCCAGACTGAGGTTCACGGCGGAGACGCCAACCTCTACTCCGCGACCGACCAGCAGGCGTCGAAGGTGCAACGACAGAAAGACCCGAACCCCGACACCGAACAGCCCGTCGTTCTCCGCAACGACGTGTTGGACGTGTCCTACGACGAGGACACCGTTCTCTCGTCGTGGTGGGTCAAAGTCCCCGTCTACGACCCCGAACGGGGACGAGGAAACTCCATCTGGTGCCCTGCCCACGTTCCGCACAAAGACGAACAACTCGTCCGCAAGGGTGATATTCGGGACAGCGAACTGGTGCGCCGTGACGGTGACTGGTACGTCCATCTCGTCGTGAAGCGGTCTGTGACCGTCCAAGACGAGTACGACGACGTGCTGGCTATCGATATGGGCACACGGTGGGTCGCTACCTGCGCGTTCCTCTCCGACCGCAAAACCACCTTCTACGGCGAGGACGTGCGCCGTATCCGCGAACACTACAAGCAACTCCGCAAGTCCATCGGGAAATCGAAACCCCGACAGGGACAACAGGTGGTCGAGCGTATCGGTGACGCTGAAACGCGGAAGGTGGACGACCGCCTCCACAAAATTGCTCGGCACATCGTGGAGGATGCCGAGGAACGGAACGCAGTCATCGTCGTGGGCGACCTCGGCGGAATTCGCAAGGACAACGACAAGGGACGGTACGTCAACGACAAGACCCACAAGATGCCGTTCGCCCGCCTGCTCAACTACATCGAATACAAAGCCCACGACGCAGGCATCGACGTGCAGTTGGTCGAAGAATACGACACGTCGCAGACGTGCAACCGCTGTGCTTGCGAGGGTGTCCGTGAGACGCAGGGACGCTTCGAGTGCACCGAGTGCGGGTTGGACGACAACGCGGACAAGAACGGTGCGCTCAACATCGGCAAACGAGCCTTGGGCAAGTTCGAAAGACCGCTGTCCGAGGCGGGGGTCGTACTGGCACGGCCCGAAACGCAGGTCATCGTCCACCGTGACGACGAACCTGCGAACCTCTCCGTATCCGTGGGTTCAACCCCCAGTGGGGGAACCCCACGGCTTTAGCCGTGGGAGGATGTCAGTGGATGTAGCTCCCCCAGTGTCTTTCTGAAAGCTTGGTCCTCGAGGAGTTGGTGGTTTTCTGTCTCTCTTGCGTTGCGGTACCCCCAACGGTGCTGTTGTCGCTGTCAGTGAACCCGCCTCCCAAACTAGCGACGAAACGGCTGCATCTGTGGTTCTCCGGCCCGTTCTGTGATGGCGACCTGCTGGCGTTGTTCTACAGGGGCGTTGGGGGGAGTCCAACCTTGTGGAGTGCGGCCGACACTCCGACTACACAGCAAATGCCGTCACAACAAGCCCCAGTCGCTTGGACTGACCTGTCCGGCCCAGCGCGCACACTCCTCTATACCATCGCTCGACGAGAACGCGATGGAGAGTCAACGACCCGCAGCGACATCCGAGCGGCACTCACTGGCCCACAGCACCCGCGGCTCACCGACCAAGAGCTCCTGGGCAGCTTCCAGGCCCTCGACGAAGCCGGCCTGATCGAGGCTGAGATGCCGCTGGATCCATACGAGGTGACGACTGACGGCCGCGACCGCCTCACCAGCCAAGCCCTCCGCCTAGAGAGCACCATCGACACGCCGGCAATCGATGACGGTGCTTCGCTGGCTGTGTGTCCCCGCTGTGGCAAGCCAATCACCGAACTCACGACCACCCCAACTGGCGATCTCACCACGTCATTCTGTGAGTGCCAGCTCTCAAGTCAGTCACTCGACTCAGTCGTTGCCACGCTCCTCGATACCTATCCCGGAATCGACGATCCGGATGCCGCCTACTATCTGCGGCAAGCCATCTATCTGGTGCTCCCCCGGGCGGATGAGTGACGATCTGCCGGGGATTGTCGTTCGTCCCGGGCTCAAACTGGAGGATGTGCGTGAGCAATTCGACGGCAATGAGCCCTACGGCCGGGGGCGTGAAACTGCAGCGCCACGCGGCTACAACGCCGAGCGACTCGCCACTGCCCTCGTTAGCGAGACTGCGCGCTTCGAGAAGTGGTCGCCAGGCCCCTGGGTGGATGCGTTCGTTCCGAGTCCATCCGGAATCAGTTGCTATCTTGAGGTCAAAACCACAATCGACCAGTATCCATCCCAAACCCCCGGACGGTTCCGGATCTGGGGACCACACCACCACCGGTTGCTTGCCAGCGCAGACGTCTACGAAGACACCAACCGCCTCCATCTATACCTCTTCGTCGTCTACACCATCGACTCGGGAATCGAGCGAGAAATCGGGAAACTAGTCGTCCCCGCCATCCGTGTTGATGACCACATCGATACCTGGGCGCTGACCGACCACGACACGATGGGCGAACAACTCACCTACACCATCTCCTGGCGTGCTCTCTTGGACGCACTTGGCGTCTCGCACACGGCGTTCATCAACACGGACACTACCGATCTGACGGTTGACTCAGAGAACCTGCAGCGAGCCCGAAAACACACTGAGGCTTGATCCCCCAACAGATGCAGCTCTGGGGTGTGAACCGCCTCGGGGTCAAGCCCCGAGGCACTCGCCTTGCTTATCTGTAGATTTCACCCTCGTGTTCGGTGGCCACTGTCGCTGCTCGTTCCTGGAGCCAATCGGTGTCCTTGACGAGTGCGATGAAAAAGTCCGTGTCAGCGTAGGGCATTAGTTCTGTGCCTCTGTGACCTCCTCGATGGCGTGTTCACGTGCGTCGTCGCGTGCCGCTTGTTTGATCTCTGCGATCGATCTCCCGTCGAAGGCATCACCGATAGCATCGCGGAGCCCCTCGAGGGGGTCGTCTTTGAGCGGGAGTAGCTCAACCCGGTCGTCGAGTTCGACGATACGATATCGGTCCCCGTACTTTTCGCGAATCTCGTGTGGAATGACGATCCGCCCACGATCGTCCGCCTTGGCTGTCTTACTCACGCTACCACGTCCTACACAGGGAACACATAAAATACCGTTCACGAGAAGGGATGCTCTCCCCCGGATGGCGGTGCGGGTGACGAAACCAGCGTATCGACGACCGCCTTGAACGCCACGGAATGCGCGGAGCCGACCCCGCCATTTACTTAAAGTTTAAGTAGATACCAGAACGATACAGTAGTTATGCAAAACAATTCGAATACGATTGTCTCGGGGATGACGATCACGCTCGATATCCCTGCTCCTGCGGCGGGATTATTCAGGAGTGAGGCAGTACACGACATCCTCTCTTTTCTGGCCCGGTATCACACCGACGAGTTCTCGATCACAGAGCTGACGGACGCTGTTGCGTATTCTCAGCCAACGATCTCGAAGAACGTCGATACGCTGGCTCGCAACGACCTCGTCGTCGACCGACGAGAGGGAGCCGCGCGACTGGTTTGTATCAACGGAGGCCGTCTGTCTCGTCCGGATGATCCGGTCCTCCAGATTCCCCAGGCAGCGTTCCATCGGCCAGTTCGAACAGCTATCGACGAGCTCGTCACTGGCCTCGAGGACGTGCTCGGGATTGTGCTCTACGGAAGTGTCGCGCAGGGGACGGCTGATCGGCGGAGTGACATCGACCTCTGGGTGCTCGTCGCGGACGACCGAGCCCCGAACCAGCGGGCCGCGAACGAGGTGAGACAAGACCTGGAAGCCCACCGGTTCGACGGTGACCGCTACGAGTTCCATATCGACGTTGAGGCCCTCTCGGCTGTTCCAACCTACAGCGAGGACTTACAGGAGGTCCTACGCGGGGGGCTCGTCGTTTACGGGACTGAGAAGTTCGAGACTGTTCGGAATATGGTGTTCCACGGCGATCTCAATGGGTGAAACAAGTCGGGTCGGCGTACACATCAAAGCGGTGCGCCGAATGTGGGTTTACGGCAGACGAGAATCGTCCGACTCGCAACGACTTCCGGTGCGTGAAGTGCGAGTCGGAGGCGAACGCGGACTACAATGCGGCAAAGAACATTGGGATGCGGTATGTCCGTCGGGGCCAACAGTCGTCTCGGCGGACGGGCAACAGTCAGCTCGTCCTAAAATCTGGAACGGTGACGCAGAACGCCGGATTTACCGGCTACCCCGATGGGTTCGAGGCCGAGTTCACGGACAAGCCCCACCCTCCACGAGCGAACCCGTCAGGGTGAGCGAAGTAGGGTAGGGTAGTTGACGTTACCGTCTCCGCCCTGTAGGTCGGAGCTGTCGGTAGACTCCTGTTTTGGCTGATTTTCCTGGGTGGTACTCGGGTAGCTGTCACGATTGGGTGTGGGGTTGGTGGGTGAGACCAACTGATAGGATGTGGAAGATGGGGTGGAACGATGGTCCGGGCGAAACTCCGTCCTGAGAGATATGGATTGCGTCAAAGCCCTCAAGGCAGTCTAAGTGGGTTCGCCGGAGACTTGTTCGGACTCGCTTTGTCTGCGTGGTCGTTGGATTCTCGAACTCGAAGGCTGCAATGGATTCAGCGAGGTCCCGCACTGGGATTGGGGTTCGTGGACTGAACGCGAGCACGCCGAGCACCCATCGGCGTCGACGATTCGCGAGCACATCAAAGACGGTCCAGGTATCACTCATCATCCCGGCCTCCAGGCCGTGATCCTGCTACTCGATACAGTCCGTAGAACACTGGTTCTCACTGGATACTTCCTCCACCACTCCTGGGGAGAGAAAAATCAGTCCACGACACATCCTTCTCCAGACGTGGTCTCTCCCTCGAGGGGGATATTTCGAATCGGCAGGATTGACCTGCGCGACCGACACCGAGTGGGAGTCCGTCACGCAGAGAAGCGGAAACGCACTCGCGCTCCATCGGGTGCGGCGGCGTGGTATCGTTCAGTCTTGGTCCTCGTGGTCATCCTCGGTTTCCCGGCCTGCAGTGGTCTCCTGGTTGTCGGTAGGCCAGTCGTCGCGTTCGTATTCGAGGTATTTGGTGCTCTCGGGGGTGCCATCGTCGTCGCCGAACTGCTGGGTGGCTTCCTCGCGAGTGAGCCGGGGGCCTTCGTAGTACTCGTGGTAGTGTTGATTCCAGGCATGGCGATGCTCGAGTGGGAGTTGGCGGTGCCACAGCCGGTAGGGTGGCTCGTCGACGCGGTGGATGTGGACGTGACAGCTCTGACAGAGCGGGATGAGGTTCTCGACGCGGTCGTCGGTGTCGTCGCCGTTGACGTGATGGAACGAGAGTCTCGCTTGCGTTCGTGAGCCGAAGTCCGTTTCGAGCCATTCCTCCGGCCGACGCCCACAGACCACACAGGCTTTCCCCCAGCGCTCGAAGACCGCTTCTACGAGTGACTTCGACACCATCAGACACACACCCCACGGCGTCGACGACCGGTGGTTTGCGGACGCACGAACCGCCTCCGGAAGGAGGCTGATTGGCGCGCACTCATCAGCACATCCTCCGTTCCGCTAGTGGACGAGGTCGTGCGTTGCCGCAGTGGGACGCGGATACCTCGGTGCTGTTGGTCGGCGAAATGATGCATCGACTGACTGTTCGCTGGCTGGTGGTTGGTTGCATTGTGTTGGGTTCGGGGCTGCTGGCAGCACCGCCAGAACCTCCACTGGCCGAGGTGTGGACCGCTGGCGGCAAACTGGCTATACAGGACGCTTTCTTGGTGCATATGGACTCGATGAAACGGTCGTCTGGATAGCGTGACGACGTGGTTCGAAGACGTGACTGGTTGGCCGTCCGATTCACTACGAGGTGTGTCTGGTTAGGCTGGGCGTGTCCAGTGGTCGACGTTGCCGACGGTGTCTTGGCCGACGAGCCGCCACTGCTGGTCGCGCCAGGTCTCCTCGATGCGCTGCCACTGGGTGTCGTTGCTGGGGTGGGGGACGAATCGGATACGGCGGCGTGTCCCTGATTGGGTGGTGAATTCGACAATCTGCTCACAGCGAGTGCCTGGCGTCATTGGTTGGGTGGGTGTCGCAGTACTCTGTGGTGTGGTACAACTGGCTGACGCGGATTCGTCCGCGCGTTCAGTACTTCTCGTAGGCATTCTACTCACGGGGGCACGCTCAACACGCACCCTCCACCCCTCTCGGGGGAATACAAACCAATCCAGCACCCCCACCCCACAGACAATCCCGAGACACCGCCTGTGGCCATCAACCTGTTTCGGGGTGGGATACAACTTGACTGGTCGGGCGTTGCGTGACTATGAGTCACGGTATCGAGCGTACGATCATGCCCCTACTCTCAGAGGGGTCAGAACCCAGTTCTCTTGGCTCCCCCTGGGAGGGAGTGCGACTTCAGGTCCAGTTCGATTTGGGGTGGCTTTGATACACCATTCCGGGATGGTGTAGGAATCTCGGTGGATGGTGTGTAGAATCACGCCGGCATTCCACACCAGATCGGGGGGCGTGACTCGGGGTACACCATTGCGGCCCGAGTAGTTAATAAGAATAAGAAGAAGGGGGGGAGTGGTTGTGCTGGGGAGGGGGGTGTGAGTATCGGGTGGTGGTTGTGGAGAATTTGAGGTGGGTGGTTGAGGCGGTAGCGTGGGGTGGGTGTTACTGGTTGTCTGGGGGTGGGTGCTCAGATGGATTTGAGGAAATCTTGGGTTGGGGTTCCTGTTGGGGTAGTTGGGGGGTGCCCGTGCGGGCGATTTCTTAACAGATTGTTTTCATTTTCTTTCGTATGTTTGTGTGTTTGTGTTCGAGTGTTGGTGGGTGTATTGGTGCGTTGTGGTTGGTGGGGTTATTGTTATTATTTACTCGGGATTTGGTGGTGTGGGCGTATCGCTGTCTGGTGGTTTGGTGTGTTGTGGTGTGTGGGGTCTGCGGTGGTGTATTGGATGGTGTAGGGGGTGGTGTAGAGCGCGACCCGACCAATATATGGATTTTAGTTGATGTTTTGAATGGGTGGGTGTGTCCGGGTGTATCGTGGTGGTGGTTTTGGTGGACGTGACTGCTGGAACTAGGGGGTGTCCTTGGGGGTGGTTCAGTGCTCGGGTCGGCGATCGGGTGTGTTCGGTGCGGAGGATGCTGGTGGTGGTTGGGGTTGTGGTTGGAATGTTCGGGGAGGATGTCTCGGGCTTCAGGGTGGGGGGCTGTCAGTCGTGTGTTGTGGTGTCGTCCGGGTCGGGGAAGGATGGGAGGTGTGGGGTGAGGCCAGGGGTGTAGTGCCAGGTGCGGTTGAGGAGTTTGCGCTCACGGCTGTCGGTGTCAGAGGCGTCGAATTGGTTGTCGAGGTCGCGGGCGAACCAGGAGTCCCCGGCTGTGTCGAGGTCGGTTTGGTGGTCGTGCCAGGCGTAGAATTCCTCGCGGACGGCAGGGATGAACAGTGATTCACTGTCGGCCTGGCGGGTGTGGCTGTTGATGAAGGTGTCGCGGGCGGCTTTGGTTCGCTTCCCGGATTTGGTCATGTGTTCACGCGCCCACATGGGTTGTTTGCGGTAGCGTTTGAGTTGGTTAGCGGTGTCGTCATGGTAGCGGATTTCGATGTGGTCGAGGTACGTGGTCTGGGTGGGGATGAAGGGGGCTTTGAGCTCGCTGAACTCCTTGTGGAGGGCTTTGATTGTTGGGTAGGTGGCGATGTGTTCGCCGGTGGCGTCCGTGACGATGTACTCGCCGCCCTGTTTGCGGTAGCGTGGCGTCGGGTAGGTGAGTTCGTGGAGTGGTGTTTCGGCGTGGCAGCTGACGTCCGGGTGGTCGTCGAGTGAGAGCGTGAGTTGGTCGCCGGTGAGATACCAGATTGCTGCACTGGCGTCTTGGGGGAGGAGGTAGGTGATGTCGCCGTCTTCGGTGGTGAGTGAGTCTGAGAGCGTGTAGAGGATGACGCCGCGTGCTGTGCTGTCGCGGTAGGGTTGGCTGGCGATGTTGAGTTTGTTGCTGCAGAGGTTGTTGTCTTCGGTGACGACGACGACGCGGTAGTCGTAGTGGCTGGCGCGTTCGAGGTTTTTCAAGTAGGCAGCGGGGTTGGAGTCATTGATTTCGGCTTCGAAGCCGGTGATGGTGTCGTTCTTTTCGGCGAGGATGTCGGGCTGGGAGTCACCCGGGAAGTATGGCTGCGTGGTGGGGTCGGGGTTGGTGAGGTCAGCGTCGATGGTGTCCTGGTCGACGGCGAGGATGGTGTAGCCTTGTTGGACGAGGAAGTTGATGATCGCGTTGACGAGCGCGCGGTGGGGTTTGGATTCGGACTGCGTGGTGTCGGTGGGATGATCAGCGTTGACGGTGGTGGTGCCGAGACGCTGGGGGGTTGAGGACGTGGTTGGGATGTGGGTGGTTGAGAATGATGGGCAGTCGGTGACGGCGGTGCGTTCCCAGGGAGAGTATTTGTAGTAGGCGGGGATGATGCCGGCGAGGTGGTGGACCGCGTCGCCGTGCAGCGGGATGCGTGCGTAGCAGTTGAAGTGGCGTTTGTAGCGCTCGTCGGCGGTGAATGATGCTGCGAGGAGGTTGTTGTACTCGCGGAAGGTGGCGAGTTCCTCGATGGGGAACGGGTGGTGCCGGAGGTAGATTGGGCGGCCGTTGATGCGGTAGCGCGTGCTGTTGGCGTTGTCGCGGACGTTTGTGAACCGTCGGATGGGGAGGTCGAAGTTGCTGGTGGTGTTCTGGTCGCGGAAGTACGTTGAGATACAGTACTGGTAGGGGGACGCGAGGTGTGCATCGAGGTCGTCGTCGGTGGCGACGCCGTATTCTTCGTCGAAGACGGCGAGACGGACGGTGGCGGTGTATTCCGCGTCGCTTTGGTTGGAGCCACGCTGGATGAGGAGCTGGTAGATGTGGGGGATGTTCTGGGTGATGAGTTCGTTGAGGAGTTTGATTGCGCGGAGGAATTCGGCGCCTTCCGTGGAGTCGATGGAGTGGTCCGCGTAGACGAGCAGGCGGCTGGTCGGCACCGGGAGGTCTGCGAGCGGGGAGAGATCGAGGTTGCCGACCTGGTAGTCGATCTCCGGGCAGTGTTCCTCGAGTGGGTTCGTGATGGCGTTCGTGGCGGTCTTGGTGGCGGTGTTTGCGTCTTCGTCCGGGATGTCGGGGGCGTCGAACGTGGATTGGTCGGGGTCAGTTGCCTTGATGGCGTCCGTGTTGGTGTCCGCGTCGGTCCGGGACGTGTCGTGGGCGCAGAGGTAGTGTTCCTGCTGGGCGACTCCGGCCTCGTCATCTGGGTTGTCCCCGGGCATCGTGAGAAACTCCAGGGTGTCGAGTGGGGTTGACTTGGCGAGCGCGTCGGCGAAGACGTCCTCGAGCGGGAGGAAGACCTCGAGTTGGGTCTCCGAGTCAATCCGGCCGGGGAGGATCACGCGCACTGCGTTATGACGGGTCGGTCCGGGCGATGTGTCCTCGTCGTCGTCATCGGTGGTGGTCGTGGTGGTCGGAGGCTCTGCATCTCGGGTCGTGTGCGTGGAGTTAGTTGCCATGTGAGTCGGATTGGGGATGGGTCGTAGCTGGGTCAGTCTGGGGTGGGATCGCCCAGGCGCGTTCGGGGAGGGTGATGCCGTCGGATGTCTCCTTGACGGGGCTGTCCAGGATGTCCGCGAGTCGGTTGCGATTCGGCGCGTTGAGTGCGTAATCGGCGTGCCCCTGGTAGTACCGCGACAGCCAGTGGTTGACGCCGGTGGCCGGTGGGGCCGATGATACTCGGGGGATGGTGTGGGTGTCGACGAACTTGCGGGCGGCATCGGGGTAATACCGCAGGATGCGATGGGGGTCGGTGTGTGGGAGCCAGGGTGGCGTCGGCCACACCGGCCGGAACGTCATCGAGTCGTACTCGAGGACGGTGGCGTAGTCGGCGAACGTCGGCCACTGGGGGATGACTGGCTGCTTGATCGGGCGCCACGGGTCGGCGACGGCGGTGAGCGCTGGGTATGTCGCACACACGTCGCCGGTCGTGGTGACGTGCGCGAAGCCGTCCGAGGTCTGCTCTAGGTACGGCAGCTCGAAGACGGTGGGCGTGGTGAGCGCGTCGAGGTGGCCGTGCGCGCGAACGTCGCCGTCGACGTGGACACCCCACTCGTTCGTTGGGGCGACCAGCCACGCCGTCTGCGTCGTCGTGTCCTCGAGCGGGATCCTGTTGTCGTCGAGTGCCCAGACGTCCGGGAGGTCATAGGGTTCACTCGTCTTCGTGTGGGTGGTCCGCCAGGGGGTATGGAGCGTCCGGTGAACCCACTGGCTGGTGGCCGCGTCCGCCGTGAGAACCCAGAGCGGCTCCCCGGCCGTGACGGCGTGATTCGCGACGGACACCAGGCCACCAGGCGTGCCAATGGGGGCGTCGCTGATCCCGGCGGCCTGGTCAGCGACCACCACAACCCCCGCTGTTGTCGGTGCGGTGGCGTGCGAGCCACCAATCGGGGCAGACAGGGTGTCGGGTTCGTGGTCGCCGGGGGACAGCCAGCCAGTTGCTGTTCGGAGGAACGCCTGCTCGGGAGTCGCCGCCGGCCACCCCTCCGGTGGTGTCGGGAGGAGGGAGTCCGAGTCGGTTCCGGTTGGTGGCTGTTCGACGGCTGTGCGGGCCAGCCGTGGCGAACGCCCCATCGTTGCCCGCCAGCTGGTGTCTGTGGGAAGCGGGAAGACGTCGAGCAGGCGCTGGAGGTCGGCGGCAGTGGCCGACAGCCGGGGCGCGCCATCAAGCCCGGTATAGGGGGTGGTGTGTTCGCGGGCCGCCAGGAAGCCACGGGTCTCGTGGGCCGTCGTGAGACACTCCCGGGCGTGCAGCGCCGCCGACGGCGGGTAGCCGTCGGTTTCCGGGACGTATCCGATTGTGGGGCGGACCGCGTCAGGGCCACCGCTCGCTCGCGCCACCGGGACGGTCTCCCAGTGGTTGTCGGCGAGCCTGCGGGCGGACGTGACGTCTGCCGGCAGCCCCACGTCGAGCGGTGAGGGCACGCCCTCCTCGAGGAGGGCGCCGAGTGCGGCCGCATCGGTCGGGGGGCGCTGGCCGAGTTGCATCGCCCGAAGGGTGACCGGGTACGTCGTGTCCTGGTGTGGCCGAATCAGGAGCTGGTAGACGAGGGGGCCGCGGCGCCGGGAGGCCGTCCACGTATTCATCACGTGGAATGGCTGCCGGGTGTTGGTCAGGCTCCACCTGGTAGTCGTTTCGATTGCGCGACCGGTCACTGCGTGCGCCGGCGCCAGCGGCTGCAGCCACAGCGAGCCCGTTTCAATCCCGAACAGCCCGGGCAGGTGGCGCTTCGCCGCATCCACGAGCATCCCGGTCGTTCGATGCGCCGCGGGTACTGGCGCTTGCGTTCGAGTTGTGGTCGAGGAGTGGGCGTGCAGACAGCATGTGTACCCAGTCTTGGTGGGGACCACGAGCACTTCGATTTGTTCGACGTTCGGGCAGTCCTCGAACGTTTCCTCGATGATTCGCATGAGTGGTGCGCCGAGTGACCGGTCCATGGCCGCCGCCGGATCCGCGTGGCCCGGCTGGACGAGGTGGACGATGCCGTCTCGGCCAAGCCACCACGACGATTCGTCGGAGCCGTATTCGTCCGTCATGCGTGCTGGAGTCCCGAGTGCATTCGGTGAGTGCACGCACTCACGGCGTGTCCGTCTCGGGAGTATGGTGGCTGGCTGGGTGTGTGCAGTCGGTGCCGGGTCGGCTGGAGTGAGTGTGTCATCCACCTATACCAATACACCCCAGCTGAGTGGACTTTGTCCGAACCGCCCACCGTACGACCCTTTTAAAGAACGAGGCGGTGGCGGCCGTCAACCCGAATAGTATAAAGCATGTCCGGAGAATCACCGGACATATGGCCGACAACTCGTTCGAACGGTCGCGGGGCATCCTCACGTCCACCGACCACCGCTGGCTCGCCGCCCAAACAAACCCCGCCCAAGACGACGAATTCGACCGGAAAGCCAACTACCGCCGCCGCAACGCCATCACCAACCGACTCGCCAACGCCCTCATCGACATCTCCACACTCGCCACCACACTCCCCGACACCCTCCGCAAAAACGCCTTCCAAACGCTCCACGAGAACACCAGCCACGACCTAATCCAAACAGCCAGCGCACCAATCACCCTCTCATACCTCGGACTCACCGACCTCGTAACCGACCCAGCCCACCACCACAGCCTCGAACCAGTCGACATCGCCGACACCAGCCTCGCCTTCCGCAAAGCACTCCGCCAAGGCATCAAAACCGGCAAACAACAGCATCCGCGAGCAAATACACCACCCGACACCATCCTCATCGACACAAATACGAACCTCCACGAATTCCCCGCACTCACCGCAAGCGACCTCCCCCAAGACCTCTACGCCAAATATGGCAAAGGCGCCCGCGACCGAGATGGCACCAAACTCACCGAACAACACAACTTCCCACCCAAGAAAGCCATCACACCCCTCCTTTTAGACTCCAAACTTTGGATCGACTGGAAACTCTACAACCACCGCAACAACGCCACCGAACCCATCAACCGACACGACACCAAACTAACCCACCCAGTAGTACGTTAACTCACAGCCCCTACAATCGAGGAGTTTCGAAGTGTACACTCGACGTCCCGCCTACAGACCCTCTACATCAGGACAAACGCTTCCTACACCACGTCAACGGTGACAACACCGATGACCGCGTCGGCAACGCGATTCTACAGGCGGAGCAGGCCGAGTGCCTCGGGGTCGTACGGAAGACTTTGTCTTCCGTGATGACGAGACGCCGTCGGCGTCTCGAACCACTTACCCCGAGGCGGTTCACGATGAGTACACGTCGCTGTGCAAGTCGGCCGCCAACACCGACGATCCGCTCAAGCAACGCTCTGTCCACAACCATCTCTCCGATCTCCACATGCTCGGCATTCTCTCCAAATACGAGAACCGCAGCGGCTCCCGAGGCAACTACTACAGCTACGAGTTAGATGTCCCATTCGAAAGTGCCGTCGACGCCATGGCCGACGTCCTCATGTTTGACGCTGAACTCGAGAAAATTCAGGGCGTCGCGTCCAGAAACAGCGTGCGGTGAATCGCCTCGGGGTCAAGTCCCGAGACACTCGGCCTGCTCCGCCTGAAGGCCGTGGCTCCACCGTCCTCAGTGCCTGAACAGCGGCGGGCAGAGCGTTAACCAACAGAATCCATCGCTAGCACGATTTGTTGGTTAACAGCACTGGAATGCTAGCTACTCGAAGACGGAGCATCCACCAGGGGACTTCGAAGATTCCGTCTGAGTTGTAGGTTCCGGCGCAGATCTGTTTGCACCCCACACTGTTGGAGGTTACAACGCCGGTTCTCGTACTCTCGTTTCCAGTGGAGGAACTCGTCTGCCGACCAGAACCATCCGGTCGAAGCGACCGCAAGTTGGTTCACACCGAGGACTGTTCTGTGCCCAGTTGTGGTGGTGTCGTCGTCTCTCCTCAAAGTGGTCGGAGAGAATTGAGAGCGAGACCGCGAGAGTGAGAGAGTACATTTCGTCTGTCTTCCAGTCGATGCCCTACGGGTCACGCTCGGTTTCGATTTCACGTCTGATGTCGAGAACGACGTCCGGGTCGAGATCGAGACTGTACTCGTAGTATCGGCCACCGCTTTCGCCACGATTCCGGTCTGTCCGCTGCAGGAATCCGAGCATGTGGAGGTCCGAAAGGTGGTTTTGAATGCTTTTGAGCGTTGTGAGCGGGTCTACGGCGTGTGAGTCTGCAACGGTCTCGTATCGGGTTTTGATTGTTTTCGAACGAGCAGGAGTTTCGTTCTGTTCTTCGAGATACGCGAGTGTTTCGAGGAGGAGCTGTGCGTGTTGGGTTTGGTCACGGATCCGATTCCGCAACCGACCGCGTTGAACCAGCTCCTGGGCCTCGATGATGTGTGAATCATCGACTTGGTCGTCGTCCTGACGTTTCGCCACTTCGCCGCCCACACGGAGGAGATCGATTGCTTGACGTGCGTTTCCGCGGTCTTTTGCCGCGATTGCTGCTGCCCTTGCGACGGCTGAGTCGTCGCAGACGCCATCGACGAATGCGTGATTCGCGCGGTCAGCGAGGATGGTTCTGAGTTCACTTGCGTTGTAGGGGCGAAAGGAGATTTCTGTCTCCATGAGCGTGTCCTTGACCTTCGGTGAGAGCTCTTGTCGGAATGTGTAATTGTTGCTGATTCCGATGACGCCGACTTTCGAATCCGTGATATGTCCGATCGATTTTGCGCGTGGAAGTTCGTACAGTAGGGTATCGATGTCGTCGAGATGATCGATTTCGTCGAACACGATCAGGTGTGTCCCGCCATGTCGATCGAGTTGGTTGTACAGTTCCTCGAAGGCGTCGGCGGTGCTGAGACCGCGTTTCGGGAACTTGCTTGCGGTTTCCGGGAGTAGGTCGTTGACGAGCGTGCGGACAACGGTGTAGACGGTCTTCTTGTTACAGTTCAGTTCGTGGACGAACAGGGTGTCGGCGTCGGGACGCTCGGCGACTTCCTTGCGAAGTGCGTCCATCATGTATTTGGTTACTGCGGTCTTGCCAAGCCCGGTTCGGCCGTACAGCATGATGTTCTGTGGCGTCCGACCGAAGAGCACGTCTTCCAGCGCGTGACGGTATTCATCGATTTCCTCGTCCCGTTCGAGGATTTGATCGGGTTGATAGTCTTCGGAGAGAATCTTCTTGGCGGCGAAGATCGAGCGATCGATATCGCTGAACGGTCCGGCCATCTGTCGGTCTATTTCTCCCTAACCACCATATATACTTAAAACCTAGTTTTGTTTGTCTCTTCTGTCTCGACTGTCGTGGAATACTCTCGAGTATGCGGAATTCACCCAAACTGTGCAGGACAAACGAAACCAACTCTCAGCACAATCACGGACAACTGGACAAGGAGCATCCTCCGATTTCCTACCAACTCAAGACATAGACAGACGAAACGTACTCTCTTTCTCCTGAGCTTTAAATAGGCCCTATATTGCACACATATAATACGAGCAAGTAGGTCGATGTGACGTTATCCATCACAGACGTAACAGTCGCCGCCCCCCAGCTGAGACAGACGAATCGTACTCTCTGTCCGGCTTAATTGGCTACCACCAGTCAGGTCTCCCAGAAGAGCGTATCATAGAATTCTCAGTTCATATAGTAAACATTAGAAGTAATTGCTCACATTAGGGACGGAGAGTTGGTCGAGAGCGGTATCAATCGCGGTCGTCAGCTCGTCGAGTGAGTCAAAGAAGCGGTTGCTCAGCGCCGCTTGAAGCTGTCTCCAGCACTCTTCGACTGGATTTAGCTCCGGCGAATACGATGGTAACGTCACGAAGGCGAGGTCGTCACGGGCCGCCAGGTCCGTGACGACCGACGCCTGGAAATACGACGCTCCATCAAGCACGACGATCAAGTTATCTTCAAATTCGTTGCATAGTGCTAAAATGAAATGTTTCGCGTGATCGGCGGTAACGTACTCGGTGAACCGGGAGAAAAAGCGATCACCGTTCTCGGTGATCGCGCCCAGCAAACACGTCCAGTCACGTTGACCTGAAAGCTCGACCGAGGGCCGCGTGCCGCGCGGAAACCACGCGGCACGCGGCTCAACTTGGACGGATTTCTTGGTTTGGTCGATGCAGACTACGGTGGCGTCCATCTCCCGCCGCTTTTTTTGAGCTCGTCGTGGAATTCTTCTTGGTCGTCTTCGTCGGCTTCGGCGGCTGAACGGCGCGGTTTTTGATAGCTCAATCCCGCTTCTTTCAGCAACCGCCGGCAACTCGGGATTGAGTACTCCACGTCGTACGTATCTTCGAGGTACGTGTTTACCTCGAGGATGCAACAGCCGGCACAGCCTGAGCTCGTGAAAGCATCTCGTTGTCCTGGACGACTCGCCTGAGTTCCTCGTAGGGATTGCGTCCCTGCTGGCGCCACGTCGCCAGCAGGGACAGCAGCGTCTCGTGAACGAACATACCGCGGTCATTACGGAGCGTTCCGATGAGCTTCCGGAGAACCACCGGCTCACGCAGCGCGTTTTCCGCAGCGTTGTTCGTCGGGGAGACCCCTGGCTCACCGACGAAGGTGAGCCAGTGGTCGAGACCTCCTTCGATTTTCCCGAGCAGTGTTGCCACTGGTCCGTCGGGAACCGACCGCTCAATCAGCGACTCAAGCTCCCTTCGCGCGACACGCTGTAGTTCTGCCCGCTCGCGCACTGTCACGTCGCTCTCCAGCCGGGCCTGGAGAGCGACGTACAGCTGTCTCAGAGCACGGTAGATCGGTTTCCCTTCATCCTGCTGTTCGGCTGCTTCTTCAGCTTCCCGGAGAATGTGTGCCCAGCACCGCTGAAGCGTCTCGCTGAAGGCTGGATACGCCGTCCACCCATCACAGATGACCGTTCCCGCGAAGTCCTCACCGAGGACTTCCGCGGGAACATCACTCCCACGACTCTCTCTGACCGCGTACAGCGTGTGCTCGTCCGTGGTGAACGTCCACAGCCACGCCTGTTCACCGTCCCGTTTGATTCCGGTCTCGTCAACGTGGACAACGTCGGCTTGCTGGATCTGGCGACGGATCTGCTCGTATTCGCAGCGACCGGCGCGCGCAGCGCGCTCGGTCGCGTGCCACGTTGATGCGGCGGACAGCTCCAGTCCGTGTAGTTGCTCGAAGCGGTCACCGATCTTGCGGTAGGGAAGCCGGTGATCGTACCGCGAAAGCGCTGACTGTGCGATGACGTTCACCCCGAACTGCCCCTCATCGGGGCAGTCGGGGTGTGAGGCGACAGTCTCGGTCCCACATGAATGGCACTCGTAGTGGTGACGATTGTACTGTGTGACTTCGGGCGGCTGTGGATCTGGGAGTTCCTCGACGAGTCGGGGGCTGACGCCCGCCGACTCGTCGAATTGTTCACCACACTCTGGACAGCAGTCACACGTGACCTCGATTTCTTCGTTAGGGTCAGGGGCATCACGCCATTCTGGCTCGTGTCCAGCTTTTCGGCCAGGCGTGCCACCGTCAGTACGTGGCTGTTCGTCGTCCTCGTCTCCATCGGACGAGGACGACTCCTCTTGGTCTGATTGGTCCTTGCTCGGTGGTGTATGCGGCCCTTCGTACCACCGGAGTTTGGCTCTGAGGCGTTGATTCTCCTTCCGTAGTTCCTCGACTTCTTGCTTGAGCTCAGCAAACTGCGTAAGAAGCTCTTCTTTGGACGGCTCGGACGACGTCATGAGCAGGCGAGACGGGATGGTCTCCGTCCCGGAGACCATCCCTCAAAGATGCACTCGTTCGCCTGCTGCATCGATCTACTGCACTAGTTGGACGACTCCTACGAGAGCCTACCGAAATCGTTCTGGGACTAAACACGTACTCTTCGAGATACTCTTGGGCGAGCGCTGGCGTCCACGCCGGCGCGTCGAGGCCAACTTCTTCAGGTGGGTCGTGAACAGTTGCTTCAAATTCGTTTTGCTGTGTTTCTGAGAGTTTTCTGTTTCTCCCAGTTCGTTTATCATCAGAAGCGGCGTGCTCAAGCGACTCGTCGGTGTCGAGTCGCGTGAGCCAGCTGTAGATCGTTCGCCGCTGAACGTCGTACCACTCGGCTAGTTCGGTCTGCGTCACACCGTTCTTGTACGCAATTGCGGCTAAGAGCCGTTGTGTCGGCTTCTTTCCGTCGGCGTTGTCGAGGGCGTCTTGCAGTTCTTCGACGGAGATATCGTCGAGATGCTTCACTAACTGCTACAAGACACTCTGAGTAAAAAGTTCTACTGGTTACTATAGCATCCCACCCGGTTCGTGCAATGACAACCTGTCGGCAGAACGCACCTGATACTGTACAACCGTCTACACACGTGGGGAACGGGGCAGATCACTACCAGACAGTCTCGGCAAGCGAGGACAGCGCCATAAAAGTCTCTACAAAATTCCGCGTACGCGCTCGAATGACTACCTCACGGACACGAAGCCAAGCGTTATCGGCATTAGCAACGACTTCGGCTTCCGCGATGACCCTTCCCTGAAAGTCAAGGACACACTCTCCGAGGAAGAAATCCACTTCTCACCCTACAACGCGCCCGAACTGTAGGCGATTCTCGAACGCCACCCTGAAGACGCACTCTACGACGACGCCATCGAATCCGGCGTACTCGCACTCTGTGCTGGAATTGCAGCACAAGACACGGGAAGTGCGCGTCAGGCTCTCGACCCGCTCTATCAGATCGCCGAAGACGCCGTCCACGACGCCCGGAACAAACTCGAACGCAGTCAGATCGAACACGGGATGCGCGAACTTACACGTCACGGCCATCTCTCGCTCGCAATCGAATCCACGGGCCCGTTTCGCGTGCGGAATATTTATCCACGTGACCCGTTAGTTCGACGCCGGATGCACGACCACCTCACGGATATTGCGATGCGTGGGATTCTTGATCGGACTTCTCGTAACGAGGGGGCCTCATGGGGCCAGTACTACGAGTATGACTTTGCTGTCGACCTCGGCTCGTGGTGACGGTCGTCAGCGAATTTGAAGTACTGGTGTTGCCGCGGCGCGCTCCGGAGCTTGTTCACTCCTTAAAGTGATTTTAACTCAGAATACTCGACATGTTAGGGTGGATGACTGTGATTGGTGTTTTCCCCATGTTGATATTCTATACGGTCGGATAGGGGAGAAGTGTATTTGATTATTCACACCGAAGACTATCACAGTCCTTCCATCCCAAATCTGGTCGGTCTTTTAGGAATACGTCTGCGACTTCGTCGAAAAAGGGCTCATTCGCGAACTTGGCAAGTTGGCGCATCTGATAGATGTGGAGTCGATGATAGTGATCTGGTACTAGATGTTTCTCTGTGAGGGCGTAGTAGCTTTTCTCTTCAGGATTTCGGTACTCCATCGCATGCTCCCGAAGCGTCGTTACTACTGCCTGTACGTACTCTTTAGCACTATCGTCACCAGTTACTAACCAATATTCATACGGGCCCCAGAGACCAATAATTGCTCCGTTTAGGACACGAAGCGGTAATCCTGGCTCAGGATATTCCGAGAGCCAAAGATGCTGCGAGTCATCACAGAAAGCGACCCATGCTTTGGGACTAATCGACCGGAGATTTAGGAAACACTGATATGTCTTCTCTGCAAACTCCTGAAAGCGCTGATCTTCGGTTGCTTCATATAATCGGAGGAAGGCAGACAAACCCGTACCCTGTGACATACAGGAAAACCATGGTGGTTGACGAGTGTAGTCGGTCTGGATTTGGAACTCAAATCCGTAGTTGAAATAGTATCCACCATCTAATTCAGTGGTATGCTCTGATATGAGATTGTCTGCGATTTCTGCGGCCTTCTCTAGATACCCTTCGTCGCCAGACATATGGTACCAGTCAGCAAGAGCACCTAACCGTCGAGTTGTTCGAAGAGGATGATGACCGGACTCGCCGCGGATGTCCTCCGTAATTGCGACAGTCCAGCTCTGAATTTCATCTGTTCCCGGAGGTTCTGGAGGTTTCTTGTATGGGTTCAGGAACCACTGTGGGCGGTTGTCATAGTTAACCTCTGAGGGTGTCATAGAAGTCTTCACACACTATGATAGAGTTTCTGACTGTTATAGAGAGTTACTAGCTTAGAAAGTCGTGCACTTGGTGCACGGTA